>PWHR01000078.1 GCA_003554965.1 Thermoplasmata archaeon | reverse complement strand
GGATGAAGATGTGATCGAAAATTTGGATCTCAAAATAGATTCGAACGAAATTTTAGCCATCGTCGGTTCAACGGGAGCCGGTAAAACCACTATCGTTAACTTGTTAACAAGACTTTACGACGTTGATAGTGGCCAGATATTATTAGAGAGTATAGACTTGAGAAAATATAAGATAAAATCGTTGCGGAAACATATAGCGGTAGTTCCTCAGAATGTTTTTCTTTTCGATAAAAAAATAAAAGAAAATATCAGATTTGGTGATCCTGAAGCTACAGATAGAGAAGTGAAGGAGGTCGCTAAAAAAGTTCAAGCTCATGACTTCATAAAAGATCTTCCAGATGGATATGAAACAAGAGTCGGTGAAGAAGGTGTTAAGTTATCTGGTGGACAAAAACAATTAGTTTCCTTTGCACGAGCGATGTTAGCTGATCCCGATGTATTAATTTTGGACGAAGCGACCTCGAGTGTAGATGCTTATACCGAAGCCATGGTACAGGATGCCATGGACGAACTCTTGAAAGACCGAACGGTGTTGATGATAGCACACCGTTTCGCCACTTTAGACAAAGCCGATAGGATCTGTGTTCTGGAAGATGGAAAACTGGTCGAATCCGGGAGTCACGAAGAGTTGATGAGTGAGTCTGACATTTATAGGGAATTGTATGAGAGGCAGAAAAAGTGATGGGAATGAAAGTTGACATTGTCAATAACTTTAAATATATGATAATATTATAGTATTGTACTATAATATAGGAGGCTTACCATGGAGAAAAATTGTTCAAATCGAGGAGAAAAAGAAGAGATCCCTAACAAATACATCAAAGCTCTACACTGCCCAAAGAGATGGAAGATCATCGATATAATCGGAGAAGATAAGGTAAGTACGAAGAAGATCAAGGAAGAAATGGAAAATGTAGGTATCGAATTGAGTTCTTCTAATCTGTATTATCATCTATCTGAACTGAAGAAGGCAGGGATAATAGACGTTGCTGAATACAGGGAGGAAGGTGGAGGGGCACCGGAAAAGATTTGGAAGTTAGCTAAAAAGAGAATAGAAATTAACCTTATTCAAGGGGAGTAAGATGCCAACTGCAGTAGAGGCAGATGGACTCAGTAAAACTTTTGGTGAAGTAGAAGCCGTTAGTGATGTGAGTTTGGAAGTGGAGAAGGGTGAATTTTTCGGATTTTTAGGGCCCAATGGTGCAGGGAAAACAACCACCATCAGGATGTTGACAGGTTTGATCACCCCAGATTCTGGCAAAACTCTAATCGAAGGGATCAATTCTCAAAAAGACCCTATAGGAGCCAAAATGAAGATGGGTGTCATACCTGAATTTGGTAATATCTATGAAGATCTCACTGCGTTAGAGAACCTTCATCTTGCAGGTAAATTTTACGGAATGGATAAAAAAGAAAGAGAAAAAAGAGCTTCAGAAATTTTAAAGATGATGAAATTAGAAGAAAGAGGTCAAGACATCCTTCAGAATTTTTCTAAAGGCATGAAACAAAGGGTCAACATCGGGTGTGCGATAATCCATGAGCCTCCTGTATTATTTTTAGATGAACCCACTTCTGGACTCGATGTTCAGAGCAGAAGGTTGGTTATAAGGTTGATACAAAAAATGCAGAAAGAAGGAACTACTATCTTCTTGACTACACACGATATCAAGGAAGCTAATGAACTCTGTGAAAGAGTAGGTATAATCCACGAGGGAGAATTAGTCGCGATAGATAGACCTGAAAAATTGAGAAATACTTTTGATAAAACACAATCTATCGAGTTTTCAATCGAAGGTGACTTTAGCCCTGAATCTCTCAAAAATGATCATGTCAACAAAATCGAACGGTCTGGTGACAAGTTAAAGATATTCACTGATGATCTTGACGCGAGTGTGAAAAATCTGGTCAAACTCTCTCAGGAGAACGGTTTTAAGATAATATCACTAAGAACTTGTGGTCCAAGTCTAGAAGAAGCTTTCGTGAGACTCACAGGTGATATGGAATGAGTTACAAAGAGTATATTAGAGGTATATTATGTACGGCTGAAAAAGATATCAAGATATATTACAAAAAACCACCAGTGATAATATTTGGTCTGTTGTTTCCTCTTTTGTTGTTTCTTGCCTTTTACATAGGGAGGGAATTGGAGATAGCTTTTTTCTTTCCTGGATTTCTAGCCATGTCACTTTTTTTTACTTCCTCTTCTGTGGGTCCTTTAGTAACCCCTTGGGAGCGACAAGCAGGAACATATGAGAGATTGTTGTCTTATCCAGTAGATATAAAAGTGGTTCTGATAGGTGATATATTGGCAGGTTCAATATTTGGTATATCTTTGACTACGATCGTTCTCATCGCCTGTTGGTTCATTCTTTCCATAGAGATCGTCAGTGTAACAGTATTGGTTCTTTCCTTGATCCTAGGTGGGATAACCTTTTAAACGTTGGGCGTGCTTTTAGCTTCTCCAGCTACTAAATCGCCATCTAATATAATGATGCTATCTAGCTTGATAAGATTCCCATTGGTCTTCATCAGCGGTATATTCATACCGTTAGTTGAGATGAGGAGTACTCTGAGAATACTTTCTTACATATCTCCGCTCACCTATCTGGTTGATTCATTTCACACAGGGATAGGTGGAGAAAATTTTTTCGAGGCCGGAGTAGGTTTGATCGCCCTTTTGATTTTCACTGTGATTTTCTACATGATGTCTATCAAGATCCACGAGAGAAATATGGTGAAAGGACTTTGATCGAGACCTGTTGAATGTAAAATGCTACAGTTGGAGAGACTGAGATATATATTCTATATCTAGAGTTATGCCATATTTCTAGTGCTTACTCCCTAGTTTACTTCATGAGATAATTATGAAAAACGAAGAAAAATAGTAGATTTAAAAAGACAACGCTGATGAAGTAGTGGTGAGGTATGCACATCTCAAAATTTATGGGAGATACTTGTCTCAATAACTTATCAGATTTAATACAGTATTCTCGGCTTATTCCTTTAACTATCAGATCAAGCTTGAAAAGTCAACATATACGTCTTTTCTGTGTCCGATGAAGAGGACGACTACCTTCTCTTTGCTGGGCTTTATCTCATATATGGCTCGATGATTACCTATTCTCAATCGCCTGAAATTTGAATGTTTCAACTTTTTTCCTTTTTTAGGTTCACTAGAAAGGGTATCCAGCTTCCCTCTTATCCTTTTTTCAAGGGAACTATCAGATTTTTCAAAAAATTTATTTGCTTTTGGGTGAAGCAGTACCTCGTAGCTCATCAAATCTACTCCAGAGGGATGAGATCTTCTGGATTCTCTTCGGTTTCTTCACTCCTCTCTTGCAGCATCTTGTAAAATTCCCTAGTTTTTTCTCGCTCTTCGTAATGCTTTAACACACTTCGTATCGCGTCACTCCGACTTTTGAATTTTCCTTCTTCAACCCATTCGTCCAAAGTTTCTATCATCTTATCCGTAACTCTGACTTGAACCTGCGCCATTTTATTCTGTAAACATATATGTTTACGTAGTATATATCCTTTTTGCTACTATTGGAGTATGATATATAATTTATTTTTCCGACTTGATGTCAATAAAATATGAACCAATAGGAACGATCGAGTCCAAACATGAACATATTAAAGGGAGTATCTACACAAACCACTAGAGATAGAAGAAAGGAAGTAGAAATCAAAACATCAATAGAACTACTATCAAAATCAAAGGTGTAGATGTTGTTGACGGAACTCCTCTTTTAGACATAAAGCCGTACGTGCCTGAATTCGATAGAAGAGATGACTGCAAAGTGGGCTGGTTGGAAAAAGATGCTGAAAAAGTGACTGATAAAAAGTCGGATCGTAGATTTGAATGAATAGATCCCGCTAGGAAACGAAAAGTCCAATTTTTTATTGTTATCAAACGATTTCTTTCTAGAATTCCTTTTAGACCAAACCAAATTTTTTACAGATAATACACTTATCTAGGGCAATAGGAAGATGTTCAAAAAAGTTGCCCTAGGGAGAGAAGTTAGGTATCTGAGAGTGGCTTAGTTTAACGGCGACAGGTTCATTTACACGTGGAGAAGGAACAACCACAAAGGAATCATCTTGATCTCACCGTCTCTGTCGAGCTTTCTTTTAGTCAATACGTAAGTCTCACTGTTTGGGAACTCTTCTTTGAATTTTTTCAGACCCTTTTTGTCACTACCTCTTATTTCATTTTTGTATTTGACCTCTAGGCCGAAAATTTTCTCATCCCTTCTCAGAACGATATCCACTTCGTCCTTTTCCTTTTTCCAGTAACCCGTTTCACCAGCTGTTTTGATATGATTGTAGGCAACGGTTTCAGCGAGAAGACCACGATCGGTGTTTTCTAATTGACAAAAAGAATGATCTGAAGAGTAGATCTTAGGTCTCTTTCTGTACTCTTTGAAGACGTTGTTTTCAAATCTCCTACTCAGATCTATGATAAAAGATTGTTCGAGCTCCTCGATATATTTCTTTACCGTTTTATATTGGGCATCATGATTTTTAGATATCTTGTTGTAGTTAACTATAGAACCTGAGTTCGAGGAAAGACTTCTAAAGATACCTTGAAGCAGCTCGGGACGTTGGATATCAAAGATCTCAACGACATCTCTGAATAGGGTAAGATCGATTATATCTTTTAGCCGCTCGATTCGAGTTGTCTCGTCGAGAGGTATTAGACCGGCAAAACCGCCTGTCTCTAAATACTCCAAAAATTCGGTCTTGATCTCAGAATTGTTGACCGGTATCGTAAAATCCCCGAACTCTTTTTTCGGGACATCTATGTGGTTGTATCGCAGAAATTCTCTGAACGTGAAGGTGTTAAGATTTCTGATACTCATCCTACCAACTAAACTTTCTCCTCCCCCTTTTCGGATATTTGCCGAGGAAGAACCTGTTATCACGAACTTTACGTTTTCATAGCTGTCGTGGTAAGCCTTTACGTGGTCGCTCCAATCATCAATTTTCTGCACTTCGTCCAAGAAGACGAACGTTTGATTTGCATCCTCAGCAGGGGTCCTCAGTATTTCTTGGAAGTAACTTTGAAGAAGCTCATTGACCTCCGCCTTTTCGATATCGAATGAAAAGTACATCACATTTTTTGGAGGATGATTTTTCTCAACCAAAAGATGTTTGATCATTCTTTTGAGCAGAGTTGTCTTTCCTGATCTTCTCAAACCGGTTATTGCTGTAACTATGTCTTCGGAGAGTTCCGAGATGATCTCTTCTTCGATCTCCCTTTCGATGGTCTCATCTATTACTTCTTTTCCTCTCCACCATGGGTTTTGGCGGGTCAGTTCGTCTATGATGGTCATGAAGGGATATTGTGATTCGACACATAAATAATTTACTAAAGATTGGATTTGAATACAATATATTTTGGAAAAAGATTGGATTTGAATGATCAATTCTCGTGGTCCTGTACTCCTTGGTAGAACTGTAAATCGGTTCATACGATGTTATTTTTTTACACTCATGGACACCTAAGGAATTGCTTCTTTCATCAAGTTCGATATATTGGCCGAAAACGTGACTATAACTGCAGATTTTGAAGGGACAGAAAAAGAAGTATTTACAAAAGCCATAGAAAAACTCAATGAAAGTTTTCTACAGGAGACCCCGAGTTATGGGTGAATCAACTCTAAGAGGGGGTGCTATATATCTCGCTAGGAAAGGAAGAGCTTGTAATCAATCAGGTTTGACTTCCTTTATATAACAAAATTAGAGTTCATAATTGAAGACATCTAGGATTTTGATTAATTTATAGACACGGGATTGGTAGAAAACGTAGAATATCTAGATGGCTAGTATACGATAATATATTTGCACCATAACATGTTAAAATATTGGTTTGATTATATACTATATATAATATGGTGATAATAGATAGTTATATATAGTAGATTCATCATATACATCAATAGGGTGACAAAAGCTTAAACAGACCTATCTTGTGGGGACTAGGGAATCTCTCCAGAGATATCTATATCATATATATATCCCATGATATAGGGGCGGGTCTGGAGGTAGAAGGTATGTTGAAAATTCGAGAAGGGGGGAAAAGAACAGAAGCTTTGTGCGGTAGAAGCTCGGTGGAGCTGGGACACTATGAGGGAGTTCACGGACTCGATCATAATTTGGCAAATCTAAGTATTTTTCCACAGGTTGAAAATTTTATCTCAAAAAAACTACCTATTGTGAATTCTAGTTCAAATATGTTTCGGATCTCAAAAGGGCAGGGAAGGGTTCGATTCCCGGAACTACCGACTTTAGCAAATGGAATGGTCGATCGATTCGATCGAATCGGTCTAAAGGAAAATATAAGAGGTGAGAGAAAAAATGGATAGGGATATAGTTGTGTATTTAGCTTCGCTGGTCCTGATAATAGGAACAGTCTTCGGTGTCGGTATAGTGAGAGGAGGAGTTCAAGAAGAAACCCAAGTTACGATCGACGTAGGTTACGTTCCTCCCACTATAGAGATCATTGAACCGGGGACCTGTGAAGGGATCGGTGGGCTAGAGAACGTGGAGATAGAAACAGAGGTAACTGCTCCTGGACAGGATAGCGCTGTAGAGCAAGTCGATATATGGATGGAGTATATTGGTGATGGAGACCCTGGAGACGCTGATGTCTATGCGATGAAAGAAGATGTGCCGATAGTAGAGTGGGATGAAGATCTAGGTACGGTGGAAACAGTGATCTTTGAACCTGATACTATGTGGAGATTTGGTTACTGGGAGATTGGTGCTACAGTATACGGTGAGGATGATTATTACCACACTCACATGATATGGACTATAGCTGAATGGTATTGTGAGATAGTCAGTGCAGAAGATGGAAGTGCAGTTGGAATACCTGGTGACACGTTAGAGGGTGATGATTTCGAGAACTACGAAGGGGAAATCCCTCAGATCAAAATAACATCTAACGCCTACTGGAATCTGACGTTCGATGATAGTTATGTACTCGAGGGACCTGACGGCAGTACTCACATCGAAGGAGAGAACACGAAAGGAGGATACGAGGGGCAAACGGAGAATCTTATTGAAATGCCTCCAGCCTTTGAGAAGTCATATGATATACATTATTGGGTGAATATCCCGATAGGTCAGATGAGCGGAAACTACTCAACTGAAGAATATCCTGCTGTGCACACATTGAGTAAAGCTGAAGAAGCTGTAGATTGTCCACCATTCGGTAAAGAGTCAGCTTTTGGAGGAGATTCTCCTGTTAACGTCGGTGAACCAGGTGCTTGGTGGTATTACTTTGACACCACAGGAGAAGAGACTCAGGATATCTGGGCAGGCCAGTTCTTTAAAGCTGGTGAGGTCACGGTTACAGAAGCCGTTGATGGTGAGAGGACTATAACGATCGAGTTGAGCCAAGGATGGAAGCTGCAGGATGATGACGAGCCTGTGAAGATACAGGGTTACCATGAACTTCCTGATGACCCTAGACCTTTTGGACAATTTACCACCTATAAAGGTGATTCAACAGAAGTTACAGTAGATGAATATCCTTTTTACGTCATCCATCTAGATGTAGAAGGTCATACTGGGGATTGAGTCTGTGAGAAGAAAATAGGAGTGGTGAGAATATGAATCAAGTAGTTCCGTCCGAAGAAGGCGGAGTGAAAGAGTGGTATTCGTTACCTCTGAAGATGAACTTAGGGAATGCGGGGACGGATGAGTTTCCGTCCTTAGTGATACAAGTTTGGGCCAGTCCGAAGTTCGGTCGCAAGACTGGACGGGAAATGACGTAAGGAAAAAGGAGTGTGAAAAAAAATGAAGAAAAAAATGTTAGCCTACATACTGCCGATAGTACTGATGATAGGAACAACCTTTGGTGCAGGTCTCGTTGTAGGTGAAAATAACGACTGGGAACCGTGCCAAGCGAATACGGATGTTGGAGTTACAGTAGACTACGAGAAACCGACGATAGATGTTTGCCAAGTCCCTTGGTTTACTGTTGAATGCGATGGGGATATAGTGATAGCAGTTGACGAAGAAGAAGGAGAGGGAGTAAAGATCGAATCACCCCATCACGAACCGGTAGAAGTCGTACTAGAGGTCTGGTCAGATGAATACGATGATGGAGAAGAAGGCGACGCTGTACGCTATGCGATATCAGACACAATATATGTAACAGCGGACTGTTACGAAGAGGGTCAAGCATATGTCGGTTGGACGTTTGAACTCGACGACGAAGAACCCTTCTGGGCAGCTGGAGATTGGAAACTAAAAGGTACGATGAATTATTTCGAGGACTTCGGCGGCATCGGTAATGAAAGAACGGACCGGAAAACAGCATTCGAAGTAGAGAAGTGTTGCACGCTCGTAGTAACTGATGAAGTGTCCGGAACTGGTGTACCAGAAGAGATAGTATATATGGATGGAGATGTATACACATTATCCGCCAATTTTGCATGGGAACTATCCGCAGCAGAGTTTGATCTATTCCTTGATGGAGATATTGATGGTCCATCTCTGACAGGCAGTGTAATGTACGAAGGAGATACAATACTGACAGGTGCCCCAGCTTTTGAACATGACTATGATTTCGAAGTCTCGGTGTACATAGGTTACGGAACATATCCTGGAACATACGAAGGTACTGCGACCCATATATTGGGCTCACAGTAAGAGTATAGATAGGCTATCGAAAGGATAGATACAAAAAACATGAACAAAACCCTTTCCCTTCTCTTTATTTCCACATACGCGGGAGATGGGTTGAAATCCCTGCCCTGCGAATCTAAAATACGCGCAAAGTTTGAAGCTCGGTCCCAAGATCGTGTCTAGAACTGATAGAAAAAGGAGGTTTGCAAAATGATAAAAAAGAATAGAAAGAAGATCGATAACTATTATCTGCTCCTGTTAGTGTTCGGGTTACCGATTATTCTAGTATTTGGAACAGCCTTAGGAGGAGCTATCGACGTATCTACAGAAGAAGTAATAACTTCAGAAAACGATGACTATGATTACAAACTCATTCAAGGATATTTTACCGAGATAAGTTACAGCGGCACGGGATCAGAGACATCTATAGAACTAATCCATGAGGAAGGTACCGATTATAACTGGATGTACTCCACAGGAGAAGGATGGAGTGGGGATATCGACTATCTTGACCAGGATAACACGACCTTTTCAGAAGGAGAATGGACAGTTAGTATTGCTGTAGATCCTAATGTATCTAACGACGACGGTTGGATCATGGTGATAGATGGGGAGGAACATGATGTACAAGTCGCCAAAGCTGAGACCAGGATAGGGAAAAGAGGCAGTCTTAGATTTTTTTTCGAACCTCACACTGTAGGTGGAACATCAACAGATAGTTTCAGGTTGGTAAATAACGGAAATGTACCAGGATGGTTTAGATTAGACTACGATCATATCGGAAATTTGGATCATCAAGTTGATGCTGAAATATTACTACCAGGTGAAACCGTAGAGATCAATTTTACTTATCAGTTCGACTCTTCGGATCCTAGAATATTCGAGCTGGATAGATTAAGTGTGCAACCATATTTCTTAGGCCGCCTAGACCTTGCTGCTGAAGGTAATGTCGTTATTACGCCTGGTATAGAATATACGGAGATCCCCGAGGTCCGAGTAGGGTATGAAAGTTTAGAACTAGAGGAGAGGGAAAGCTTCTCCGTTCAATATGAACTCTCGATAGGTGTAGACGGCGACGACATAGGCAACGTTACCTTTTATGTGTTTCCTAATGAAGAGATCTTTTATAACATAGTGAGTGACAAACTAACCTATTCTAACGATGATATCACCGTTGTTGTGAGAGGAACTGAAGATTCTCCAGAATTAATTCAGGAGATCGACTTCGATCCTGTAGAGCCGTTGAGAGGAGATTACCACGAAGTTCAGATCACAGTCAATTTCCGAACCCATCCGGAAGATAGAGGTTATTTGGAATTGATCGTCGATGATGAAAGTTTCAGTACACTCGTCAATGTAAATCCAGTCCACCAAAATAATGAAGATACCGGTGGGAATGGAGATGAGGATGAACATAGGGAAACTCTTTATTTCGGAGGTGCGATTATCGGCGGAGTGATCGTCTATGGAGTAGTAAGGTCACGGATGGGGAAAGAGAAACACATCGAAAGCAAGAGGGATACGAAGAAAAAGGGTGATAAATAAATATAGATAGAGGATTTGAGATCTCTTTTGAAAAATCAGGGGAAAGAAAAAATAGTAGTTTACACATATAGAATTATACACATATAGAAAAAGAAGTTAGGGGAGGCGACTCCTAAGATGAATGATGAAAATAAAAAATTTGGACTGAGCTCGATCTTTCAAAAGATATTGTCGCTGAAGACAATTTTTCCATCTAGCTTAGAACACAGACTGAATCCAAGGTCCGGATCGGGTTGTCCATCATTGTCCACTGTTCTTATTTTCATGATAATACTCATCATTTCCTTCGCCTTTTCACCTGCTCTCGAAACGGTTTACGGAGACGTCGGTGTTGAAGATGTCGACCCGATGGTAAGTGAAGTAGATGTAGAGATAAAAGATGGATATTATCACTTAACTATCGGCCTATACGATCGGAACACTTGGAGAGCAATCGATGGAGCGACCATCGAACTCTATCGGGACGAAGAAGTCTCGCGTCGATACGTTTTCGACCTAGATAATAATACAAACTCCCTGTTCGCCGTCGATACAGATAGGGCTATAGACATCGGACTTCTATATCACGGTAAGACCGAACTAGATGGGCTTCGAGAGGCATTCAAAGAAGAAGGTTATCACATTACAGATTCTGATGACGCTTTCCTCTCCAGTATTGGAGGAGATAGTATGTGGTCATTGAGCGATAGGGATGGAGAAAGGATATTCATATTAGAGGAGAACGAGGATAATCTAGAAGTACACGAATTGACTTACTCGTTGAAAGTCGAAAAAGGTTCCGATCTCACTGATCATTGGCTGGACGTGAACACCGCTTATAGAGACGAACCTAGAGACAGAAGTGAGATGGAACTCACACTGAAGTTTCCAGCGGGGAATCACGACTCGATGATGATAGAAGTAAAAGATCAAGCAGATAATACCGGCCACTCTGTTGTTTACTTTCGCACATTGATATCAGGGAAAGATAGACCATTCCTTATCGGACTTATTGCCGCCGTTTTAACGGCTTTAGTCGTCTATAGGATCAGATCAAAAAGAGAGATCGATTTATACAAATACAATATAAATAATAAAAGAATAATTAAAAAAAGAAAGATTGAATCTAAATCAAAGAAGGTAAAGGAATGGTAGAATAAAGAGGTGAGATGATGGGATATGAGGAGATCAAGCAGAACAAAGACAAGAAAAAGGATGAAAACTCTTACGTTAAAAGCGATGAAAGCCCTCATTCCAGTACTCACTGGATCATATATACTATCGGTACTTTCATCTCATTTTTCGTCTTTCTAGAATTTCTAGGAGCTCTATTTTTCCTTTCAAGGTTCTCACCCTCTTCTTTCGTTTATCATCTCACACCAGCCTACCTGATATTTGGCAGAACGATGCCGACTTTCCTGGTTTCAGTTCTTCTGATATTCTCATTCTATCTCGTTCTTTCAAAGATAGTTTACAAAAATGGAGGGATAAGATACATCGTTTCGAGTAATTTTTACTTGATAAGGGAAAAGGGATTGATATTCAAACAGGAAAGATCTAATCTCCTATTTCCTTTCTATATCGTTCCGACTTTCTCGTTAGGATATCATATAATAATCAGTTCCTTAGACTTGTCACATCTACTCACTTACATCATTTTCCTACTTTTTGCAGTATCCCTCATAGAGTTCTACCAAGTTGCTTTGAAATAGTCTGTCTGAGATTCGTTTAAACCTCTTTTTGATTTTTTGACTCATATATCGATGGACTTGTTAAACAGTGCAAAGTTTTATATAAAACTAATGGGGAGAGTAGTTCAGACATTAGGACCCCATATGAATTCAAGTTCGTGTCCAGAGGTAAAAAGATGATTTATAAAGACGAAACAGTCGGTTGGAAAGTTGGTAAAAAGATCGTCAAATTTTCTAGATCCTTATTTGTTTTATCAGATAAAAAGATCCATGGTTTTTTACAAGCATAGAAAAGAAAAAATTTTAGCACATTCGAAAAGCCCAGACAAGATCGGTTTCGTATCAAGAATAGCTGTCTTTCTTCTTGCATTCCTGATGACCAGCGGTGCTGCTATAACGGGGATCGGTAGCCATATCCCTGCTGAAGAAGATATGGATTACGATACGAATGAGTTAGAGAAGGAAGATGTTGAAACAAGGATCACTGAAGATTTACGGGAGAAAATGGATTCTTTGGAAAATTCTGATGAAGAGCAAAAGATCGATGTATTCATAGAATTATCTTCATTCAGAGAGAAGAAAGATCACGCCTCATCCCTAGATAGTGAGGAATTGATCTCTGAACTCAAAACCCATGCTGACATCAGTCAGGATAAAGTATCAGACCAATTAGAAAGAGTAGACTTCGAAGTCGAGATCCTAAACACATTCTGGATAAGCAATGAGATGCTGATAGAGATACACGTCGAAAATATAGAGGAACTGAAAGATCTTCCAGGCATTGAAAGGATCAAAGACAATTTTGAAGTAGAGATTCAGAAAGATAAAGGAGAACGTTATAGACCGCCAGAAGAAAAAATCGACCATGACCATCTTTCTTCAGATTCTGATATCGTCTCCGATCGTGATCTCGATTCATCTTCAACGACTTCCGATGATGATCTGACATGGGGTTTAGATAGGATAAACGCTGATGAGGTATGGGATTCTGGGATCAAGGGCAGTGATGTTAGAGTGGCAGTATCCGATACAGGCGCCGATATCGATCATCCGGACTTAGAAGATAAGATGATCAATTTGGAAGATGATGATCATCATACGGGCGGTTGGATTGAGTTCGATAGTACCGGTTCTGCAGTTGAAGACTCAACCCCACATGACACCCACGGCCACGGAACACACTGTTCTGGAACGGTATTAGGAGGCGATGCCAGCGGGACCCATATAGGCGTGGCTCCAGAATCTGATCTGATGCACGCCTTGACATTACCTCACGGTAGTGGAAGTTTTGCCCAGTTACTAGGTGGGATGGAATGGGCCATAGAACCTCATGATCGGTACGGAGAACCTCTTCACGAAAAGTATGGTGGTGATGTTGAGGATTATAGAGCACATGTTCATTCGATGTCATGGGGTATAGGTGGTTATGACGAGAATTTTGAGGAACCTGTAAAAAATTCAATAGAAGCTGGAGTTGTACCGGTCTCGTCCTCGGGTAATGACGGCGAAAAGACCATAGGTAGTCCGGCGGCGATATATGAGTCGTTTTCAATCGGTGCCACTGAAGACGACGATGATATCGCTGATTTCAGCAGCGGAAGGATAATCGATGAGGATGACCATGATAGGGATGAAATTCCAGAAGAGTATGTGAGGCCGGATTTTTCTGCCCCTGGTGTTGATGTTTTCTCTGCGGTCCCAGATGAAGATTATGCGAGCTGGTCTGGGACTTCGATGGCAGCTCCGCATGTAGCCGGTACTATAGCGTTGATGTTTTCAGTTAATCCAGAACTTTCGGTTGATGAGATATATGATTTTTTATCAGAAACGGCTGATTATTACGAGGCGGGAGAAAATCTAGGCGAAGAAAAGAATACACGTTATGGTCACGGCATAATAGATGCTCAAAAAGCAGTAGCATACTGTACGGATTTCTATCCTCTACAACCCGAAAACATCACCAAACATAATGCAACTATTAGAGGAAGAGTTACAAGTGCTGTATTTGAAGAGGAAGATGAAGTAGATGTTTTTTTCAAGTACAGGAAAGAGGGAGAGGATGAATGGGATGAGACTGAAGAACAAACTATATCTGAACCGCAAACTATTTACGAGGAACTTACCGGTCTAGAAAGTGAAACTGAATACGAATACAAATTGACCGTAGAGGGAGAGGATTCAGAAGGTGTAGTTTCATTAATAACTTTTGCAGATATAGAAATTGAAACGAGAGACCCTGATGAAATTCAAGGCGAAAGTGCAGAGTTGAAAGGCGAAGTCACCTATTTACATCCAGATAATGCAGAGGTATTTTTCAGGTATCGTGAGAAAGGTGAAACGGAGTGGAACGAAACTGAAAGAACAACGATTAATGAAGAAGGAACATTCGTTATTTCTATAGATGGACTCGATGCCATGACTTGCTATGAGTACAAAGCGATTTCTGAGACGGAAGAGGGCGAATTTTATGGTGATGTACACGATCTCTGGACTGCTCCACCTGAACCACAATGGGATGAAGAGGAAGAAGCTTATATCTTGACCACTGCAAAAGAAGTACAGTGGTTAGCAGAAGACCTTGACTCGGATTACATAGTGGATAACGATATCGATATGTCTGAGACCGAGGATTGGTACGAAGGAAGAGGCTTTAAAACTGCAGGTCTAGATGATTTTGACGTTGGGTTTGAAGGAACTTTAGAGGGAGCTGGTCACGAATTAGACGGACTTCATATCGATAGAGATCATGAGGGCTATGTCTCTTTACTACATATTATAGGGTATGACGGAGTTGTAAGAAATGTGTCCTTCACAAATAGCTATATCGAAAATACATATCATGCAACCGGTCTAACTGGTTTGAACTATGGAAAAATAGAGAACGTGGGTTTCGAGGGTAAAATTCGTTGGACAGGTGATGTTTTCGATGGAAGATATGTTGCTGGTTTAACAGCTGTGAATTTAGGAGATATAGAAAGATCTTCCGTAACTGGCGAGATAGAGTTGATAGATGCCGGATTCATCGAAAGTGGAGGTATAGCTTCGTTCAATCTCGGGAATATCTCTAAGTCCTATTTTGATGGTGATTTGATGGGGCATATCAACACGGGAGGATTAGTCGCGGAAAGTGGTGACGATGCCCAGATCAATGAATCTTTTTCCGCCGGTAAAATAGATCAAGTGGAAACAGTTGGAGCAGTAAATGTAGGTGGTTTGACAGGAGAAATCAGCTCTGGAGATCATGAAAACGTATACTCTTTGGCTGAAGTATCGGGGGAATCTGAAAGTGAGAGTATCGGTGGTTTGATCGGTAAAAGCAGTTTTAGGGAGGATTTTTCACTCAACAATGCTTATTCGATAGGTTCGGTTGAAATAAACGAAGGAAGTACTGATAGATATGATAAAGACGAAGAGAACATTTTAAGTGAAATAGATGCAAGTTCACCGAATCCATATTGGAGAGAAGCGCAACTAGGGGGTTTGATCGGTGAGCAAGAAGACATACCACCTTATTATAACGTTAACCATTCCTATTGGGACATCCTGACGTCTGAGCGGGAAGATAGTGAAGGAGGTGAAGGTTTAACGACTCCGGATATGCAGGGAGCGTCAGCTACTCAAAATTTGGACTTGGACTTCGGAGAGAAATGGTATGTAGTGGAAGCTAACAGGGAGATAGGCGAGAGTGGTATCGCTCCTGAAGAGGACGGCTATCCGATTCTACAGAGCATAGATGTGGAGAAACAGATAGGGATTCAGGATATAGATATAGGAGAGATATATGATGAATATGATCTAACGGTTATAGTACAGGATGAGGAAGAAGAGCCTATTGAAGATGCTAAGGTTGAACTCGAAGGGTGGAAGAAGTTGACGGATTCACATGGCCATTCTGAATTCACAACGATCGAGGGAGACCATACAATCACTGCGAACAAGCTAGGCTATTACGAGGATTCTAAAGAGATTACTTTAGATGAAGATAAAACGGTAACTTTGACCACTGATATCAGAGAGGAGTATAGTCTAACAGTAATAGTCGAAGATGGGGAGGAAGTTCCTTCAGAAGAAGCTGAAGTGAAAATATATGGAGAAACCTTTGAAATAGGTACCACGGATTCAGAAGGTGAAGCCATTTTTGTCCTCTACGAAGGCAAATATGATATCGAGGCTAGGAAAGAAAGTGGATTAGGTCAAACAAATATCACGATAGCTGAAGATAAAGATGTATCGGTCATTCTAGATGAGATCAGTGAAAAACCTGTCGGTCTAGGAACTGAAGACAATCCTTACGAGCTGTATAACTGGCATCATCTGGACTATATACGTAATCAATGTCAAGAAGTGATAAATCATTACGAACTTCAAAGCGATCTGGATAGCGAAACTGATGGTTATCAGGACTACGCTTCAGAAACCGCTAACGGCGGTAAAGGATGGGAACCTATAGGTGAGCTTGGAGAAAGATTTACAGGTATATTTGATGGTAATGAACATACCATCAGCGACCTAAACGTAAATAGAGAGGATGAAGATTTTGTGAGTCTTTTTGGAGATGTCGTTTCATCTGAAATCAAAGATCTAGAACTCGTAGATGTAGAGATCGTAGGAGGATTTCTCACTGCTGCTTTAGCCGATTTGGGAGGAAACAGCACTGTAAAAAGATGTTATTCAAGTGGGACTATAGAAGGCGGTTTCAAAGACCAAGGGAGATTGAGAAGAGACTTTGGAACTGGAGGCTTAATAAGTAGGGTTTATGGAAGCCGTTATTTTGAAGATTCGAGACTTGAATATTCTTACTCTTCTGCAGAAGTTATCGGTAGAGAAGAGTCTTTTGCAGTGGGTGGACTTGTAGGTACGAATACAGGCGTGATAAAAGAGTCGTTAGCGGCTGGTAACGTTACGAGTGAAAACGAGATCGCTGGGGGACTAGTTGGATTTATATCCTTTTCAGAAGGTTTTGTCGGGGATTCTTACGCTCTTGGCGATGTGAACGGAGAGGAAGATACTGGTGGTGTTATAGCACGCACTAATAAAGGAACTGTAAAGGATTCTTATGCCGCGGGTGAGGTGAGTCCAGGAGAAAATGCAGGTGGTCTCATAGGTTATCAATGGGATAGCCTTTACAGCTTGGAGAATTCTTATTGGGATGTTCAAACAACTGGACAAGATGAAAGTGACGGCGGAACTGGGCTGAACACGACTGAGATGATAGGCGTCGAAGCAACGGATAATATGGCACTCTATGAGAGATGGAGTGCTGTTGCAGAAGGTGAAAGGATAGCTGGCACAGGTCTTTATCCGTTAGACGACGGTTATCCGATCTTGCAAAATGTGGATGCAGGGAAGCAACTCAAAGTTCAGGGTATCGAATATGAGATGATCGAGGATCATAACTTGACCGTAATAGTGAAAGACGCTGAAGGAGACTCAGTTGAAGGGGCGGATGTAGAGGTGGGCAGTTATGAGGGGACAACAGATTCAGACGGTCAAGTAGAATACACGATCTACGAGGACGACCATCTCATCATCGCTGAAAAAGATGATAGAGTTACGGGTAGGGATATCACTCTGGATCAAGATAAGACTGTGACAGTTTCTTTACAAGGTGGCCTTGGAACCGAAGAAGACCCATACCAGATAGAGAATTGGATTCAATTGGATAATATCAGAAAAAACCTAACAGCTCACTACGAATTGATCTCAGATTTAGATGAAAACACGGACGGCTATTATGATTTTGCCTCCACTCATGCAAATACTGGTAAAGGTTGGAATCCTATAGGTGAAGGCGGTAGATATGATGATAGAGTATATGCGTTTAGAGGAGGCTTCGACGGTCAAGGTTATGAAATAAAAAATTTGGTTATCGAGAGACCCAAAGAGGAGCATATTGGTATGTTCGGCTCATATAAAGGAGAAAGTTATGAAAAAATCGAAATAAAAAATCTTAGTCTAGTTGATGTTGATGTATACACAGAAACTAGGGAAGGTACTGGTGGCTTGATTGGGTATTCTGAATATACTGATGTGACAGACTGCTATGTAAATGGCGAAGTGAAAGGAGATAGGTGGGTTGGTGGTCTGATTGGTTTCTCTCGTTATCACCACATAATAGAAGGATGTTATTCTACTGTAGATGTAACGGGACTTGGATTACATGGTACTGTTGGTGGGGAAACGATTGGCGGTCTAGTTGGTGGAACTTTTGGTGTTAATATTAAAAACTGTTACGCTACTGGCAATGTAACTGGTGTAAACCGTGTCGGTGGTCTTATAGGAAGTGGTTCTACTCATTTTGAAAACTGTTACGCTACTGGCAATATAACTGGTGAAGAGAGTGTCGGCGGCCTAATAGGTTATACTAATTCTGATGTAATAGACTCTTTCTCGCTTGAAAGGGCAGGACTAGACTTTATCGGAGGGGGTGATCCTACAATGATTGGAAGATGTACCGATGCACCCGAAGAAGATATGAAAAAGATAGAACTGTACAACGAAATTAATTGGGAAGATTATGATAATTTAGAAAAGCCCTGGGATATTGAAACAAAGGAGAGTTATGATAATGAGACTTGGTTTATCGAAGAAGGTATTGATTATCCGAAGTTGGATTGGGAGCATCAGGCATATGAAACCTACGAACTCATCATAGAGACAGAAGGTGAAGGATCAGAGATCAACTACGGAGAGGGCACACATACTTTCGAAGCGAATGAAAGCATAACTCTAGAAGCTGATCCTGAAGAAGGTTGGGAGTTTGATGAGTGGACAGGTTACGAAGAGTCCGATGAGAAAACGAACAATTTCAATATGCCATCTCAAGATATCACCATGACAGCCCACTTTGAGGAGGAAGAGAACGAGCTAACGATAGATACAGCGGAGGACGATGAAGGAGAAGTTTACGTAGATGGAGAGTGGTACGGGCCGGAAGATCTGCCTGAGACTTTCAATTATACACACGGTGAAGAAGCCGACTTGAACGCTATACCTGATGATGGTTGGCTGTTTTCAGAGTGGTTCGATGAAATAAATGATGAGAAATACGAAGCCGAACCCGATATCACTGTTGAGATGAACCAAAATAAAGAACTGACGGCTCAGTTCAAGAAGGAAGAATACACCATAGCTATAGACATTGATGGTGAAGGAGAAGAGCAAAATTACGGTGAAGGAAATCACGAGATAGAGTTCGATGAGCAGGTAGAGTTAGAAGCTAGTTCAGAAGAAGGGTGGAATTTCATTGAGTGGACGGGGTATGAAACATCGGATGAGAAAGTTGTCAGCTTTGATATGCCTGCTGAAGATATCACCATGACGGCAGAATTTGAGACTAAAGATCATACTCTAACAGTGGATATTGATGGCGAAGGAGAAGAGTTGAACTACGGGGAAGGTGAACATAACATAGGGTATGATGAATATGTGGAGTTAGAAGCAGAATCTGGTTATGGTTGGGAATTTGTTGAGTGGACAGGTTACGAAGAAACCGATGAGAAAGTAGTTAGCTTTGACATGCCATCTCAGGATACCACCATGACGGCAGAATTTGAGAGAAAAGATTACGAATTAGAGATTATAATAGAAGGTGAAGGTTCGGAAGTCAATCATGGCGAAGGAATCCATACCTTCGAGTACGAGGAAAGTATAACATTAGAAGCTGAGTCAGATACTAGTTGGGAATTTGAAGAATGGACAGGTTATGAGGATTCAACCGATAAAGATGTTAGCTTCTACATGCCATCGGAAGACGTGACCATGACAGCTCATTTTGAGAAAGAAGAGTATGAGTTGGAGATTGTCATAGATGGTAAAGGAGAAGAGTTAGAATACGGTGAGGGAACTCACGAAATAGAGTATGGTGAGAATGTAGAGTTGGAAGCTAGTTCAGAAGAAGGGTGGAATTTCATTGAGTGGACGGGGTATGAAACATCGGATGACAAGGTTGTCAGCTTTGACATGCCTGCTGAAGATATCACTATGACGGCGGACTTTGAGAAGGAAGAATATAATCTCACAATCGATATTGATGGCGAAGGAGAAGAGCTGAACTATGGGGAAGGGGAACACGGATTTGAATATGAAGAAACCATTATCCTAGAAGCGAGTTCAAAAGATGGTTGGTATTTTGTTGAATGGATTGGCTATGAGGTTTCTCAAGAGAAGGAAGTTAGTTTTGACATGCCTGATGAGGATATCACCATGACCGCTCAGTTCGAGAGTGAGGATTATACACTTTCTATCTATATCGAAGGGGGAGGGGAAGAATTGAACTATGGGGAAGGGGAACACAACATAGAGCATGATGAACAAGTGGAGATTAATGCTGAATCAGATGAAGGATGGGAGTTCGTCGAGTGGACAGGATATGAAAAATCTGATGAAGAGACTGTAAGCTTCGAAATGCCAGCCGAAAATATCAAAATGACTGCTCGATTCGAAATGCAAGAATACAAATTGGAGATCATCATTGATGGTGAGGGGTCTGAAACCAATTATGATGAAGGAACCCAAGTTATAGAGTATGATGAAGATGTAGAGCTTAAAGCTGAATCTGATACTGGATGGAAATTCGTCGAATGGAGGGGGTATGAAAGTTCTAAGGATAAAACAGTCACCTTCGAGATGCCTTCTGCTGATATAGTGATGAGCGCTTACTTTGAGAAAGATGTGTATGAATTAGAGATAATTCTAGAAGGAGAGGGAAACGAAATGAACTATGGTGAAGAAAAACATATGATAACTTACTTAGATAATATTGAACTTGAGGCTGAATCGGAACATGGATGGAATTTTGTTGAATGGGATGGATATGAATACAGCGACGATAAGGCCGTATCATTAGAGATGCCTGCCAAAGACATAACCATGTGCGCGAATTTTCAAAGAGAAAATTTCACTTTAGAATGGTCTATAAACGGTGAAGGAGAAATTTTAATCGATGGAGAATGGTACGTCGAATCAGGCAGCAAAGAGCTCAAGTTTGATCATTTAGCAGATCTCCACGCATCCCCAGATGAAGATTGGATTTTTGAGAACTGGACTGGAGATTTGACTTCTAGATATACGGATGAAACCATAGAGGTAGTCAAAAATAAATCTATCACAGCTAACTTTGTTAAAGAAGATGTTTTTAAAGTAGATATTATTGAGACTAGCTCTCCTATAAGGGAGACTAAAGAGCTGAATGTAACGGTTCATGTAAAAAATATCGGGGAGGTTTCAAATACACAGGAGATAAAGCTATACGACCACGATGAACACGAATTAGAATCAATTCAGGTCAACTTAGATGGAGGATCATCAACCATCGAAATTATCAATTGGCGAACTGAGATTGGAGACAGCGATTTAAATTATAATTTAACAGTGAAGAGCGAGGATGATAGTGATACTGAGCAGATTGATATAAAATATTTAGAGTGTGAACTGACCATAAAAGTAGAAGGCGAGGGCACCACTTACCCATCAGTAGGAACGCACACCTATGAAAGAAATGATGAAGTAGTGATCCGAGCAGAGCCAAATGAAGGCTGGAGATTGAAGGGATGGGAAGATGATAAAAATATAAATTCAACTGTAGATGAAGATATAACGATAGATATATACGAGGACAGAGAAATAACGATCATATTCGAAAAGGATGACGAAGTAGAGATCTCGACTCGTTTACCCTCTAGGATAGCACTAACACTATTGATATTAATTCTAATTCTTATTGTTATCTTTTTCATATTAAATAAAAGAAACATTATTATAAAAGAGGAGAGTTCTGAGAAAACAAGATCTCATGAATCCTCCCATCAAAATAGTAAATAGTGAAAATAAGATTAATTGAAAAATCCTTCAAGAACATCTAAATTCCACAAGAGCTCACAGTATCTTAGTTTTATTTCATCTATATCTTCGAAATCAGGATCGCTAGAATATAATGTTTCGCTATCACTCAATATCGCAGTAGTGAGATGTATAGCGTCAGCGTAAGAGAGTTCTTTCTTTTTCAAACATAATACTTATCACGTAGCTCCGCTGAATATTAACCATTTAGAGTTAAAAGAGAAGATAGTCAAATTATCGAAGACCTCGATGGCATGGACCGTTGTATTAGATAGATTTCTATCATATTTCTTTTTGATACTATAGTTGACCTATTATGATGTACTTTCAATGTGATCAGTGTTTTTGTGATACTCCTCCCTATCAAATAGAAGTCATCATCAATTTTCCGTGTTTAACTCCTTTCGTACTTTTCAACCTGTCGGCTATCTTTCTTATATCTTGAGGTCTACCTTTGATCGCCATAGTCTCCATGCAGTTGTGTTTATCAAGATGTATATGCATGGTTGAAACTATATGTGTGTGATCTTCGTGCTGTATTTCAGTGAGCTTATCTGAAATACCCTTTTGTTCGTGATCGTATATAAGGGTGAGGGAACCATAAACTTCCTCATCAGATTCTTCCCATTTTTCTTTTACGAGAAAATCTCGAATCAAGTCTCTTATTGCTTCAGACCTGTTCGTGTACATTTTCTCTTCTATTTTTTTGTCGAATTCCTCCATAAGATTTGATGGTATGGAAATTCCAAATCTCGTAATGTCATTCATAGTATATCAGACAGGTTAAGGATGTTATGTTTAATAAATTTCTTGTTAATCGATTCATGAAAGTAGTATTACTTGTAACAAATTACTATGCCAATCGTGTTACTAAAAAAGAAAAAGTATTAATAATCCTGTGTGGTTCACCTCGTAGATACAATGGCAAAGTCTGATTCACCCCGTACTGAGATATATAGCTTGATAAAAATTGGTGATCTACATACTCTTTTGGATAAAGCCGCCCTCTTACACGGGCACTATTGTCCTGGACTCGCT
The DNA here is from genome assembly GCA_003554965.1 of Thermoplasmata archaeon. Lineage (GTDB taxonomy): Archaea > Thermoplasmatota > Thermoplasmata > Halarchaeoplasmatales > Halarchaeoplasmataceae > Natronoplasma. Next base: position 90,988 of record PWHR01000078.1, on the reverse strand, counting down.
TTTGGGGTGAAATCCTCCTACACCGCTATCAAAAAGATGGATATCGAATCAGAGGGTATGGAAGAAATTCTAGCCGTCGTTGAGACAAACAACTGTTCAACCGATGGAGTTCAAATCGTTACAGGTTGCTCCTTTGGCAACAATTCATTGATATTCAAAGACTTAGGTAAGACCGCAGTAACTTTTACGAAAAGAAACGGTGAAGGCTTAAGAATCATACCTAAAAAAGATGCTAGATACCGGTGGAATAGTGAGTTTCCAGAGTATCAAGAACTCTTCGAAAAAGTCGTGACTGAAAGAGAAGCTACTGAAAAACAAAAGAATAAGTTTTCAGAACTGGGAAAAAAAGTTTCTCACCATATCATGGACATAAATAGCGACGAACTCTTCAAGATCGAAAACAAAAGCGTTGAAATACCAGGATACGCGCCTATACACGAGAGTTACACATGTGATCGCTGCGGAGAAAGTGTTATGAGTACTAGAACTGTAAAGGAAGATGGAGAGATCTTATGCTTACTCTGCGGTGATAAGGAATATTTTGAACTTGACGGTCATGGCATAAAAGTTAGAGGTGATGGAAAATGAAAAGTAAAATAGCGATATTGATGGTATCGATCCTTTTGATATCGGTGATAAGTGCAGGATGTATAGATAACCAAGACGAAGACGTAGAAACTATTCAAGTCACGGACATGGCAGGTCGTGAAGTCGAGGTTCCTGAAGATGTAGAAAGTATCGCAGCAGTAGGTTCTGGATGTATGAGGCTAATAGCGTATATGGAAGCCACAGAGCTACTTGCAGGCGTGGAGGAGTATGAACAAGGAGACCCAACTGGGAGACCATACGCGTATGCAAATTCTCAATTATCGGAACATGAATCGATAGGTCCTATACACGGAGGAGATATGGAACTCATCACCGCTCATGAACCAGATATAATCTTTCGGGCGTCTTCTGCTGAAGAAGCCGATGATTATCAGGAACGGACCGGCATCCCTACGATAGATTTGAGTATCGGTGACCTTGTAGAGAATAGAGACGAGTTATATGGTAGCTTAGAGTTGATAGGTGAGGTATTAGACAGAGAGGACAGAGCCGACGAAATAATAGATTATATAGATTCGACTATTGAAGACATTCAAAGTAGAACGAAAGATATCCCTTCAGAAGACAAATCTGATGTCTATGTTGGAGGTGTATTACATAGGGGGACCCATGATCTAAGAAGTACGTACGGCGATTACGCCCCCTTCTAATTTGCAGGCGCAAAAAATGTCGCTGAAGGATTGGGCACAGATCATGCGATGGTAAACAAAGAAGCCATATTAGAATGGGATCCCGAGATAGTTTTTGTAGACATGGGCAGTTACAGCGAAGACGTGATCGACCTGAATAGCTCGGTTTATCAAGAGATAAAGGCGTTCCAAAAAGGAAATCTATATGGTATACTTCCGTACAACTGGCATCATATAAACTACGGAACAGTACTAGCCAATTCCTATCACGTTGGATCTGTCCTGTACCCTGAAGAGTTCACTGGTATAGATACTGAGGAAAAAGCGGATGAAATATATGATATGTTGGTTGGCGAGCCCGTCTATGAAGATATAGAAAGAGATCTAGGTGGATTCACTGAATTATAAGATGAGGAATAGAGGTAAGCATGGCTGTAGAAGAACAGAAGATCACTGAGGATATATTGGGGAAATACAAAGAATACTCCCATAAGAGAGTTTACTTCTTTTTGCTATCACTGGTCCTACTCGTTTCCATAGCTCTTTTTTCGCTAACTATCGGTCCCGCAGATGTGTCGATCGCTGAAGCCGTATCCACGCTCATCGGCACTGATACCAGTTTGAACACCATAATCTGGAACATCAGGATGCCAAGAGTTCTTGCAGCTATTGCGGCTGGAGCGGGATTGGCAGTTGTAGGTGCGGCGATGCAGACGATTTTAAGGAATCCTCTAGGTTCACCTTTTACATTGGGGATCTCGAATGCGGCGGCATTCGGGGCTGCATTCGCCGTTATAGTTTTAGGTGCAGGCACAACTCAAAGCGCAGCAGAAGATGCGGTCATATTTAACAATCCTTATATCATCACGATATCTGCATTTGCATTTTCCCTCGTGGCTACTTTTGTCATCCTTTTATTAGCGAAGTACAAAAACGCATCTCCGGCGACCATGATACTGACCGGCGTAGCTTTGGGATCCTTGTTCACCGCGGGATACACAGCCTTACAGTACTTTGCGGACGATGTACAACTCGCTTCTATAGTTTTCTGGACCTTCGGTGACGTAGCTAGAGCTGCCTGGATAGAAGTAGGGTTGATATCTCTTGTGGTTATACCCTCAACACTTTATTTCCTAAGAAAAAGTTGGGACTATGAAGTTCTCGATTCAGGGGACGAATCAGCAAAAGCTTTAGGTATAGATGTCGAAAAGTTGAGGCTCCATGGTATGCTCATCTCTAGTTTTGTCACAGCTCTGATAATCTCGTTTGTTGGAGTTATCGGCTTTGTCGGATTGGTAGTTCCCCACATGGTAAGAAGACTGATAGGTGGAAATGAAAGATACTTGATACCTTCCTCATGCATCATCGGTGCGGTGTTGCTTTTGGCTTCAGATACCGTTGCCAGAACTATAATATCTCCGGTCGTACTTCCTGTTGGTATAGTAACATCTTTTATGGGCGCACCTTTGTTCATATATCTGGTCATAAAAGGGAGGGAATACTGGTGAAATTGAAAATCAACGGACTCCAGTTTTCCTACGACAGTACACCAGTCTTAGAGGATGTGAGTTTCGGTGTAAAAAAAGGCGAGATGCTCACCATCATAGGGCCCAATGCTTCTGGAAAGACAACATTACTCAAGTGTATAAATGATATACTAACACCGCAAAAAGGTACCATACTGATCGATGATGAATCCTTGAATGATCTGAGTATGACGGATATAGCGAGAGAGATAGGGCACGTTCCTCAGGCAGGATCTAAAAGTTTTCCAACAACAGTTTTCGATACGGTGCTAATGGGTAGAAAACCGCACGGTAGTTGGAAACCCAGTGAGAAAGATCTAGAAAAGGTTTCTAACACGATAAGCAGGTTAAACCTAGAACACATAGCTATGAAAAACATAGGCGAAATCAGTGGTGGTCAAAAACAAAAAGTTCTGATAGCTAGGGCTCTTGCACAAAATCCCGATATACTTCTTTTAGATGAGCCTACCAGCAGTCTCGATCTCAAGCACCAATTAAAAGTTCTAGACATCGTAAGTAAACAAACCGAGAATGGAATATCAGTAGTGATGACGATGCATGATCTAAATCTTGCCGCTAGATACAGCAGTAAAATACTGATGTTGAAAGAGGGAAATATATTTGCCGCTGGCGATGTAGATGTTCTCGATCCGAAAAATATAGAATCTGTTTTTGAAGTCAAGGTCGATGTCATCGAAAAATCAGAAGGCTTGATGATCATACCTGAAGAACCGGTTAGTTGAATGCAAACGGAAAACGATGGATGATAAGATCGGATGCTGTTGGAGGGACTTCACCAACGAGCTTTTTTTGGAGGAAACAGGGAATTTACTGAGTCATGACTAGAGTTTTCGGTGCAGTAAAGTATCATTCATCATCTGAACCATCCTCCACCAGTATTACTGGTACGGGAGACATCTCCACTACTTTTTTACTGACTCTACCCATCAACGCACTGGCGTCTGAAGATTCGCCAGTTTTACCCATATATATGTAGTCTGTGTCATAAGATAGAGCGGTATCAACTATAAATTTTGCACAATCACCTTCATACATCAAAAATTCATGTTCTAGGTCTCTAACTACCTCTAATTCACGTTCTATCCTCTCAGATGAAAGCTTTTTGTCGATCTTGTTGAAGACATTGACGATCACCAACTCCGCATCTACCTGTCTAGCGATGCGAGCTGCTTCCTTCAACGCTTTGCTTGATTCACGAGAATCATCTACCGCTACAAGGAAACTATAATCCTGTTTCACCGTTACTTTTGTCGGGTCTACTTCACCTTTTTTGAGAAATTTTGGTGTAAAATACTTTGTTCCGAAGGCCCCTAAAGGAGCGGTGACGATTATAGATAGCACAGCGATAGCAAGGATATACTCTCCATGCCTTATACCAAGGGCTAAAGGTATGCCTCCTATAGCGGCCTGCACTGTAGCCTTAGGACTTTGTGCTATGATCATGAATAGTCTCTCTTTGAAGTTCAATATAGAACGCCAAGTGGATATCCATATTCCCAAAGACCTTCCAACGATCAAACCTATACCTATTATCGCTAAACCGATCAGACCAGTGGAAGATATCACATGTATATCCACTACTGCACCTATCAGTACAAATAGGAATATCTCTCCCACCTGCCAAACTTTATCTACTTCGCTTCTCAACCTTCTAGCAAGCACAGTATCCAATTCTAAGATGACAAAACCCATGACCATTATAGCTAGATAATCCGAGTAAGGCAGGTATTCTTCGCCGACAAGCAGGAGGATACCTATACTAAGACCTATTATCAGTTCTGGTATAACCTCTCCTCTAAGCTTTGCCCTATCGATGATAAATAAAGCTAACCGTCCTGCCGCATATCCTAAAACTATTCCCATGATGATCTTGAACGGGATGTTTCCTAATTGTAGCCATGTGCTTTGACCGTTACCGATTATCCAAGTTGTCGTGATGCCGAACATCGTTACAGCAACAGCATCACTCAAAGTGCCTCCTGCAAGTACTAAGTCGGGTATACCTTTTTTCGAACCCCACCCTTTTGATTTCAACTTCAACATCATCGGAACTATAACTGCGGGAGAGGCCGCGCAGATGATCCATCCAAGTAAGAAAGAGTATATCCAACCCCACCCTAGCAACCACCTAGCAGCGCCAGCAACAACGAAGGTTTCCAAAATACAGGGGACAAACCCGAGTCTCAATGCCACGCTGCCCTGAGCCATCAATTTCTCCTTATCGAGACCAAGCCCTGCTTTGAATAGGATAACTAAAAGGACGAACAATCTTATTTCATCTGATATCTCATAGATCGGGTCAGTCAAGACGTCTAGAACGTGTGGTCCTATGAGTATTCCGCCGAACAACATACCTATCAACTTGGGTAATCCCAACTGTCCTGCTAACTCTCCGAGAAGAAAACCTACTGCTAGGATTATCAATATTCCTAAAAGCAATTTATGACCTCCAGATTGATGAGAAGTGTTAGGATCGGTCTTTTATTACGATTTATTGTTTTTTCATTCACTTTTATTTTGAACATGGCTGATGCTTCCTTTCAATCCACAGAAGTCATCAGCCCTAAAAAGGGCAGTTCAGGCCAGATGGCCAAGGCGGACCTCATCGCCGGATTTCCAAAAAAATAGGTTATTATAAGTCTTTCGAATGATCTTGAGATGAGTTAGTGAGGAAGTATGTAACACTTTCACTCGTGTTAGATATAGTGTGAGATTCTTGGTAGGACTGCATCTTTTCTATACGGTTCAGAAAGTCGGAAAAAAGGGATTATTGAGATAAATATTCTTTATCCTCAATGATGTGCTTAATTCTCTTCATTCAAAAAACTTAGGTCATTTAGGACCACTTCCTTCTTTTCTCCAATGGTTTGAAGTTCTGGAGTAAAGCCCGACCTAGAGAATAGATAGAACTTTTCCTTTCTATCCTCGTTGTGCCATCTGACCTTTTCACTTTTCCTCTCGAGATCCCTTAAAACGTTTTCATCTACTTTGTTTTTGCTCCATTTGCATTCTCCGAAGGCTATTTTTCTATTTTCTTCATCTAACCCCACTATATCTATTTCCTCTTCTTTATACCACCATCTGCCGACTTTTTTGCACTCCTTTGCAACTTCTTTTCTGCAAATATCTTCAAATTTTTTGCTGATGAATTTTTTCAATTTGCTCTGAATCTCCGTGTGATCAAAACTCCTTTCCTCTATCTGACTTCGATTGGGGAATACGAACTTGAACCAAAAGTCCAAAAAATTGTCTTTCAATCGATAGTGAAATCCTCTATATCTCTTTTTTGTGACCGTGATCGGTTTCTCTTTCATTATGAATCCGAGTTCGTATAGTCTATCCAAATAATTACTCAATTTTCTTGTCTCCATACCTATCTCGTTGGCTATGTCGGATGATTCCGTATTCCCTTTACTGATGCTTTTCAGGATGGAGTTATAATTTCCCAATTCTTTGAACTCTTGTCCTAATAGAAAGGTACCTTCTTCGAAAAAAAGACTTTCCGGTTTGAGGATAGAGTCGACGATCTGATCAAAATCCTTTTTGTAATCGATCATCTCGTAGTATTTTGGTATACCACCGAAGAGCGAATATAATCGGACAGTTTTTTTCTCGTTCATGATAACTTCGTTCAAAGTTCGAGGAGATAAAGATCTAAGATGTATCTGCCCGCTCCTTCTACCATATAATGGGGAGGAATGAGCTAGTACGCTCTCTCTCATGAGACCTATGAGAGAACCACATAATAGAAGCATCATGTTAGTATCTTTTAGAAAATTGTCCCATAGATCTTGAAGGTAGGATGGGAACGAATCGTTTCTCTTGATTATGTAAGTTATTTCGTCTATAGCTATTGCGAATCTTTTTTCTTTGTCGAGATTCTTTTTCATGTAACTGAAAAGATCTTTCCAATCTCTCATCTCCGTTTGCTTCAAAAAATCATCTTCCAAACTTTGAGCTAACGACTCTTTGAAACTATTGACCTGTTCGCCCTTCGATTCTTGTGAAGCCAAGTGATAGACGTGTTCTTTGTCTTTTAGGAATTCATGCATCAATCTAGTCTTCCCCGTCCTTCTTCGGCCGTAGATAGGTATGAATGAGGCCCTTTCCCTTTTCCACTCTTTTTCGAGGAACGTCAGTTCTTCCTCTCTATTTAAGAATCTCATATCTGTTATAACGAGACGATATTTAATAAATCTTTCTAATCTAAAATAGACTATTTTGAAATAGACTAATCTATTTTATACAATATCGATAGTAAATGGATGAGCAAAAGAGACATCAATCTTATACTAACGTCGTCAGTTTTCAAACACAGTTCGTAATTTTTACTATGATAAAAGTTCTATGGCCATTCTAGTACGAACTTGCAGTGTTCGTCTCCTTTGCCATGACATTCAGTCTCCTTCACCTTGACAGATTCACCGAGTGTTTCCTCTATTATGCCCTCGATCAGTCCTTCATCTAAAGAACATAAAGAGTGACCGGTACTCGGCATGTCAGAACAGTCGAAACATCCTTTTACTATGATTTCTTCACTTCCATCGGGATCTATAGTTCCGAGTCCTGTTTTCTCCCAGAATTCTGATATCTCTTGAAAAAGCTCTTCCTTGCTCTCTGCAGAAAAGTTCTTTCCTATACTTCTGCCCGCGTCCCTACCGATATTCTTCAGAGCGGGATGTATATCAAGACCGAAAGAGTCAAGGCCGTAGCGGATGAGGTGGAACATCGCTTTGAGGAACTCGACCATATCTCCTTCGGAGTTTCTCAAGTTTTCAAGAATATTTTCATACTTCTCATCATCAGGGATGTTCGGTTTCCCGAGGAGTTGAGATGAAACATAATAAATCTTCTTTCTCTCATCCCTAGGATCCTTTTTATCTTCTATTATGCCCATATCTTCAAGGTCGGAAAGATGCACAGATACGGTCGATTTAGCCTTACCCAACTCTTTTCTGATCTCCGAGGCCGACATCTCCTCCTCTTCAAGGACGTCGATGATCCTATTTTTTGTTTTACTTTGAAGAATGACCGCTCCATTATCGGTGGAAAATATCCTGGATTCGCTGTTCATATCGTATCATTCCTTTTGAAGGAGAAAGTGGCCTATAAATCTTTCCCATCAATACGAACGTTCGTAGTCAAACGAAATATTTTTAAAGCACCTAATTGTTTACTATCACGGTGTTAAGTATATGGATAAAAAAAGTGCACACGAATCGGTAGAGGGGATGTATGATAAAGTCAAAGAGGACGGGATGAGCACCGTTCACGATAGGTACGATGCTATGGAGAACGTAAGGTGTGATTTCTGTGCTAAGGGAACGAGATGCAACATCTGTTCCCAGGGTCCGTGTAGGATAGTTGATGGAGTGACTAAAAGAGGTGTATGCGGTATTGACAAAGATGCGATGGTGATGAGAAATTTATTGAAAGTGAACAGTATGGGCACTTCTGCCTACACTTATCATGCTAATACAACAGCTAAAACCTTGAAAGCGACAGCTAAAGGAAAAACGATATTCGATATACAGGACGAGGAAAAGCTGGAAAGTATAGCGGAGAGGATCGGACTAGATACTTCGAAGGATAAATACGAGTTGGCTGAGGAATTAGCGGATTTCATGTTACAAGAGATCAACCGTGACAGTGAAGAGACTTCAGAAGTTTTAAAAGAGTTCGCACCAGAATCTAGACAGGAAGTCTGGGATGAACTGGATATAACTCCAGGAGGTCCTCTGCACGAATTGATGGATGTTAAGACTAGCGTTATGACCAACGTGGATAGTGATTATCAGAGCATGGCTTTAAAAACTCTGAGGATGGGATTGGCGACTTCCTACGGTTCGTTGACACTTCTTGAAGAGGCTCAGGATATACTGTTCGGTACCGCCGAACCTCACGAGGCAGAGGTCGATATGGGCATACTTGATCCCGATTATGTAAACATCTTACCCAACGGTCACGAACCTTTCATGGGAGCGGCCCTGATTCAAGTTGCGAGAAGGGATGAAGTTCAAGAGAAGGCTAGAGAGGCCGGAGCTGAAGGCATCAGGATCATCGGCTCTATAGAAACGGGACAGGAACTCATGCAGCGTTTTGAAACTGACGATGTTTTCTTAGGAATTACAGGTAATTGGTTGAACGAAGAGTACGTGTTAGCTACCGGAGCGGTAGATGCCTTCGTTGCTGACATGAACTGTACCGTTCCCACCGCCGGCGAGTACGCTGAGGAGTACAATTCTACGATCATACCGGTCACGAAGTTAGTCAACATACCGGGTGTGGAACACGACATCAATTACAAACCGGAGAAGGCCGAAGAGCAGGCTTTAGAGATAATCGACAGAGCGATAGAGAACTTCAAAGATAGGCAGGGCGAAGAAACCCACGTGCCGGAAAACAAACAAGAGATTATAACTGGATTTTCACCCAAAGCAGTGGTGGAAGCACTCGGAGGTTCACTAGATCCGTTACTTGAACACATACAGAACGGTAACATCAAAGGTATCGTAGCGCTTGTAAGCTGTACCACCCTTGATAACGGTCCACAGGATAACAATACGATCGAAGTGGCGGAAGAACTGATAAGTAGAGACATATTGGTGCTCAGCGCTGGATGCGGCAACGCGGGCCTCCAGGTCGGTGGCTTGACGAGTTTGGACGCGATCGAGAAGGCAGGTGAAGGCCTAACCGCTGTCTGCGAAGCTCTCGAGATACCGCCGGTGCTAAGTTTCGGGACCTGTACCGACACTGGAAGGCTGATAAATCTAGTTACCACAGTAAGTGAAGCCCTTGACGTAGATCCCTCAAAGCTGCCCGTAGCTGTGACCGCACCCGAATATATGGAGCAGAAAGCTACGATAGCTGCTGTCGCGGCGATAGGATACGGTCTTTACACCCATGTATCTCCTACGCCTCCAGTCACGGGTAGTGAGAACGCTGTTAAACTTCTGACCGAGGATGTAGAGAAATTGACCGGTGGAAAGTTAGCTGTAGGTGACGAGCCAGAAGCAATAGCGGACGGTATCGAGGAACACATCGAAAAGAAAAGAGATGGACTCGGTCTCTGAACCTAAAACTTTTTTAAACTCTTTTCTTTTTATAGTGGAACTCGTAACTTTTTGAACTAAGTTACGAGCTCCACTGGTAGTAAAAGACACAAAAAAGTACAAAATGTTGTGTCTTTTACTATATATAGGTGATAAAAATGCAAAAAGATGAAGATCAACTTGAGCAGATCTCAGGCGAGATATTCGAGCTTGAAGAGCTGATAGATTATCAAGAAGGTGCAGTGGTAAGTAGAACTCTTGTAGATAAAGAACATACGACCTTGACCATCTTCGCTTTCGATGAGAACCAGACTTTAAGCGAACATACCGCTCCGCATGACGCGTTACTACAGGTCATAGACGGCGAAGCTAGAGTGATAATCGAGGGAGAGGAGTACGATTTGGAAGAAGGTGAAACTATCGTCATGCCCGCTGAGAAGCCTCACGCTGTCGAAGCTATATCTAAATTCAAGATGTTCCTGACGATGGTTAGATGAGGGGGATCTTAGATTTTAGTGCATAACTTCTTATAATCAGAGAATAGTTTGTAATCACTGGTTGTATTATCTATGCCAGAAGAAAAGTTCAAAGCGGTAGATACTACCCTTAGAGACGGTGAGCAGACTCCAGGAATGGCGTTCTCTCCACAGGAGAAACTCGAGATCGCCAAAGAACTGGATGATCTAGGAGTACAGATCATCGAAGCCGGTTCTGCTCCGGTTTCACAGGGCGAGAGGGAAGCGATATCTAATATCGTTGAAGAGGACTTGAATGCTGAAATCCTCAGTTTCTGCAGAGGCATGAAATCCGATATTGATAGTGCTATAGAGTGTGGTGTTGACGGCATACATCTCGTGATCCCCTTATCCGATCTACATATAGTAAAGAAATTGGGCAAGTCAAGAGAAGAGATAAAGGTGATGAGCAAAAACCTGATCAGATATTCAACAGATCACGGATTGAAGGTGAAGTTTTCAGGAGAGGATTCTACTAGAGCCGATCCCGAGTTCGTTTCGGAAGTTTTTTCCTTAGCGAGCGAGGAAGGTGCGGATTCGACCTGTATTTGCGACACTGTTGGCGTGTCTTCACCTGAAAAGATGTATGAACTTATCTCTGAATTATCACAAGATGTAGAGACACCCTTGGCAGTCCACTGCCACGACGATTTCGGTCTCGCTACAGCTAATACTATTTTTGCGATAAGGGCAGGTGCGGAAGAGGCACACCTGACCGTCAACGGTATAGGCGAGAGAGGAGGTAACGCAGCTCTAGAAGAAGTGGTAGTAGCGCTCTCCGAGCTGTATGACTACAAGATAGATATGGATTTTACCAAATTATATGAGATCTCAAAGATGGTAGAAAGATATTCAGGCCAATCTATACCTCCCTCTAAAGCTTTGGTCGGTGAGAACTCTTTCGCTCACGAGGCAGGCATACACATCGACGGCATGATAAAAGATTCTTCTACTTACGAGCCTATAAGTCCCAAAAAGATAGGTAGGAATAGAAGATTCGTTGTAGGAAAACATTCAGGTGAGCACGCAGTAAAAGACAAACTGAAGAGGGATGGGATAGAAGTAGAGGAGGAGGAAGCGCATGAGATATTTCAAAATATAAAAGATATTGGCGATACGGGTAAAAGTGTTGATGAAGAGAAGTGGAAGGAGATCGTCGAAAAGGTACTGAGCAAGAACTGATTTTTCATCCGATATAACTATTAAACATTTCAGATATCTTTCTCACCATTTTATTCTTCTATGATTATCTCTCGTATAAGATCAAAGGCATCGAATATCTTCTCATCTTTAATGGAATAATATATCCGGTTGCCTTCTCTTCTCTTCTCCACGAAATCTTTGTTTTTAAGTTTATTCAAGTGTTGAGAAATATTAGGTTGATTCAATCCAATAGATTCCGCTAGTTCACCAACGGATTTCTCTCCATCCCTCAAAAGATCGATTATCTTCAGGCGCGTCTCGTTAGTGAACGCTTTACAGGCTTCGGCATGCTTCGAATAGATCTTTTCATCTTCCATATTCACGGGTCTCCATTTATATGTTAATAATGTGTTTTATTTATCGATGTCGATCTGAGCGTCTTATAATCAATCTTCACCGCTCCCTACGACTCCGATAGCGTCTTGAGGACATTTTTCATAACACTTCAAACACCTGATACACCTAGTTTCAAACTCTTCATATCCTTCTTTTTCTTTTTGATGAAAATTTTTTACCGCGTCCTTCGGAACACCATCGATAGGACAGGCCTCAACACACAATTCACAGCCGACACAATCTTCCTTTATGCCCAAATTATAAGGGGCTTTTTTACCTAGGATCCCAGATAATACACCCCAAGGACAGGTATAAGCGCACCAAGCTTTGTCGAAACTGAATAGTGCGAAAGTAGTTGCGAAGATGAACATCGCTCCCATAATGATGAATGGTATCCAAAATCTGTCGATAGGGGAGAACAGCCAAAGCAAGATCAAAGCAGTGATGAAGATCATTGCGAAACCGAATCTAAAGGCTTTAGATTTGAAAACCTCTGGGAGTTCCTTATCTCTCTTTAACTTCCCAAGGATCCTCTCAGTGTAAAATCCGAGAGGACAGAGCCATCCGCAGAACAGCCTCCCAAAGATCAACGCCAAAACCAGTGCCGCTATTACGAACAATATATTGAATTGGACAACTCCTACAAAGAACAGTATCCCAGCCAAGATGATCATGAATATCTGCATGCCAAGCCGTATTCGATCGATAATCGAGCTCATCTAACCACCTGATTCTGTTTAAGTGTTTAAGAATATACGAATATATTAATCTTGTGGTCTCATGGAATACTTTGATCTCTCACTTTTTGAATAAGATGAAAAGGGAGTTTATCTTCTTCGCTCAGGAATACACCCATTCCCTCAGCTGTTCCATCTCGTTGAAAACCTTCCGTTCAGCTAGATACATCGCCATTATGGTGGAGATCGCTCCTCCTCCGACGATCATGAGGTATACTATTATCTGATAGATCGCCGCCATTTCAGGCGCGGTACCTCCCATCAGGAGACCGGACATCGCTCCAGGGATGAATATGATCCCTAGGGTCTTCAGATTATCCAAAGTGGGGATCAAAGAGGCCTTTATGGATGTGTCGGAGTGCTTTCTTAGAGCTTCTTTTGAATCCGCTCCTAATGAAAGAGCAGTCTCTATTTCAACTCTGTTTTGCCTGACTTCGCTTATGAGCCGTTCCATGCAGAGCGAACATATCCGCATCGAATTTCCGAAAGCCATGCCGGAGAGAGGGATGATGAATTCAGGTCTAGTAATGGGCATAGCCCCTGTCACGGCTAAAACAGCAAGAACAGTGCCTGCACCGGTAAGGATCGATGGAGTGGTCACTTTGTAAGCGTCCGGCATCTTTGTAGCTCTCTTTGCAGATATATGTCCACTTATCACCACCATCATACCTAGAAAACCCCATATCCCTAGATACCACAGCTCCATATCGAAAAGTAGGACCAGTAAACCTGCGATTATGAACAGTTGTACCGAACCTTTAGCGATCGAGAAAACGAGTTCCTTAGTGATGTCGAGTTTCTTGATGACCATCAGGATTATCACTAAAACTAGGATGCTCAGTACAGACGCTAGAATAAGAAGACCCTCGAAGAAATCATACGGGACGCCAGTCAAGATAGGTATCCAATTCAAAACGCAGCACCTCCTTCAAATTCTTCACTTTCATAAACACCTTTTATCCTTCCATTTCTCAGATTGGCTATCCGATCAGAAACTCTTTTCGCCTGATCGACGTCGTGGGTTACCAACAAAACGGTGAGATCGCGCTTTTTAGAGAATCTAAGTATGCTTTTCTCCACCTTTTCTTTCCTTTTAGGATCGACTCCGGATGTAGGTTCATCTAGCAGCAACACCTCCGGTTTGAGAGCAAGGGCTCGGGCGAGAGCCACTCTCCTTTTCTCCCCTCCGGACAATTTTCTTGCGTCCCTGTCTTTGAACTCAGGATCAAGTCCGGCGTCTTTTATACAATTCAATATGTGTTTTTTATCTACCTCACCTTGAAGAGAGGGACCGTAAGCCACGTTATCGAACACCGTGCCAAAGAACATCACGCTCTCCTGTGGAACCAATACGACCTCTTTCCTCAACTCTTCCGGTACGAACTCTTTCAGGTCTTTTCCTTTATAGATTATCTCACCAGAATCGATCTCTATTATCCTGTTCAGACAACGGAGCATGGTGCTCTTTCCACTCCCAGAGGGACCCAACAGACCCATGATCTCTCCCAATCTGACCTTCAGATCTATATCTTTCAACACGAGAGTATCTTCTAACGACTTCCTGAGCCGTCTCATCTCCATTATATATTTCACGGCATCACCTCCTGATGGAGCTCAGAGATGAATTCGCGTAGATTCTCCAGTACCTCTTCGCCTTCACTCGTTGATCGATAAAACTTGACCATCCTCCCTTCGATCTTCTTCTGTTCTGAAATCAATAATCCTTTTTTTTCCATCTCATGTAATATGGGGTACATCGTCCCTGGACTTATGGAATAACCGTGACTCTCCAGTTCCTCTATCATCTCCGCCCCGTAGATCCCCTCTTTCATCGCGTGATAGAGGATATGGATCCTCATGAACCCTAACAAAACTTTACGCTCGTACATGTTATCGGCTGCCGATATCGAAAACCGATATTAAAATTTTGGGTTCAAAGTCTAAAAGACATCATTCTATGAAAACAGGAATTTGAAGGTATAAGTTAAATCTCGAATTTAGAGCTCAAACTCTTCTTCGCCTTCTACGGTTAACTGGTAGTATTTTCTAACCTCGTGTTCTCTGTGGGCTCTCTCGATGAATCCATTTTTTCATCCTATTCAGAGCACAGTAGATTATGCCGTAACTTGGATTCCAATAACCGTTAGATTTCTCGTTCATCGTCTGGGGAAGTTCAAACCCGTAGTATAGTCCTTCTATACCATCATTTTGAGGATCAGATATTTGTTTTTTCTGTAGCAAAATTTTAGTATATAGTTGTGTTGTATTAATATTAAGTTACTTAATGAACATAGAGATTCTTTTGTTGGAAGAAGATTATATTAGAAGTGAGGCCCTAGAAGATTACTTAACGAAATACGATACAAAACATCTGATAGATACAGAGCTGAATTATGCAACGACGGGAGATTTGACCGAAGCATTGGGGTGTTATTTGACCAATGAAGAGGTCAATGAAGTGATGTTTGAGTTAGAGAAGGACATAGAATACGACATAAACTTCTTGTTCCTTAAGATTCCCATCTTTTCTCGATCGAATTTCAAAGAGAACCGAGAGATACAACGACAGTAGATTCTGTATGTCTCCACTATAAGGGCTGTAAGAGAACTATGCAGAAGAGTCATTAAAGAAAAAGCTAGAAAATTAGACATTGAAGTAGAAGCCATTGAACATGGACCGGATCATGTACATTTGTATTTGAGCGATTTTAAAAACTATAGCGTTGCAAAGATAGCCCAGGAACTTAAAGGGTATAGCTTGTATAAAAAAAGAAAAAATATCAGAAAAACGATCAGGCCTTTCTTATAGGTTGATCAATTCTAGAGTGATGGGTATTTTCACGAATCGATAGGTGAGATCAAATTGGAAACTGTAGAACATTATATCAAGAGACAACAAGAAAAGCATTGGCAGTCGAAACCAACATATCTCAATGAAACATCACGGTCAGGCCAGAAAACTCTTGACTGCTATACCTGATCGACCGGCTTAAACGCCACTTCCTTTAGGGGATGGCTGTTTACAGTCCCCTCAAACGAAATAATAAATAGAAAAAAGAAAGGAAAGAGGTTTAGTTTGTGATTGGTCTAGAATCCAACTAGTACTCGAAATATTCTCCGTTGTTGTAATCATCTAGGGTTTCGGCAAGATCAAGGAAGTAACCTCTTTCTCCTTGGTTACCTCTCCAACTTCCGACATCATCCGGCGTGTATTCTTCAAAAAGATCCGTCGCTTCATCGAACTCATCTTCTACCGGCGATGGATCCACTCCATTGTAGAAATTCAACTCTGCAGCGATATAGGAATGAGCCAGTATGTAGTAGGCGTTACCTCCTTGCGGGGGCGTCCATAACACTTCGATATAACTCTGTTCGCTCAGGAAGAATTCTGTATCCTCGGCATCATCTTCGATCATATCCCAGGTCTCGTCATATCCTGCAGGACCGTACTCGGAGTGGGTCTTCCAATAGCCAGGTGTTAGTGGTTGTTCATCATGTCTGTTTAAGAAGTTGTACTCCTCGTCCTCTCCATTTGGTAGAGTCACTTCGTGATAATCCTCTTCAGGGTATACCTGGACCCATCCGTCTTGCAGTTGCTCGGACACTCTGTATTCACCAGCTTCTAAATCTGTGAAGTTGTACATTCCATCTTCATCAGTTTCGGTAGTTTCTATTACTTGCCATTCACCTTCTATCTCTTGCTCTAAGTTTATAGTCCAGCCTTCTAGACCTTCGCCGGCTGTCCATTCATCGTCTTCCCATTCTGCCATGTACTTGTAGCCGCTTATCTCATACGTGATTTCTTCCACAACTATGTCAGCGTAAGCGTAGGGACGATTACCTACTTCAACCGCTCCTACAAATTCTCCAGTCTCGGGATCGAATGCCTGAATAAATCCTTCATCCCAGTTATCAGATCGTAGTACTGTCCACATATTTCCATGGGCATCTGTTCCTACTCCTATCGGAGTAGTTCCATAATCGGTGTCGACGGTGATATAACCTGTATCTTCAGTTTCTAGGTCCAACCAGTAGACTCGGTCTCCTCCACTGTGCTCATCTGTGCTGGCAATCCAGATTCTACCGTTGTCGTCAAAAGCCATGCCACGATGAGCTTCGGTATAGTCATCATCAACGGTAACATCTATCGTTTCATCTTCTTGACGATCCCATATGTATCCTCCTGTGTAGGAAGAAGCATAGACATCTCCATCATCGGATATCAGCAGAAAATATGGATCGAACGTAGTTTCTCTATCGAAATCCTCTCCGTCAAAACTGTAGATCCCTGTGTCCGGATCTACACTGGGCTCTGAATCTCGGCTGGATATGAATAGAATTCCATCGGGGCCGAATTCAATATTGTAGTATCCTATATGTAGATCCTCTGGGGACCAAGAATCCATGTATTCGAGCTCTCCATCTTCATATTCGTATTGACTCAACTGACCTCCTTGATAGAAGCCTACCCAAATATACCCATCGTCGTCAAAGGCAATAGCTCTCGGCATATCACCAGGTTCACCTACTTCAAATTTCTCTACTGCTTCATCCTCTCCAAAGTCCATTGGGTTGTCGGGGTCTTCGTTTGTGTCCAATCCTTCTGTATCTCTCTGAATGCGGACTATAGATCCTTGAAGGTCTGAACCGTCAGCTCCGGTATTGATAACCCAAGCGTTGCCTTCTGAATCTAAAGCTATTCGGTTTGTTCGCCAATCAGAGGGGTTCGGATCTTCTCTTGGGGCTGTGTAGTATCTCGCTATCTCTTCTTCGGTATCTAAATTCACTCTAGATACACTAGCCTCCCCCGAATTCGGAACAAAGGCGATATTCTCTTCTACGTGGTCTGCTGTCGAAATCGACGGCACAAAACTCAAGCCCATCACCAAAACAGTCGCTAGTACTAAGCTCAACAATTTCACGTTTATTTTTTCGATTTTTTTCTTCATGTTTTCACACACCTAGGACACATATAACACCGTTATATTTAAAGTTATTTTGGAATTTTATACTTTTTACGACAATATCGAAAAACATCACATTCGTCTTCCTAGCATCGGCGTTCGTTCTTTCTTCCGGCCTAGTGCTCTAGGTAAGGTATAATTAGGGATAAAAAGTTAGATTTGATGTGAAAAAACAAGGCTCTTGAAATCACGCCCATTTTCATGCTGTGTATTTAGCCCTTAAAAATAGAGAAAAACTATAAAGGAAAAGTTCAATATCCTCTGAAAAGGGAGCGATATAGATGAGCAGTAACCAAGATAAAGAGAACGGAGGCGATCCTAAAAAGGCGTTTCACTTGACTGTCTTCCTCTTAGGTATGATGGGCTTCTTCGTAATGGGTGACAATTACGCGGCCTCTCCTATAATCGTTGATATAGCTAGTGAGTTCGAGGTTCCTATCGGGACCGCGGCGATGACCGTTTCCGCCTACATGCTGCCGTTCGGCCTCTTCACGATCGCTTTCGGTCCTCTTGCAGATAGGTATGGGAAGGTAAGGGTTATCAGTTTTGCAGCGCTCGGGACCGCTCTATTCAGCAGTTTGGCCGCTTTGGCATTCAATATACAATCTTTAGCACTTCTCCGCGCGGTGAACGGAGCCTTCGCTGCGGCTATCTTACCGGTCACAATCTCTTTGATGGGTGATGTTTTCGATGAACCAAAATCCATGATGAACGCTATCGGCACTATCATGGGGATGTTTTACCTTGGAGCAGCTGCTGCCACCGCTATAGGAGGTGGACTCTCCTTCATAGGCAGTTGGAGGTTGGTCTACGTTACCTATGGAGTGGCGGAGTTCATCGTTTTAGTCTTCATATACAAAAATCTGGAATTTAGTAAAGGTACGGTTGAAAAACTCAGTTTCAAAGATTCTTACACCGATGCCTTAGCGGACCGCTTCCTACTAAAGGTCGTTTTCCTGCTTTTCCTCCTCGGTTTCGCGGTGTTCGGAAGTTTCACGTACTTAGGAGATTATTTTGTGGAGGAAACAGGTTACAGTATATTGATCGTCGGCCTGATCCTCACACTCTTCGGTTTAGCCGCATTTTCAGGAGGTATGAAAGCAGGTACCGTCAAAGATAGGGTCGGCACCGAAATACTGATGATCGCCTCGCTCCTGGGAGCTTTATCGCTGATCATCATCGCGCTGTGGATCGATATAATCTACGTGATCCCTGCCCTCATAGGATTCGGCTTCGCCTTCGTCTTCCTTTACGTACCTATAATCTTTACAGCTCAGCAGCGCCTTCCAAAGCAGAGAGGTACCGTGATGTCTCTCGCAGCGTTCAACATGTTCATCGGTGGCGCCATAGGAGTCTTTGTGAATGGTATGATAGAAGAAGCTTTAGGCTATCGGTATCTATTCTTGATAGCCGCAGGAGTGATCTTGCTGGCCGGTATCGTCGGTTACCTGCTGATAGGACCATTTACCAAGGAAGAATGTTCGGCTCGAGACTGTGTGATCCGATTATATGAAAGGATCACACTAAGATGACGGGAGAAATAAGCATTTAGTGGTTCTTTAAATATTATCCAGATTGAATTTTACATTTTTTTTAACCTTTCGTAGTTCCAGTTTCGCCTTTTCCTGTTCGATCTCTTTTCAGATCGTTTCTAACATCGTAGTTGTAGATGTACCCAGAGATCTTTTCCATAGGGCGAGAAAATAGTCTTGGCTTCAGTTTGAATGTTTTGTCTCTTTCAAATCCATATTTCTCATAAAATCGCCAATTTAACCTTTCATCAGTACCCACTATCGTTGAATCGTATCCTTCCCTCTCGACTTTCTCTATCCAGCGATCCATCAAAGCTGTACCGATACCACATCTAAAATCCTTCTGAGAAGTGAGAAGAAGGATAGAAGGTTTTGATGTGTAAAAAAGCGAAAATTGAAAACTATAAATGAAACCATCTAAGAGGGTAGATATCGTTCTACAGTTCGAAATCATTGAAAAACTAGAAACCAAATTACTAGCAAAACCAGATATTTTTTCAAATCGAAAACCGTTAGGAAAATAACCGATTAAAACGCCACGAGCCTTTCTATCAGCTTCCGCAACAAGCACTAGATCACCGATTTCAATGAACAATTTCACTACATCGTCGACCAATTTCGAGTTGAACTTATTCAACCTATCAACGGTTTCGTCCCGTGAAATAAAACCATCAATAAATGCTTTAACGATTTCAGGTAAATCTTCTTCTCTAAATGCTCTAACCTTGAAATCCATACTTCTTTTTACCTCTAAATACCTTTACTCTTTCAGCTTCTATCCTCGTTTTAGAAAGATAAACAATTAGCTTTATTAAATATTCTTTAGGATTCTTTTTCTACTCACCCAACATCCTATCAAAGCTTCTCTTGCATAGTGGCGAGAACGGGTGCTTATCCGATCACACCAGTCTAGATGGTGGCCCTATGATTATCTTCTGACGTTTTTCCTATAATGACCGCGTAACTTGAGGCGCAGGTTACATGACCATAGGATGCTATGATCTTCTTCGTGATTTCATCTAATATTTCACGATACTGTGATCGCATCGACGGGACAGCCATCCTCAGCGTCTTCCAAACATTCTATATCGTCAGGGACCTCACCTTCGTCTTCATCTTCAGTTCGGTACTCTTCTAGGACTGTAGATTTAATCTGAGAGTTCAGAACGAAGACTTCTGGACAGGTCGAAACGCAGGCTCCACATCCTATACATGTGTCTTGATCTATTTTCACTTTTTGCATATTATACACCTCATTTTTCTTCTAATCCTTTTTTTGAAGTATTTGAAGATCTAGATTATTTATATACTCGACAAGAGAGGATTTATCATCCTCTTCATCGATTTTATCGATCTTGTCATTTATATCTTTTAATTCCTCCTCACTGAACTCATCTACTATTATCGGATAAAATATGTCTCCCTCGTGGAAGACGTGAAAACGTATCTCTGAAATAAATTCATCGATATCTTTACTAAATCTTCTCCAATCCGCCACTTTCCAACGTTGCTCGTCTTCATCGAGTTTGTTGGATAATTGGTTATGACTTTTCAAAATATCATTATGTTCCTCTTCAAGTAAGAGAGTCTCACTCGTACCTTTCTTTTCATACCACAGAGGAAATATAAGTTCCTCTTCTTTTCGTATGTGGTTTTTTATGTGTTCCACTCCATCTAAAATCAATTTGATCTTTCCTAATTTTTTCGAGGATGAATTATCTTTGATCTCTTGATTTATTTTTTCTAATCTATTCAAAAGTCTCTCGACCTGTGTGTGATCGACCATCAATTTTTTTATTGGATGGCTCTTTTCTAATTCACTTATCAGTTGAGAAAAATCATCACTATAGAGATCTTTGAAAAGATTGCTGATCTTCGGCGAATCTCCTTTTTCCAGTTCTGGATCTTCCAAGTAAAGTTCTACAGTAGCGGCATAGAAGTCGAACGCTTCCGCATCTTGCAGTTCCTCAAGCGCTTCTTCTTGCTCGATGGTCCCTACCTCAAACTCTTTCAATACTCGAGCCATCTTTTCAGTTTCCATAGCTATCATCCCTCCCTTCAACATCAAGTATATCTATGATGTCCTGCAAATTATCACCTTCAGAAATTGTTTCCTCCACCAAACCTTTCAAACTTTCATACAGCTCTTTCTCGCTCACAAATACCACTTTAATCACTACAATGTGCGTAAAATATATAAAGCTTATGCCTTTTATAATAATCAAAGAAAATGAGCTTACCAAATGAAAAGAGGATCGGTTCCAAAGACACGAAAGATAAAATACTGGAGAACCTACTCTCAGATGACTTATCTGCCCTAGAACTAGCGGAAATTCTCGAGATTAACGAAAGTGCGGTGAGAAGACACCTAAAAACATTGGAGTCGAAAAATCTGGTCGATTCGTACTTCGAAAAAGCCTCAAAGGGTCGTCCGAAAAAGTATTTCACCCTCACAGTTGAAGGAAAGAAACTATTTCCAGACCAGTTTGAGCTTCTCTTAAAACTTATGATCAAAAATGTAAATGAGGGATTCGATAGAAAGATCTCCTCTGAATTAGCTGATAGGATGGTTAAGGATTTGGTAGGATTATTTCCTGAGATGGATGAAGAAGTTAGTCTAGATAACAAGGTAGAAAAGGTGATAGAAGGTTCTGATGAACTCGGTTTCTACTGTGATTACGAGTTCACTGAAGATTTGTATAGGCTAAGATTTAGGAATTGTGCTTTCGGCAATCTTCCAGAAGAAGAAGCACGCTGGTTGTGCAGGATACATAAGAGAGTTCTAAAAGAACTGCTTGGGGAAGAAAACATCCAGCAGGAAAAATCGATGCACGACGGCGATAATATCTGTATTCAAAAAATAGGTGGATAACATGAAAAGAGAGATAATAAAGATACATCACGATAAATGCAATGGCTGCGGAGAATGCTTGAAGGGATGTCCTGAAGGAGCTTTGCAGGTCATCGATGGAAAGGCCCGGCTCATCAACGAAGCCTTCTGTGACGGCTTGGGAGCATGTATCGGAGATTGTCCAAAAGACGCAA
Organism: Thermoplasmata archaeon; assembly: GCA_003554965.1. Classification (GTDB taxonomy): domain Archaea; phylum Thermoplasmatota; class Thermoplasmata; order Halarchaeoplasmatales; family Halarchaeoplasmataceae; genus Natronoplasma. The sequence continues at coordinate 68,819 of PWHR01000078.1, read as the reverse complement.
TACAGATAATTGAGAGGGAAGCTGAACCTTACGATGAAAAAAAGGTTGTAGAGAATATCGCAGAACAGGGCGAGGAAGTTTTGAAAGCTCACCTAGAGCACCTGAAAGATCACGGCCAGATGGACCTTTTTCAAGAGGCTATAGATCATCTGGAAACTATAGGTGTCGAAAACCCCGTAGGGACTGAAAAAGAGGAACAGAAAATCCCCTCCTGCCCTTCGATCAAGTCCGATAGTTGGGAGACTGAAAGATCAAAAGAAGAAGGTCGCCAAACTTCTAAGCTGGATCAATGGCCCGTTCAGTTGGAACTGGTTCCGGTCGATGCTCCATATTTCGATGATCGTGATCTAGTGATAGCGGCTGACTGCGTCCCTTTCGCCTATCCCAACTTTCATCTCGACTTCCTAGAGGATAGTTCTTTGATCATCGGCTGTCCTAAGCTCGATGACGCGAGTCGTTATGTTGAAAAACTCACAGAGATATTCAAAAGGAACGATATACAGCAAGTTACAGTGGTTCATATGGAGGTGCCGTGTTGTTTTGGACTGAACAACATCATCGATAAAGCTCTCTCGAATTCAGGGAAAGAGATAGAAAAAGAAGAGGTAACTATATCTTTTAAAGGAGAGAGAAAATGAGATATTGAATATGGAAATAATAGATCTAAATGAGGTAGAAGCAGATGGAGAAAAGTTCAGCCTCTTCAACCTCGGTTCACTGCATAAACACTTAGTAACCGCAGAAAAGCTTTACTTTTCGAGTGGGTCAGTGGAAATCTGTGATTTCCACACAGTGCACAAATTTGAAAATTTGTGTGCAAGAGGAAGTTTCCTTCCGCGCAGTGGTCAAATTCACAAAGTGAATGGGGGCACGGGGATTTGAACCCCGATCAACGGGTTTCCTCCACGCAAGGAGCTACCTCGCGTGTCATCGAATTACGGGTCACCGCTCCAGTTAGTCATCACCCCATAACTGGTCAGTAAACCCGATCGGCGATCATCCCACGTAACTGGAGCCCGTTAGGATGCCGTGTTACCCTATACCCCCAGAAATTGTGGGATCGATGGTTTCATCTAGGTCACGTATGAAAATGTGACCTCTATCGCTATGGGTAGAAATACTATCCCTTTTTAGCTTTTTGGGTGTTGTCGATATCTGTTGAGGACACTTTCCAAAAATATATAACTCAATTTCTTATTCACTCATACGATGAAACTCCAAAAAGTTATAGATGAAGTTATCGGAAAAGGTGCGGACTATTGCGACGTGAGAAAAGAAAAGTGGGATAGGACCTCATTAAGTCTAAAAGACGGTGAAATAGAAAAGTTCACTCAAGGTGGAGAAAGAGGAGCGATCGTTAGAGTACTTTATGAAGATGGTTGGGGATACGTAGGGACTTCCGACCTAGACAAACTTGAAGAGGCTTCTGAAAGAGCCTTGTCTATGGCTAAGGGTAACAATAAATACAAAAAAGAGAAGACTGGGCTTGCTGAAACTAAGATAAACGAGGATGAAGTGGAGATAAAAGCGGCTGAAGATCCGTTGGCCGTTAGTGCTGAGGAAAAGATCGCCTTTTTGAGAGATATAGAAGATAAGGATTATGTCACCTCTACCGACTTGAGATATGGAGAAGCGGTCGTAGAAAAAGAGATCAAGACCAGCGAAGGAACGAACGTAAAGATGAAGATACCAAGGGTTATGGTCTATTTGATCATCACCGGTAAAAGCGATACTATTCAAAGGGCTTCAGAAGGCGTCGGAGGTACTGGAGGATATGAATTGACGGAAAGGGCTCACGAAAAAGTAGAAGTTGTATTGGATAGATTAGAAAACTTGCTCGAAGCCGAAGAGCCTCCGAGTGGAAATCTACCACTGATAATGGACCCTAAATTAGCAGGTGTATTCGCCCATGAAGCCTTCGGTCATGCTGCGGAAGGTGATCTGGTAGCAGGGGGGAACAGCTGTTTGAAAGGAAAGATAGGGGAAAAGGTGGCAGCAGATACTGTTACCATCAAGGATGATCCGACGGTTGATGGATACGGCCATTTTCCGTACGACGACGAAGGCACAAAGGCGAAAAAAAGAGTCCTGGTCAAAAGCGGAGTACTAAACGATTTTATTTTAGATAGGGAGAGTGCTTGGAAACTTGAAATGGAATCCAATGGTGGAGCAAGAGCTGAAGACTTCCGAGTCAAACCTTTGGTCAGGATGAGCAACACTGTGATAGAGTCAGGTGATATGAAATTTGAGGAGTTGATAGAAGAAGTCGACAAAGGCATCTATGCTAAATCATCAAGTGGAGGACAGGTGAATTCTGCTCAAGGCACCTTCCAATTCAATGCCCAGGAGGCTTATCTGATCGAAGACGGAGAAGTTAAAAATCCTGTAAGAGATGTGAGTTTCAACGGTTTTACACTTGAAACACTCCAAAATATCGTTGGTATAACAGATGAGAAAAAAGACAGTATGGGTCACTGTGGCAAGGGTCAGACAGCTCAGGTCGGGCATACTGCTCCTCACATTTTAGTTTCAGAAGTGACGGTTGGTGGTAGAGAATGAATTACGATGAGAAATTGATCGAATCAACTAAAGAAGCTGTGGAGCAGATCAAGAAAAGAGGGCTCGAAGGGGACGTTTACGCTGTGAAAAGTCGTGCTGTCTCTCACAGTATTGAGAAAGCAGAGGTCAAAGATAGTTCAGAATATGAAGAGATAGGGCTAGGTATCAGGGTTATCAAAGATGGAAAGATAGGATTTGGATACTGCATACCTGAAAACACAGAAAAAGGTGTGAAAAGAGCCATCGAACTAACCCATTTTTCAGAGAAGACCGATATAAGTTTCCCCTCAGATGACGATGTCAGCAAAGTAAAGGTCTATGATGAAGACCTCATGGATTTGATGGGTGGCCGTGGGATCGACCTGACCCAAGAGATTATCGATGGATGCTCTTCGGTGAAAGATGATATCAAACCTACTAGAGGTGGACTCAACATTTATGCAGGAACAAAGATGATCGCTAACACGAACGATCTGTTCTTAAAAGAAAGAAAAACTACCATATCTCCAGTAGTTACGGCAACGCTTACCAAAGAAAACACATCTTTACAGGCACACGAAATAGCAGCAGATACTGCATTTGATTTGGATCTAAGAGAAATAGGTAAAAAAGCGGCAGATAAAGTCGATTCCATGAGGAAAACTTCTGAAGAGCTTATTGGAGAACACCCCGTGGTTGTAAGTCAATACGCTCTCACACAGCTGATCGGTTTTGGACTGATACCAGCGTTGATAGGAGAAAACGTTAGAAAGGGGAAGTCCGTATATGAAGGAAAACTTGGAGAAACAGTGGCTTCTGAGGAATTAACGATCAGGGAAGATCCAACGTTGGATTGGGGTCTCGGCAGTGGAGGGTTCGATGACGAAGGCGTGATAAGCAAGAATACCCCATTGATATCTAAAGGTGTACTAGAGAATTTTCTTTATGATCTGAAGGAGGCTTCTAAGAGCGATAGTGAAAGCACAGCAAATGGTGTCAGAACAGTATTCAAAACACCTCCTGAGACCAACGCAAGGAATATAGTGGTGCGAGGTGAAGGTAAAAAGTTGGACGAGCTCTTTCCAGATAAAGGGATCTATGTGGACGGCCTCTTAGGGGCTCATACCACAAATCCTGTTAGCGGTGATTTTAGCGTGGTAACCAATCCTGTTTGGAGGATGGAAAAAGGCGAGAGAAAAGGTAGGATCGATGGACTGATGATCTCTGGGAATATACCTGATCTATTAGAAGAAATTGAACTAGCTGATAATCACAAGAAATGCTTACTGAGGATAGGGAGTTCTAGATTGATCTTGGACACTCCGAGTGCAAGGATAGAGGGTCTAAATCTTTCCAGCAGATAGAAAAGATAAAAGGTTTAGATGTTAAACGTTTTTTTAGGTTGGGGATCACCCAACGATCTTCTTTTCTTTCAGTATTTCAACACCGACTTCTTCCAGCTTTTCGATCATCTCTTCGTAGATCTCTCCTTTGATGGAATCCTCGGGCGTGATTATCCCGTTATCAGTGATCTTTTCCTTCGCTATCATCTCGGCCGCTATGGCCGGAGGGAAACAAGTAGTACGTTGCATGCCTGTGAGTCCCATTTCTGGGTCCTCTCTATCGAGCATATAGTAATCGATCCTTACGGATTTCCCGTCCTTTTCTCCTTCAGCAGTGTTCCACATCACGCACATGTCCCTCTCGCCTTCATTCGGTTCGAGTTTAGGAGTTATGGTTTCAGATAGGAATTCTCTCGGAACAACTTCTTTCCCGTCCACTTCTACAGGTTCAGTATCCAGGAGGCCGCACTTCTTGAATTCCTTTATGGTGTCGTAGTGCCCAGCCCATCTTATCGTTTTCTCGTAAGTGTTATCAAGATCTGGTCTGGTGTGAACAAAACTGGGCATACCGGGTGTGACCGCACATTCAAGTTCCAGATCTGCATCGAACTTGTCAAAATTGAACTTTATATGTTCCGTCAAAGCTTCAAGCTCAGTCATCTCACCATCTTTTAGAGCCGGAGATCTGATGTTATATTCTCTGAGAACGTGATCGAATGCCCAGGTGATCATGTATTTCAAGGGATGATTATCCACTGCTTCTTCATCAGGTATACCTCCACACCTTGCTATTGCAGTTTTGCCCTCATCCATCTCTCTTAAACCTTCCCCAAGAGTAAAATTCGTTATACCTGGTGCAAAACCCATTCCAGATATAAAAGTCACGTTGTTTTCAACCGCTTTTTCATGGAGGGACTCGCCATATTCTTCCACACTCATCCCTTCAGGGATCTCGAGACCTTCCACCTCATAAGGATCTGGTCGTCTATGATATTCTTCCAACATATCGATCATGTTTAGTCCAACATCGAGAGCGGCCTCTACTGTAGCGTAACATGTCTTCCTCGTGGGAAGTGCATTGATCCCTACGTCGTATTCCTTCATTACTTCTTTCAGCCTTTCCGTTTCTTCTATAACATCGACAACGTATTTTTCCAATTTTTCGCTCCCGACAAAATCTATTATCTCATCTATCGGTCCTTCCGATCTGCTCAATATACCTATCTGATCGAAGTCCGACTTTTTCGCTAAATACCATGCAACACCTTTTGCTTGCCTGCCTGCTCCAAATATAAGCGCATTCATTTTATCTTAACCTCGGGGGTGACCCCATTTAGGAGTTCATAATAAATCTTCCGTTGAGTTGCATCATCATAGAAAAAAACTTCATCTTTTCTTGAAGACTTCCCCAGAACGTCGAAGAGCTTGTACTCCTTCTAATTCTTTTCCGGTCAAGAAATTGATGCAGGAGCCTCCTCCTGTCGAGATGTGATCTATCTCTCCTTCTAGATCGAGTTTATCTAGAACTGCCGTGCTGTGTCCTCCACCGATTATAGAATATGCATCTGACAGAGCTATCGCCTTGAAGATCTCTCTTGTACCTATAGAGAAAGCTTCGATCTCGAATGCTCCAGCCGGTCCATTCAAAACTACCAAGGAAGCTTTATCTATCTTTTTCCTGTACTCAGTGATCGTATCTAGACCTATGTCAAATACAGGATATTCTGAAGGCAGATCTTTTAAAGGTATCCCGTTTCTTTCACCCTTAACATTAAGAACTACGTCTACAGGGACGTCGATCTTTTCAGGCCATCTATCTAGGATGTTATCTGCCTCATCAACGATCTTCTTATAATTCGTAAGTTCGCTCTCCAAAAATTTTCGGTTTCCATCACCCAAATCATAACCGGAAGCCATCAAGAAGATGTTCCCTATGACTCCCCCGGTGAGGATCTTGTCTACTACACCTTTTTCTAACATGTGCCTCGCTACCTCTATCGAATCATCGGCTTTCATACCGCCCAAGAATGCAACCTTGGGTGATACATCTAATGTGAATACTTTGTTCAAATTTTCAAGCTCTCTTTCCATCACTTTGCCGGCGATGGAGGGCACCACATTAGCAAAGCCAACCAGAGTCGGTTGAGCGCGGTGAGCTGCAGCGAATGCATCATGAACATGAAAATCTACCTCAGGGCTGAGTTTTTTAACAATATGGGTGTTCTCATGTTTGTTAAGATCTTCTTCGCCTTTTAAATAGGTCTCTTCAGCAAAGAATCTAGCGTTCTCTAAAAGTAATATATCACCTTTTTTCATATCTCTGATTTTCTCTAAAACGTGGGTATCAAAGAGTCCATCGACGTATTTTACCTCTTTTCTCAAGATCTTTGAAAGTCTCTCTGCATGGGGTTCAAGCGTGGTATAATCATTTTTACCGGGTCTGCTCTGGTGAGCTATAATGATCAATTTCGAATCGTTCAATCTTCTGATAGTTTCTATATGACTTTGGATACGATGATCGTCCAATATCCTTCCACTTTTCGGATCTAGTGGGGAATTTATATCTACCCTCAAAAGAACTGTTTTGCCTTCGAAATCGAAATCGTCCAAGGTGAATATCTCATCCCTGTAGTTCTCCATCTTATCGGTTCGGGGATAAAGAGGTGATGATATAAATTTTACTTTTTTCTTCAAGAGACATTTAAGAAATTTTACGATGATAGAAACAAAGAAGATAAGGATGCCTCAAAGATGTTTTTCCACTATATCCGGTATCTCCCAAAGGGTTTCAGCAACTTCTACACCAGCTCCTTCGAAGGCTCTAATCTTGCTCTTTATTGTCCCTTTAACCCCTCTCACGATAGCTCCAGCATGACCCATCTGTTTTTGTTTTGGCGCACTCCTTCCGGCAAGGAAACTTACCACAGGTTTTGTTCCATTCTCCTTGATAAACTCACTAGCCTCTTCTTCCATTGTACCCCCGATCTCACCAACCAAAACTATTACTTCGGTTTCATCGTCTTTCTCCAACATCTCTACAGCTTCTACCATCCTAGTACCTACTATCGGATCTCCACCGAGGCCCATGACGACGCTCTGTCCTATACCTCTCTCAGTCAGCTCCTCGGCGATTTCATCTGTAAGAGTACCGCTCCTTGACACTATAGCGACATTACCGTCGGTCATCACAGAGGGCGAAGACAACATACCAAGGGCTATTTCATCTGGTATCGCTATACCAGGCGTATTGGGACCGATGTATCTGAACTTTTCACTGTTCAAAGCAGCCCTCTTTATCTTCATCTCGTCTTGATAGGGCACCCAATCACTGATTATCACTCCAAATTCGATACCAGCTTCGATGGCTTCGTTCACTGCGTCTTCAACAGAGGGTGCTGGAACATAGAATGTGGAAATTTCGATATCGTGATGTTCTAAACTTTCTTGTACCGTATCGTAAACTGGAACGCCATGGATAGTCTCTCCTCCTTTACCTGGAGTGACTCCCGCAACGATATCTGTACCGTATTCAAGCATTAACTTTGTCTGTTTTTTACCCAACCTTCCAGTTATGCCTTGAACTAGAACTTTAGATCTAGAATCTATCAACATTCCCATTTTTTTCACCTCTCAGATATATGTTCTTTAATTGCTTTCACACCTTGTTCAATATCCGTGTAAATCTCAATGTCAGTATCTCTCAAAAGGTCCTTTGCACTATCTACATATCTCTTCCTTCCACGAACTATCAAAATCAAAGGTACATCGACATTTTTCTTTTGTAAGGCGTTTTTAAGACCTTTTACCATCGCATCAGGAGGGCTTATCATGAACCTTATTGTAGCTAGAATGGCTTTAACTCCTTCGTCTCTGTGAGCTTTTTTGAACAATAAATTCAAGGAATCCTCCATCCTCTTTTCGCTGAGACCTCCTCCCGTGTCCAAGAAAGCTGCGGGAGAATAACCAATCTTGTTTATCAGGTCCATCAGCGCCATGGCCAATCCAGCCCCATTTGCCATCACGACTATGTTGCCATCTAAATCTACGTAATTAACGCCCTTTTCGCTTCCTTCCCGTTCAAGTTCATCTTCGATGTGTCTGTCCTTCTTCTTTTCAAACTTAGGATGACTGAACAGCGAATGGTCATCCATTATTATCTTTGAATCTGTGGCGAGGAACTTGCCGTCATTGGTCTCCACCAGCGGATTTATCTCCGAAAGTTTGGCATCACATCCCTCGAAAACATTATACAGCTTGAATAGAACTTCACTGAAGGCCTTAAAACCATCTTTCTCAAGACCGAGTTCTTTAGCCAAGTTCCTGCATTGATAAGGTTTCAAACCTTTATAAGGATCAACTCGCTTTCTCTTGATCTTTTCAGGACTTTTCTCAGCGATCTCCTCTATGTTGATGCCTCCCTCCGAACTTATTATTATCTCTGGAGATCCATTCTTATCATCTCCCACTATACCACAGTACATCTCTCTATTGATATCTAACTTTTCTTCAGCGAGCAGATAATTTACAGGGTGTCCTTTGATTTCATTGTCCAGTAATTCTTTTACTGCCTTTTCAGCTTCAGATTCTCTCTCGACTATTTTTATCCCGCCTGCTTTCCCTCTTCCCCCAAGAGGCACTTGAGCTTTCAAAACCATCGGAAAACCGATCTTTTCGACTGCTTCATCTAAATCTTTTCTCTGCTCTATTAATATCCTTTCTGGAACGTTTATTTCGAACTCCTGAAAGATATCTTTTCCTTCAAACTCTAGTAAACGCATATCTGACCAGAACTGGATTACCAATTCATTTATAAAGTTTTTGTGTAACGTGATAACATGGAAAATATTCTTTTCCATGGACTTTTTAATTTTTTTCTAATAATACACTAAGCTTTTTATATGACTTCGATTCCTCCACGCATTATGCCGAAACCCAACATATTCGGAAACGATTTTAAAAATATATGGAGGATAAAATATGGTACAGCTTCATGATCAGACGTTGAGAGATGCTCATCAGTCGGTACTCGCAACAAGACTTAGGACAGAAGATATGCTGCCGATATGCGATAAGATGGATCAGGTAGGTTTCGATTCGATGGAGATATGGGGTGGAGCCACTTTCGATGCTTGTATCAGATATCTAGACGAAGATCCGTGGGAAAGGTTGAATAAACTGAGTGACGCGCTTCCCAATACAAGAGTTCAGATGTTGGAGAGGGCCATGAACATAGTTGCCTACAGTAACTATCCCGATGATATAGTCAAAAATTTCGTACGTTATGCTTATAGGAATGGTTGTGAGAGCTTCAGGATCTTCGACGCGTTGAACGACCTAAGGTACATGAAGGTTCCGATCGAAACGGCAAATGAAGAGGGAGCTCATGTACAAGGCTCCCTTTGTTACACCATCTCTCCGATCCATACGGTAGAGCAGTACGTTGAAAAGTTCAAAGAACTTGAAAAGATGGGGTGCGATTCTCTGTGCATAAAAGATATGGCGGGGATGATCTCCCCTACACGAGCCTATAATATAATAAAAGGCTGCAAGGAGACCGGGATAAAGATACCTATCGATCTTCACAGCCACAAAACTTCCGGCATGACTGGTTTTGCTTACATGAAAGCCTGCGAAGCCGGTGTTGATGTATTGGATACTTCGATATCCTCACTCACCGGAGCCACCGGTCAGCCTTCAACAGAGTCTGTTACCGCGGCTCTCCAGGATACGGAATATGATACCGGTTATGATATGGATTTACTGATGGACATAAGAGAGTATTTTGAAGGGATATGGTCTAAATACAGACATCTACATCGTAATCAAGCTCTCAGAGTCGATCCATCAGTGACCGTGCACCAGATACCAGGAGGGATGTTATCCAATCTGGTAAATCAATTGGAAAAGCAGGGTGCTGCAGATAAATATGAGGAAGTACTGAAGGAAGTTCCAAGAGTAAGAGAGGACTTTGGTTATCCTCCACTGGTCACTCCTTCTTCACAGATAGTCGGCGTGCAGGCAGTCATGAACGTCAAGTTCGGCAGATATGAGAAGATCACTAACGATACTAAAGAATACTTTAGAGGGATGTACGGAAGACCACCTGGAGAGATATCTGAGGAAATGTATGAAACGATATTGGGTCCCGATTGGGAGGATGAGGTAATAGAAGAGAGACCCGCTAGCCTTTTAGAACCACAATTTAAAAAGAAGAGAGATGAGCTCGAGGATATGGGTCTTCTAAAAAAACCGGAGGATGTTTTGACATATGCCATTTACCCTGATATAGGGTTGAAGTTCTTGAAAGGAGAAGTCGAAGCTGAATTCACATCAGATGAACTGCCCCTCGAGCCAGAAAAAGAGAAAGAAGAAAAAGAAGTCAAAAAACCACCTGTTAGTTATCCGTTTGAAGGCAAGGTGAATATCGACGGAAAAGATTACGAGGTCAAGATGGAAAGTGAGGAGACCGTTCGAGTTAACGGGAAGGAGTATAAAGTCTCAGTGCTTTTCCCTGATCGGAGTGGATCACAAGGAGCTACAACAAAGCCAAAAAAAGAAGAACCAACCCAGGATCCATCAGGTGAAGAGTTAGAGGTCAAAGCACCTATGCTCGGTACCGTCTTAGATTTGAAAGCTAATCCAGGGGATCAAGTGAAAAAAGATGAACCTATAGCTATATTGGAAGCTATGAAGATGGAGAATGACGTTTCGGCACCCAAGGATGGAACTGTAAAAGAGTTCCATGTGGGTAAAGGAGAAGATGTTGAAGAAAACGATCTGATCGCTACCATGGTGGTTTAGAATGTATCTTTACGAAGTCATCCTGATCGGTCTCGGTGTGGTGTTCCTGACTCTCGGGATACTGACTATAGCCACTGAGATACAGCAGAGGATAATAAATAGGTATTTTTTAGAAGAAGAAGTGGATACGGCTGAAGAGGAGCTAGAGCGTGAAAAGGTCGCTGCTATCGTTGCCGCAATTCATTCCGGAGGTGAGCGTTAGATGTGGGAGATTGGAATTTTAGAACTGAGTTGGCAGAATCTAGTGATGATAGGCGTCGGATTACTTTTCATCTATCTAGCCATTTCAAAAAATATGGAACCCCTTTTATTGGGACCGATCGGCTTTGCGGCGATACTAGCCAATATGCCGCTGCAGCAGGAGTATCTCTTGAATCCAGGTGGCCTGGAAGAATTAGGGGCGATCATGGATGTAGTTTACACTTATACTATCGCTAATGGGCTGATACCTTTGTTCATCTTTTTAGGCATCGGTACCATGACTGATTTTAGTCCATTGTTAGCTCGGCCAAAAGCCTTTTTACTCGGAGCCGCGGCTCAGATCGGTATCTTCGTGGCTCTTGGAGTTTCAGCTATCTTTTTCGAACTTCACGAAGCCGCGGCCATAGGCATAATCGGTGGTGCCGACGGACCGACCGCTATCTACGCTGCAAGCAGAGGAGCATTGGGTGTGGACGAGTGGATGTTCGGAGCTATCACTGTAGCGGCTTACTCATACATGGCTTTAGTACCTATAATCCAGCCACCGATAATCAAATTTCTCACTACAAAAGAACAGCGGAAGGTACGTATGGGAAAGATGAGAGAGGTAAGCCGGCTTGAAAAGATAGCCTTTCCGATAATGGTCACCATCATCGTAGGTCTCATAATCCCCACTGCACTGCCTCTCGTCGGTATGCTGATGTTAGGTAACCTATTCAGAGTCTCTGGGGTAATGGATAGGCTTTCCGATACTGGAGGTAATGCTTTGATGGATATCGCCACTATTCTTTTGGGCCTTGGAGTCGGTTCTATAATGATCGGCGAAGAGTTCTTGAGGCCGGGCACCCTTGGAATATTCGGTTTGGGAGTTCTAGCTTTTGCTGCTGCGACCGCTGGAGGAACTGTTCTAGGTTTACTATATTACAAGGTATCTAAAGGTAAGATCAACCCAATGATCGGAGCAGCAGGTGTCTCTGCGGTACCGATGGCTTCTAGAGTCGTCCAGGATCTAGGGCAGAAAGAAGACGCAGGAAGTCATCTACTTATGCACGCGATGGGTCCTAATGTCGCCGGCGTCATAGGGTCTGCAACTGCAGCCGGTATATTGATCGGCCTTTTAGGCTGATTGGAGTTTGATAAGATGGAAAAAGAATGTGTATATATCGAAGGAGGAGAGGAAAAGGAAATAGAAGAAGTTGATGGGAAGTTGTTCCGTTTGCTTCAAAAATCGGACGAGATGGAAGCGATAATCGCTGAACTAGAAGTGGGTGCCAAATCGGACGAGTACTTCCACAAAGGTGAAGAGATACATCTTGTTTTAGAAGGGAAGATAGAATACAGAGTCGGAAACCAGGTATTTGAGATGAAAGAAGGAGATACTCTTTGGCATCCTTCAGACGTACCTCACAGTGCTGAGAACTTAGGGGAAAAAAAGGCCATATATCTTACAGTGAGCACACCACCCACGTTCATGTGAGGTGGACTACATAAAAGTATACCATTTCGAGAAGGTTTCATCTACCAATGAAGTCGCAAAAGATTTAGCGAAAAAGCTAGAGGATGACTTCATTGTATCGGCTGAAAAACAAACAGCGGGAAGAGGAAGAAAAGATCGTTCTTGGCGCTCTCCTAAAGGCGGCCTTTACTTCTCTCTATGTTTGCCGAAAGAGAGCATTATTTCCTTGAAGGTTTCTGTAGCAGTAGTTGAAACGTTGGAATGTTTAGACCTATCACCTTCATTAAAATGGCCTAACGATGTCCTTTTGGATGGAAAAAAATTGTGCGGTATACTTGTCGAAAATTTGGAGGAGAGAAGCGTCGTTGGGGTTGGGTTGAATATTAATAAGGCACCTTTGAACGGGAGCACCTGTTTGAACGACCACGTAGAACAATCCCCACCTACAGATGATCTGATGAAAAGTATAGTGAGAGGATTTTATAGATTGGAAGATGAAAGAGTATTGGATATGTATCGAAATTTCTGTGAAACTTTAGGAGGTAAAGTCAGGATAGAGACTCCATCTGAAGATTTTGAAGCTACTGTCAAGGATGTAGATGAGAGGGGAAGGCTCGTTCTTGAAGGAGGAAAGAGGATAACTGCAGGAGATGTTACCCACCTCAGAAAGAAAGATGGATAACTATTTTGAATCAGGACTCACTCCATGATCTCCGTTTTGATCTCTACGGCAGGAACCACACAGATGAATTTGACTTCTTCATCGAAAGGATTCTCATAGGAATGTTTCGTTCCTGTAGGGATGTACAGTGAGTCGCCTTTTTCAACGGTGTGTTTATCTCCTTCAAGGTTTACTTCCATCTTTCCTTCAAGTATATATTGGACGTGATCCGTGTTCTCGTGCCTGTGGTCTGGCATAGATCCTCCAGGTTTGATCGTGAACTTCCTCATGAAACAGTTCTCCGATCCCTGCTCATCCACTATCAAGCGCTGGATGAAGACTCCTTTGCCTTTATCTACCTTCTCTAGCCCTACTTTTTTTGAATCTAGGATTATAGGCTTTTTTGGATTCATATTCTTTAGAATAATAGTATCATGTTATTTTTAATTTAGGACTCTAAGAGAGTCGTAAGATCCGTTACTTCCTGTTAATCACTCTATTATTGATGATATTGTGTCAATTCAAGGTATACTTGAACATCATCGAGTATTTGGCCCATCAATTCTCCATTAGCAACTCCCAATCCGACACCAAAATCTCCGTATATAATCTTGTCCTCGTCAGCGGTTATGTTAAGAGAAATCGGATATTGATCTGAAGTCAACTCCCATGAGTAACCGAATTCTTCCTCTAGTGAAGTCACTTCGATATTTAGATCGTCGATAGTATCGATTCCTCCGTCTGGATGAACGTACATACCGTATTGTTTCTGCTGTCCGTCTAGATTTGCTACATCGATCCCTTTAAATTCATTATCCCTCCCACCCCATAGTGCGAACCAGTCCCACTGCATCTCGGGGTAGGAAAAGGATTTTCCTCTTTGGTTTTCTATCCAACTTATTCCGTCTGTTTCGTGAGTTTCTCCATCAATTGTAAATGAACCGTTTATTGGACAGTGTGTCAATGAGTGTATCCTGTAGTAGTTCTCTCCAAGATCGACTTCCCCATCGTAATCTGTCATCGTAACTGGAGGTTTTTCAGCCTCTATATCAAGGTCGATTTCGTAATTTTTTCCGTCTATTTGGAAGAAAGATTTGAAATCATATTGGAAAGCATTCTCCTCATCAGCGATCAATTTATCATCAGGTAAAGAGGGATCGTCATTATGGAAAGTCATATTCATCTTTCCTTCGGGTAGTGTTTTCTCACCTTCTCTGATCCTTCTAGTACGAGTCTCTTCTGGCGTGCTGAGAAAAACATCTTTGTAAGTATCGTGGTAAAGAAAAACGAGCCATACTTCTTGGAGGTCCGGATCTTCCAGGTCCAACCTCATACCAAGAGAAATCCACGTATCCCCATCTATATATTCGGCCTCTTTTGGATAACGTCCCTCCTCATCGGGAAATCTGATATCGGTATCGGGTATCTCGTAGGGATACTCATTCCAATCTTCTATATCATCCTCATCCTCCTCTCCGTTGAACCGGATGAACAAAGGAGTGAAAAAGATGGTATATATCAAAAGGATGATCGAAGCTATCACCACTGCTAAGATAGCAAAATTTTTATCGATAGACATATGGTTCTTGTAGGAGAATAAAAACCCAGGCTATTTATAAATTATCCATTGGTCATAAAGTAAGAATACTTGGATTTTTAAATAAACATATTCCTTTTGTCCGTTAGAACCCCAACTTATAAATACAAACTAAAAATCTATCATTTGTTGAACAAAATGGAAAAAAGAGTACTTATAACAACACCCTACAGAGAAAAAGGAGAACGGTACGAGTATTGGAGTAGCAACGTCGACAGGAAGATAACATATACTTATGATAAAAACAACTCGAACGGTCTAAGATTTCTCAAAAAGAACATTCCCCAGATAGATATATTAGAGTGGTCATCGTGGAATGAATATAAAAAAGCATTGAATGAAGAAGACTATGATGTAGTAGGTTTTTCATTTTTTACTTATGAATGGCCTAGAACAAAAAAGATGGTTAAAGAGGCCAAAAGACAGGGTGTCCCCGAAGTATGGGCCGGAAACTATGGAGCTTTAACTTATGGTGTTGAAGAATATTTTGATCGTTCATTCATTGGTTATTCTGAACAGGAAGTTGCTGAAGCTCTAGGTAAAGAAATTGACAAAATAGAACACCCGATGATAGTAGATTATATCGGTATAACCGGTGGGATTAGAGGATTCCCTTTGGGCATCCTTTTTACTACTAGAGGGTGCAGTCAGGGCTGTGAGTTTTGCCAGACCCCCAAATTTTGCTCTGAACCTTACAAACTCTCTTTGTCCTCTATCGAAAAAGTCCTTAGAAAATACAATAAGGCAGGAATCGATGAAATCCTCGTGGAAGATGAAAGTTTTGGCTTATATCCAAAACATACCGACAAAGTGATATCTCTACTTGAAAAGTACGATATGAACTGGTACGCGATGACCCGGGTAGATATATTGAGTAAAAATCTAGATGAGTGGCACGAAAGGGGATTTGTTGGAGTCCATCTAGGTGTTGAAAGTCTACACCAGGACTCACTAGATGATATCGGAAAAAATATAGATGTTAGAGAGACCCTTGACCTGCTTAATAGGTTGGAAGAAAAGAATTCTTTTGTTATCGGGTACTATATGATAGGTTTTGAAGAAGATACAGTAGATTCAATAAAAAAGAGTATCAAAAAACTAAAAAAGTATTCAATTGATCTGATACAACTTTGCGTGATGACCCCTTTTCCAAAAACACCACTTTGGCATGATATAAAGGAAAAATACGGTATAATCGAAAATGACTGGAGTAAATGGAATACTAAACATCTTGTCTGGAACCATCCAAAAATATCTCAAAAAGAGATGAGAGATGTGTTGGGATGGGGTTTCAAAAAAGCTTATACACATCTAAAATTCTTAAAATCTCCTACTAAACATTACTTTCGGAGAAAGGAAAGATATGGTCATGTTAGAACTACGTCGAAAATGATCAAAGATTTCATAATATCTAATCTGGGAGCAGATGTTGATATACGTTCGTGAATAAAAATTTTAAAATCCTAAAAATCTGCCTAGTATATATAGCAGTGTTAGAAATTAAAGTCCAAGAACGAACTTATAATTTCAAATTTGTAGAATATGAAGGAGGAAATGATAGAAGCAGGAAGTATCTGGAGCATATCGGTTGTTCCCTGAAAGATCAATAATGGAGTCAAGAATAGTATAATTATCAGATATGAGACTATTTTCTTTCCTTTTTCAAAGCCTAGAACGGTGTAAATATTTCTGACACCTGCCTTTTTGTCTCCCTCAAAGTCATAGATCGCATTGATGAAAGGGGATAAAGAAAACACAACGAAAATCAATAAGGTAAAAGAGAAGATATCTGGAAGGAATGGAACTCAGGAATAGACTCCTGCTAGAAAGAGTTCAACTTCTTTAAATCCAAATGTCCCATATACTCCATAAAGGAAAGCAGTTACACTAGCATGTCTAACACTAGATGTGACCAAATATTCTGTTTTTCAATCTGATAGGAGGGATAGAATAAACTGCGCCTGCAATTACAAAACCAAGATTCAGAAAAAACAATTCTAAACTAAATAGTAATGAAAGTATAAGTGAAAACATAGCACAAATGATTCCGATCAGCTTGAAGATTTTAGGGTAAACCATACTCCTTATCAAAGGCCTATGAGGATGTACAATTTCATCAGTATCAATGTCAAAAAATCACTTACCATGTTGGAGAACTGGCATGTAAAGATCATGAAAATAACAGGAAGAAAATTGAGATATCTAATAGAACAATATCTACTTCATAACTGTAAGCTACGATAAAACCGACCAATGTCAAACCAATAAAATGAAGTGTTCTAAAAGGTTTAATGCTTTTAAATAGAGCTATTAACTTTTCTCTCGCCAACACGTATGTTAATAGTGAAAATAAAATTGTAAGCAATGATAGGAGAATCAGAATCAATATAGATAAAAAACTACTCGTGGGATAATATTGGTATAGTATCGGGATAAACTCGATGTTAAAAGATATAAAGAGATAAGGAATAAAATCGAGATGACCAAGAATTCGATGATCAGTATTGACAATGGATACAAATATTCTGGTGGACTCTGAATATTGATTTTGACTATGGTCCTGATTGAAGATATGAAAAGTATGTATATGAATGTGATGATTAAATAGTTATCTTCACTTTTATAAAATAATCTGATATTCATTTGAGAACGCTATTGATCATGTTAATAATGTTTTTTCGTTTAGCCATTCAGTTAACAACTGTAGTATCCTGAAATTTTTAATATTTTCTTTTTTGCTTTTTCTTTCCTTGGTCATGATATCACTTCCAGAACCAACTTTCAGGAGTATCAAAATGTCCTCGAAAAACCAAACTTCCATGAGGTTTAAGCTCGTTATACCATTCTACAACTTCATCCATGTCATAATCAAACAAATGAAGTTTTTCTTCTAATGTTCTGTAAAGTCGTTCGATCCACTGAGGAATTCACCAAGAATTCCTCATGTCGATGGAATTTCTCTCGGAAATTCCAGTAGATTGCCATTAGTTTGCGGATGGCTAACTCTTCCAACGATCTGATGAATATCTTGACAAGGAAGATATTCTTCAAATTCAGATAGTCCTTTCTCTTTCTTGTCACCACCACTCACTGAGGAATTTATTCTAAATTCCTCATGTCGATGGAATTTGCATACAAATTCCAGTAGATGCATAAAATTGAGTTCCTTAGTCTGTTAGTATCTCTCTTGGCTTACCCCACTGCTTGATGCCCTCATCAAGTGTTTTAATAGCATTTTCAGTAGTTTCCGCAGGTTACCGAGGATTATGGGATGAAATCCCTACAATCTTCATCTACCATATTATAACTCATCATCATCCTTGAAGCATCGTCTTCATAGGCTATCATCCACTTATTTAGATCAGTAAACCATTTGTAATCTGTATTACGAGGAATACTTTCCGAGTGAGATGAGGAACTCTGTTACTCTAGATGCCAAAGGCTCATAGAATGATTTCTTTCCCAACGAACCCATTTGCGTTTTTCTTGTTTCTTCTTGGTTTCAGAAGCCATATCTAATCTCCTAATATAGTTTTGGATCTTATTGTGGCTGATTTCCATTCCATATTCTTTCTGAATGATGTCCTCAAGGTATTCTGCACAAGTTCTGTATTTCTCATAGCTATCTTTGATCACCTTTTTTCTTCTTTAGATAGTTGTTCTCTTGGTCTACTAGGTTCCTCAACTTCGGTATTTTTCCTGTTTCTTTGTATTCGTTCCATAATTGACTGATCCTTCCTTGAGATACATTCTTTAGATCAGCTATCTCTTTCTGGGTCCTGTTTCCTTCCTCAAGTATCTTGATGATCCACTTGATCTACCGATCTTCAAGTTTCTTCATTATAGATGATATTTTATCTTTAATAAATGATTTCGGGATACTACACATTCAGTTAACAACCAAAAAAGTTAATTACGAACCCCATTTTGGATATTATTAAGTATAACATGCTATCAAAATCAACAGATAGGACAATTCTTACAATTTTTATGTTATTGGTACTTATTAGCTCTTTAGTTTTACCCGCCATTTCCACAGAGGATATATATGAAGATGAAAAAGATATGGGTTTTGGATCATCAACAGAGAAAATAGAAGAAATTTTAGAAGATGAAAATGAAGAACTGCCTAGGCTATATGTACCATATAAGGAAGAATACAACACTCGGAATTACGAGGGATGGGAGAAATTTTACGGTGAAGAAGATGTTATCGTGGCCAATGATACCGTGGTTGTAAGAAGAGGTACCACACTTAATATAAAAGGTGATACCGGCGCAGAATCTGATATTGAACCTTTAAAAGATGATATGGATGAGCTTAGTATTGATGAGAGAGATCAGGGTTGGGAAGTGGATATACCTGAAGAAAACACTATCGGTGGTTACAGATTTGAGCTTTCAAATGAGGACTGGACGGAAGAAATAGAGATATATGTCATATACGACCCTGAAGAGTTTGGCATACCAGAAGAAAAGTTAAAAGCTTACGCGTATGATGAAGATGGAACGAGAGATGAAAAAGGCTTTATATATACTAGTGGCGATACAGTACATCCCGGTAGAGAAGATCTGATACCGAATTTGCATCCATTCGGGGATGATTACGACGACCGACCTAGCATCTATGAGTTTGCTCTAGCAGGTGCAGGTAACACCACAGATCCACAAGAAAGTGCAGCTAGATTTCAGAGGATAGTCGCACAACGGAATGATGCTAGACCTGAGTTCCAACCCCTCATAAGGGATGCATCGGACATACTATTCTATGGTGAAGAAAGCCCCTCCTTTTTTAACGATAACCATAGACAAACATATAGAGGTTCCGTAGAAAAAGAAGATGATTTATCAGAGGGAGAAATACCACAATGGCTTAGGGATAAATTTGACGAA
Source organism: Thermoplasmata archaeon (assembly GCA_003554965.1). GTDB lineage: Archaea > Thermoplasmatota > Thermoplasmata > Halarchaeoplasmatales > Halarchaeoplasmataceae > Natronoplasma. The sequence continues at coordinate 49,329 of PWHR01000078.1, read as the reverse complement.
GTAGAGATAGAGTTAAGTGAAGAAGCCGAAATATCAGAATCGATGGATGATTTATGGGTGAAAGAAGAAAGCAGAAAAATATACAGGATCGAAGAAGAAGAAATTGAACAAGAAGGCGAAAGTACAGAGATATTAGAGATATTCGAAGGACTAACTCAAACTTTTTTGGACGAAGAAGTCAAGGAAGTTGAGGGTTTGACTTTAGAAGATGCTGAAAAATTAGCGTTGAACGGAGTATCGATGCACGACTTAGAATCTGAAGATAGATCTAAAGTTATCAATGGATGGTGTGATGAAGTCTCCTTTGCGATGGTTGCACTTTTACGGTCGATAGGGATACCTAGTAGAGTGGCTTCCATACATCCGACTCCTGAAGTTCAGGAAGATCTTATGGAGCATTACTTTGTTGAGATATGGCTTGAAGAATCCATGTATGATGTTTCGTGGGAGGAAGAGACCAACGAAGGAGACTGGTATGTACTTGATCCTGATGAATGGGGCGTGAGATTTCCTTCTGGTATAGAGGGGGAACCGGATTTTTTCATGCCTATGGGAGAAACATTCGCCTCAAGGAAGAACTACCTCCAGGCGGTGGAATTATTATTCGATGGGAGATGGGAAACACAGGATATTTATGTTTTCGGACCAGGGGAGTCACCTGAACCCAAAAGAATTACTGAGAAATATTCTGAAGCTCCAGAACACGAGCTTGAACAAGGCTCTGTAGAGAAGATAATAGGAAGAGGCGGTGGAGATTTTTATAGAATCGATTTAGATAGGGCAAAGGATATCACGATCGAATCGGATGATTCGATAGAAGCAAGTATATATGTCTCCAACGAGAATTACCCTATAATACCAACCGCTACTGAAGGGCCACATTTTAGAGAGCCGATGGAATATGAAGGTGGGGAAGCCGAATTAGTCACTGATTCTCGTATTCGTGGTGAGGAAGTTGGAGGACCCTATTACATCTCGATTTATGCACCTAGTAACGGCAACAGATCGGAGGAAGGCAACTTTGGTAGGTATACGTTAACTGTTGAGTATGCAGAAGAAGAGGATTTGATAGCTATTGATCACCTTTTTGCTACAATCATACTTATCCTATGGATTATATCATACATAGTGATGAAGAGATTATGATGTAAATTGGGGATGCTCAATCCATGACTGAAGAAAATAAAACGGGAATAGAAAAACAAGAATATGAGCCTGGTCGGATAGCAGGAACATTAGAGTCACTTATCGAGTTTTTTGAAAAAGATCGATTTACCCCTTTGACCGCTTTTCTCTTTCTAGTGGCGGTAGGGGCAGTTAGATCTGTTGCAGAATCTCATATTTTTGAGTTCGAAAGAACTTTTTCCATGTACCTGTTGATTCAACATATAGGATTCAACTTTCCTGTTTTGATAATGGGTTCCCTGGTCCTTTCTTTAGCTTCGGGAACACCTCTACGCAAAGTATACAACGCGATCTTACCCGGATTTGCGATAGTGATGTTACCGCCTTTCATCGATTACCTTCAAGGGTATGCTGGTATGGAATATAGTGGTCTTTACGCTTATTATGGAGCAGAAATGGAATTCATACAGATGATAGGTGAAATCTATCCCCAGAATATACTTTTTTCAGAAGAAGTTAGCTCGGGTCTCCAGAGGATGGTTTTTACCATCACAAGTCTTAGTGGGTTATATATCGCTGTTAAAGTGCGCCTAGGCGAATCAATAAAGCTGATCGCTGAAAAAAAATTTAAACCTGTCCTTAAGAAGATTTGCTCTATCTTTTTTGGAGTATTTGGCATATGGATGGTAGTTTGGTTCATAGTCGCCATAGTACCCACGATGATCCGTATTGGGAAAGAAGGGATCATAATCTTTGATTATTTTGCAACACCTATCGTTGGAGCAGAAGGTGTTGGACCATATTATGGATTTCTTCTTGAGTATGAGTATGCGTGGGAACAAGTATTCGGATATTCAGGCATGGCTGAACTCATGATCTTACAGCAAAGATCTCTTTACATAACTATGTCATTCGTGATCATATCAATAATATTCATGTTGATTTCATTACATTTAATCCATAAGGATTTATTAAAAAGAATATTTTCAAGTTTGAAATTGACTATAATCTTGCCTCTTACATCAAGTGCCCTTTTAGGCAGTGCCGTGTTACACCTTATCGATTCTGACTTTGCTCAAGGTTGGGCTCTTGATCCCTCATACGTACTCCATTTTCCTTACATATTTTATATCGGGGCCATGGGTTTCTTTCTAGGATGTTTGGGATCATTCGTAGCAGATTATTATCGAGAAGAGAAAATTTTATCTAAAACACAATCTAAAAACTTGTGTATTGTTTCTATTTTAGCAGGTGGATCCTTCGCATTTTTGACTGGAAGATTACGTGTGCTCTCAATTTTTTCTATTGCTGCAGTCTTGGTCTACATGACATTTCGATTTCGTAGAGATAGTGATATGTTTGACAAAATATCTTCACTCAGCTTTTCTGGAGCATGTGTTGTGACATATTTTATTGGAATATATACCCCAGAGATATGGAAAACTAAATTACAAGAAGGAGGTACATACAGCACTGTGAATATCACTAGGACTCCTGAATTGACATCAGAAATCTTGATGTTGGGAGCTATACTCTTCGTTTTGTTCTTTTCACTTACCTTTTTGACTTATGTAATCGATGAGGGCCTCTTGGAGAAATGGTTTGATTCATATTTAATCCTCCCTGCTCTAATTTTTATATTAGCTTTCCTTCCCGCCATAATATTCAACGAAATTCACCATCTCATAACCTTTGGGCTAATGGCACTAATAGCTGTTATATTGACGGATGAAGATTTATCATACCTCCCTATAAGCATCTATTCACTAAGTTTGTTTTATATAATTTTAACCTTATGGGATATAATACCTGGTATATAGTGGCCTATATTATAGCATTAAAAAAAGCATACCAAAATCTTTAAATAAGAACCGTGGTTCTGAAAGGTCAAACCTGTAGGAGGAACCCTAAAAGGGTTTCCCAGGTTCCGTAACTACTACAGGAGGTTATCAACGTGGCAGATGACGAGACTATAGAGGCAGTTCAAAAAGCCCTAGATTACGCACCCGAAAGGAATTTTATGGAGAGTATAGAGTTAGCTGTGAATCTAAGAGAAGTTGATCTCTCCCAACCCCAGAACAGGTTAGACGAAGAGGTCGTACTACCCAATGGAAGGGGCAAAGAGATCAAAGTCGGAGTTTTTGGAAGTGGTGAATTAGCTCACCAAGCTAAAGATGTCGCTGATATGGTTATAGAGCCAGACGAGATCGAAGATCTTGCTGAAGATGGAAGTAGAGCTAGAAAAATAGCCCAGGAACATCAATTCTTTTTGGCCGAACCACCCCTTATGACGGTGATAGGTAGGGAATTGGGTTCTATCTTAGGACCTCAAGGGAAGATGCCGAACCCAATCAAACCAGATGATGATCTCGAGAAGATGGTCGCTTCACTTAAAGGTACAGTCAGGGTGAGATCAAGGGATAGAAGAACGTTTCATGTTCCCGTCGGAACTGAAAAACAGGATCCCGAGGATATTGCTGATAATATCGATACAGTTAAAAGGCGGATAGTTCAGAATATGGACAGGAGAGAGGCGAACATCGAGAGCATGTATGTAAAAACGACCATGGGTCCTGCCGTGAGGATCATGTGAGGGATAAAAGATGAGCGAAGAAATACCGAAGTGGAAACAAAAAGAAGTAGAAAAGCTGGCTAACCTTTTGGAAACTTCACCTGTGATAGGTATAGTCAATATAGAAGGGATACCGGCCTATCAGATGCAGCAGATGAGATCCAAGCTAAGAGGAACGGCTAACTTAAGAGTTTCAAAGAACACTCTTTTAGAAAAAGCCATAAAAAGAGCCTCGGAAAAGCGTGAAGGACTCGATGAGATGCAGAGATTTATCGAAGGACAGATCGCCATAGTTTCTACGAATCTCAATCCTTTCAAGCTTTTCAATCAGATGGAAGATACTAAAACCAAGGCTCCTGCGAGCGGAGGTGAAACCGCACCTGAAGACGTGGAAGTAGAAGAAGGTGATACCCCATTCAAGCCTGGTCCGATAGTGGGCGATCTTCAGAAGGTAGGTATACCTGCATCGATACAAAGCGGGAAAGTAGTTATAAATCAAACGAAAACAGTGGTTGAAGAAGGCGAAACTATAAACCAGGAATTGGCATCGATGCTCAGAAGGTTGGAGATAAATCCTATAACTGTGGGATTAGACCTTAAGTCGGTCTTTGAAGATGGGATAATATACGAGAAAGACGATCTAGATATAGACCCCTCTCAATATATCGATGATCTTAAGGAAGCTGCTAGCTCAGCATTTGCACTCTCAGTAAATGCAGGATATCCCACTAAAGAGAACATCACTACCATGTTGAAAAAGATGCAAAGCGATGCTTTAAGCGTGGCTTTCAATGCTGATATAGTTAATCAGGATACTCTAAAACCGATGTTAGCCAAATCACATCAGGATATGATGTCCTTGGCATCTGAACTCGATCCGGAAGCACTAGATGAAGAATTAAAGAAGGAACTTGGAATTGAGACAGATGGTTCTGATGGATCAGGATCTGAAGAAGAAGATACTCAAGATGAAGAAGATGAATAAATAAAGAACAAAAATGCTATTCAAAGGAGGTATAAAATATGGAATATGTGTACAGCGCGATGCTGCTTCATTCGGCAGGTAAGGAGATAACAGAAGATGGAATCACTGACATCTTGGAGGCTGCAGATATAGAAGTCGACGATGCAAGAGTGAAGGCTCTTACCGCTAGCCTTGAAGATGTAGATATAGACGAAGCCATCGAAGAAGGATTTGCGATGCCGGCAGGTGGCGCACCAGCTGCTGCTCCAGAAGCTGCTGAAGCTGAAGAAGAGGAAGAACCAGAAGAAGAGGAAGAAGAGGAAGAAGAAAGAGACGAAGAGAAAGAAAAAGAAGAAGCAGCGGAAGGACTAGGGTCTTTATTTTAAATAAGACCCTCGATCTTCTTCCACTCAAACCCTATTTCTCTTTAAGTAGATTCTATAATATCGATATATTTTTAAGATCTTATTCGGTGATACATCATATATCATCTACAGTCTAGATTTTTTAATAAAAATTAAAAAAGAGGGTTAGTAATTTTGCCTAATAAGTCAGAATTCTGGATCTCTTTTTTCCAGGAAAGCTTCCATGCCTTCTTTTTGATCCTCGCTTTCAAAACACTTTTCAAAGAATTCAGCTTCTTTTTTCAAGGCTTCTCTTTTTGGTAGATGACCGGTTTTATTCATAACTTTCTTTGCATTTTTTATCGCTACAGGTGAATTACTGGTGATCTTTTTCACAAAAGCTTCCGCTTCTTCCATCAGTTCTTCTTCTTCAACCAATTTATCCACTATCCCTAATTCTTCAGCTTTCTCGGCTTTGATCTTCTTTCCTGTGAAGATCAACTCTTTAGCCTTCGATTCACCTATCGCTCTTTGAAGGAGTACTGTACCGCCGAAACCAGGTATGATACCCAATCCCACTTCTGGTTGCCCAAATTTAGTCCCTTTAGAGGCTATCACGATGTCAGTACTGAGTGCTAATTCTAGACCCCCGCCAAGAGCATATCCGTTGACCGCACTGATAACGGCAAAGGGTAAATCAGAAAGATCATGGAATAACTTCTGTCCTCTTCTAGAAAATTTCCTTGCCTCCTTTGGATCCATATCTTTCATCTCTTTTATATCCGCCCCGGCTACGAATATCTCTCCATTACCTGTCAGTATAGCAGCTCTAAGACCATCTTCCTCTGAAAGTTCTTTAAGCTTTTTTTCCATCTCACCCAGCATCTTCTTACATACAGCGTTCATAGGGGGGTTGTCGATCTCTATTATGGCTATATCTCCTTTTCTTTTGATCTCTATCATATAGGTCACCTTTCAACCGTATTCATAAAATCCTTCACCGGTTTTCTTACCGAGTCTTCCGGCTCTAACCATCTTTTTCAACAAAGGACATGGTCGGTATTTTGGATCGTTGAATTCTTCATAAAGCACTTCCATGATATGGAGAACTGTGTCAAGTCCGATCATGTCAGCCAATTTAAGAGGGCCCATAGGATGATTCGCACCGAGTTCCATAACTTTATCTATGTCATCTTTCTCAGCAACGCCTTCATAGTAAGCGAAAACGGCCTCATTTATCATAGGGATCAACATCCTGTTAACTGCAAATCCAGGGGTGTCCTCTATACAAACTGGTTTCTTGCCGAAATCCTGTGCAAGAGATATTATCGTAGAGGTTGTTTTTCCATCGGTCTCCAGTCCTCGTATCACTTCGACTAAATCCATAATATGAACAGGATTGAAGAAATGCATACCTATGAAGCGTTCCGGCCTGTTAGTAACAGATGCAAGTTCTGTTATCGGTATGGTGGAGGTATTGGATGCGAAGATCGTTTCTCCCTTACAGATATCGTCCAATTCTGTAAAGACTTCCTTTTTTATTTCCTTCTCTTCGACTACCGCTTCTATCACAACATCGCAATCCTCAAGTGCTTCTAGTTCCAGCGTTGTTTCGATGTTTGACAAAGCTTCTTTTTTTTCTTTTTCAGAGATGTATTCTTTATCAACACCTTTCGATAACCTTTTTTCTATAGAATCAATCCCTTTTTTGATGAGATCCTTTTCTATGTCTCTCAGAACTACCTGAAAACCGTTCTGAGCCGTTACCTGAGTAATCCCACTTCCCATTATTCCTGCGCCTAATACACCTATCTTTTCTACATCCATATTTTTTCCTCCTATTATATCTATCTTTCAAATAAAGTCGATATACCCATACCTCCTCCTATACAGAGGGTGGCTAGACCCGTTTCGTGTTCTTTCCTGACCATCTCATGTAAAAGTGTAACTATGATCCTTGCTCCTGTGGCGCCTATTGGATGACCTAGTGATATACCTGATCCATTAGGGTTGATCCGCTCACTCCTTTCTTCATTCATACCTATCCCATATTTAGGCAGGCCGGTTTCCTCCATGCACGCTAACACTTGCGCAGCGAAAGCTTCATTCTCCTCGATCACATCGATATCTTCCTCATCATGATCTACTTTATCGAATAATTTTTTGTTAGCGGCAATAGGCCCAAGACCCATATATTGAGGATCCACACCTGCAGAGGCCTCTTCTTTGAGCTTTGCCATTATCTCTAGGTCGTTTTTTTCAGCGAATTCCTTGGAAGTGACCATCAAAGCTGCAGCGCCATCAGAGATGCCCGAAGAAGTTGCAGCAGTTATCGTGCCATCTTTTTTGAACACGGTGGGCAATCCTTGTACTTTATCTAAACTAGTTTTTCTAGGTCCTTCGTCTTCTTCGATAACACCATCTCTAGTTTCAACAGGCACTATCTCTTGTTCGAAGATCCCCTCTTCCTTAGCTTTCAGGGCTCTATTATGGCTCTCGACACTCAATCTCTCCTGTTCTTCTCTTGAGATATTGTAAGCCTCTGCTAGATTCTCTGCAGTGATGCCCATATGACAGTCATAGAATTTCTCGTATAGACCGTCCCAAACCATCATGTCTTTGAGATCACCTTTACCGTCGATATCCATGGTGTAGCCCCATCTCGCCTTCGGAAGCAAGTATGGAGCGTTGGTCATACTTTCAAATCCACCAGCTACTATCGCATCGGCGCTGCCGCCTCTTATCTTTTCTGCCGCTAATGTTACCGCTTTCATACCGGAGCCACAGACCTTATTCACGGTGAAAGCAGGTACTTCAGTGGGCATACCAGCATAGATACTGGCCTGTCTTGCGGGATTTTGACCCTGTCCTCCCTGTAGGACGTTCCCCATGATGACCTCGTCTACCTCTAATTCCTTATCAGTGTCACCCCAATCTTGATGTTCTTCTTCGATCGGAGCTTTTTCAAAGTTTTTGAACTTATCCGGTCTGAAATTTTTTGTCTTTTCTGAAACAGTGGGTTTCGCATCTATTTCAGAAAACAAAGCTTGGATAACGGTGGTCCCAAGATCCACGGCGCTCAAGCCTTTCAATCCTTTTCCGAATTTTCCTTGAGGAGTCCTCAATCCCGCAACTATTACTACCTCTTTCATACTATATCACTTTTAACATCTCAAGTAGAATCAAATATAAATATTATTTGTTTTGAAATAGGTCATCTAAGCAATTGCATATATCAAATAAAGAGGGCGGGGAAAAATTTATCTATTCCAAATTTAGTTAGGCCCTGATCACTATGACTGAAGAACACAACATGTACGATTATGAGAAAGTGAGAGAGGAGTTCGAATGGGAAGTTCCAGAGTACTACAATTTCGTTTGGGACGAAATCGACGAGAGAGCGAAGGATATGCCCGATAAAACCGCCCTGGTCTCGATAGATAACTCCGGCGAGAACGCTCAAAAACACAGCTTCAAGGAGTTAAGCGATATGTCTAAAAAATTCGCTAACATTCTGAAAGATAAGGGGCTGGAAAAAGGGGACAGAGCCATGGTATTGGTCCATAGGATACCAGAGTGGTACATCGCTATGCTCGGTATGATGAGATTGGGTGTTATACCGATACCGACTCCGAATCTCGCTACTTCTGAAGACATAACTTACAGGATCGGAAGATCGGAAGCTAGCACGATAGTGACTGACTGGTCGAACCATGAGAAGATAGAAAAGGTAAGGGATCATGATGACATGGCCTCATTGGAAAACTTCATCCTTGTAGAAGCGGAAGAAGATAAAGAAGGTTGGGATGATTTTGAAGAACTGATGGATGAAGTCGATTCAGATATGGAAAAAGAAGATGTAGAAAGAACAAAAAGTGACGAACCACTTCTCATATACTTCACCTCAGGAACCACCGGTAAACCTAAGATGGTCCTCCACACGCACTCCTATCCTCTTGGACATGAAGTCACGGCGAGATTCGTTCAGGATCTCCGTGAAGACGATATCAATTGGACCATAGCGGATAACGGCTGGGCGAAAGCTGTTTGGGGAAAGCTCTTTGGCCAGTGGATCGTTGGAGCAACAGTCGTTCAGCAAAACATAACAGGAAGATTTGATCCTACCAAGGCCCTAAAGATCCTTCAAGATTATGGGGTAACCACTTTCTGCGTGCCTCCTACCATCTACAAGATGATGATCAATGAGGACGTGGAGAGTTATGACCTTAGTTCTTTGAGACATTGTCTCAGTGCCGGTGAGCCACTGAACCCAGATGTTATAGATAAGTGGGAAGATTACACAGGTCTGAGGATATACGATTATTACGGGCAAACTGAAAGCGTTGCCTTAGTCGCGAATTACCCGACCATGGAAGTAAAACCAGGCTCAATGGGTAAACCGACTCCAGGTCATGATGTTGAAATAATAGATGACGATTGTAACAAAGTAGATACTGGTGAAGAAGGTCACATAGCATTGAAAGTAAAACCCGAGAGACCCCCAGGCCTATTCAAAGAGTATTGGAAAGATGAGGAGAAGACTGAAAGCGTATTCGATGGCGAGTGGTACTTCACTGGAGACAGAGCCTACAAAGATGATGACGGCTATTTCTGGTTCGTCGGTAGAGACGATGATGTTATCAAAGCATCGGGTTACAGGATCGGCCCATTCGAAGTAGAAAGCGCCCTGCAAGAACATCCAGCGGTACAGGAACCAGCGGTCATCGGAGCACCTCACGAGATAAGAACGAAGATCGTCAAGGCCTACATCATATTGAATGACGATTATGAGCCCAGTGAGGAGCTGAAAAAAGAGCTGCAGGATCATGTTAAACAGGTGACCGCACCATATAAGTATCCGAGAGAGATCGAGTTCGTGGATGAACTTCCAAAAACTATAAGCGGTAAGATCAGAAGAACAGAACTCAGGGATAGAGCAGAAGAAAAATACTTGGAAGAGCACGACCAACTGCCGTATTGAATCGATAGAAGACAAAAACCCCTTTCCTCTTTTCTACTATTCTTTCCGAAAGGATTAAATGGACCACATTTTAGTACGGGAGTATGAAAGATAAAGACATGGGTCTTCGGATCAAAGATTTAGCGGATTTTGATTTTTTGTCTAATGTGAAGTTCTCTCCTACCGGTAAACGTATCGCTTTCAACAAGCATTCCATGGATGTTGAAGAAAATGAATATGAATCTAGCATCTATATCTACCGACGAGATACCGAAAATGTTATTCAACTAACAACCAGTGGAAAAGATAAAGATTTTGTTTGGCTCGATGACGAAGAGATATTGTTCATCTCTGAAAGAGACATGGATGTCGAGGACGATGAGGAAGGAAAAGAAGATGAAGAAAAGAAAACAAAATTTTTCAAGATCAATATACACGGTGGAGAAGCAAGTCATTTTGATACCATAGAAAAGAAAGTTACCGGCATGAAACGGAGTGGTCCTTCACTCTACCTCACGATCCATGAAAAGATAGAGGACGAAGGCGTTGTTCTCGAGAGCAAGGAGGAGAAAAAGGAAGATAAAGAAGACGATAAAGAGAAAAGACTCGAGGAAGGTAAAGATTACCACGAGCTGGACGAGATACCATTCTGGTCTAATGAAACTGGTTTCAGCAATAAAAGAAGGAATCATCTATATTCTTACGATCCCGATAGCAAGGATCTTAACTTGTTGGTTGGCGGAAGCAAGATGGTACTAGATTTCGATGTGCAGGGCCACCAGGCCTGTTTAAACCTGGTGGAATATGAAGATAAGATGGAACCTGTCAATTTCCTTCATCACTTGGACCTAGAAAAAGGCGAACTATCAAGACTAACGGAGGAGGAATTGAGCATCGAGAGGGTCCGATTTTTGGACGATAAAAAGATAATTTTTGAAGCCACGGATATGGAAGAGATCGGTTTGAATACTAATAAGGAATTGTACCTTTATGATCTGGAAAAAGGCAAAAAGACACAGCTGACCCAGATGAATAAAGAGATAGGTAACAAAGTTTTGACGGATCTGAGATTTGGAGGAGGAAAGTCAGCACTGGTGGAAGACTACCAATATTACTTCACGATAACCGAAAATCATGATGCTCACCTATACAAGTACGATCTCGATCAGGGACTGGAAAGATTGACCGAATCAGAAGGAACTGTTGATTTCTTTGATATTAAGAACGGAAAGATAGCTCATATCGGGTTCAGAGAAGATAGAGGGCAGGAATTGTATATGATCGATGAGCCTCCTGACGAGGAGCGGATCACGGACTTCAATGAGATAGAAAAGGAATTGGCCGATGTAGAACACTTCGATGTAAATTCAAACGACAAAGAGATCGATGCATATGTACTCAAACCGATAGATTTCGAGGAAGGAGAAAGATATCCTACTATATTGAACATCCACGGTGGTCCTAAAGGAGCTTTTGGAGAGATACTGTTCCATGAGCTTCAAGTCCTAGCTAATAACGGCTACGCTGTGATCTTTTCTAATATCCTCGGAAGTGCCGGAAAAGGAAACGAGTTCGCTGATATCATAGGAAAGTACGGTAGAGAAGATTTTGACGATCTGATGAAGGTGGTAGAGGAGGCTGAGAGAAGATTCGATTTTATAGATGAGAACAATTGGGTCGTCACAGGAGGTTCCTACGGAGGATTCATGACTAATTGGATAGTCACCCAAACAGATAAGTTCAAAGCCGCAGTCACGCAGCGGTGCATCTCTAATTGGATATCCATGTTCTCCACCACCGATATAGGTTACTATTTTGTAGAAGATCAGCTTGAAGAGACTCCCTGGAGCGACTTCGAGGAACTGTGGGACAGATCACCTCTAAAATATGCCGATAAGGTTGAAACACCCCTTCTCTTCATCCATTCTAGGAAAGATTATAGGTGCTGGGAAAGTGAAGCCATTCAGATGTTTACAGCTTTGAAGTATCATGGAGTCGAAAGTAAAATCTTGCTTTTTGAAGATGAAAATCACGATCTATCTAGGAACGGAAGACCTAAACAGAGGATGAAAAGATTGGAAGAGATGGTGGACTGGTTCGATCATTATATCGATCAAAGTTGAGCTAATCTTCTTCTATCTCTACCCATTCTACCAGTTCATCTATGGACTTCTTTGTTCGAGGTTCAGGGATCTCATATGGCACACCGACAGTCATGCATATTTTTGCTTCATAACCCTCGGGAAGATCGATTTCTTTTTTTAATTCTTCTGTATCGAAAGATCTTATCCAGCAGGTTCCATATCCCAGATCGACCGCCTTGAGGCCCAGATGATCCATGGCAATAGCTAGATCGATTTTGGCCCATTTAATATCCTCTACCAGGCCTATGATAAAAGCCCCAACATCCTTGATAAAAGGCTGATTGTGGCATACAGACACAAGATATTCGAATACAAAAGGGTCGATCACCACGACAAATTTCCAAGGTTTCAGCCCTCTAAAAGAAGGGGCCTCTCTACTGGCTTTCAACATTTTTTGTAGGTCCTCTTGATCTATCGCTTCTCCAGTATAACTCCGTATGTTCCTTCTCTTTCGTATCGCCTCTGATAACTCCATGGCCGAGATAACAAAAAAGACTCTTTAAAATTTACTGTTGCTTGGATGAGTAAAAAATAGAGAATGGTTTTTTGATGCAAAAGTTTCTACTTTCAATCGTCGATAGGCCAAAACTTGTAACCGTAGTATATCAAACCTTTTGGACTCTCTTCACCTAGTTTTCTCATGGAGGCTTCTACCCTCATACCAGATTCTACTTCATCATAATCAACATTCACAAGATGTCCAGTTAATCTCACGCCTTCGTCCATCTCCACTATCGCCAAGATATAGGGAGACAACATCTCGAACTCCTGATGCGGTTCATGTATCTCCGTGTAGGTCACGACTTCACCTGTTCCTTCAAGTTCGTATTCCTCCATGTTCTGGAAGCTTTCTCTCCTACACTCTGGGCATACTTTTCTCGGTGGGAAATAGATTTCACCACAGTTTTTACATCTCGAACCTATTCCTTTATACCTCTGTTCTATCTCTCTCCAAAATCTCGGGATAGGCATCACGACCACCTCCGAAGAATGTGAACAATAGCACTAGCTCCTGTACCACCTATATTATGAAGAAGACCGTACTCAGGATCATCTACTTGTCTTTCACCCGCTTCTCCTCTCAATTGGATGACAGCTTCTACTGCCTGGTTGAGTCCCACGGCTCCGACAGGTCGCCCTTTAGCTTTCAAGCCTCCAGAAGTGTTTATCGATATCTCTGAATTCAGTTCTGTCTTACCTTTTTCAGTCGCTGGACCGCCCTGACCTTTTTCAAAAAAACCTAGATCTTCGATAGCCATTATTTCAGTGATAGTATAATTATCGTGTACTTCTGCAAAATCTATGTCTTCTGGATCAAGCTTAGAACGCTGGTAGGCTTTTTTTGCCGCATGTTTTGTCGATTTCATCGTACAGATATCTTTTCTTTCATGAACTGCCATGTAATCACCACCTTGGCCAATACTGACTATCTCAACTGGATCGCCCTCAAAACTTTCGGCTTGCTCCGCAGGACATAGAACTACCGCTGCTCCACCGTCAGATATCGGAGCACAATCGAACATCCCAAGAGGATCAGCCACCATGGGCGCATTTTTTACGAAATCTTTAGTTGTCTCCCGCGGGTATTGCGCGTTTGGATTTTTTGCCGCATTCGCATGGTTTTTGACCGCTACCTGAGCCAATTGATCTTTAGTTGTCCCATACTTCTCCATATGGTATCTAGCTATCATAGCGTATAATGATTCGAACGTAGCTCCAAAAACTGTCTCCCATTCTTGATCATTGGTGGAAGATAAGATCTCTTTTGCCTCTTGTTCACCCACGTCCGTCATCTTTTCTGCCCCTCCAACGACAACAATGTCTTCCATGCCGGAGGCCACAGCCTTATAACCTTCCGCAAGAGCCATCCCCCCAGATGCGCTACCTGACTCTATCCTGGTAGAAGGAACACCGCTGATCCCTGCGTAATCCGCGATCAGAGGAGCTATATGCTCCTGATCTATCAATTTTCCAGCAGACATGTTGCCCACGTACAACTTTTCTACTTCATCTCCTTCTAACCCTGCATCTTTAAGAGCTTTCAGACCAGCTTCGATACCGATCTCTCTTAAAGATTTATTCCATAATTCTCCAATCTGGGTTTCTCCTACACCTATTATAGCTACATCTCTCATCTCAGGCACCTCCTTCAGATATCTTCTCTCTGTACTTTGCATATACTGAGTATGATATGAATTCGTTGTCAGCTATTATCTCCTCTATACGAGGTACATTTTCATCGTCTATCTTCACAATGTTTTCAGTGACCTCTATGTCAAAACTGTCTGAGCCAGCTCCGGATCCATAAGAAGTTACCAAAATCTCATCCCCTGGTTCTGCATGATCTAAAGTAGCTGCCAGTCCAAGGGGAACAGCTCCAGAATAAGTGTTCCCTATTTTGGGTACAAGGAGGCCAGGTTCTATCTGCTCCTTTGAAAATCCCATCCGTTTAGCGGCTTTCATCGGAAACTTACCATTTGGTTGATGAAATACGGCATAATCATAATCCTCTGGTTCTCTACCTGTTTCATCTAGTAGTTTGTTAGTGCAGTTAGTTACGTGTTTGAAATAAGCAGGTTTTCCCGTAAATCGACCACCGTGCTGAGGATATTTTTCACCCTCTCTTCGCCAAAAGTCTGGCGTATCAGTGGTGTAAGAACAGGTGTGCCGGAATTTAGCAAGTAGATCGTCTGATCCTATTATATATGCAGCTCCACCGGCAGCGGCTGAGTACTCTAAAGCATCGCCCGGGGCACCTTGAGAAGTGTCCGCACCGATAGCGATACCGTTATCGATCATACCCGATGCGACCATCCCCATGCATGTTTGAAATGCTGCAGTCCCAGCTTTGCAGGCGAACTCGTAATCAGCTGCTGTCAGATCGGGTGAGGCCGCTAAAGAAGCAGCCACTATGGTAGCGGTCGGCTTTACAGCGTAAGGATGTGACTCTGAGCCCACGTAGATAGCTTCTATATCCTGACTATCCACATCGGCTCTCTGCATAGCCCATTTAGCTGACTGGGTAGATATAGTTACGACGTCCTCATCGGGTGATGGTACTGATTTACTTTCGATCCTTAGACCTTTTCCCATCGATTCTCCGTCTTTTCCCCAAACGTCACCGATCTCTTTTGGGGTTATCCTATATCTGGGTACATAACCTGCATATCCCTTTATACCAACTTCTTCCTTCGTCTTCATGACATATCACAACCATTTTTTTAATTTATTATTCAATTCTTCTATATCAAGATCAGTCTTTATCAGAGGTATGCCCTCCCTTTTTGCCATCTCTATAGATAGCCCATCTATTTTTTTAGGTTTAACATAAGATACGGCTGCGGGAGTCAACGGAGTTGATCTGATAGCTACCAGAGGTGATCGACCGTACTCGACCCCATCGAAGAAAAGCACTCTTTCAGTGCTCCAACCGTAGATGCTCAGGTAATCAAATGATTTCATAGCCAAAATAGCTTCTATGCTGTCTATTATGGTGTAGCCATATATCTCCCTTTCCGCGGGGTCATCAGTGACGATGGCCCCATCTATCTCTTCTACAATTTCAGATAAATTAATCGGTGTTGGATACTCTTCCATATCGATTATCCCATGCTGACCAGGTTTTGAAAACCTTTTGATGACATCTCCTCCTCTCTCTTCATCTATACCGATGAGTGCTTCTACTATCTTCTTGACAAGGGGTGTACCTGGTTTTCGTCTTCCTTTTTCGTAATCACTTACTACAGAAGGAGCTACATCCATATGATCTGCAAGGTCTGTCTGAGAAACATCGAACATCTTTCTCCATTTCTTGATGATCTTTCCAGGACTTTCAGAGATGGTTATTTCTCCAGCTATTTTTTCCTTCAATTCCGTCATCTTAGAGGCATCTATGAAAAAGCTATATATAAAATTGTCGAACGATTAATTCGTCAATAGTCTAAGAAAGTATCTGTTACTATGTCTTAATAATCAACGATCACCTTGAATTATCAACCCTTGCTTTTAAATAGGTCTTTATAATTAGGTTTAAAGGAGTGATAATATATGGAAGGTCTCACAATAGAAAACGTAGTAGCTTCTTCCTCGATAGGAAATGAGTTAGATCTATGGGAAGTAAATGAAGCGCTTGAAGGATCAGAGTACGATCCAGATAAATTTCCTGGACTTATCTACAAGATGGATGAACCGAACACTTCTCTTTTACTTTTCTCTAGCGGAAAGATGGTCTGTACCGGTGGTGTGACACTCGATGAGCCCCAGAAAAGTGTTGACAAGATAAAGAGGCTTTTGAACGAAGGGGGCATTGAAACCGCTGACGAAGTAAAGGCTAAGATACAAAACATCGTTGCTTCATACGAATTGGATACAGATCTCAATCTAAACTCTGTTGCTATAACTTTGGGATTAGAAAAGGTAGAGTATGAACCTGAACAGTTCCCCGGACTTGTTTACCGTCTAGATGATTCACCCGTGGTTCTATTGTTGTTTGGATCAGGTAGGATGGTCTGTACCGGCGGTAAAAACGAAGAACAGCTCGAAGAGGGAGTAGAAAAGATAAAAGAAGAATTAAAAAAGGCTGGACTACTAACATAAGGGTAACAGCCTTAAAATACCCTTTAGAGATAAGGTAGGATGTTTTAGGCTAAAATCCCTTTATTTGATTTTTTCATTATGCTTTATCAGCGATGTTATTAACCTCTCAAACAAAGATTTTAATATAACTAGATTTTGGGGATACCGCTGATATCATGGGATCGGAAGAAAACGAAAATATCGAAAATGAAGAGATGGAAACTGAAAACGAGGATAAAGCCTCGAAAAAAAGTGAAGAGATTATAGAGTTGACAAAAAAATACGGGGCAAAAAATTATGATCCTCTGCCCGTGGTTATCTCTGATGCAGAAGGTGTTTGGGTAGAAGATGTTGATGGGAATAAGTACATGGATATGTTGAGTGCTTATTCTGCCGTGAGCCACGGTCACTGTCATCCTGAAGTCGTTGAAGTATTGAAAGATCAGGCAGATGATGTCACACTTACATCTCGGGCATTCATGAACGATCAGCTCGGGCGCTTTTACGAAAAAGTTTCTGAGATAACTGGTAAGGAAAAAGTCCTTCCGATGAATTCTGGAACGGAAGCTGTAGAAACCGCGATAAAAGCTGCCAGAAGATGGGGTTATTTTGAGAAAGAAGTCGAGGAGGATAAAGCAGAGATAATAGTATGTTCAAACAACTTCCACGGTAGATCTATAACGGTCATATCATTCAGCACTAGATCATATTATAGAGAAGGTTATGGTCCATTCACTCAAGGGTTCGAAGTCGTACCCTTCGGTGATATAGAAGCACTAGAGCAGGCTATCGGACCCAACACAGTGGGATTCCTTGTGGAACCGATGCAGGGTGAGGGAGGAATAGTCCTTCCACCGACCGGTTACCTGAAAGAGGCTAAGGAGATATGTGAGAAAGAGAATGTTCTTTTCATAGCCGACGAGATACAGACGGGTCTGGGAAGAACAGGTAAGATGTTCGCATGCGATTGGGAGGATGTGGAGCCTGACATCTATATCTTGGGTAAAGCTCTCAGTGCCGGAGTATATCCAGTTTCGGCTATCGCCGCCGATGAGGAAATAATGGATGTATTCAATCCTGGATCACACGGTTCAACATTTGGAGGAAATCCTTTAGGGGCCGCAGCAGCTACTAGAGCTATAGAGGTCATACAGGAAGAGAATTTTGTAGAAAATTCGAGGGAGATGGGCAGGTACTTCCGCCATGAGCTGAAGGAGATAAACAACTCTAAGATAAAAGACGTTAGAGGTAGAGGTCTTTTCATAGGAGTAGAACTGAAAGAAAAGGCAAGACCCTATGCGGAAGAACTGAAAGAAGAAGGAGTGCTTGTCAAAGATACTAAAGAAACGGTATTGAGGTTCGCTCCTCCTCTTGTGATAACAAAAAAAGAATTGGACTGGGCTCTTGAAAGGATAAAAAAGGTTTTAGAGGGATGAACTCCCTTCTCACTTGTTTTCTTTTTTTTGACTTACTACTCAGAAGTGAAAGATAGGTCCTCGATTCTGATGTAAGGAGTGATGATCCCTCCGCCGAAAAACAGCGGGCGGCTGATCACTTTTTTGGAGAGACCAGATATTTTATTCAACATCTCGTAGATGTTACCGGATATCATGGTCTCTCTCACAGGATACTTTTTTTCTCCGTTCTCTATCAGATGGCCTCCCTTGACCACTCCAGAAAGATCTCCACTCACAGGGTCAACGTTTCCTGAGAATCGATTGATCAAAATACCTTTTTCTATCTCCTCTATCAACCGTTCAACAGTCTTTTTTCCTGGCTCTATTACGAAATTAGTCGGTCCGATGCCCGGCATCTCGCTCGCATCACCGGAAGCGTGGCCTGTAGAAACCTTCCCAGCCTTCTTAGCGGTGTAGGAATTATGATAGTAATTTTTTAATTCACCTTCTTTGATGACATCAATAGGGGGTGTAGGCTGGCCCTCTCTATCGAAACTTCGGCACCCGAGGCCTTCATTAGTGGTCGAATCATCTCGAACGGTCAGTCTAGAACTGGTGATTTTCTCACCGACTTTCCCTTCAAATTTGCTCTGGCCTTTCTGTACTCTGTTCGCATTTAATGGACGGATCATGCCCATGTAAAGGATAATGGGGAGACTGTCCGTTGCGAAGAGAGCCGTCCCAACGAATTTTTCTCCTTTTTTGGCTCCCAATGAATTCACTGTATTCTTAGCCAGTTCTCTTCCCAATCCCTCCGTGTCGATTTCGTCTATATGATAAACACCATCTCTTTTCACGTCGAAGCTAGAGACTTCATATCCATCGACGGCCATACCAAGGCCGTCATAGGTGAATTTACTAAATTTCTCCTCTTCTTCTATTCCTTTGGAGTTCACTATAGCTCGGTTCGTGATTTCCGACGTGAACGTCCCTGAGCTGAACTGGAATCTATCATCGTAATCCTTCGCCCCTTTCAGCATGTTTTTTCCATGATCCAAAGCATCAGATATATCGAAGTTTTTTGCTTCTTCGTCGTATATGCCGCTTATTTTTTCTATTTTTTTAGGAGATGGGATCAAGTTATTTTCATCCTTTATAGAAGATCTAGCGATACTGATTGCTTCATCTATCTTAGGAAGTATAGAGTCTTTATCAAAACTGTTCACCGCGGCAAAACCGATTTTATCATCTATCAGTACCCTTATACCCACGCCTTCTTTTACCTGAGATTTCCCCATCTTTATCTGATCGTTCTCGACGAGTACTTCTTTGATCTTCTCGTTTTCCATATAGATCTCAGCTTCATCAGCTCCTTTCTCTTTTGCTCTTTTGACAAGGGTGTTTCCTAGTGAGAGTATTTCGGACATCTATTTCCCCTCCTGTTTTCCGCCGATTATAGCTTCACATCTCAGATGGGGTCCTCCGCCATCGACTTTGGCCATCTGTCTTTTTCCACAGAAGCCAGATCCCATATCGAATCTGAAGTCCTCAGCTACAGCATCTATACTCTTCAACACTTCGAATCCAGAGCCGGATATGGAAACTCCTCTGAAGAGATCCTTTTTCTCGCCATTCTCGATCTTGTAGGCTTTCTCTACTCCGAACATGAATTCGGCGTTGGCATCGGCCTGTCCTCCTTGAGCACCTTCAAGATAATAGCCTTCGTCTATCTCTTCGATTAGCTCTTCGGGCGAGTAGTCCCCTGGCTCTATGAATGTGTTGCTCATCCTGACTATAGGTTCATCAGAATATTCATAGGCGCGTGCGTTCCCCATCGGTTTCATATTCAATATCTCAGCGGTCTCTCTGTCGCAGAGGTAATTCTTCAAGATCCCGTTCTTTATTATCTCTGTTCGTTTAGCCTCAATACCCTCATCATCGATGGGTAACCAACCTCCTGCATGTGGATCGGCCTTACCGTCATCGACAAGGGTTACCTTATCGCTGGCGACTTTTTCATCTATCTTTCCTTTAGTTATCGAACCCGAGAGGACGAAATCGGCCTCTACCGTGTGACCTATAGCTTCGTGAGAGATCAGACCGACCATCTCGGGATTTAAGACCACGGTTGTTCTCTCCCCTTTAGGTGTCTTAGCATCTAAAAGATCTTGGGCGGTTTTAACTGCTTTAGATCCCATCTTTTCCGGACTTTCTTCTTCAAAAAGATCCTTCCATCCGCCGGTGACTCCAGTGGATTCTACTCCTGATATCCTTTCTCCGTTATCGAGTGAATAAGCTAGAACGTAGAATTCTAATTTCTCATCTGATAGCTCTACTTCACTTCCATACGAGTTAACTATAGATTTCTCATCATGTATCTCGTGCCATCTACACTTTCCAGATCTTATCTCATCTTCCTTTCTGACCATCTTCTCAGTATCTTTGACCATATTCATCTTCTCTTCCATACTGTAATTTTTAGCACTATCGTTAACTGCTGCTTCATATCTTCCTTCAGCTATATTTCCCTCTTTCAATCCCTCCATACTTTCCTTCTTCGCCTCGCTGGAGATTTTTGCGGACTTTTCGGCTTCTTTTAGAGCCGTCTTTAAAGACTTTTTATCCGTTTTACTCGTACTGCTAAAACCCCAAGCGCCGTTTTTCAGTACTCTTAGGCCTACGCCTGACAGTAGCTTCGAACGGACATCCTCTACTTCGCCGTTACTAACTTCGATAAATTTTTCATCTCTTTCATGGAATCTAGCTTCTACATAATCTCCAACGCTCTTTTCGATGAGTTTTGAGAGTTTGTCCTTCATCCTATCATCTTCCCTGCAGTAGGCTAATATAATTGAAATTTATATGTTTTTTGGAAAACATTTTTGTTTTTATATCTCTCTCACAGATACCAAAAACAGGGCGATATAAATTATTGAAGGAGATCCTCATGGGAGTTATGGTAGATGTCGTATCTTTTACTATAAAAGGGTAAATGAGAGAGGGTTTTTAGAAGATAAGATGTCCGTGATCTTTAGTCGATTTCAAAGGGTCTGCTCGAAATCATCGACCTCGTAGTCGAATTCCTCTCTATCGTCGATCTCGCCCTTGATCAATTTCATCTCTCTCGCCAATAACCAGAATACAAGCGCTAGAGATTTACGACCTTTGTTGTTCGTGGGTAATGCAAAATCCACGTTTTCTAACGTGTTGTTCGTATCGACCAATCCGACTATGGGCAATCCCGCGTTTACAGCTTCTTTGACCGCTTGACGATCAGCGGCGGGATCTATAACAACGATTACTTCTGGTTCTATGAACTGGTCTAGAGAAGGGTTAGTTAGTGTTCCAGGGATGAATCTACCAGCTATACTAGCAGTTCCCATTATGTCTGAAAACTTTTCGATCGGACGTTTACCGTACTGCCTTGCTGAGACCAGTAGGATCCTATTCTCGGGGTAATTAGAGAGAAAACTCGCTAAACTCCTTATGCGGCTGTCCGCTTGATCGATATCTAAGACGAACAAGCCGTCGTTTCTAACTTTATGGATGAACTGCTCCATATCCTTAGCTTTCTGTTGAGTACCTATGTGAACTCCAGCAGTAAGGTAGGTCTCTTCGGGTATCAGTTTTTCTTCCTCCTCATTTTCATCTTCTTTTTCTTCCTCAGTCATCGTTTTTCCTCTCTTATAACAGTTATCGGGATAACATCATTTTCAAACTCATTTATAGCAATATCCACTGGCCCTAGGGCTTCGTCTTCGTCTAACGACAATAGAGTAGGGGCTCCCATGGAAACCTGAAGGGCACGGGCGCCGATTATCCTTGCCTTTTCGAATCGGGTGAACTCTCTTTTCATAATCATATCCTTTAATCCTTTTGTGGTACATACATTCCATTTATAAGTTTTTTGCTCTTTAGAGCCTGCGGCAGGTCGATATGTTTTTAAACGATGGAAGATAAACCAATATTCACTCAAAGCATGACAGAAAAAACAGTCTTGTTACTTTCAGGAGGTATAGATTCACCAGTTGCCGCCCATCTTTTGGCCGAGAACGGCGCAGAAGTTATACTTCTCAGCCTTGATAATAGACCTTTTACAGATGAAAAAACTATCAAGACAGTTGAGGAATTAGCTGAGAGATTGAAAAGCATACATGGCGGTATCACCCACTTTGTAGCTAGTTTTGGCTATGTGCAGAAAAAGATAGCTCGAGAAGGGAATAAACATATGAGATGTTTGCTCTGTAGAAGGATGATGTACAGGGCCGCGAAAAAATTGGCAGAAAAATTGGATGCTGACTCGATAGCCACGGGAGAATCACTCGGTCAAGTGGCTTCTCAGACATTGAGCAACCTGAGAGCTGTAGATGAAGCTGTGGACGTCACCATCCATCGACCCTTGCTCGGCTTGGACAAAAATGAGACCATCGAGATCGCCAAAAAGATAGGGACGTATGAGATATCGATCCAACCGACTGTATGCTGCATGTTGACTCCGGAAGAACCCAATATAAGGAGCGATTCCAAAATACTTAGGGAAGAAGAGAAAAAATTAGATGTACCTGAACTTTTGGACGGGTTAGACTTCGAATCTAATGAAACCTGAACGTAAAAATTTTCATTGACCGATATACTGTGAATAGAGAGTCTTAGCCTTCTTCGGATCTTCGGTCCCTTCGACTATCACTCTACCATCCTTGAAGATATTCATGGTATAATCTTCTAGATCGACTTTCAACATGCTTATTCCCTTTATTTCGGATCTCTCAAATCTTCCGTGGAGCTCTTCCAAAACCAGTTGTACATCCTCTGAGGGGGTTATCTGGATTGAATTTCTTCCACAGAGTTCGCTTATCATATCCTCTTCGATTTCCAGGAACTCAAAATCATTCTGTTTACAGGTTTTACATTCATCTCTTCTTTCGACCTTGGTCAATTCGAATTCTGAATCCCATATATTGAAGGTCAAAAGCTCTTCACGATTTTTTTCACCGATAAGATACTTTACTGCTTCAGTACAGGCGATGTTGGCCATGGTCCTAGGAAGTGAGAAAAGTATGCCGGCGGTCTCGCATGTTTCCATACTCCCTCTAGAAGGTTTCTTTGGGATCAAGCACCTCATGCATGGACCTTTTTCCGGAAGAACGTTCATCGTCATGCCGTATGTGGCTAGAACAGCGGTGTATACCCAAGGTATCTCTTTTTTTATGCATGCGTCGTTGATGAGGTAACGAAGTTCCATATTATCTGATCCATCCATGACCAGATCTACACCCTCTACCAACTCCTCAACATTGGTGGGATTTATATCCGCTACAACACCGTGGGCTTCTATATCAGAATTGATCTCATTTACTCGTTTTGCAGCGGCTTCAGCTTTAGGCATGTCAAGGTCTTTTTCGTCATAGAGTATCTGGTGATTCAAATTGGATATCTCCACGAAGTCTCTATCGACGAGTTTAAGTTCTCCTACACCGGTCCTTGCTAGTGCATCAGTTATGGTTGAACCCAGAGCCCCTAATCCAAATACCGCAACAGAGCTTTCTTTTAATCTATTTTGGCCTTCCTCACCAACCTCGGGTAGAACGAGGTGGCGAGCATATCTTTTTGATCCCATATTCTTCAATCGTGACAGCTGTAATTATAATTTGGGAGATCAGATAGGAAAAACGATATAAGCAGTCATCATTTTATACTTACTCGATGAAAAGATCGGGTTGGTTCGCTCTCATAGCCATAATCAGTTTCTCTGTCTTGATCAGGACCTTACCTCTTTACGAATATACACTCTGGGGGCTAGATTTTGGGGAATACTTTTACTATACAAACCAATGGGTACAAACTGGTGGATCTTATCTTTCCATCGACGGATGGGGCCAGGCCTATCCATTCTTTCCAGGCATGTTCATAATCGGAGGATCTTTCAGCATGCTTTCGGGAGCGGATCTTTTCTATTCCACAATGTTCGTCCCGGTATTGATATCCGCTCTTTCTCCATTGTTCGTATTTTTGATAGTGAATAAATTGATGGATGACTGGAGACCAGCGATACTTTCCTCCTTCTTTTTCTCTACTTTACCTCCGGTGATCTATGGTTATTCTCAACCAAGGCCTGAAACCCTTGGATTCTTTTTTTTCGCATTCATCTTGACGTTAGGCGTGACGACATTTCGTAAAAACAAAAAATCCCTACTCATAATGTTCATAGTTCTAGCCGCGATGATAATAACTCATCACATGTCAACATATTTTTTGCTACTTATGCTTCTAGGAGGAGTCTTCGTTTCCCGACTCTGGAGATCACATGAATGGGATATGGACAAAAAACGTACCTTTCTTTTCATCTCATTTTTCATACTCACGATCATCTATTGGATATTCTACGCTGAGCCATTTGGCCAGAGGAGGATCCAAGGTGCCCTAGGACTTCCTTCTTTTTCGATCATATTAGTGCCTTTACTGGTGCTTCTATTCATAGAGATATTAGTCCGGCTGCGCAGGAAGTATGATTTTAAAGTACCTGTAAACGTCCATAAGCAGAATATTAAATCATTTCTAGTGTTTTTCTCTATCGCTCTGCTCATAACTATCCCCATTTTGATCAACGTTGCATTAGGAACTTTACCTGTCAGGGATATAGAACTGGGGGCTATGGTTTTGTTATACTTGCCTCTTGTTGTTTTAGCTTTATTCGGTCTTTCATCTAGAAAGATAATAAAGGCCCTGAATGAAGGTCCGTCCCTCATCGGCTGGTTCTGTTTCATCGTTCTTTCTATCACTGCAGGTGTTATCACTCAATCCAGTTCCTTACTTCCGATGAGGCACCTGACTTTCCTCCTCTTTTCAGTGGCTTTGTTATTTGGGGTAGGTCTGACTCAATTCCATTTGATGACAAACCCTAGAGAAGAAGCCAAAAAGACCGCTGTTCTATCCCTAGTGATATTTATCATGGTTGGAACTATGATCCCTCTAGCTTATCCCTCTCAAGAAAGAGCAGGAGGCTTTACAGAAGGGACTGACTGGGAGGATGTTGAGGCTGGTTTCTGGCTGAGGAGCACAACAGAAAGAAAAACTGCTACGGATTACAGGATGAGCACTGCCGCCTTCTCCGTCGGCAACTTAAACCTCACTAGAAGGCAGGGAGATGATATGTATTTCAATCCTGATCTGAGCGAGGCGGTCAGAGATCTAGATGATCATGAAGCGAGTTATCTTATGTGGGATCAAGAGATGTTGAAAGGTACAGTTACCGTCCAAGGAGAAAATCCAAGACCTTTCAACGAGGAGTTGAAACAAAATTACACGGAAAACTTCTATCGGGTATATCTTACGGAAGAGTGCCAGGCGTATATTATAGGATGAAACTTTACCGAAAGGTTTAATTGATTCTGATAGACTATTTAATATCGATATGGGATGTCTAAAAAGAGCAAACTTTACAGGGCATTGGGTTACATCCCGGGGTCGATAAAAAGAGAGATCTATAAAAGAAGGAGGTCGACTCCTTTCTTGATAACGATCTCGTTTTTGATAACCTTTCTAGGAGCTAGACTCTGGGTTATACTGTTGAGTGCAGACGCAGGACCTAGCCCTGAGGTCACTTATGCAGTGGGTAGGAACCTGATCTTGGGAGGATACCATGTTCATCACATAACCTACGGTATCATACTTTTAGCTCTCGCAGCATGGCTTGCCATAAATTACTGGAGTAAGACGATAGCTAGGATAAGTTCGATCTTATATGGAGCCGGTCTAGGTCTTATCGTAGATGAAGTTGGTTTCATAATCGGTGGCATCGAGCCATATAGAGGAGATAGAGAGGTCTTCCTGATCGCGGTCGGAGTGATAGCTTTATTGGCTAGCATCGTTTATTTCCCATCATTTTACAGAGCTATGAAGAGAGATATAATCCGATTCCAGAAAGATAGTGATAAAGATAGAGAGGAAGGAGAACAGTGATCTTCAATCCATCTCACCGATCTTTCTTATCTTCCTGCTGACTTTTTTCCACTTTCCCGTTTTGAAACGATATAGATTGACAAATCCTGGGATGAAAAAGCTTCCTAGGATGCCGAGGAAGACGGCTTCTATACCCATGTCCATCACTATCCCGAAAAAGTAGGATATCGGGAGCATCCAACCATAAAAGCCTAGAAGATTTCCATAGAACGGCCATCTAGTATCTCCTGCTCCTCTTAGACCGCCCCGCATGATCCTGTTTATCGCGAACCCGAGTACTCCGAAGGCATTGACCCATATGAAAATCGAGCTGAGGGCTATAGTCTCTGCTTCATCCGTAAATAGACCAGAGATAGGTTCCGAGAAGATCGCTATAGCAAAACCGATAGGAACCATTATACCGATAGAGAGTTTGAGAGTTTCCCAGCTGTATCTTTCGGCTTCCCTCTCTTCTCCAGCGCCAAGCGATTGACCAACCAAGGTACTAGTAGCGGTGCCAAGCCCCCAAGCGGGCTCCATCGCGAAGAGCTCCACTCTTTGTCCGACCTGATAAGCAGCGACTGCTCCCATGCCGAATTGTGAAAGTATCCAAAGGAATGGAAATCTTCCCAAAGTCCTTGCCATCCTCATAGCAAAAAGAGGGAAAGATACTGTGAACAACTGTCTCACCACTTCCCAGTCCCACTGTTTTCCGCCGAGATCAAAACATACTTCGTATTTTTTGGAAACTAATAGGACAAAAAATACGAGAGCTAGGGAAACATTAGTTATTGTAGTTCCTATACCTGCCCCTAAAACTCCGAGTTCTGGAAATCTCCAAATACCAAAGATGAGAAACCAATTAAGAACAATATTGAACGGTATCCCGATCATCCTGACGTACATAGGTGTTATCGTGTTACCAGCTCCCGCGAATGCTCTAGCAGCTATCATCGAATAGAACCGAAAAAAAACGCCGAGCATCAGTACTCGAAGGTAAGGAGCCCCCATGTCGACGACTTCAGGCTCTGCCCCTAGTAGAGCAATCATCTGATCGGCATAACCTAAAGTTATCAATATGAGAGGTATCGAAATGATAAAAGCGAGCCAGGTAGACTGCTTGATCACGAAATTAGCCTTTTTGTATTCTCGCGCTCCGTGATGTTGCGAGACCAAACTTATCGTGCCGCTGGAGAGTGCGAGAGCGGTGGCGAAACCGATGAAAAAGAATTGAAAGCTGAAACCCAATGCAGCCACTCCTGCCGCTCCAATAGCTATACCCACCATAAGAAAGTCGATTAGCCTGAGAGCGACCCTAAGACCACCCGTGATGATGATTGGCCACGCTAGATCAAAGGCCTCTGTCCCCCTTTTCTTATCTAAGAAACCGAGTTTAGAGAAAAAAGCAGGTATGGCCTCTATCAGGATATTTTTCCCATCTCTCTTCACCATGATCCATATCAGCTCGTTTTTAAGGCTTCAATGGAGATATTCCTTAAATTTTTTCTGAATCTTCATCAATAATCCTTAAAGATTTCCTAAATCCTAAATAGGTGGTCGAACCTATCGACCATAAACAATTGGTGACATGGATGATGCTTTCCGATACCCATATAAAAGAATTGATGGAAAAAGGCGATCTCCGAATAGAAAATTTTGATAAGGAAAATCTCACACCTAACGGCTACGATCTTACGATAGAGGAAACTGTGGTAGAGGATAGGAGACCTCAAACTGAAGGTGAGAGCGTCATACCTGCGAACACATGGTTCGCGGTATCCACTTTAGAGTATCTAGAGCTCCCTTCTTACATTGCCGGAGAACTGTGGATCAGGACTACTTATGCGAGACAAGGAGTTATATCCTCTTTTGGCCTTATAGACGCGGGTTTCGAAGGAAACCTGACCTTGAGCGCATACAACGCTCATAAAGAACTAGAGATACCTATAGGGGATAGGTTCGCGCAGGTATGCTTCATCCGCCTATCAGAGGAGAGCGAACATGTGTATTCTGAAAGATCAGGTAATTATCAAGGGCAGAAGGGAGTCACTCTTCAGAAAGATAAGGAGAGTTAGATATGGTTGTAGAGATCGATGGAGAGAACCTGACAATTGAGCAGCTAGAAAGTGTTGCGAGGGATCATGAAAAAGTGAAACTAGCCGGTATCTGCAAAGAAAAAATAAAAGCATCTAGAGAAGTGGTCCAAGAAAAGTTGAAGGGAGAGGAGGATATCTACGGTATAAATACTGGATTCGGTGATCTTGCGAATGTAAAGATAGACGGGAAGAAAACAGAAGAGCTCCAAGAAAATCTGATAAGGAGTCATGCGAGCGGGATCGGGGAACCTCTTGAGAAAGACATAGTTAGAGGTACGATGTTACTGAGAGCTAACACATTAGCTAAAGGACACAGTGGTATAAGAAGGAAAGTGATAGAGCTGCTTCTGGACCTATTGAACAATGAAGTACATCCAGTGATACCGGCAAAAGGAAGTGTTGGAGCCTCTGGAGATCTCGCACCTTTAGCTCATATGAGTTTGGTTTTGATAGGAGAGGGTGAAGCGGAATATGAAGGTGAGATCTTATCCGGAGAAGAGGCCTTGCATCGTGCAGGATTGGAAGCGATCAAACTTGAAGCAAAGGAGGGCCTTGCGCTCTTGAATGGGACCCAGGTCATGACGGCCATAGGTGTCCTAGCACTTCAGGACGGTAAAAGAGTACTAAAGTCGGCACAGATAGCGAGTGCTATGAGTCTTGAAGCTCTGATGGGTACTGATGCGGTGTTCGATGAAAGGATACACCAGGTCAGACCACATGAAGGACAACTTCGATGCGCTGAAAATCTAAGAAAACTCACCGAGGACAGCGATATCATCGAATCCCACAAAGAATGTGAGAAAGTCCAGGACCCCTACACTTTACGCTGCATGCCTCAAGTTTACGGTGCAGCTAAAGATGCTTTTGAGTACGTTGAAAGGATACTTGAAGTCGAGATGAATTCCGCGAATGACAACCCACTTGTATTTCATGATGGCGATGTTATATCGGGGGGGAATTTCCACGGCCAACCTATAGCTCTTGCACTAGATTTCTTCGGAGCCGCGATCTCAGAGATAGGTAATATCTCTGAAAGGACCACGGACAAGTTGATGTATGAAGAGGAAAGCGGACTTCCGCGATTTCTGACAGAAGAAAGTGGCTTGAATTCAGGTTTTATGATCGCACAGTATACCGCGGCCTCTCTGGTCTCGGAGAACAAAGTTTTAGCTCACCCAGCTAGTGTAGATTCTATACCCACCTCTGCGGGTCAAGAAGACCACGTGAGCATGGGCACGATATCTGCTAGACATTCAAGAGAGATAGTACATAATGTAGAAAACATCGTAGCTATAGAGTTGATCTCTGCAGCACAAGCGCTAGAGTTCCATGATCTATCTCCGGGAAAAGGAGTAAAGGCCGCTTACGATTTTCTACGGGAGCACATAGATCCTTTGAAGAGGGACCGATCGTTGAATCCCGACATGAGAAAAGCTAGAGAATTGATAACGAAGGGGCACTTGGTGGAGGAAGTGGAGAAGGAGATAGGTTCATTGAGTTGACAAAATATATATTTATTACCTTGCCTCTCAGGGAGTAAGATGTCTGAAGAAAACGAAGACGCAGGCGAACTGAGCTATCTAGAAAAAGCGACACTGTTGGCTCTTGAAGAGCTGGGCGGTGAAGCCTCACCAGATGAGATACTGGAGAAGAGCAAACTGGATGAAAAGGTCAAAGTCATGAATGCCGTTTCTTGGCTTGACTCAAAGAGTATGGTGGAGGTTGAAGAGGAAGTCATAAACTATTATTCTCTCTACAAGAAGAGTCAAGCAAAGAAGGACCTACCAGAAAGAAAGGCGCTGAAGTTTCTCGATAAAAAGGGCGGTAGATGCAGTATCCCTAAGATGAAAGAGGAGAGTGATCTCAGCAAAAAGAAAGTAGGGATCGCATTGGGCTGGCTAAAAGATAAAAACTGGGCAGAAATAGTCAAAGAAGGTGGGGAATCCTACCTGAAGATAACGAAGAAGGGAAGGGAAGCCTTGAAGGAAAAGGGGAGAGATGAAGAACTCATAAGAAGATTGGGTAAAGAAGGTAAGTTACCTGAAAGCGAGGTCGATAAATACACCGTAAAAAAATTGCTCTCTAGGAAAGAGATATTAGACAAGGATAGGGAGGTTTTTAGGACTGTTCGTTTGACCGAAAAGGGGAAAAAGGAGTTAGAAAAGGGCATCGAATTAAGACCCCAGATCAACCAACTGACTCCTGAAATAATCAAGACCGACGCTTGGAAGGAAGCAAGGATAAGACCTTATGACGTTAAAGCATATGCCCCCAAAAAGTTTGGAGGGAAGAAACATCCGATGAAAAGAGAGATAGACAAAGTAAGACAAGTCTTTTTAGAGATGGGTTTCACGGAGATGAAATACGATTACATCCAACCCGCCTTTTGGAACATGGATGCTCTTTTCATACCTCAGGATCATCCTGCTAGAGATATGCAGGACACCTTTTATATGGAGAGCCCAGAAAAACTAGAACTCCCAGAAGATAAATTGGAACCGATAAAGAACGTTCACGAAGACGGCGGGGACACACGCTCTGAAGGATGGAAGTATAGCTGGAGTGAAGATGAGGCAAAAAAGTCTGTACTTCGGACACACACAACGGTAGCCAGTATAAGGTACTTATCGGATAATCCAGAACCTCCCGTTAAAGCTTTTTCTGTGGACTGGAACTTCAGGAGCGAAAAACACGATCCTACCCACCTTTCACAGTTCGTCCAGATAGAAGGTATCGTGATGGAAGAGAACGCGAGCCTTAATATGCTCGTGGGGATGATGAAGGAATTCTATAAGAAGATGGGCTTTGAGGACGTAAAAGTCAGACCTAGTTACTTTCCATTCACCGAACCTAGTTTGGAAGTATTCGCTAAATTCAAAGGAGATTATCTGGAGATGGGGGCAGGTGGGCTTTTCAGAAGAGAAGTTTTGGAACCTCATGGTATAGAGCATCCTGTTATAGCTTGGGGTCTTGGTCTTGAAAGATTGGTCATGCTGAGGTTAGGCTGGGATGATATAAGGAGATGCTACGAGAACGATATAGAAACTTTGAGAGAGTATCCTCTTTTATGATCTGTATCAACGCAAGTTTCAAATATGCTCCTCTCAATTTGGACTATGATTCTGCATGACCCTTGAACTGTACAACACACTCACCAATCAAAAGGAAGAATTCGAAGCGACAGAGGATGGTCTAGTCAGGATCTACTCCTGTGGGCAGACCATCTATGATGACATGCACGTGGGTAACGCCAAAACATATGCGGCCTGGGATATACTGAATCGTTATTTGGAGTGGAAAGGTTATGATGTTTTTCACGTTATGAATATCACTGACGTGGGTCATCTCACAGATGATGCTGATAGAGGAGAAGATAAGGTAGAAAAAGCCGCGAAAGAAAGAAGTTTAGAGCCGATGGAACTCGTTACGGAACAAGTTAGGAAATGGTACAGAGAGATGGATGAATTGAATATGAAGAGGCATAACGTGAATCCTAGAGCGACGGGACACATGATGGAGATGATAGAGGCGGTAGAAAGTATAATGGAGAACGGCTATGCTTATGAGGAGAACGGAAGCGTGTACTTCGATGTTGAGAAGTTCAATAAAGACCATGGATATCCAAAATTAGGAGGGAGAACCCTTGAAGCCCTGGAGACGGGAGCAGGTGGGAGAGTATCTGAAAAAGAGCTGGATGAAAAACGTTCCCCATACGATTTTGCCCTATGGATCAAGGCAGACCCCGAACATATAATGAAATGGCACTCTCCTTGGAGTTTAGGATATCCTGGGTGGCATCTCGAGTGCAGTGTCATGGGGTTGAAGTATTTGGGAGAAAGATTTGATATACATTCAGGTGGTGTTGACCACATATTCCCCCACCATCCGAACGAAAGAGCTCAGAACATCGCGATCGAGGATCTAGATCATGAACCCGTGAATTATTGGTTGCACAGCGAACACATAACAGTCGAAGGAGAAAAGATGTCTAAAAGCAAAGGTAACTTTTACACCGTGTCAGAACTTCTCGAAAAGTACGAACCTGAAGTCATAAGAACTTTCTTCGCCAGCATCCATTATCGATCGCAGAGCGATTTTAGCTTAGAAGCTCTAGAAGAGAGTGAAAAGAAGCTCAAAAAGTTCCGCACCACTCTCAGGAATATCGAAGAGGCGAAAGATGGGGATAAAAACGATTTGTCTGAAGATATAGATCGGGTGAAGCGGGAGTTTGAAAAAGCGATGGACGACGATTTAAATACTCCTTCATCGATCAGTAAATTACTAGGATTCTGCACCAGAATAAACAAAAAGCTTGACAACAAAAGATCTATTCTTGATAGGGCTAAAGAGACCTTGATCGAACTCCTAAACGTTCTCGGGATAAAAATGGAAAAACCCACGAAAGGAGAAAAAGTGAGAGATATAGACCCTTACATTAGATTACTCCTAGAAGTCAGGGAAAATCTGAGAGACAAAAAGGAGTACGAACTAGCGGATAAGATAAGGGACGAATTGAAAGGATTAGGTATCCAGGTAGAGGATTCGGAAGAAGGTTTTCGATGGTACTCTGCTGACTGATCGCTTCATCCATCTTTTGAAAGATCTAGAGAGTTCACTATTTTTAGGTCCCTTTTGAGCGATTTTTCTAGTGGTGATGAGGGTTTGATCCACGCTTTCACACTTTCATTTTTATAATCGATGTCTCTCTTCCCGCCCCATATCCCAAAAAGCACCGTTTTTAGTTCAGGTATCTTCACTGCTCCATATGTGAGAGCAAGGTCATGTAGAAGATTCAATATTGTATCCGCGCCCACTTGTTTTGTTTTTGGTATACTCTTAGGCATCTCAAGTATGAAATACGATATCTCAGAATTTTCAGCATGATTAGCCATATTCCTATCAGTGGAGATCAACGCCACATCGATATTCTTGTCCCATGCGAAATCCTCCAATGATTCGACTATCCTATAATCATTTCTTTCGGAGTCTGTTTTAGAAGCTTCGGCCTTTATGCGCGCCGCGTTAAGACCTCCTCTCAAGTAATTCAATTCTTCCGTGGCGAATTTGGCTTTCCTGGTCTCAAGAGTACCTCTGTTTCTGAAGTCATAACGTATATCGCTTATTTCTGTATGCAGTCCCATCAATCTAAGATCTTCCTCACTATACTTGTAACGGATATGATGATCGATCTCTTCCTCAACTATAGAGCTGAGTAAGTAGTCAAAATCCTCCGGTTTTATTTCGGTGCCTCCACATCTCAATGGGAACCTTCTAGATATAAGACGATAATAGGCAAGGTTTGTGTCTATAGAGATGAATACAGCTTCGCTAGATAATCCGGGGTCTTTTTCACTAATATAATGGTAATTTATCCAGTCCTTAAAGTCCTCCCAGTTTGCGAAATCTACAAAACCTGAAGAGATAAGACATTCTTTGTAATCGGTAAAATCGGGGATCTCCTTTCGATCCCAGTATTCCTCTTTCTCGATAGGTATCTCAAAATCATCTTTGGTCGACAATTCTATCTCGTATCCATCTTTTTTTGAAGTGATACATATTAGACGGTTATCAAAAAAAGGTTCAAAAACCTCAATATTTTTGATATTTTTGTCCAATGATTCGTTTATGAGCATCATCAGTTGTTCCTTTGTAAATACTTCCCTCATCTTTGTTCGCCTCTGGAATCTCTTCTAAGATCTTTCAAAACCAAACGTGAATTCTCTATCATAGGGTAAGGCTTATCCATATGTTCATCATCCCGATAGACCAAACAATAAATGTTATCAAAATCAGCTCCGGATCGGATCAAGATATCCGCGGAGAGAAACTTAGTTCCGCCTGTTATATCTAGAACGGTTTTTTCAGAGTCATCTTCCAGGGCGCTTTTTAACTTATTCAAACTGTTTTCATCTTCTTCGATGAGTAGAGTCTCCATCTCAGCGCTTATATCATAGTTTACTAGTAATTTTTTTAGGTTCTCCCGGACTCCATTTACGTATTTCTCCTGCTCGCCAAGGATATATACTCTCTTTGGTTCTAGACCTTCTTCTTTGACAGCGGCCCAGACGCCGTTTACAGTATCCCAGGCCTCGTCTCCAGCTAAAACGATATAACATGTCATCTAAGTTGACCTCAGCGTTGCAATATATACCTCATACATATGGCTTACTATTGGATCGTGCATATCAACTATCGAGGAAAAGCTTAAATTAGTATAACCCCGATTCACAGTTCGGAAGGAAGATGACATCACTTTACATCGCTCGACACGGGGAAACGCAATGGAATAGAGAAGGAAGGCTCCAGGGTTGGACAGATGCTGCACTCACCGAAAGAGGGAAAGCTCAGGCTAAATCACTAGGAAAAAGGTTGAAGTACATTTCTCCTAAAAAAGCATACATCAGTCCCCTCGGCAGAGTGAAGATGACCGCAGATATAGCTCTTGATGACCTTTCGATTCAGGTTGAAGAAGACGAAAGGTTAAAAGAGATAAATTTGGGAGAATGGGAAGGTCTGAAGTCAAAAGAAGCTGAAAGAAGAGACCCAGAACTTTATAGGAAAGCGATCGAAGAACCTCACAAATACGATCCTCCATGGGGTGAAGATTATTTTGATGTAAAAGAGAGAGTTTTGGAGGCTGTAGAAGACGTATTATCCAAAAACGTAGGAGAAAATGTCCTGATAGTCTCTCATGGGGTAGCTTCGAAATCTATACTCTCTCACATCGAGGGAAGACCTATGAAAAACCTGAGAGAGCCTCCTCATTTGAGGGAGTGCAGTTTGAGCCATGTTAGATTTGAAGACGGTTTCGAAAAACTTGAAGAGGGCGAAATAATTCAGTTCGGAGATACAGAACATCTGAAGAGTTTGGATCGTGGAGATCATCGGTGAAGAGTAGCTCTTCTTTTTAAGAATGACAAAGATTAAATTGATACTCCAAGGTGTGTGATATATATGGAAGGTAGGGATGATCTTTACAAACAGAAGAGAATGACAAAGATCATACATAAAGGTGTAGGTACTGGTATAGTTAAATATATATTAGGATTTGCATTCCTGATGTTAATCGCTATCTTAATCTCTATCCGTTATGACGTAGGCAGCCTTGAAGGTATTCTATTTTATGGTTGTTGCGGCTGGTTTGCCCTTTTAGGAATAGGCATCTTTGTGAGCCTCTTTATGAAAAAGAGAAAAAGAAAGCCGAAGAAGGTACAGAAAAAGAAAGATGAAGTATCTGAAGAAACCGAGGATAGAGTAGTTAAAAAAGCCGAGGTCGATGAGGTTGAAGAAATAAAGTGGGAGGATAGCGTTGAAGTAGATGAAAAAGACGCTCATCTGGACAGCTGCCCAAAATGTGGAAAGAATACTTTGAAAGTAAAATCTGATGGGAGCCTAGAATGTAAAAACTGTGACTATCCGAAGGTCGAATGAAAGAGATCTTGAAGGAAAAAGAAGGAAGATTTTGGAGAAATTTAAACTTTTTTTCCCAAATATAGAAGCCACCGGTGGGATTTGAACCCACGACCTGCTGATTACAAGTCAGCCGCTCTGCCGGCCTAAGCTACGGTGGCGAGTGGAACGAGCCGAGTAGGTTAGTCGGCAGTAAGTTGGAAATCCTTTCCGACGGACTGCCGGCCTAAGCTACGGTGGCATCACGAGAGCTCTGCTCGAGTGAAAGGAGGAATCTATTTGATTCCTCCGCAATTTTGTTACACAAAATTGGGCGTATGACTA
Organism: Thermoplasmata archaeon; assembly: GCA_003554965.1. GTDB lineage: Archaea > Thermoplasmatota > Thermoplasmata > Halarchaeoplasmatales > Halarchaeoplasmataceae > Natronoplasma. Next base: position 13,480 of record PWHR01000078.1, on the reverse strand, counting down.
GGTGGAAAGTCTTTTCTATTGTCTCGGTAAGGCCCTATCGATATCTGTAAAATAAATCTTCCGGCCGACATTTGGTTATGAGTTTCTAGACATCGTTTGTAAAATGGTCACCTAAAGCTTCATATGTAAGACGTTAACTTATATGTAATACTGTAATAAGTATTTCAAATTATATCCTCGTATGATTATTAGGTATGGAAAATGTTTATATATTCCTTTATACATGTGTATTATGTCCTACGCTAAGGTGAAATAAGTATGACGTAATGTCATAATGTAGGACAATCGTCCGAATAAGGTGTTTATACGATGGAAAAAAAGGTTTCACTCCGGGTGTCCGACGAAGACCTCGAAGTCATTGATTCATTCATAGCGAGACATGATTTCAGCAACCGCTCTGAATTTTTAAGGGAAGCCGCTCTTGATTACATCGAGAGATACAGTGAACCTAAAGGACAGGAAGAAGTACCTGAAAGGATAAAACTGCCGAAAAAAATCAAGAACAACATTTGTTATCTCATCAAGATGGGACATTACAATGATTGGCAGGACGCTATCCATGAACTCGTCAGAGAAGGGCTTCTAAAAGAAGATATGGAAAAACTGGAGAAACAATATGACGCTGTCAATTCATTGAGCAGTAAGGTCGAGACTTACAAGAGTTTTGCTCAGGAAGAAAGCGAATACATGAGAAAATGAAGCATGGTAAAACCACCTTCATGTAGGATAAAAGTATAGAATCGGAGGATAGAATAGATGGAAGAAAAAAGCCCCGAATACCCTTCACCCGAAAGCGAGTTCCTAGACGAAACGGCTGGGGAGATTGTGGATGCACTCCTTTATGAGCCAAACCTACACGTGGTAGGCGTAGGTGGATGTGGATGTAATACGATCGAGCACATCACTGAACAGGGAATGAACAATGTGAAAACGATAGCAGTGAACACAGATGAAAGAGTTTTGGAAGACTTGAAAGCAGACAGACAGATGTTGATAGGCAAAGACCTGACCGATGGCAAAGGAGCTAACGGTGATCCAAAAGTAGGAAAAAGAGCAGCTCAGCGCAGCGAAGAGCAGATTTTGAGTACTATTGAAGAGTCTGACATGGTGGTTGTTGTAGCAGGATTAGGAGGGGGCACCGGAGGAGGTGCTTCCAAAGTGATCGCAGATCTAGCGAAAAGGAACGGAAAGATGGTGTTCACATATGCTGTAATGCCTTTTTCCACCGAAGGAGAAAACAGACAAAAAAGAGCAGAAAACATATTGAACCACCTATCTAAACTGAGCCATGCTACCACGGTATTTGATAACGACCAAACCCTAGCTGATGGCGAACAATCTGTTAAAGACGCGTTCGCCATGGCTGATAAACTACTTTCTAGAGTGGTCAAAAATCTGAAAATGGATTACATTACGGAGTTCTTTGAGGAGATAGGGCTGGATGCGATGAATCTGACTGAAACCATTTCTGATGTTGAATATGAAGAAGAGGAAAAAGAGCCAGCAGTGCTTGAAGCTTTGAAATACGTAGAAAAAAACAAAGATGAGAAACCAGAGAAACCGAGAGATGAAGACCTAGAGGAACCAAGATTAGATGAGTTCTTGGAGAATTATGCGCACTGAAGGCAACTGAAAAAATTTTCCTCTTCTTCCTTCTTTTTATATATGTTTTCCTAAGTAATATTCGACCATATATACTCTTTTTCGCTCTCACCTTTTTCGATCATTTCGGAAAGTTTTCAATTAGCCCTCTATATTAGACACTTATCTGCTGGTGGACGTAAGCTCCTTGGTTTTAACCGCGATATCTTCAGGATCTCCTTCCCACCCTTCCTTGATATATTCGGTTTCGACGATAGTCGTAATTCCTCCTCTAACATTCCAATCCCCCCTTACCATCATATATCTAGGCTTTACAGCCTCGACCAAATCATCTAAGATCTTGTTCGTAGCTGTCTCATGGTATATCTCGACGTCTCTGTAGCCTACCAAATAGTACTTCAAAGACTTCAATTCTAACAGTGTTTCGTCAGGGATATAAGTTATCGAAATAGTGGCAAAATCTGGTTGATCTAGCTTTCCTGGGCAAAGGCAGGTGAATTCAGGAGAGATTATTTTTACCTTATAATCCTGATCTGAATGTTCATTTTGGATGGTTTCGATCTCCATATTATCTCTTTCCTGCATTCTCCTTTTCAATAATAGTTCTTTTCATCTTTCATAAACTATTTGATATTTTATTTCTGCAAGATTTAAATAGACCTATAGGTAATAAGGGAGTCCTTCGAACATGTAGAGATCGTATAAAGACCAGATAAGGAAGGATATTTATGAAATCTGCTACTGTAGCTTTAGGCGGAAATTCCTTACTCAGACAGGAAGATGAGGGTACCGCTGAGGAACAATTCGAGAGGATGAAGAAGACCTGTGAAAGATTGGCAGTCATGATAGAAAAAGGATATGATCTTGTTTTGACACATGGAAACGGTCCTCAAGTCGGTAATATCCTTATACAGAACGAATTAGCTTCCTCTGAAGTACCTCCCTTACCTTTAGATGTCTGTGGAGCTGAATCACAGGGACAGATCGGATATATGTTTCAACAGACATTGAAAAACGAATTGAATAAACACGATATCGATATGACCATATCCAGTGTCATCACACAGGTCATCGTTGACGGAGATGATCCAGCCTTTAAAAATCCCACTAAATTCGTCGGTCCGTTCTATTCAAAAGAAAAGGCTGAGGAACTGAGAAAAGTTAAAGACTGGGATATAAAGGAAACATCAAACGGTAAATATAGAAGAGTGGTTCCTTCACCTGACCCTCAAAATATAGTCGAATCTGATCTTATTCAGGACTTAGTTTTTGCTGAAGACAAAAGCTATGTGGTCATAGCCGCTGGAGGCGGAGGTGTCCCAGTCATCGAAGAAAGAGGCAAGCTGGAGGGTGTAGAAGGGGTCATCGATAAAGATAAAGCGACTGCCGTTTTAGCCTCTCAGATAGAAGAAACTTTTCTTGTGCTCCTAACTACTGTAGAACAAGTTTACTTAAATTATGGTGAAGAGAACGAAGAACCAATATCTTCGATGAACGTTCAGGAAGCTCAAAAATATTTGGAGGAAGGCCATTTTCCTGAAGGTAGTATGGGGCCAAAGATAGAAGCCTCGATAGACTTCCTTAAAAATAGTGGAGAAAAAGTCCTGATAACTACACCTGAAAAACTTTTAGATGCACTTGATGGGGAAACTGGCACTTACATCTATTCAAGGTGATATTCTGAGAGGAACAGAAAGGATCAGAGTAATCCAAGAGTCAGTGATAAGAGAGATGACCAGGAAGGCTAAAAAATACGATGCTATCAATCTTTCTCAGGGCTACCCTGATTACCCAACTCCAGAAAGTGTTTTAAAGGAGGCGAAAGAAGCGATAGACTCTGGATTGAATCAATATTCCATAACATGGGGTACTGAGGAATTACGAAAAGAGATATCAGAAAAATTGAGTAGTTTCAACGGACTCGATTACGACCCCACGTATGAAGTCACCGTCACCTGTGGTTCCAGCGAATCGATCATGTCCACTATGCTCGGCCTAGTCGAAAAAGGAGAGAAAGTGTTGATATTCCAGCCTTTCTACGAGAATTATGTTCCCGCTGTCTCTATCGCTTCAGCGGAACCTGTATTTTCGACCATCGGCAAAGATATGAGTATCGATCGCGAAGATCTAAAGGAGAAGGCTGAAGGGGGCCTAAAAGCGATCCTGCTGAATACACCTCATAATCCAACGGGAAAGGTCTTTTCTAAGGATGACCTAAGGTTTTTGAGAGATCTTTGTGTGGACAATGAAATATACGCCATTACCGACGAGATGTACGAGAAGATGATCTATGAGGACAAGCACACATCACTAGCTTCATTAGAAGGGATGTGGGAAAGGACGGTAACAATCGGAGGTTTTTCAAAAGTCTATTCTGTCTCTGGATGGAGGGTCGGGTATTCCGCCGCACCAAAAGGACTCATGAAACCGATAAGAAAAGTACATGATTACACCACCGTTTGTGCGCCTACTCCATTTCAGCACGGCACGATAAAGGCTTTAGAACTGCCTGAAAATTTTTATGAGGATATGTTGGATTATTACAAGAGAGGTCGTGATTTCTTATACAAAAGCCTAAAGGAGACGAAGATGGACCCATTTAAACCACAAGGCGCTTACTACATGCTTGCAGATATAAGCGAATATGGTATGGATGACATCGAGTTCGCTGATTATCTGGTCAAAGAAAAAGGCGTTGCTGTGGTTCCCGGGTCATCGTTTTATCACGATGGCGGAGAAGATTTAGTGCGGTTCTGCTTCTCTCAAGATATAGATCAGTTAAAAGAGGCAGTGGAAAGGATAAAAGATTGAAATCCATTTTTACTCTAACAGTTCGCCGGGTTCTCTAAATTCTCCTCCCCAATACAAGATCGTGTCAGACCTATCGAAATCTTCATCACGCTTTGCATTTACTACCTTTCCTATGAACCAGAGATGATCACCTGTTTCGATATTTTTCTCAACCGTGCATTCTATTATAAGAGGGAACTCTTTTACTCCTGGTACATCTATGGTCTCACTTTCTTCTTTTTCCAATCCGAATTTCTCGTATTTATCGAAGTTCTTTCCAGAGACTTCACCGCAGCCTTTTAATTCTTCTAATTTCTCCTTATCGGGTACGTTGACCGTGAACTCTCCCTTCTTTTTCAAAAGTGAGAAAGAATGTCTCTTCGGGGATATACCGGTCCCTATCATAGGCGGATCGATCGAAAAGACATGAACCATCGCAGCGGTTATCAGGTTGCTCTTTTCTCCAGTTCCTGTGCCTATAAGCACTGTTGGAAAGTGTGGCAATGATCTTAAACCTTCTTTAGAGGAAATCTGTTCTTTCATAATTAGGCAACGAAAAAGTCCCTAATAACCTTTTCATATAGGGTCAGGACTTATATACCATCTTCACATAGATTCGATCATGAGCGAAAGATCTCGTTTAACGAGAAATCTCAGAGAAGTTGGGAAAAAATCTAGGAGGCATTGAGATTTGGACCTGATGTTTGAATATCTGAAAGGAAACATGAACAAGTTGATCCTTGTCATTTTCGTAGTCGTTCTTATCTATACTTCTGGGGTCTTCATAGCTCCATTGACACTAGAGCCGGGTGAAGTGGAGGAATTAGATGGGGCAGCGAACAGGATAGTATATTCAGAAAAGTGGGAAGAACTACCATTATATCATCGAGTTATCTATCAATTCAGTGATCTGAACTGCCACCAAAAATACTACCGATCCTATTCGATAAATGGAAATCAGATGCCTCTCTGTGCAAGATGTCTGGGTATGTTCCTCGGTTTCACCGCCGGCTTCTTGATGATGAGCTTTGTTAGAGGAGGCAAAGAACTGAAGAATCTACTTTTAGAACTCGTTAATTTGGACACCGATCTTTCTGAGAAAAAGAAATTGATCATACTGATACTTTTAGGTTCCGTTTTTGCCCTCCCGATGATCTTGGATGGTGGGTTACAACTCATTATCGATTATGAGAGTTTCAACGAATTCAGAACTTTTACAGGATTACTCTTCGGTGTCGGGTTTTCAGTTTTCATCTCTGCTTTGCTCTTATCTACTACACGTGTGGGGCATTATCAGGATTCTTCCACAAGGTGAAGTAATGTGTGAATAATCTTCTCTCTGCTCCGGTACATCCACATCATATATAGGTTCCTCTTGGTATGTGGGTTCCCTAGGGGTTTGCTCTTCATACTTTCGACGGTTCATTTGTTTTTGTAGACTTTTTCTTTTACCATCTAGAAGTGCTCATTTATATATAAAGAAAAGGAAAGTGGTTTTATTATTTGTTGTTCCTGTTCTTAAACCCCATCATTCCTGGATTCCGTAAATGATGTCGATGGTGGTATATTCATTCTCCGAAATAGTTATCTCAGCAGTCTCTTGACCTTCTTCGAATTGGTAGTAAAGAGTAGTTTCGTCAGGTTCAACTTCTTCCTGTATTGGATCTCCTAATTCCTCTTTGTACCAACTTACAACATCATCCAAAACGTCCTCAGTTCCGTACTCGATATCTGTCACTTCGGCGTCTGGGCCGGTATATTTCGCGTGATCCAACATCACTGAATCAGGATATCTATCTAACGGCTCTTCTCCATCCACTTGGTCATCATCCGGGAGACCGTTCTCCTCATCATTGTCATTGTCGTTATCACCGTTTCCATTGTCGAGTTCTCCTTCTTCGCCGGACCAAGTTCCAGAGTATGCAGTAATGCCTTCCTGTTCAGCTTCCCAGTATCCTGAGATCGATGATCCATCTGGACTGAAAGTTCCTTCCCAGGTTACGTAGCCAAGCGCGGCATCACCTGAAGCCGTTATTTCCCCTTCAGAAACTGAACCATCTATGTCTCCTGCTGCATCGCCTTCGAACCATCCCGAAACATCTTCGTCTTCCCAGTCTATCGTGAATTCCCAAGTGCCATCATATTCTTCTTGCCCTAAAGCGTCTTTGCCTTCCCATGTACCAGAGAAGGTTTCTTCGCCGCTTCCTACGTATCCATTATCATCGTCTTCTTCTTCGACGGTTACCGTCTCTGACTGATCACCGAGTTCTATATCGTAGGTGCCATCCTCATCGAATGTGTGTTTCTCGTCAACGGGTTCAGTATCACCAGGTCCCAGCGACCAACTGCTGATTTCTTCTCCATCAGCATAAAGAGAGATATCTCCTTCGCCATCTCCTACGTTCTCTATATCGGCTGTTATAGTCACTTCTAGTCCGTCCTCATCAACGTTGAAGTTGGTCACTTCAAATTCTGCTAGTTCTTCGTCATTTTCTTCCTCGTCATCGTCATCATCGTCGTTTCCAAGACATCCAGAAAAGGCCACGGCCACCAAAAGTAAGGCGACCCCTATCACAAATATATATTTTTTATTCATTTTTATGTCTCCTATTTTGGTGAATAAATACTTTATATCTACTTAATAACCAATTTAGTTTATTAGATTTATAGTTTTGGAAAAAATACAAATTAATCGGTAGAATCATATAGTTGTTCAGTGGAAGGCAAAGCTTAAATATGATACCTTTCCTAAATCCCACAGAGGTTTCACGATGACTCTCTGGCAAGGAAAATCAGATAAAAAGATAACAGGCGGTAAGAGGCATCTCCACAGGAAGAAAAGGAAGTTCGAGATCAGCAGAGATTATGAACTGCCTATGATCGCTGACAGTAAAAAGAAAATAGTGAATAGCAGAGGAAATAATCAAAAGGTCCGGATCGTAGGAGCTGAAGAAGTGAATCTTTCCGATAAAAAGGGCAATGTCGAAAGGGTAGATGTAAAAAATGTTATTGAAAATCCAGCCAATCCAAACTTTGTCCAGCGGAATATCCTCAATAAGGGAGCGATAGTCGAGACCGAAGAAGGTAGAGCGAAGATCACATCTCGGCCTGGACAAGACGGTATTCTGAACGCTGTCCTTATCGAGGATTAGGATGGTCAGAAAAAAGAGGAAAACCTGGATAATATATCCTGAATATTTTGACAAAAATCTTTCTAGATCAGATGGAAGACGAGTACCTATTAAGTTCGCTGTTTCTTCACCTAAATTAGAAGAGATCGGAAAAGTACTAGATGCGTGGGACGTCCCTAATAGATTGGAGGAAAGTGAACATCATCCCGCCACCTGGTTCAAAAGGAACGGTCGTATCTTCATACCAAAACAGAAGGGAAGCAAACAAAAACTGTTAAAGAAATTAGGTAAGGAATTGAAAGAACGCAGTAATGGATCCTAAGGCGTCTTTCTTTTTATCTTAAGATAATATACTTCATCATTTTCTTTTTCCTCAGGCACACCGAATAGAAAGTCTTTCCTCACGCTGTGAGCGACCCTGACAGCTCTACTCACCTCGTACCACCTGTATTCATGATCCTTCTCTACTGGCTGTATGATATACTCTGCATGGATATCATCAGGGTTGTCAGCGTAAGCCCTGAATTCCGCTCCATATTTGAACCCTGTTTTTGGGATAAGACCTCTATCTCTTAGATCTCTATAGACCTCGTTCATCAATTTAAAGCCCTTTCTTTTTGAGTGTTTTGATTTAAGATTTTTGAAATCCTCAGCTTCCTCGATCTCTAAGGATCCTTTATCTTTCAAATATAAGGTCTCGTAGAATGATAGCTTCAAAGTATTTTTAACTTTTGAGCCGTAAAAATTGTTTTCGTAGAGGTTTTCAAATCCCTCATTTATGAAGCATTTATCTCCATAAATTATCCCCTTAACCCCATCTCCTTCGTAATTTCCGACCTTGCCTTTTAAGTCGATCGTCGAAAATTTGTAGTAAGTGACATCACCTTCTTCATCGACGAGACCGGTCAACATGGTTTTACCAAGATTAGAGATCTTTTTATTGGCTCGTAGGATCTCCTTGATCTTGAAATCCTCTTTTTCTCTGGCCGTACAAAGCCAATACTTTGTAGGTGTCTTACCGGGACCTCCTCCTCTGGGGAAGACCCTGAATGATGCAGGATCGGAAGCTTTCTTAAGAACGTAACCACGGGATCTCATATCTTTATAAGCAGGATACTCGCGCATGAATTGTTCTTTTGGAACATTCTCCATTATCTCCTCTCTTTCCACCTCATCCTCATTCTCATCCGTTATCTCTAACCGCTCATTCTCCAAAAGGTAAATCGCTTCGTACAGGTCCAATTCTAGATAATTGCCAGATTGAGGTTGACCGAAGTAACCCTTGTTATATAATCGGCTTGATTCTTTTTCATCTTCCACCACTACTTTGTTTTTCTTGAAGATACCGGGCATCTTATATCGGGGCTTCAAGGGGAAAGGAATTATAAAAGTGTGTTCTTTTTGAATATGAAAAAAGGTATGATAGATCATGTGCGCTAGGATCCTGGTAGTTTCTGATATTCACGGTTCTATGAAGAGTTTAAACCGGATCAAGGCCTCGTATCACAAGTATGACTTCGATTTCATAGTCTGTTGTGGAGATATCACCCATTTTGGAGGAAAGGAAGATGCGGTGAAGATCCTGGAAAAGATGCCGACGGAAGTCATCGGCATTATAGGAAACTGTGACGGAACTGAAGTTGCTCAAGCCTACGACGAGACCGACAATCATTACATAGAACTGAAGAAAGTGGAGAAGAAAGGTATAGAATTCATCGGATTATCAGGGTCAGAGTACAGTGAAGATAAACTTAAGGTATTCAAGGAAAGAGCTGCTGGGGCAGAGGTATATGTCTTCCATCAGCCCCTCTACGGATATCTTGACGAAGCATCAAGGGGCAAGCATATAGGTAGCAAAAAGTTGCTGCCCATAGTAAAAAATAACGAACCTCGATTGATCCTAAGCGGCCACGTTCACGAAGATAGAGGAATAGTTGAAGAGGACAGCATAGCTTTCATGAATCCGGGACCGGCGGGAGACGATCACTTAGGATTGGTAGATATAGAGGACGGCGAATTTGATCTGCATCTGATTTAATTTTTACACGTATTTGCTTTATTCATTTACTTTTTACCTAATATACTATAATTATAGTTTAGTATAAAATAGACAAAAACACCTTTTCGTCTTTGATTTAAAAAATATCTAATTACTAGTTAAGATTAATATATTGCGGCTTAATAGAAAACACAATTTTGCATTTTATCTTCAAAGCAATGATAAAGCAATATTTTTACTAAATAAAGCTATTACAGAAGCACTTTAATAATTTAGATAAAGCGCAAATAGTGTTTTTGCAAATTTATGAAAAAACGAGGTGTTTCTCAAAAAGGTTAAAATGAGTGAGACGTAATAAATAATAGAAATTCCGACGTCTTTCCTTTTCTTATTTAAAGTTAACGTCGTATTAGTTACATTTTCCGACATCCTCGGTTTAACATATTTAAAAGTAACGATTTCTGTTCTATTCTTTAACAAAGAGGTCGATCCTTTAGTATTTTTAGTTTAATGAGGGTATCCCCCGCGTCCTAAAAAAGATATTTTATCGAGTTTTCCGTTTTTTCGTAGGTTTTGTAAGATAAATGAATCAACACTAGTTAATCTGTTTAGTTGATGGATAAATAACAAACGCTTTTTACTAAACTTATTAAATATATATAGTAAATGTGTTTTTTCAATAATTAGGAAAAACCATCTGTTTAGGATATCCTATTAATATTAATTATATATTAGTTTATGCTAAATCTATAACTAATAATTATTAATTTGGTCATTTTTCTGCTATAACGACTAATCTATCCGCTTTTTCATCGTAGGGTTCTCCGCTGTAATTACCGTATACTTCAATAGTATCGAATCCTACTTTCTCAAGCATGTGCTTCAACTCTTTAGCGGAGTAAAGCCGATGTGAAACATCATACTCTCTTTTTCCATCTTCAGTAATTATCGTCCTTTTATTCATTAACCAAGACCAGTCTTTTTCTACATGTTTTTCCTCTAACTGGTATCCTTTTTCAATTTCATGCCAATCTTTTCCCTCAAAGATCCTCGCTATTATCTCCTTGCCCATAACGTCTAGGATGAACTTTCCACCAGTTTTAAGGGTTGTATGAACATTCTCTAGAACTTTTATGTTCTCCTCTTCATCCTCAAAATAACCGAACGAAGTGAATAGGTTTAATATCAAATCATATTCCTCTGCCCTTTTGAATTTTCTCATATCTTCCTTAATGAATTCGATATCGAGACTATCTTCTTCAGCTCTTTCCCTGGCTTTTTCCAGGTAGTTATCAGTCTTATCCACTCCTGTTACGTCAAAGCCTCTTTTAGCGAATTCTATTGTATGTCTACCGACCCCACAGCACAGATCCAACACCTTCATATCCTCCTTCAGATCTGCAAGATCGATCAGTTCCTTTACTTCCTCTTCGGCGTGATCTATCACCCTTTGTGGGAACGGATTGTCTTCCCAAAATTCATCTTTCTCATGCCAAGCTTCCTCTTCTGAGCTCATCATTTATTTCCTCACAATGAAGAACTAAGAATAGCCCGGAGCGGATTCGAACCGCCGTCACGGGCTCCAAAGGCCCGTATGTTTGACCGCTACACCACCGGGCTTTTACGAAGTGCGGTGGAAGAAGAAATTCGATTATGAAAAGTCACAGTCAGATAGAATATATAACTGTTTTCACGGGAGGTATAAGGAAAATCCATTATTCATGTTTTATAGCTGCGATCATATCGGTCAATTTCTTTTCCAATGTTGAACACTCTTCCAAGACGGTACCTGTGACTATAATATCTGCTCCAGCCACAGCGAGTTCTCTAGCCTGCTCTGGATCTCTTATTCCGCCACCCACGATCACAGGGATATCTAAATTCTCTTTGCACAACTTGATCATCTCTACTGGAATGGGCTCTGGAGCACCAGATCCAGCTTCCAAGTAAAAAAGACGCATACCCAGATACTGAGCTGCCAATCCAAAATTCACAGCACTTTCAGGTTCATCTCTTGAGATGATATCGGCTTTTCCCACTTTCCCTACTGTCATGCCCGGTTCCACGACCACATAGCCCATGGGGATCGGTTCTATACCCATCTTTTTTACATACGGGGCACCACGCACCTGTTCTCCTATCACTTTATTCAGGTCCTTAGAGTTCAGCATACTCATAAAATAAATCGCGTCAACATGGGGTGAGATCGCGCCAGCTTCTGTGGGAAAATGGATGATAGGCAGATCGATCTCTTTTTTCATGGCATTTACCGTTTCATCAAGATTCTCTTGAGTTATACCAGTTGAACCTCCTACCATCACCGCATCACTACCAGCTTTTTCTAATGTGGATGCTAATTCCGCTCCCTCTTCAGGGCTTTGTTCATCTGGATCGATAAGCCCCATGTGTAGAGTTTCTTCGCTGATCTTATCATAAAGATGAGCTAATACCTTTGTTTGATTCATGCTAGGCCTCCAGCCAAGAAGGCGACGAGAGCTAGTATCATCGCCGCTTTGATATATTTTTGGGTCTTCTCTGGTGATTTTAGTAATAAGAGGGAATATATAAAGATTATATCTGCTAATATCACGATGATAAGATATTCTAAGGGTAATAATCCTAAGAGGAAGGGAAAGGGAGATAGCGCGACAGCCAGTACTACGAATATGAATGCAGTCCTCTTCGCTTTTTCTGGCCCCACTTTCATGGGGAAAGTCTTTCTGTCCAGATCGCCTTTCAGATCCTGTATATCCTTCATTATCTCTCTTCCAACACTCGAGAAAAAGGCTAGAACTCCCAGGATCGTAGGTAAGTATAGCTCTCCATAGATAGAGCCACCGAATATGAAAAGCATACCTGTCAATCCAGATATTATCAGGTTACCAGTCAATCCTTTCTTCTTGAAACGAAGTTCATAGGAAATCATCAAGATAACGGCAGATATCACTATTATCTGAGGGAGATAGAAAGGTAGTAACAGAGATAGGATGATCCCGATGATAAACATGATTATAGATAAGTACAAAGCCATCCGGGAACTTATCTCTCCGGAAGGTATAGGGCGTTCAGGATGATTGATCTCGTCGATCTCCCTATCCATGTAATCGTTCAAGATGTTCCCTCCGGCGGTGAAGGAGAAAACAACCAGCATACCGATGATGGTAAGGAATAGATCAGAGGTTGGAATATCGATCCCGTATAATGTGACCATCACTATAGGAATACTCAGCATAGATATAGAACAGTTTAATGGTCTCATCAATCTTATCGATGGTTTCATTTCGTATGTACAGTAAAACAGATGCTTTTATATTTTTGGCAGATTTTTCTTAGGATTAACAGTAAGACTTTAATACAAAATGCTATTTAGTAGACTCGAAATGCCCTGGTAGTGTAGTGGCCCATCATGTGGCCCTGTCGAGGCTGCGACGCGGGTTCAAATCCCGTCCGGGGCGCTCCTTCTATCTTTCACACTGTTCAACGATTTTATGTATCTCATCACTAACATCCAAGGCTGGATCCTTTGAATATACCGTTTCCTCTGTTTTTCCCTCTATATTTTCGTTGATCAAGTCTATCACGAATCTCTTGCTCTCCTTTAAGGCTTGAAGTGATTCCTTATATCTTCTCTCGTTTGCGAATTTTACCGCATTTTTGATAGATCTTTTCCCTTTTTCGTTTTCCGCTCTCAACCCTACTTCCTCCGCTTTCTGGAGAAGGGCATCCAGCTCCCTCAATTCCCTGTTTACCTCTTCATGGACCTCCCTTATATGCTCAGGCTTCAAATCCTTCCCTCCTAGACCTGTTTCAACCATATTAGTTAATTTTAGCAAATCCATTTTAAGCTTATTAACAATTTTGCTACTTCGAAATTCTATATCGGATTTATATACCAAACCACTTTTGTCATCAGCCACACGTTTCTAGGCCGTTTTTTTTTTTTTTTTTTTTTTTTTTT
>PWHR01000030.1 GCA_003554965.1 Thermoplasmata archaeon | reverse complement strand
TTTATAAGCCGGATCCACCCCTAAAATAACTTTCCACTTAATGGGCGGCTGCATTAACAACCGTTCTAGATTTTCAGTGAACACACTGATGGCATGGAGTTCTGCTTCTTCCGTTTTATTCTTTCTAAGCTCCCTTTGCACTGATGGCACTAGTAGTCGTTTACAAGAATCTTCTATTGCCTCAATGACAACATTCCTGGAATAGCCATCAATAGCACTCGCTTCATGACGGGATATCCTGGCCACCACCTTTTGTTCTGGTGATGATAAATTAACTTTCAAAATGCCTTCTTTTTCGCCTCGATTAATAGCCATCATTCTGTGGAAAGGCAGCTTGCTAAGATTGCTTTTATAACTGTAATAATCCATATACACGCCTTTCTCATCCTGCTCTTTATCTTTGACTTCCACCACTATCTGAGTGTCTGGCGTACAAATATCTCTTGTTTCCCTTCTGATCTCAATTTTTTCCGCCATTTTTTCTGCAATAATATCTTTTGCACCTTGAAGGGCTTCGTCCATGGTCTCTACGCCTTTTTCTTCGTCAATATATTCAAGTAACAGCTTTTCCGCCTGTTGGTCAGTCACAACCTGACCCTCTAAGAAAGCCAGGGCTAAAGGTTCGAGGCCGCGCTCTTTTGCACGCATCCCCCGGGTCTTCTTTTTTTGTTTATAAGGCTGATATAATTCTTCCAATTCTTGCTGTGTCTCAGCAGCTTTGACGGCCTTTGAAAGCTCCGGTGTCAATTTCTCTCTCTTGGTCAATGTGTCAATAATCTCTTGCTTTCTCGTTTCCAGGTTGGTGAGATATTCCCACTGTCCGATGATCGCCCTGATATCATCCTCAGACAGGTCTCCCGTTTCGTTTTTTCTATACCTGGCAACAAAGGGTACGGTGTTCCCTTGCTCTTTAATGAGTTTAACCACTATTTGAACCGTGTCTTTAGCAAAACTCTGTTCTTGTGACACTTTTGTTATAATTGCATGATCCAACAACTTCATCCCCTCCCATAAAACATATACAAACCAACATTTTAACTACTTTAAGTGTTCGCCTTCGGAAAGTAGAATTCCTGTTTTGAAAAAATTTTTTGCCTTAACAAAACCCCTTCTGAAAATATTTTGAAGGGGTCGTCCAAGTTCTTTCTTACACCTACCACTTATAGTATACCAGTTTGGCATAGGGTTCACCATGAGAGGATAAAGAAAGGCTCAGGATCATTCCTTCATGGGTACCACAGGCTACCTAAACGGTATGTTTTTTCAATTCTGATTTAAATTCACCGGCAAGGGTTTGTAATTGCTCTGTATAACCACCCATTTCTTTAATCCGTTCAGAATACTCCGTAACATTTGAGCTCATTTCTTCCGAGGCGGCACTGTTCTCCTGGGCGATGCCTGCTAGAGAGTTAATACTCTCAAACACTTTATTAATGTTATTTGTTTCCTCAGAGAGTTTTTCTACCATGTCAGCAATCTTTTCTGCCACCTCATTAATTCGGTCAGTGGCTTTACCGGTTTCCCCGGCTGTATTTTGTAATATTTGGCTGCTTTCCTCCAATTGAGAAAATTGATCTGTTATGCTTCTGACTAATGTTTCTACCTCGGTGACAAAGCTTTTGAGATTATCGCTAATCGTCCCTACAGCTTCACCTGAATTCTCAGCTAAGTTCCGTACTTCATTGGCTACCACGGCAAATCCTTGTCCATGTTCACCCGCTCTAGCCGCTTCAATAGCAGCATTCAAAGCTAAAAGGTTTGTCTGCTCCGCAATTTCTTCAACAGTCGTCACAATATGAAGCATATCTTCAACATTTTTAGACAGCTCTTTTCCTTGTGCATCTACTTCAGAAAATTGCTGTTTAACTTCAGTCAATTTATTAGCAACACTTGTAATGTGTTCATGGGAATCACGGATATTCTTAACTGCCTGTTCTAGCGCCTCTTTATCACTCATTTCTTCCCGTGCTATGTACTGGATGTTATCCACATTTTCTTGTAAGCTAGACACGGAACTCTCTGTTTCTTCAGCTTGATGCATAGCTCCTTCAGACACCTCTTGAACCATTCTAGAAATCTCTTCAGATAAATCCTTCATTTCTTGTGCCACAAAATTAAACCGCTCTACGAATTTATATAAATCATCTGTGCCACCTTTGAGAAATAATAAATCTTTCTTAATGGCTTCCTTGCCTTCCTGGATGTCTAACATCAGGTTTTCCAAGTCATCCCCCGTTTGGATCGAAACATAACTAGAAAAATCAAGATTTTTAATTTTGATAAGCTCTTCTTGAAACAATTTTACAGGCGCTACGGTGACATGGCTGATAGCATTAACTGCCAAAAAAGAAAGTAGAAAAAACAATCCAAGCTCCAGGGTAACCTGGAATCCTGAGAAAACTAAAAACAAGCATGTCATAATGACACTGCTCCCCAGGGCAATTTTAACCGGGAGACTCCGGATAAACCCTGCTGACAATATTTTAGAAAACAAATATTTCTTCTCAGTTAACGTCCCTTTTTCGGTTGTTACGATCACTTCTTGATACTGTTCGCCCTCAGATGTCTCGCCGGTACTCACTTTTTCTATGTCTACTTGTTCTTCGAAAAAATCTCCCACGCCTTCAATTAACCCAATAAAATAGTCGGTCAAACCCCTTCTAGATACATAACGTATTTTGATCACATTCGAAGACAGTTCTTCTGATATCAATCTAGGAGGATGAGCACCAGAAATCATCTTTGTGAGTTGTTTATGCACCTCATCCATCATCATCAAAAAACCTTTAGCCGTACTTTGTTCAAAATAAGATGGGAATATTTCATAAAATGACCAGATATTTTGTCTTCCCATTTTCTGATATAATGTACTCTTCTCTATTCCCTGGCGTGCCGCCATTCCCTCAATTAAGCCTTGGGCTTGTTGATCCGAAATATCCATTGTAGGTGTAATAACCTGTTCTTGATCCCAGCCTAATTCTTCTAAAAGGCTTGCGACTTGTTCTTTACCGTATAATTCTTCTAAAGTCTTCACCCACGCCAGTACAACCGTTCCCTTCATATAGGCAACCTCCATTTCATAGAAAAATTAAGATATTTTATTGGGATTAATTATTGGTATTCTTTATTAAAGTTTTATTCCCTTCTTTTATCTCTAAAAAAAGTCATTTCCCCCTACGTAATTTGTGGGTTTTTATGTCAAACATCGAAAAACTACCCCTGAATCTCTACAGATATCAGGGGTAGTTTCAAAAGAGTCACACATATTTTTTTAGTAATAGGACTTTAATTCGTCTCTCGCTGCTTTTTAAGATAAGAAATCCTAGA
>PWHR01000056.1 GCA_003554965.1 Thermoplasmata archaeon | reverse complement strand
TGATACAGGCTTTGGCCAAAGCCGTGGCTATATGAACGCATGCTTGTCATTTTTTCTCGACTCCTGGCGGTTCCTACAGCGCCCCGCAGGGGCGCGCCGCCAGATCGAGAATACGCTCATCAACTAAAATATTTGCTAGAACAGATATTCATCGCCCTGTATCCCACGACCTAAAAGGTCGGGGAATTAGGGCTTATGCGTGACTATTAAACATAAAAGGTATATAGGATTCTTCAACTAGTAAATCGATGACAGAGGTTGAGAAGACGAATTCTGGTCTGAAACTCGAAGGTTCATGGGATGAGATAACTGAGTTGTGTTTCGGGCTAGAGAAAGTATTGATCAAATATGTTTCAGATCATGATGAGATAAAGAGATACGATGAATGGATGCCTAGAGTAGAAGAGAACGAAGAGATACTGCAGGAGAAGACGGTCGAAGACGCTTCTATGAATGAACAAAAAGTGGAAAAAGAATTTGAAGGAACTGAAGAGGAGTTGGATAAAGCTGAAGACAAGATCAAAGAATCTTTCCACGATATAGCTAACGGGGAGAGCCCAGTGAGAGATCTGAAGGAAGCACTAAAAGAGATAGAAACCCTGATAGGAGCTAAATCCATCGAATCCTTAAGAAAAGTTGAAAAAACAATCTATAAAAGTCTGATGCTCAAATTCAATCCCTCTTATTTTGATACCGAAGATTTCTCTGTCAGTCTAGAGCATAAGGATGAAGACGATTACATCTTCTGTATCAACGTGACCGACGAAGACTTGAGGAGTCATATCCAGGATGAGCTAGGTCCATAACTCAGTTCGATATTTTTTCTAATTCTTCTATTATCTCATCTACGTTATCAAACTTTTCTACCGCTTCTACGTCCCATGTATCTAGCCCTAAAATTTTTTTTTCATACTTCTTCGCCATACATATCTCAGAAAGGGTTCCATATCCGCCGTCTACAGCTATCACCACATCGCCGTTCAACACGACTTGACTGTTCCTCAACATCCCCAGATCGGTCACTATCGGTATATCCACATATTCGTTGGCTTCCTCTCTATCCGCGGAAGGTAAGATCCCGATCGTAGTAGCGTCGGTTTTTTTAGCCCCTCTACATACCGCTCTCATCACACCGCCTCTTCCCCCGCAAACGATCACGTGACCTCTCTCACCCAATCTTGTTCCAAGTCGTTCAGCCTTCATACATGCCTCCTCGGAGGCACTTCCATCATCTCCACCGATCACACTAACGTACATGTACTAGAAGAGATTTCCGACTACTTAATAGTTGGTCCTGAAAGACCCTTTTCGGCAAACCATAAATAGACGGTTTTCAATCGAAATCCCCATGAAGATCGATGAGATGAGGACTATCGCCAAAAAGATCATAAAAGGAGGAGTCGAGGCCACCGATCCAGAGTCATTAGTGAAAAGTAATTTTAACAAAGAAAACGGGACTATAATATTGGCCGGAAAAACATTTTCAGAGGAGGATTATGAAAAGATACTAGTCTTCGGTATAGGGAAAGCAGCTGTAGCGATGGGGAGCGGTTTGAATGGATTAAAACTAGACGATGGCCTCGTGATAACAAAAAAAGGACATACGTATGATGATCATCGATGCCCTGTCCCCATCAGGGAAGCATCTCATCCATATCCTGCAGAAGAGAATCTCAAAACTGCCAAAGAATTTTTAGATAAGTTAGACGGAGTGGAGAATGCTCTTATAATTTTCTTGATTTCTGGAGGAGGTTCCGCTCTTTTCACTTCACCCGCCGGTGATATCTCCATTTCTGAGATGAAAGACTTGAACGAAAGATTGGTGAGATCAGGCGCTGATATATACGAGATAAATTCAGTCAGAAAGCACGTTTCTGATGTCAAAGGAGGAAGGTTCGCAAAGATATGCGAGGGAAAAGGAGACCTCATCTCCCTCATGATATCAGATGTGGTCGGAGACGATATGAGCGTGATAGCTTCCGGTCCTACATACCCTGATGATTCTACTTTTGAAGACGCTGTTGATGTATTGAAGAAATACGGCCTTTGGGATGACACTTCTAGTAAAATAAAGAATCACCTCGTAGAAGGGATCGAAGGATCAGTTGAAGAGACGCCAGAAGATGTTCAAGCTACGAATATTCTCATAGGTAATAATCTTACAGCCTTAAAAGAGGCTGAAAAAATAGCCAAAGAAGAAGGTTTCAAAACCATCATTCTCACCTCACACAATAGGGGAGAAGCGAGTGAGGTCGCTAAACCGCTGGTAGGCATAGCTAAAGAGGTACAAGAGTCTGGAAATCCCATAAGAACTCCAGCAGCTCTAATCCTAGGAGGCGAAACTACAGTTAGTCTTGATGAAGAAAAGGGAAAAGGAGGACCCAACCGGGAATTAGTTTTGTCAGCCGCTAAAGAACTTAAAGGAAGAAAAGATATCGTGGTAGCTAGCGTCGATTCAGACGGCATAGATGGGATGGATAAAGCTGGAGCTATAGCAGATCACAGAACCGTTAAAAGATCAAAGAAAGATCCAGATGAATTTTTAAAGAAACATGCTTCACAGAACTTTTTTGAGGGATTGAAAGATAATCTCGAGATAAACAGTCGAACCAACGTTAATGATATCACGATAATACTGGTAGGCGAAAGTTGATATACAGTGTTGTTAGAACCCCACGATCGCTGCCTTTCCTATCAAGAATGATATAGAGAAAATCGTTATACTGATCAGGAGAGTTTTGCCTAAAGAGTATTTGAATTCGATCAGGTCCAGCCCGCTCTCAATACTTTTGGTGTAATAAGTCACTATACCGGCCATCATCATTAGGTACACGCCCAAAATAGTGGTAAATGAGACAGGCGAAACCAATTGGACCGTACCAAGTTCTGAAAACACTTCTTCAAGCATGAAATAGAGTGAAGCCACTATCCCCATAATCATCGGTGCAAATATCAGGGTCGTTGCTTTCATCATCTCAACGCTCTTAGAAAGCTGATTTTTGACTTCATGCTCCATATCCCTAAGGTCCTGCTGATATCTAGCTATCTTCATAATGGTCCTTCCAGCTTCTTCTGGATCTTTTTCACTTATCTCTACAACTGTCCTCATGGTGGTCTTGATCAATTGGGATGGATACTCTTGAAGTAGCCCCACATCGCCGAATAGCACATCCCTAAATGAGAGATGTTTTATTCTAAGAGACGAGATTATCTTCTTGAAAAGGTCCCCTGTAAGTGTGCCTTTCAATGATTTAGAAACTTTCAATATCGCTCTTTCAACAGAGGTCCCCTCAGCTATCCTGCTCCCTAACTGAAAAATGGCATCAGGGAATTCTTCTTCGACTTCTCTGATACGATCTCTTCTTTTCTTCTGATTATAACTAGTGGATAGGCAGTAGTAAGAAATAGGTATCCCCACCATGAATATATATGGGATAGGATCGAGGGGTCCCAAAAAGTCATAAAGAAAGGTTATAGATAACGCGATCGCTAGAGCTATAGAAAGGGAGACCATCAGGTTGAATCTTTTATTTCCTTCATGACTGATCACTGGAAGATCTCTTGTTCCTGGTTTATTCCCCAATATATGATAGGCATAGAAAAATGTAGCTCCGGGACATATAACGTTCATTATAACTATCAATATAGGCAGACTTATCGATGCTCCATCTCCAGGATCTCCTTCACCTAAACCCATCGCCGCAAAATCTATCTCTATCAGAGAGAGCATAGGGAGCATAGCAGCTATTATGAGGGGCAGAAGAACTCCTATAGCGAAAAGTATAGTCGTAGGTGTTTTCAGTGAGTTTGAGAAATCCTCTACTTTCTTTTTCGTTCCCTGGATCATGATCTCGTTGGCTCGCTCAAGTGATTTTTTATAGCCTTCCTGGGTTTTTTCAAGTAGCGACGCTCTCACGGAATAGAGAGCACGTTTAAGATCTTCATTCCACTCACCCCATTTCAATGCAAAATCAAGGAACGATTCTTCTAGTGTGGGTTTATCTCCTATATAAACCTTCCAAAGGATCTGCTTCAATCCATTAGATATAGGACCAGAGGTATTTTTTGCAGCGAAAGAGACCGCTCTATGCAGGGAGGGTTTTACCCTCATTGACATCGTCATATAATTGATGGCTTGAGGTTGTTTACCGATGGTTGAAGACTTCATCCTCTTTTCCAAACTTTCAGGATACTCGATAGTAAATATAAAAACTATCGCCGGAAGTGTAGTAATCAGAGGAACTCCGTAAGTGATAATTTCCAATTTCGATAACTCTAAGTAAACAGCGAACGAACCAAAAGCGAAAAGAGTAGAAATAAAACAAACTATACCTAAAAATACCGAAAAGACCATCACCTCTTCATAAGTGAAATCCATTCCGATAAAAGCCATCGTCCGCCTGAACTCCTCCCTTTTATATCTTGATCTTGTCTTTTCAAGTTTTTTCTTCGCTTTCCTCATCTCTCTCTTCTTTTTTTTGTACTTCTTTGATCTTTTACCTTTAGAGATCTGCAATTCTTTTAGCCGTTCCTTCGTCTTTCTATATTTTCTTCTTTTATCTAAAAATTCCTTACGTTCCTCCTCCCTCCTTCTCTTATAATCTTCTCTATCGGGACCTACTTTTGTGTTCACCCACTTACATGCCCTTTCATATGTATCATGCATATTTGGTCCTCTCTTCGAACCACCGCATCCATTCCTTTTCTATCCTCTCATAGTTCTCTTCAGGACCGTGTCTTGATATTAGATTCCAAAATTTAGTGTTCGACTTGGAGACCCATCCTGCCTTCAATATTCTATCATCTTTTTTCTCCTTTGATACCTCCACCATCTTCTCTCTTATCCTTGCTCTTAACCTGATATTCTCTATCGCCTCATTGTAGTTCAATCCCCACGACCTAGCTATCTCACCTATCTTTTCTGAATTCCTCTTAAAAAAATCAGTTGGATCCAACTCTCCATCGTATCTCATCAAGTCAGAAAATCGTTTATCACTGTACTCCGAGATCTGAGTCACCTTTCTTTCCCGTTTCTGCACACCGCCCGGCCTGACAATGCCAGCTATAACTACGATATCAGTAGCAGCGAAACTTTCCTCGGCTATCCCTATATCATGAACGACTCTATCATATACTCCTTCGGCTGAATTACCGTGTATAGTACCCATCACTGCACTACCAGCCGTCCCTGCTCTCATCGCCTCGTACAGCGTTTTAGCCTCTTTACCTCTCACCTCACCCATAACTATAGCAGATTCACCTAATCTCAAAGAAACCCTCAGCACTTCCTCGGCCTCCATCTCGCCCTTTGATACACCAGAAGCAGACATCAGGCTCTGAATATTGTATCCTATTGACTGCATCCCTTGTGTTGGAAGTTCCCTGGTATCCTCTATCGTCAATATCCTTTGACTCATAGGGAATTCGAGCATCAATGCGCCTAACAGGGTTGTCTTACCAGCTCCTCTGCTACCGGCAACAAGAATCGTGCTTCTTCCATCGATCAGAAAGGATAAAAGACCTGCTGAAAGAGGGGTCAGACTGCCCATCCTTATCAACTTTGGTAAAGTCCAAGGCTCTGTCACCCTTCTTCTCAAAGCTATAGCTATACCATCTGAGCTCAGAGGTTCTCCGATAGCAGTGATCCTAGTATCATATTGTTCAAGATCTGCTTCCAGAACGGGATAGGCTTCTGAAAATGGTTCACCACTCTCCAGCCTGAACCTTGATATAATACTACCCATATCTTTCGAAGAGAGGTAAACATTTGTTTTACATTTAGATCTGATATCTCCATCTGTATTGATCTCCACGTAAACGTTGTTCTGCTCCGAGGGGGCATCGGCATATATATCCTCGATATTAAAATCGTTCAACATCGTTTCTAGAACCCCATAACCCGCGGTGTATTTACTCAACAGGTGAGATAGTTTTTGTAGTTCTTCTATCTCTTCTTTTCTATTTTCACCAAGTTCTATCCCTGCCTCGTCTGCTTTCCGCTGGATCAATTCTTTTCCCTTCTTTTTTATGAAGTCTTTAACTCTGCTAGAATCTGTAAATTCCTCAGCCTCAGCATGATGTTCGGCGAGTGTTTCTTTGACTGAGGATATGATCCTCACTCTGTTTTTATCTATCTCATATTCTGGGGGGATCACATGATAAAGATCTTCAGTTTCACTGGATAATTTATACAGAGATACCTTGGTATTTTGTATTTCATATTCCTTAATCTTTTGGGCGTTCTTAGGGGCGTATGGTCTAACCCAAGTTTGAGAAAAGGAAGGTCTGATATCTTTTTTCTTCTCTAAAGTCCTCTTCAAACCCTTCGTTATCTGTTTCTTATCTGTTTCATCCATCTTGCTTAAAATATCACTCAAAGCCAAAAGATCACCTTACATTTTCTTTACTATACCAAAACCTTCTTTCAATACCTCGGATCGCAATGATAGAGCTTTTTTACCAAGTATCTCGAGTTCCTCTTCTATCGTTTCTTTACATCCCGAACAATGATCTCCCTTTTCTAGCTTTTCAGAAACCCTCTTCAATTCACTATATATGATACCTGGGTCTTCGATAAAATCCTTTCTCAATTGTGAATAAAAATTTGAAGGTCTGAATCCACACCGTTTACACTTTTCCTTGTCACTATCTCTAGTTGAAAAAGTTCTAATCTCCCGAGAAATACCAGTTATCTGGAAGAGTATATCTAGACCTGGTCCGACATATTGTATTTCTATATGATCTGACGCTATGAGCGATTCAATTTTATATTCATCTTCTAAAACTAAGATTATCTCGGATAAACAATCAGATATCTCATGATGGTCTTTTCCACATCTTTTGCAATCTAACACCAACTTTCTCAAACCAGAGCTTTCGATCGGTTCGTAGTCGCAGGCTATGATTTTTTCACCAATCATGTTCGACTCTTTGGTCGAATTACTAATGATTTATAAAATTGTTGATTTTATCAATTTCGACTAATGGTAAAGGTTCAATCCTCTTTCATTTGTAAAATATTCATCATAACATATATAACAAAAAACAGAGAAACTGAGAAAACTATCATCATAATTGTTTCAGTTCGCCAGGCTAGGAAGGGTTCTGTAGAAACGTATATCCCTATCAAAGAACCGCCTATGGTGAGCATAGCAGCAACTAAAAGATTACTAGATATTTCAAATACGGCTAAATTTCTAGCAGGGAACTCGTATGATGGTTTGTCTCCCTCTCTGACTCCTCCCCTCATATTTTCTTCTATATTTTGAACTGCCAAGATGTACTTAGCAAAAAACCATGCAGATACGAACGAAAATAAGATAGCCACTATCAATAAGAGATTTATCACTCCATCAACGAACTCTTCCGTGGGCAAAAGGTTTCTATTCAAAAATATGAAAGAAAGTATACCAAGACTAACACCAGCATCGATCAGTTGAGTTATCTCTTTTAGAAATCCAATAACGATCGCTAGGCTAAAAATCAGAGGAAAAAAGCTGGAGTATTCAACTCCTGATATCATTCCAGCTATAACCCCTAAAAGCAAAGTTAAGCTTGAGAAAACTAGTTTTACCGCTTTTCTTTGTATCTTAACACCTCCTCTAAAGCAGGTTCGAGCGGTTCATTCGGATCCCAATCAACAACGACCGTTCCTGCGTTCCATAATCTCTCGATAATATTTTTCCGCTCAATGTCACAGATCATCTCAGCGAGCTCATCCTTCTCTTCCGTAAGAGTTTCTTCGATCTTGATAGGATCGGGTGATATCACCATAACATCGTATTCTTTCCGCGAGAGATCGATTATAGTCTCTGTGAAACCTATGATAGTCAATGGAGAGATGAATATTATCAGACTCTTCCTAGGAAAGAAATCTTCTAGTAAGTTTTTTACTCCCTCTAAACCCCAAGACCCACCTTTTTCAAACTGGGTAAGATTCGCTAGTATCTTATGATAATGATTCTTTCCTGTGCCTGGATACACCCAATTCACATATTCTCCCGAAACTATCAAACCAAGCCGATTCCTTGCAGACAATATAGATGACGCCAAAGACGCGGCGGCGTCGATAGATACTCTCAAGGTGTTGTGACGGGTCGTCCCCACCATGCTCTTTTTGTAACCATCCACTACCAGGATGACATCTCCAGATTTCTCCCCTTCATATTCATTGGTGAAAGGGTCAAAGTATCTAGCTGTCGCTTTCCAGTTTATATCTCTTATCTCATCTCCAGGATGGTATTCCCTTAAAGAAAAGAAGTCACTACCAACACCGATGGTTCTAGATTTGATATCACCCAGCCAATGTTTGGTATAACTCGGATTTATGTCCACCCCCTGCATCTCTTGAGCCCTAGGAAGGATCCTGAGGATCACCTTGTCTCCGTAGTTCCTTTCCTTTGAAAAGAAGTTCAAAGGATCTACGTATCTGATCCTTAAAGGACCTAATTCGATATTCCCAGTTACAGGGCATTTCAAGGTGTATTTCAACACTTTTTCTTCGTTTTTATCGAATTTCATCACTTTATGATTGCTTCCCTCGATCACTTCGACCATAGGGGGAAGAATATCCTGTACCTCCAAGATCAACGATCTTCTTAGATTGTTTTCGATCTTTACTTTCATCTCGATCTCGTCACCAACGTATATCTCCCTCTTCCGTTCGTCAGATTCTCTATCTATCGAGACAGAAAGTCTTTTAGGAGGCATAACTCTCGTAGAGACCACCATCAGGGCTAGAGTTGCTACAGGAAGGATGAAGAATGGTGGACTTCTGAATATATGACCTAATATGATCCCAGTCACAGATAAAATTATCCAGATAGAATAAGTTTTTTTGATCTTCATCGATTATTTTCCCCCAAAATCATCAATCATCACTCCATTCGTCGATCCTTTTCATCAATTTTTTAATATATTCTTTGTACTCAGTTCCTTCTATTTTTTCGATATAATAATTCTCTTTTTCTTTCTTTTTCGCGTTGGAATCAGAGCTATCAGAACTTCGCTCCATGTACAATATGAATTCTGATATCATCTTATCGTTCACTAATTCTTGTAACTCCTCTGGTTTTTCAGCTAGATCACGGATCTGTTGTCTAGACATATCCTTTTTATCCTTTAATTTGAGGAAAAGGATCTCCTCGATCCTTTTATGTAATTTTTCTCGGCTTTTTTCCTTCCCTTCAGAGGCAAGTTTTAGCACTCTTTTTATATCCCGCACCTGAAGATTGATCTCTTCACTTAATTCATCTTTATCTTCCCAGAATTCATCTTCTTCAATACTGCTGTGAGACCAGGTGATCAGACCATAGGCAAAAATAATCACCACTAAGAAAGATAACATCCTTGCAAAGGTATCTAGATAACCCTCTATTATGATGATAAAACCGATAAGCGCAAGTAAAATCAATAGATAATAAGGATTAGTGCTGAAGAGATTGCCCATGGATTCTTTTATGTTTTGTATCAAAGTTTTGTTCCTATTTCGGTTCATCTCAATTCATCTCTCAAAGCCTCAAGATCACTGATCACTTTTTCTTTTTCTTTCTCTCCTAACTCATGAGTGCTGTATTTTGCTAATTCGAAACTCTCTCTTATCCGACTTATCTTTGAAGTAGTCACATCTAAATTTTCATCGGCTATCTCCTCAAATTCTCTAGGCGTCATATAATCTTCATCCCTGATTCCTTTCTCTTCAAATATCATAGACATACGTTGATAACATTTCATTATAGTTTTTCTGGTATCCTTTCCTTTACGCAAATCCTCCAATGTCTTATCGACAGTTGACGATATATCTTCTTCGATCTCTTTTCCCTTATCCTTTCTCTCCGATTTTGCAAAGAGTCGGTGTAAGTCATATCTAGTGGATAAAAAGAAGGCGACACCAAATACAATGATCAAAGAGAATATGATGATCCCTGGTTGAGCAAAACCACCTAGCTCTTCCCATGGGAAAATATAGGAGATCCCGTCTGAAAAATGTTCAGGGATCGTCCTTCCTCCAGGCTGGATCGCATCTTCTCCAGCTACCCATACATAAAAAAATATAGCAGCTCCAAAGACTATAGTTCCTCCAAATACGGCAGCCGCCTTTTTTTTGCTGATATAACCTTTTTTGAATGCGATAAAGTTGAATATCAGGGCTATCAAAACCAAAGTGACCAGTATAAAAGTTAATGCTTCAAAGAAAACAGGAGTCACAACCCAGAACAACGCTGCGGCGAACATCAGATAGAATATCTTCGTTCTAGCCCTCCAAAAGATGAAAATAGGTATAGCAAAAACCACAAGGAAAGTAAAGGGGGCGACAGAACTGACATCCCATTCCTCCCCCTCGGCGGGCTCATGGAATCCCATCATCATACCAGCTAACCATGACCCTACCAGGAAAAGGACGAGGATCAATCCGATCGCTTTCTTTCTATCCAATTTTTATACCCCCTTTTTTTACACCTCATTCACGATATACTATACGGCTTTTTTTCTCTTTTTAAGACACCGATCATCTTTTTATTAAGGATGCAGTACAGAGATAACTTTGGGTGTGATAAAAAATTGTTGCTGATGTTTCTTTCTTTACTAATGCAAATGTTTAAATTTTATCAACTTTTTCTGAATCACTGGTGTTTAAGATGCTTGAGGAGTTGGAAGATAGGGTCAAAGAAAGAGAAGCAGTTGTATGTGTAGTTGGGTTGGGATACGTAGGACTACCCTTAGCCGAGCATTTTTCTAAAAAGCTGAAAACAATAGGTTTCGACATAGATGAAAAGAAGGTGGATACTTTAAAAGAGGAAGATTCTTCATCTTTGATTTTTACTTCTGATAGTTCTAAAATAAGTGAGGCCGATTTTGTCATAGTTTGTGTTCCTACGCCTATTACAGGTACGAAAGAACCTGATCTATCTTTTCTCCAAGAAGCATCAGAAACCGTTGGGAAAAACCTGAGTAAAGGAAGTATCGTCGTCTATGAGAGTACTGTTTATCCGGGAGCTACTGAGGAAGTATGTTCACCACTTCTGGAGGATGAATCAGGATTGAGATGCGGAGAGGATTTTTTCATAGGATACTCTCCTGAAAGAGTAAATCCTGGTGATGAGGAACATGATATAGATAAAATAACCAAGATAGTATCGGGTATGGATAAAAAAACGTGTGAAGTATTGGGAGAGTTATATGGCATGATAACCGATGTTTATCTCACATCAGATATCAAGACGGCAGAAGCCGCTAAAGTGATCGAAAATGTACAAAGGGATCTCAATATAGCCTTGATGAATGAGCTCTCGGTCATCTTTAATAAAATGGATCTAGATACCAAAGAGGTACTAGATGCCGCCGCGACTAAATGGAACTTTCACATATATCATCCTGGATTGGTAGGAGGCCATTGCATACCGATAGATCCCTATTATCTAGTATATAAAGCTAAACAGCTTGACCACCATCCTCAGGTTATCCTAGCTGGACGCTCGATCAATGACAGCATGCCAAAACATGTTGGAGAATTAACAGTAAAAGGGTTGAATGAAGTAGGTAAAGTGATTAACGGTTCACAAGTACTTTTGATGGGGGTGACCTACAAAGAAAATGTGGCAGATACAAGAAAATCTCCGGCCGGAGATATAGCTAAGTTGTTAAGAGAATACGGGGTGGAAGTCTACGGTTACGATCCATACCTTACTGAAGAAGAAATAAAAAAATTTGATGTGAAGCCAGTAGCGGAAATAAAAGATTTCGATGGTATCATTATTACGGTCGCACACGATGATTTTAAAGATCTTGATCTGAATGAAATCGTAGATAACAACAAAAAGAAAGTCGTTATAGTAGACGTAAGAAGGATGCTAGATAAAGAGAAAGTGGAAAGCAATGATGATATCTGTTACAAAACTCTCTAGTCCGGGTAAATCAGTCTTCCACCGATTTTATGATCATCTCAGATAGCGTGGGACCTATACCTTTAACATCCTTTAGATCTTCTTTTGATGCTTTTTTCAGATCATCTAAAGAACTATATCCATTTTCATACAGCAATTCAGCCTTTGATTTCCCGATTCCTTTTATCTGACTTAATTCTTCTATAGCTTCCTCTTTTGTAAGCTCCTCAGCTTCTTCTTCCGCTTCCTCTTCTTGCTCTTCCTCTTCTAACTCTTCCTCTTTAACTCCTTCATCAACAGTTTCAGATCTCTTTCCTTTAGCGATTTTCTCCTCGTGGGAACTTTCTAATTCAGTTTCTATAGATCTGTAAACCACCCTATTGTAATCATAATCCGATACATCATTATCTTCTTTAGAAACTGCAGATAACATGATCTTTGATTTTTCTTCATGCTCAACTTCCCTAGGTATGAAAACTTTAACAGGTATGGAAACTTCACTATCACCTGATATCGAAATCTCATCGGTAGGTATTGCAACTCGCCATCCTTTATTAGAAGATCTCGCTTCTAAATCAAAGGTCTCTTCACCTTTTCCAGATCTATCTAGGGTGAATTGATAGATATATCTTTTTCCGCGAACATTCTCGATTCTGTCTTTAGGTGCTTTCACCTGGACAATTGAGGGGCTTTTCCGTATTACTAAAAAGACTCCAATGAGAGGTATGACTAACAGGACTGCTAAACTGGGTAAGAATGTTTCTCTATCTACAGAGAAAAAGGAATCAGTATCTTCCTCCTCTTCTTCTTTAGGATCGTCTACTTCGATCAAAGAAGGGATGCTCGCGGTATCGTCTTCAGTAGCCACAGCAGCTTCATATTCACCAGGTTCTTCCGGAGTCCAAGGGAAAATTGCCTCGCTTTTCTCTTCCCCACTCAACGTTACATTTTTGCTGATTTCCGATAAAGGCTCCGAAACTGGATCAAATTCGGCTAGTATAGATTCCTCTTCCTCTACAAAAATCATAACTGAAATTTTTTGTGTAGCTTCAGCTTCACCCTTGTTCTCTATAGTTACATTCACATCTGTTTCCTGATCTACAACCACGTCATCTTCTATTTCGATTTCTTCTATCAAAAAGTAAGGTCTAGTCAAAATTTTTGCTTCGAAAGAATCTATATCATCATCACTCCCTACCTTTAGATCTCCGGTGCCGGCGTCTCCATCGCCTGATTCTGCTCCTTTATCTGTATTCCAGGTAAGATCAATTTTCACTGGATCTTCTTCTGGATATAAACTGATCTCCTTGTCATCCACAACCTCGTTGTCAAAATCAAATAATTCTATAGTTTGTGCGGCTTCTTCACCGCCACTATTGTTAACTTCTACGGTAACATTGAGTTCTTCCCCCTCTACAACATTTTCTGAATAACCAATGATCTCCACTTCAAAATATGCCAGCTCGATAAAAGTGACTTCGATATCATAATCATCCTCTATGGTGATTTCGAAATTCTCATCTCTCTCATCTATTGCATCTCCACCCCATTCTTCAAATCTCCATCCCTCAGCAGGATTGGCACTTATAGTCACCGTAGTTCCGCTCTCGATTTTTATTGAGGTATCCTCCTCTTCTAACTCCTCTTCCCCCACTTCAACCGATCCTTCTCCGATAAGAGCTCCCAATACTACATTGTATCTTTCTGGCTCTTCAACAGTCAATGGACTCGTTTCATCTAGTTCATCTTCTTTATCAACGTGCCAAACTTCTATGGTCGTTCCGTCATGATCAAGAGTTAATTCAATACCATGAGCAGGATCGGTCTCTAATTCATCACTATTTTCTACCCAAGTCATCGTCTCAGTTCCCGCTACCTCTAACTCTACATCTACTGTCAAGCCGGTAAGGTCGAGTTCTTCTCCTTCGACGTATTCCATCGTATCTGGATCTTGAGTCACCGTCACGTCAACAATGTAGTCATCTTCAACGCTCAATGGATCTGTTTCATCGATTACTGTTTCATCTTCTCTGTCAACGTGCCAAACTTCGATAGTTTCTCCATCATCTTCTAGTTCTAACACCGTACCCTCGACGGGATCAGCTACCAGTACATCCTCTTCTTCAGGCCAGGTCAGCGTCTCGATTCCATCGACATCCCATTCCACCTCAACTGTCAAGCCGGTAAGGTCGAGTTCTTCTCCTTCGATGTAGTTCATCTGATCTGGATCTTCTATGACCTCCACATTAACAACGTAATCATCATCTACCGTCAATTTCTGATCAGTAGTGTCTGTAATCTCTTCATCACTCTCATGCCACACCTCTATAGATTGTCCGTCATGATCTAATGTCAATGTAGTACCATCAGATGGATCAGTCTCTAAATCGTCACTATCGTCCGGCCAGCTCAGTGTCTCAGTATCTGCCACTTTCCATTCCACCTCAACTTCCGAACCTGCAAGATCTAA
This sequence comes from Thermoplasmata archaeon, assembly GCA_003554965.1. Taxonomy (GTDB): domain Archaea; phylum Thermoplasmatota; class Thermoplasmata; order Halarchaeoplasmatales; family Halarchaeoplasmataceae; genus Natronoplasma. The sequence goes on along the minus strand of PWHR01000056.1, from coordinate 277 downwards.
CTCTTCTCCTTCGATGTAGCTCATCTGATCTGGATCTTCTATGACCTCCACATTAACGACGTAATCATCATCTACCGTCAATGTCTGATCGGTAGTGTCAGTAGTCTCTTCATCACTCTCATGCCACACCTCTATAGCTTGTCCGTCATGATCTAATGTCAATGTAGTACCATCAGCAGGATCAGCTACCAATTCATCACTATCCTCCGGCCAGGTCAGCGTCTCAGTACCTTCAATTTCCCATTCTACCTCAACTTCTAGACCTGTAAGATCGAGT
>PWHR01000016.1 GCA_003554965.1 Thermoplasmata archaeon | reverse complement strand
CTGCTATGATCAGTATGATCAAAATCAACCACCAATTACACAGGCTATCGTCTTCCGTTTCTTCTGATACGGAAACGGTCACTGACATGGTATGTAGTATCTCACCGGCTTCGGAGCTCCTGACCTCTAATTCAATATCGCCGGCATCGTTCGCTTCCCACGTGAACTCGCCTGTAAAAACCGCTGCCGGTTCCAAACTTATCCCTGATTCCGTCTCGATGTGCTCTCCATTAGCGTAGAACTCTATGTCCTGTTCACCTTCTACACCGCCAGTATTAGTTACTTCGTATTCTACGACTATTTCATCGCCTTCTTCGAATTCATCACCATCTTCGGGAGATACGATATTCACTTCAAAAAATGCTCCTTCTAACTCCTCGAAGTGCGCAGTTATGGCTATATCTGAGTCCATTGTGACCTCGATAGTCGTATCTGTCCCGGTCTCGTCTCCTGTCCATTCTACAAATTCCCAGCCCTCTTCAGGTGAAGCGGTCAGTTCAACTACCGTTCCCTCTTCGTACTCATCTTGTTCCGGATCTATATCAACAGTACCTTCGCCTTCTATGTCCACTGTAAGCGTGTACGTATCAACAACGACTTCTTCTTCGAATACCGCTGTTATCTCGTATTGCTGGTCCATGATTAAATCTATCTCGTCTTCTTCGCTCTCGTAGTCTCCCGTCCATTCTACAAAATACCAACCTTCATCTGCTACCGCGGTTAGTGTTACTTCGGTTCCCTCTGCATAGTCTTCTTGCTCCGGATCTACAACAACTTCTCCTTCTCCATCTATGTTTACTGTAAGCTCGTAATCCTCTACTTCCTCTTCAAACACTGCCGTGATTTCCTTGTCAGAGTCCATGATTATACTGAACTGTTCTTCCGTACCTGTATGGTCTCCTGTCCATTCAACAAAATACCAACCCTCGGCCGGTAGGGCATTAACCGTGACCTCTTCTCCTTCTGTGTATATGTGATCACCTGGCTCCGGTTCTGTAGTTCCATCTCCTAGACGATCTATAGTTAAAACGTATTCATCTTCTCCTACCTCGTTGAAAGTTGCTGTAAGTGTTTTATCTGCATCCATCAACACGGTGATCTCACGGCTTCTTTCTTCGTAATCGCCTGTCCAACCATCGAAGTACCAACCTTCTTCTGGTACTGAGGTTAAAATGACTTCCGTGCCCGCTTCGTAATCTTCCTGCTCGGGCTCCATTTCTACCGTACCTTCACCTTCCACGTTAACAGTCAGTTCGTAGTATTCTACCTCTTCAAAATGTGCTGTTATCTCTTTGTCATCGTCCATGATGATGGTGATTTCATCCTCTTCGCTTTCAACATCGCCTGTCCATTCTACGAAAATCCAACCATCAGCCGGTACCGCCGTCAGTTCAACTTCGTCGCCTTCCTCATAAAGATGATCACCTGGCTCCGGTTCCGTGGTACCTTCACCATCTACATTAATGGTCAATAGATGCTCATCTTCTCCTACATCCTCAAAGTTAGCTGTGATTTCTTTGTCATCGTCCATGATGATGGTTATCTCTCTTTGAGTTCCTTCAGCATCTCCGGTCCATCGATCGAAATACCAACCATCTGCTGGTACTGCGGTTAAAACGACTTCTTCTCCTTCCTCGTATTCTTCTTCGTCTGGAACTACCTCTACGGTACCTTCGCCCTCGATGTTTATGGTAAGTTCGTAATACTCTAACTCTTCAAAATGTGCCGTTATCTCCTTGTTTTCGTCCATGATCAATAGGATCTCGTCATCCGTTCCTTCAGCATCTCCTGTCCATTGATCGAAATACCAACCATCAGCCGGTACTGCGGTTAAAATGACTTCTTCTCCTTCCTCGTATTCTTCTTCATCTGGAACTACCTCTACGGTACCTTCGCCCTCGATGTTTATGGTAAGTTCGTGATAATCTAACTCTTCGAAGTGAGCAGTTATCTCCTTGTTTTCATCCATGATCAATAATATCTCATCCTCGGTACCTTCATAATCTCCGGTCCATTCCACGAATTCGTGACCTTCGTCCGCTATCGCCTCCACTGTGACTTCTTCTCCTTCAGGGTAAACATGTGTGCCCGGTTCCGGATCCGTGGTACCTTCTCCTTCCACATCGATGGTCAGCTCATATTCCTCTTCCTCTGGCTCTATCTCGATAACAAGAGGTGCTCCGGATGAATATGTAGTGTAGGCTTCATCGTATCCACCGTCGTAACCGCCTGAAAGACCTTCTCCTAGGTTCATCCTCACTTTGACCTCGTACTCCTCTTGTTCTAAATCCGTGATCTCAAAAGAATTCATACCCGTAGTCACTGTTCCCGGGTCCGTATCTTCGTTCCACGGCTCTATGGGATCATCATAATCTCCAGGAACTTCTTCCGTATCACCCAGATAAGTCCATCCTTCATACTCGCCACCGTTTATGAACACCGAATAACTCACGAATTCATCAAATGTACCTTTACCCGGAGAAAGTTCGGCATCGTTGTCCCAGTCCGTGTAAACAGGGGATTCGACTTCGATCTCTACTCGATCTTCTCCAACGGAACTTTCCATGGGAGTCGGGATCATCTCGTACTGACCCATCATGGAATGTTGGGGACTTGCTACGATATCTCCGTCAACTTCTCTGACCGTTGACCACACGTAGCCCGCTTCCCCTTCTACATCTTCTTCAGGCACTTCGCTGATAAAATAGATGTTGTGACCAAGAATGGGCGGTGACTCGCTCCACCTATTTTCTCCCTCCTCCGCATTCCACATAAAGCCACCGTGTGGATCTACCCAAGACGAGGTTTCTGTACCTTCATTTATGGCCACGTTATCTGGGTTTTCAAACTCTATCGCACTTATGTTACCGTAATGATCTTCACCATCGTAGAATCTAGCTTCTCCATCGTGACTCTCATGGAAGTAACCCATTAGATCGAAAGCCCCGAGTTCTTCCTCATCTTGGGTCGTGAACGACCAGGTAGGCGATTGAACGGCGACATCTCCATCGTCAGTAATAGAGTACCATTCATAAGTCGTATCGTATCCTAATCCAGACCAAGTAACATATGCTCTGTTACCACTATCTACATCTTCATGGGTACCTATCAAACTGTTGTCGGATGCATCGTGGAAAGAAACGTCCATGGACTCTCCTTCATCGTGCTCAACATAAACACTGAGTTCCACCTCGGTAGTCACGTCTGTTGCTCCGTCTTCCGGTTCTGGTTCTATGGGTGGAACCGGCCCTTCAGCACCTGGTTCCTGGACCGCATCGGTATTCTGTTCTTCTACACCTTCTTCGGAAACAGATCTTACCACGTACCACCAAAATATATCGT
>PWHR01000051.1 GCA_003554965.1 Thermoplasmata archaeon | reverse complement strand
GACGGACCCTGCTGGGCTTTTGCCACTTATGCCTCTTTGGAATCGCACCTGCGGCCGGCAGAGAACTTGATCTTTTCTGAAAACCACCTTAAAAATACGCACGGGTTCGACAACAGGGTCGTCGACGGGGGCAACGCTACAATGTCCACCGCTTACCTGAGCCGCTGGAGCGGGCCGGTCCTTGAATCGCAAGACCCCTACAACCCCAATTCCGACCAGTCACCTGGCGGGCTGCAACCGCAAAAACACTTGCAGCAAGTAAAGATGCTCCCCGAAGACCCGGCTGTAATCAAGCAGGCCGTGCATGAGGGCGGCATGGTATTTACCTCCATGCACTGGGATGGAGGGGCTTACAATGAAGCCACCAATGCCTTCTATTACAGGGGCAGCCAGCCCCCCAACCACGGGGGGGCCATCGCCGGCTGGGACGATAATTATTCCCTCAACAACTTCACCCCGGCCCCGCCGGGCAACGGCGCCTGGATCATCAAAAATAGCTGGGGCACCGGATGGCACGATAACGGCTATTTCTACATGTCCTACCATGATACTCATTCCGGGAATGATGTCTTCGCCTTTCACAGCGGTGAATCGACCAATAATTACAAGGACAACTACCAGTACGATGAACTGGGCATGACCAGCTCGCGAGGTTACAACAGCGATGAAGCCTGGGGGGCTAATATTTTTTCGGCCCAGGCTGATGCTTCCTTAGAAGCGGTAGGCCTGTATGCCCGGGCCCACAACACCACGGTGGAAATCGGCATCTTCACCGGGGTAACCCCGGGACAACCAATGAGCGGCACCCTGCAGGAAAGCAAAACCACCACCATCGAATGGGCCGGTTACCACACGATCAGCCTCGATCAAGCGGTCGCCCTCACAGGTGGGCAGAATTTTTCCGTAGTGGTCGTCTTTAATACTCCCGGGGATAACTTTCCCATTCCCATAGAAGGAAGGCTTCCCAATTACTCCAGCGGGGCAAGCGCAAACCCGGGAGAAAGCTTCATCAGCGCAAACGGTCAACACTGGACCGATATATCTTTTAGCAATAGCGAAAACGTGTGCATCAAAGCTTTTACCACCGACGGGACTGCACCGGATCCTGATCCAGATCCTGGTCCGGGGCCAGGGCCGGACCCTGACGGGGAAACAGGGCGCATTTCAGGGGAGGACCGCTTTGAAACTGCCGCAGAAGTAAGCAGGGAAGGCTGGCCTAACGGATCGAACACCGTTTTAATCGCCAACGGCTTTAATTTCCCCGACGCCTTGGCCGGGGTGCCCCTGGCCAACCACTTAGATGCACCGGTACTTTTAACCGGAAGCGATACCCTGAACAACATCACCCGCACCGAGGTGCAACGCCTCGGGGCAAACCGGGCAATCATCTTAGGCGGCAATGCGGTGGTAACCCCGGCGGTTGAAGCTTCAATAAATAGCATCGTCCCGCAGGTAGATCGCCTCGGGGGGATTGACCGCTTCGATACAGCAAAGCGAATTGCCGAAGAACTGGCCAAAACGACCAATTTCAACCGGGCCTTTATCGCCGACGGGTTCAACTTCCCCGACGCCCTGGCCGCCGCTTCCTACGCTGCCGGGGAGGGCTCGCCGATCCTTTTAGCCCGCACCGATGCCCTGCCCGATTATACCAGGAACGCGATCAACAGCCTCGGCATTACCGCAACCACCGTGGTTGGTGGAACGGCGGCAATTAGCGATGCCGTGGCCGGGCAGCTTCCGGGCGCCACCCGCATTTCCGGGCAGGACCGCTACGAAACAGCGCTCGATTTGGCCAGGGAATACCTTTCCGCCGATGCACAAGAGGTTTATATCGCCACTGGTGAAAACTTCCCCGACGCCCTGGCGGGCAGCGTGCTCGCTGCGCGTAACGAAAGCGGCTTGCTCCTGGTTCCGGGCGGGCAGTCTGATTTGCGCAAAAATGTCGGGCTAACCTCGGCGGATGAGCCGGATATGGCTGAGCATGCCTACCTGGACTCGCGCATCAAAGGATTCCTGGAGGAGCGCGGCTTTAGAAAGGTGACCATTTTCGGCGGACCAGGTGCGGTAATTTATAACATTGAAGCAGAAATCGAAGAATCAGTGACCGGGGTCAAACCGCACACGATCAACGTTTTCACCGGGCTTGCAGGTGGGGGCACGGTCAGCGGTGGCGGTAATTACAAGCACGGGGGAAGCGTAACCGTGCGGGCTACCGCAGATTCAGATTACAATTTCAAGAACTGGACCGAGGGAGGCAGCGTGGTTTCAAACAGCGCAACTTACTCCTTCAACGCTACCGGCAGCCGCAACCTGGTGGCAAACTTCGAAAAAATTGCCCAGACCCCGGCAGCGCCAAAGCTGTTACACCCGGCCAATAACGCCACCGTTTACGGCTTGCAAACCACGCTGGAATGGCAGCACGTTCCCGGGGCCACTAATTACCGCATCGAAACGGTAAAAGTTGAGGATGCCAGTGAAACCAGCAGCCTGGAAGGGTACGGCAACCTGGTCTACTTCCACCCGCTGCCCCAGGACGGCTCCTCTTACCAGTGGAGGGTGCGGGCCCAAAATGAACACGGCTGGGGCCCCTGGTCAGAAACAAGGACCTTTACCAGCCGCTAGCAAGTAAGTTATATGGCGGGCAAAAGGGGGACATGGACTAAACCGGTCCCCCTTTTTTTTAAGGGTAACCGGGCTTGCTGCAAACTTTTAAGCGCTTATATCCCGGGCTTCCGGGCGGGCTTGTTAGCGAACCCCGGCTTTTACCGTAGCCCCAAGCTTCCGGGCAAGCGCTATAGCGAACCCCGGATTTTACCGAATCCCGTGGAAAAAAGGGAATGGTGAAGGGGGTTGGTGGTGGAGGTGGGGATGCTGCAGGTGCAGGTGAAAAAGAGGATAAGGCGACAGGTAATAAGAGGTTGGGAGTTACGGAGTTAGGGGGAGTGGAGGGTTGAAGAGTTGGGAGGTTGGGGAGTTGGGAGATTTTTGTTTTTTGACTTTTGCGGCAAGTCATGCCATAATATAGAGGCGAGTAAGTAAAAGTAAATACTACCGCAAAGGCAAGCCCGCTGAAAAGCGGAGTGCGCAAAACTAGAGGGGCTAAAGCAAGCTTAGTTGCTAATGCCAGCCAGCTGCCGGTAAAGCCGTTACCTTAAGAAAGCCGGTCCCGCCTGGAATTAGCAGGGGGGATTATTTATTATATTTTTGCAACTGCTCAGCCGTGCCGCCTTTGGACTGATGCCGGCACATCTAAGGAGGCTCTTGATAAGCTAATGTTTAAGAAAGTGATCGATATTTTAAAGGTTAAAAAAAGCGGGCCCACATGCAGGCACCCTCACGGCGGCTCTAAAATGAAAGGCAGCTACCGGGGTAAATCCCGGGG
>PWHR01000052.1 GCA_003554965.1 Thermoplasmata archaeon | reverse complement strand
TTTTACTATAGTAAAACAAAGGTAACACAATGTCCTCTAAAACTAAAAATGTGAATGTGAAGATGGATGAAAAGTTCGTCGAGATGATAGACGACTATGTAGAGGAAAAAGGCTACAAAAACAGATCCGAATTCATCAGAGATGCTATAAGAAGAAGAGTTGAACCTCCTTTAAATGAAGACACTCTGAATGAGTTCATCGAAGGCATAAAACAGATAGACGAAGGTAAAAAATACAGCCAAAAAGAAGTCAAAGAGAAATTCGATATCGAGTGATCTGATGTATGAAGTGATTTATTCGGAAAAGGCGATCGATAAATTAGAGGATATGGAATCCGAAATAAGAGAGAGGATAGTCAAAAAGTTAGACGACATCAGGAGTTTTTCAGGAAAATTTGCATTTTCCTGAACTCATTCGAGACAAGCTCTCATGATTTCCAGAACATTATCTTAAACCTCTCTCAAACGTTGACGGTTATTCACTTAGAGTAGGTGACTATAGAGTCTTAGTCCAGTTAGATAAAGAAAACGAGGAGATATTTGTTGGGACCCTAGGACACCGGAGGAACATCTATGATAGAGAATTATGATCTACTGATTATGAGAACAAACTTTTTGAACTTGAGGAATTTTTTATGAGACTTCAGCCAGACGAGAAACTTAAAGAAAAGATCGCTAAAGGTCTGAAAGACGAAGAAGAAGGTAAAGTGATCTCTCTAGAGGATTACGAGGAAAAATACTGCTGAGACCGATACGATAGGATAGTATTTTTTACTCATTTTTTAACGGAAGTAGACGATTAGAACAAGCATCGTTGAAAAATCCATAATATCTATTTAACATCATAAATCATAACTGCTTAAAATCAAACTGCCCAAAACTCCTTAAAATCCGATCAGAAAAAGACTTCCGCCCGTCCCTCCCATCTCCCAACAATTATCAAATACGGCAGTTATCATCACATCTAGTGATCATATTTTTTTCTTTTGTCAACCGTTCTTGATATATGAACTACGGCAGTTATCCACCATTTCATTATCAACAACGGCAGGTGAATCATATATCAAGGACAGCAGTTACCTGCCATCCTTCATAATTATTTTTCTATTATTTGAAGGACTATGGTATGCTAATCCCAGCCGTCCTTCATATATGAACTATTTGAAGGACTATGGTATGCTAATCCCAGCCGTCCTTCATATATCAACTTTAGCAGTTCGTACAGTTTCTATATTTGTATATAACCATAACCATTCTAATTCCCACTTAATTTTATTGGATTATAGACCCTTTCTCCATCCAACAGCTCTGCCTTTATGGTCCTAAAACGATCACAGCTACTACGAAATCTTATAACCGTTACTCTTATTTTAACAAAAAACACCACATATACCCATTTATGTTAAATTATCCGTAAAAATTATCTAAAGTCACTACATAAAAAATCAACAACATATACAAAACGAGATTTTTCAGGAAAGAGGGATTTCTATATCATTATCTGCAATTTTTTCCTAAAATAGAAATCTTTAAGTTATATAACTAAATATTATGGGTAAGGAGTATCGAAGATGGATAAGGAGAAAATCTATGGGGAGATCACTAAATACCTCAAGAATGAGGGGGCAACAAAAGTCGCTATCTTTGGATCCTATGTCCATGATGAAGAGGAACCAGGTAGCGATATAGATGTCCTTGTGAGCTTTTCAGAAACAAAAAGCCTTCTTGAACTGGCAAGGATAGAAAGGAAACTCTCAGAAAGGATCGGCATAGGAGTCGATCTGGTAACTGAAGATTCATTGAGTCCTTATATCAAAGATAACGTTCACAAAGAGATGAAAGAGGTATACGGATGAGCAAAGACGATAAGGTCTATCTGAATCACATTTTGGATTCGATCGCGAAGATCGAAGATTTTACAAAGGGAATAAATGGAAAAGATTTCAAAGATAATGAACTTGTGCAAGCGGCAGTGATCCGACATATCGAGATAATAGGTGAAGCTGCTAAGCACCTCTCTAAAGAAACTAGAAATGAACATCCGGATATACCTTGGAAGGATTACGTGGAACATATTCCACTACATCCTCACTAGCGTTGCGGATATAAGTGGAATGAGAGATAAATTGATACATGGGTATTTCGGTGTAGATATAGATGCGGTGTGGGATACGATCCAGAATGATATCCCCAAATTAAAAAATGGGGTTAAAAAAATATTAAAAAATCTTTAAACCCTACTCAAAACTCACTAGAAAACTGCTTAAAATCCGCTCAGAAAAAGACCTCACCCCGTCCCACCCATCTCCCAACAATTATCAAATACGGCAGTTATCATCACATCCAGTGATCAAATTCTCTTTTTCTGTCAACCGTCTTTCATATATGAACTATAGCAGTTTTCCCATCGAAAATTATCAAACATAGCAGGTAAATCATATATCAACGATAGCATCTGTCAACCGAGTTTCATATATGAACAATAGCAGCTACCTGCCGTTTTTGATAACTCGTTTCTAGAACTAAGTGAGGAGTCTCTGCCGAATTTTGCATATGAAAAACGCAATTTCTCCTCTTCCAAAAAACACGACAAAAATTACTTACCACCATGCGTTCATAAAAAGTGGAGTTGAGATGGATAAAGAAAGTGATGTGAAGGAATCAGAAGAGAATAGATATGTCTCTGTAGATGACACATCTTCCAGATAGGATCGTCTAGAAAGCCTTTTCCAGCAAAACTTTTGTTTTTTTTCTAGTTTCTACCCAACCCGCTGAGAACTGGAAAAGATCTTTCATCTGATCACTATGTTCTGATCAATTTTTCGGCAAATTGATCCAGGTCCTTCTTCCAACCAGCGGGGAGCCCATTCCCCTCTTCTGCTCCTTCTTTTTCGATCTTGAAATCGACATCAGCGAGTTTCTTCATCTTCTTTTTCTTTAGTATCTTCTCCATGTTCTTAAGCCAATTCCTTTTCATGCTATGAGTGTTGATTATCCCATACTCTTTACCTTCTAGACCTTCGATCCTCTTCATGAACTTTCTCATGTCCCTCTTGATCCTGAACGCTTCTGTAGGTGTTGAGAAGACATATAGATCAGCTTGTGGTATGTTATCTGGTTCCAATTCTGAAGTTTTGAAGATCTTAGTTTTGACATCATTTTCTTTTAAATTTTTAGATAAATGATCTACTAATTTTTGCCCATGACCGTATCTCGACCAATATATTATCACACTATTCATCAAATCCACCCTATTCTATAAGGTTTTCTGAGTATTTAAAGTTAGCTATAGACCGATGTTCGTCTATTGAGGACAATCGATTCATCGACACACGATTAGATTATTTTCTTCTGCATAGTCTATTAATTCAGTCGTGATCCCGTTCAGTTTATATCTGACTTTTATAAAAGGAGCATAGAACTAAAATGAAAATCGATCTAAAAGCCTCACTCTCTCAAGATCAAAAATATTTTGATATGAAGGAGGACAGTACCATGGTTTTATATTATAGGAGAACTATAAGGGAGCACGATCATGAAAAAGGAGGTGAACTAAAATGAAAGGAACAGTAAAATTCTTCAACGATATGAAGAATTTCGGTTTCATCGAACCGGATGAAGGCGATGAAGATTTGTTCGTACATCGCAGCGATCTGGAAGATGCTAACTTCCTGAAAGAAGGCGACATAGTCGAATTCGAAACGGAAGAAGGAGAAAAAGGTCCAAGAGCCGTAAACGTGAAAAAGATTGAGTGATACAATCTAGAACTTAAGACCGTACACTCTTTGATTTGACTCAGTGTTTTTTCGGTATTATAGTTTTTACACTTCTACCGTTCGGGTCTACCAAAACTAGAAATTCTTTCCCTTTCTTCATTTTTTTCTAAAAAGATATGAAACTCTCAAACTTGTACTAGATCTGATGTGTTCATGACATCAAAAAAATTAAAAAAGAAAAAGGGTTTTTTTATTGTTCGTCTAGGTGAACGTCTCTCTGAGGATATGGTATCTCTAACCCAGCTCTATCATAGGACTCTTTCAGCGCTTTCTGTAGATCGAAGAAGGTGCTCCAATAGTCTTCAGTTCTCACCCACGGCCTCACTGTCAGATTCACGGAGGAATCCTCCATAGATTTGACTTTCACCTGTGGTTCTGGATCATCCAGTACGTTGGGATGGCTTTTGATAACATCCATCGAAGTTTGGATGGCCAAGTCCAGATCGTCATCGTAGCCCACTCCGGTTTCGATATCGACCCTTCTTGTTTTATTCCTGGTATAATTTATGACGTTACCGCCCCAAACGCTACTGTTGGGTATGATTATACGCTTGTTGTCCGTGGTGTTCAACTCAGTGATGCTTATCCCCACGTGCTGTATCACTCCTTCTTCACCGTTGACTTCGACGTAATCTCCGGCTTCGAAGGGAGAAGTGACCGCTATCATGACACCTGCTGCGATGTTCCCCAACGTATCTCCAAGTGCGAAGCCCAGCACGAAACCGAAAACCACAGCTAGGCTTATGAGAGCGGCACCTACCTCGACACCTAAGAACGAAAGTGCTACACCCAATACGAAAACGTAGAGCAGTATTCTGACGACTCTAGTCAAGAATTCTGCTAGTATCTCGCTGATATCAGTTTTTAGGAGATGCTTCTTCAGATAGTTGGATATCATCTTCACCGCGATGATCCCGACGACCAACGTGATGAGAAAAAGCAACATATTCCATATACTGAAGCCCAGATATGGTAATGGTTCATCTAATCCATAGCCTGCTATTTCCATATTTTCTACCTACCCTAACGAAGAAAAGATAAGATCACTATATAATATTATCTGAAAATAAAGTCCGCTCTCATAAAACATAGCCAATGATTCCACCAAAAAAGAGATTATAAGGTTTTGCGGAATAAGACTTCTTTACTTTAGGGGCAATCCCTCCTGGCTACTTGGTTCAAAGTAGCGGTAGCTTTGCAATCCATTCGCCTATCGGTCGTAAACCTTAGATTACCGAACGGTGCAGGAAAGCCCGACGTCTTCAACAGTCTTGAATGATGTACACAATCTAAAAAGGAGAACAGACCAACGAGGATGAACACGACCGGTAAAACCAGATTTTCACAGAACATATGATCAGAAAAGATGATCTGGAGCTACTGTGGATAGCCTATGGGGAAAAAGCTTGATGCTTCGGATCGTATCTAACCTTTTCTCACTTCCACCGCTCTTTCCAAGTCTCCGATGGCTTTATCATAGTAATCTAGATCGTCGATCTTCAGCTCGATAGCGTTCTCCGAACACCTTTCGATGCATTTTCCACAACCTCTGCATTTCTCTCCGATCACTGCTTTTCCGTCGATCATGTCTACAGCATTCACGAAACAGACTTCAGTACATCCGCCACACCCAACACAATCTTCGTTCACTGACACTTCCACCCCGGGCAGCCTCTTCACATTACCCTCGATATCGTCTCTCAGGTCCGGGAGCATCTTCCATAGACAGCAGCAAGGACAGCAGCTGCATATACTCATCAGTTTTTCGTCCGGCCCGACATCCAGCCATACAGGGTCTAACTTATTCCTGCCGATGAGATGAACTAGACCTTCCTCTCTACAGTTCTCCAAGTGTTCTAGAGCTTCCTCTTCAGAAACGGGTCTGCCCAACACTGGATCGATCTGCTCGGCGGCTTCTCCTAAAAAGAGGCAGCCCAATTCTATGGGATAATCTTCACACTCGTTGGACCTCCTGCAGATGCAAAAATCCATCTTCCAGTGAAAATCTGCCTCTCGGATGAAGTGTTCGACTATCTTGGAAGGCAAGACGTAATTATCGGGCATCTCTATCGTCCTGTCCATCTCTATAACAGTGTCCTTGGTAAGGTAGTACATCTCGTCTTCCTCGAAGAACAGTTTATGTAAGAAGTCTCCAACCAGAGGATAATTTGTCAGCTTCGCTAACTTGAACCTCTGTGGAAAAAACTTGCTCACAAACCTCATCAACAGCTTTTCCTTCTTCACTTCAAGACCACATCTAGAAAAGATGCAGATTTGCTATTTAATCGTTCTCTTAAGATCCTAAGGAGCTCAATCTTCTTCCCAATCGCTCTGCTCGTACCTTCCATCCTTCTCTATCATCTCGTCCAACATTTCTCCGACTCCTTCGAGCTTTTCATGACTGCCGTCCCAATCTTCGATGACTCCCTCATATCTTTTTTCGATATCTTTCACCAGGTCCGACATGCTGTCAAGCATCCAAGAGGGCTCCTCACCGGTGATGAATACCGCCAGTATGACGTTTTCGCCTTTGTGGACCAACACTTTGTCATCTCCGTACTCCATACGCTTCAATGTATCCTTTTCTTCACCGCCGAAAGCGTCTCCGACGAAGTTGTTCACGGCGGTGAACATACCGGCGAGTATCTCCTCATCCCTTTCATTATTTGATGTCCTAGCCCTATATTTTATGAGTATTCCTGAATCGTGTATCAAGAAAACGTCCTCTATAGTGAATTCTCCTGTCTTTAGATAAAGTACGGTCCCCAGTAAAGCTATAGGTACTAGAGCTAACATCAAGTACCAGAAGTTGAAGAGCCCAGTACCTTCTTCGTCTACGACCACTTTCATCTCTTCAGAAGTCGAATCTAAACCGTCTGAAACTTCCACCTCTACGTTATAAGTACCGGCGGTATCATACTCAAATATCAGCTTGTGGCCGACAACGGTGACGTTATGATCGTCTACAAATACATCTAACTCGTGCGTTTCGTTATCCACATCAGATATGTAGTCGCCTATATCGAATATCCAACTCCTTCCTTCCGTTCCTTCCTGTGTCGGCAGTTCAGAGATGACCGGAGGACTGTTGACAGGATTCACGGTAACGGTTATGGTATCCTCCATCAAGGCATCCTCGTCGTTGGTAGCTCTTATGGTTATCGTTTCCTCCCCATACCAATCCTCCGGTGCGTGAAAATCTACTGAGCTGTTTTCATGTATAACTACTTCCACGTTCTCGTTCCCAGAAGAAAAGTACATGGTGTCGCCCTGTCTGTCCATGAAGTGATCATCGAGCACGAAGGCGTTTATCAGCGATTCTCCCTGATCGAAAGCAACGTTGTGGAGAGGCATTATCAATTCTGGGGGGTAATAATCTCCAACCGTGACTTTGGTCACTTGTGACGTGTTATCGATACCATCGGACACGGAGATCTTTAAGGAAACGTTGTAGGGTATGGACTCGTCTCCCATCTCTTTTGGATAGACCATGATCAATTCAGTCCCATCCACCGTAACATATTCAGGAATATTAGTAGTGATCTCCAGTTCGTGGGTCTCGTTTTCTCTATCAGAGATATAGTAATCTAGATCGAAAACGTAGGGTTCTTCGTAATGTACCACGAGGTCTGGAAGATCCTTTATTTCGGGAGGAAAATTTGTAGAAGTGACCGTCACGTTGATGGTCTGTTCAGATAAAGCTCCTTCTGGGTCCGTAGCTCTAAAAGTGACACTCTCGACTCCGTGCCAGTCTACATCCGCTTCTACATCTACCGTATTATCGTCGTGGATAGTTATCTGTAGATAGGTGTAGCCGTAGCTCATGTAGAGAGGATCATCTTCAGGATCTTCGAAATGATCATCCAGATCGAAAACGTTTTCCTTTAACTGACCCTGTTCGATCTCCAGGTCTGGAAGAGGTTCAGATTCCTCGGGAGGCATGTTAGAAGTGATCTCTACCGTTATCGCGGTATGATCGCTTTTTTCACCATCCGAAACCGTAAGCACCACTAATACTTCCTCTCCCAGCATACTCTCTGGATACTCATAGGTCACTTTCAATCCCTCTACCTCGGTATGTTCTTCATCGTCGGTCTCCAGCTCTAGTCCGTGCTTTCTTTTATCGTCATAGATTATATAAGGTGAATAATCGAACTCGTAGGGTTCGTCATAATGTACTTTTAGGTCGGGAGAGCTCCGGAATTCAGGTGCTTCATAACCCTCCGTCACGTTGATCCACGCATCTTGATGGGCCTGATTACCTTCGCTGTTCACTAGGTGGTATCTCACCTGCATGGACCCGTGAGCGTTCTCTTGAGAGATGAGAGTCAATATGTGATTTCCCGTTCGGTTCTCACCTAAGACATCGATCACGCCAGGATCTGTACCCTCCAGATACCACTCCATTTCAGATAAAGTATCGTACTCGTCATGAGCGTATTCAGTCAGGTTCAATTCATGCACACCGAAACCTCTTTCCAATTCAAGATCGGGTATCTCGCCGACTATTTCAGGAAAGTGGGTCTCTTCGACTTTTATATCAACCGTACTCTCTATATCTTCCTCGTAGCTGGCTATCAATCTTCCTGAACCATGGTTGGAAGCTTCAAAAACGGTATTAGAGCCGTACTCATCTTCGACTTCTCCAAGATCATCGTCATCCAATAACCAATGGACTTCCGGATCCTCTATGTATCCGGTAGTGGAGTTGTAACCTGCGGAATAAAAGGCGAATTCTTCTCCTATCTCCAAAACGACTTCGTCCAGCTCGTATCCCTCTCCACCAGGCTCGCTCCTAACTTGGACCGTGTCTATACGTGGTTCTTCAACATCTAAAAGAACGGTATACTCCGCTCTTTCGTAAGTCACGTTGAACCAAACTCTGTCCGATTCCGCTCCAACATCCACTCCGTTCTCAGAGGCGCTCGTACCGTTCAATAATTCAGCGTCCCCGCCTTCTACCGTCCAGTCGGCTTTTACCAAGCCGATGTATCCTACAGTATCGTTATAGGCGGAGGCATAGCCCCAGACACTCTCACCGACAGGGACTTCACCTTCTTCGATCGGGTCTCCATCAGGAGAGCTAGTGATCATCAAACTATCGACAGTAGGGGGTTCGACCTCGAACCTCACACTGTCTTCTAAACCCTCGTACGTCACGTTGAACCAAACGTAGCCCTCTTCTGAACCCACGTCGATCACGTTCGACTCCGCGGGACTCTCTTCCAACAATTCCGACGTACCTCCTTCCGCACTCCACTCTCCTTCGAAAGGATAAAGATAATCATCGGATGATTCATTGTAGGCGAAGGAGTGACCTTCTATTTGTTTTCGCACAGCAACAGCTTCACCTTCCAACGGTTCACCGTACGGCTCATCGATCATCCTCACTTCATCTACCTCGTCCGTTAAAACGGTATACTTTACACTGTGGTCGTAGGTATCTTGATAAGAAACATTGAACCAGACATCACGTGCAGAACCGCCCACGTCTATCCCGTTGTAGCTATTTAATTCCTCCTCCAACAGGTCGGCCTCTTCATCACTAACGCTCCACATCCCGTCCAAATTACCCACATATTCATCGGAGTCGTCATAGGCGGATAGATAGCCCCATTCGGTGTAATCTGGAAAAACGTTACCGCCTGTCAATACTTCTCCATCGGGTTCGTCCGTTATCCTAACATAGGCCACCTCTGAAGTGGAGAAATTCCACGGTCCTCCTTCGGCGGTTTTTTCCCCATCGTCCGCTACCGTGTACCAACTGTACTCACTATCTGGAGATAGTCCGTCCCACGTGACCGTGGCGATCTCACCGCTCTCTACATCCTGTTGGACACCGATCTTTGTATCTGATCCGTGATCATAAAACGATACGTCCATGGAGATCTCTTCAGGATGGCTCACACGGGCCGATAGTTCCGGAGTCGTGTTCACCATACTTTCTCCATCTTCGGGTATAGGACCATCAGGCTCAGAGGGTCCCAAATCTATAGTTTGATCTCTCTCAGCTCCTTGGATAAAAAAGACTGGAACGTTGAAAAGCAAGATAAGGACGATCGATCCGCAGATCAGTTTGTCAAGGGACATCACGAATACCTCTGATCAGATGATACTTCCTGCAACCGCGCCCCCTTTTATGTAAATCAGGTGCGATAATATATGATGTTCTAATCTTGATCTCCAGCCGACGTGTTTTCAATGATTTCTGTCAGGTCGTACTCTACTACCTGTTCCTCACCATCTTTGTGGTTGAAGTTTTCGATTATGGTGGTGTTTTCGTCTCCCCAATAGAGACTTATCCAGACCGGGTTCGCTCCTTTATTTTCGTTTCGATACGTGACCTCAAGCGTGTAGTCAGAATCCTCATGATATCTGAAAGTGATATTTGCTTCTTGAGGCTTTCCAGGCTCTCTCTCCAGTTCAACGCTTCCTATCTCTTCGCGGTCTTCTTCCACTAATGCTGTTATGTTGCTGTTCCTTCTTCCGGCGATCCTGAAGCCCGCTTCCACCTCCATCGCGTCTTCACTCTCTGTGCCGTTGAAGGCGAAAGCGTTCCCATCAAAAGAATTCGTGTAGATCCTTCCATCTTCCCCTATAGCGGGAGAAGAATAAAAGGCACCGCCACTCTCATACTCCCCTATCTCCACACTTTCAAAATCCTGGTTTCCTCTGCTGAAAGACCATCTCTCCTCGCCGTCAGGTCCCAGTGAATAAAATGTTCCGTCTTCGGATCCGAAGTAGATATTTCCTTCAGCGCCGATAGCGGCGGAAGAACTTATCCTGTCCTCGGCTTCAAAGGACCATTCCAACTCTCCTTCGTTCACTGCATGGAATCCGCCATCGTGAGACCCGACGTAAACGGTGCCGTCTTGTCCCAAACTCGGCGAGGGATGTATCTTGGAGCCTACATCATGATCCCACTCCAAGGTTCCGTCGGGATTCAACGCGTACAGGAAACCGTCATAAGAGCCAAAGTATACCAGTCCGTCCTCTCCCACAGTCGGTGAGGAATAGATGGTTTCCTCGGTAGTATAATTCCACAGCTCAGTACCGTCCGTTCTATCCATGGCGTAGACCGTACCGTCACCCGTGCCCATATAGACCACGTCGTCATCCAAAGCCGGAGAAGTCCAGGTCCAAGAGTCCAATTCACTCCTCCAATTCAGATCCCCGTCGGGATCAAGTGAGTAAAGGTGGCCGTCAGAGGAACCCACGTATATGTTCCCTTCCTCATCAAGGTTAGGAGACGAAAATACCCTCTCGTCAGTCTCATAACTCCAATCTAAATTTCCATCTGCATCCAATGCGTAAAGTTTATTGTCATCGGACCCGAAATATATACTCTCGTCCTCGCAGACCGCTGGGGATGAGATTATCTGCTCACCAGTGGAAAAAACCCATTCTTCAGAACCATCTTCAGCATCCAGTGCATATATATACCCATCAGGAGAACCAAAATACAATCTACCTTCCGAGCCGATAGCTGGAGAGGACCACAGCCAGGTATCTGTCTCGTAGGTCCAGTTCACGGTGCCGTCCACGTGGCTGGTATCATAAGGGCTCAGCCCGGCATTTTTAGAGTCACGGCCGTAAGAAGGCCATGGACCATCCGATAGAGATCTAGAGCTTTCTGGTCTTCCTAAACTCTCTGAACGCGATCCTTTAGAATCGGAATCTTCTTCAGAAGAGGATCCCGAATCATCTGAACCGAGTCCATCATCTTCTTCTGATCCAACTTCGTCTTCTTGAAGGTGAGATCCGAGAACGCCGCCAAAAACTACAGACAGCACTAGAACTCCCGATAATATAAGAGCTAAAGTTTTCCCACCTACGATTCCACCTTCAAGCATGCTATATCAAGATACGTCGAGTAGGTGTTTAAATATATTATCCGAATTTACCAAATCTCTATATCCTCTTGATACTTGTTCGAAGTATCCTTTCAATAATTATTAATAGAATAATACCTCTTTTAAAACCATGGCCCTCAGGTCAGTAAAGATACTTCTACTCGGAGACGGAGCTGTAGGGAAGACTTCCCTGGTAAGGAGATTCGTAGAGCAGAGATTCGACGAGAGCTATAAGATGACTATAGGTGTCAACGTTAAAAAAAGAGAGCTCGAAGAGATGGACATGACCATGATGATATGGGATATCTACGGCCAGCAGCTCAACAGGGAACTACACTCTTCTAATTATTCCGGTGCAGATGGAGCGTTGATCGTTTACGATCTTATCCGGTATCAAACTTTTGAAAGTCTAGATGGTTGGTTAGATAACGTCTTCTCCGTAACGGGAAACATACCATTTGTTGTTCTTGGCAACAAGTACGACCTTATCCAAGGTTTCGAAAAAAGTCGAGAAGATAAAACTTTTGATGAATATGTAGAGGAGAACCACCTTGAGATGATCGAATCCCACCAAAGGTTGTACGGTGAGGATCCTGAGTTCAGTAGAGTGCCGGTAAAAGATCTGGAGGAGTGGGTTGAAGATAAAGAAGATCGGACCGATCTAAGATTCTCTTATTATCTGACCAGTGCCAAGACCGGTGAGAATGTTGAGGAAGCATTCAGATCACTGGGTAGTATGCTCAAAGAAGGTGATAATATATGACTGAACTGGTATCGATGCCGACCGAGATAATCCCGCATCTTAGAGAAACTATAGAAAAGATCGATGAAGAAGCGGAAGCCGACTTCGCTATATACCACCTTGGTATAGAATGGGGAAGGAAGACCGTAAGGATAAGCGGCGAGAGATGTGAGAGAGACGAATTGGACACCAAGGCGGTTCTAGCGGCGGTGCACTCCGGTGTGACCAATCTGGAAGTTGAAGTGGGAGACGTGATAAAGGTCACTCCATTGGAATCCAATATCGATGATAAACACTTTCTATCAGGATTTGTCGCCGGGATAATCTCAGAGCTGTTGGATGAATACCATATCGCAAAGATCGTCGGTGATCATTTTGAAGTCGTGAGATGGGACAGTCCTATCGATGACCAGGTCCCGAAAGAAGAGATCGAAGGTCTAGAGTCTGAGGATTTTGTCGAACTCGATAGATTGAACAGGTGTGAATCCTACCTTGTGAAGGACGAAGAGGGTAAAGCTCCGTTGACATTTGAGACGTTCTTCAATGCCCTGGAGGAAGGTATGCCTGGTTTATGCATGACCAAATTGTTCCCGTCTAAGATAGAGGAAAGATACTCTGAGAAGGATTTTTCCGCTTACTGGTTGAGCGAGCTCAACAGCACTTCGGAAGTCAATGTGATAACTCCCGAAAAGTTCAGTGAAGTAGTAGTTAAAATAGCCAACAGCTTCTATAGGGTGAAACACGGGGTCTTTATGCTTCACGGTTTAGGATACTTGATGGATCATGCTGAACCCAAGGAAGTAGTGAACGCGATACAGACCGTGAAAGATCTTACGGCTTTAGGCGACGGTATATTTTTGGTGGCGGTGGATGAAGAAACGATCGATCCCAAGTGGTTCAACATCCTCAAGTCGGACCTGAACTGGTTGGAAGAATGAATACGACTTCTGATGCTTGGTTTCCTACCTACAAGATCAGGGACTGATGACCATCTTGATAGCTATCAGGAACAGGAATATGCCGACGATCATCCGGAACTTTTCTTTTGGCACTTTTTCCACCAGGTTCTTACCTATGTAGGCGCCGACGAAAGTGGCTATTATCAGAGGAACGGCGCCGTAAACAAGGACCGTCTCGAGTCTAGCTCCTCCTGAAAGGTAAGTCAATATCCTGGTTGTATCGATGGTCAGCGAGATCGCACCTGTTGTCGCTATGTAGACTGATTTGGGTAGATTGTAGGCAAGCAGGAACATCGACCTTATCTCTCCTCCTATGCCGGAAAGTCCGGAGGAGAAGCCGTACATGCCGCCTCCAAGAAGGGCGTTCTTACTGCTAGTTTTGACTTCAAAGTCTTCCCTGATGTGGATAAATATCACATAGAAGATTATCACTAAACCTATAGCCCTGGTCAGGATATCATGAGGTATCTCCACCGTCAATCTCGCCCCGGTATAACTCAGCAGAACACCGGGAACGCCGAAGTAGAGTATCAGCTTGTATACTACCCCTTTCCGGAACATCGTCAACCTCCAAACGTTGTTGAACCAGTGTATTATACCGACCATCAAAAGGGTCACCGGAGGAGGGAAGAAAAGCAGGAATATCGGGATGAGAACGGTAGAGATCCCGAAACCGGTGAATGTCCCGAACATCGAGGCGATGAAGGTGCTAAGAACCAAAAGGAGCATTACGGTTTCCATCTGTAAAGGGTATAATCCGGATCATATTTAAGTATAGGTCTTGGTTTTTGAAGTGGAACGATTACGATCTGAAGTAAATAAATAGATGCAAAGGACCTAGGTTCTTCCTTTGAATCACCGACGATTTATCCAACCGACTTTTACATCTTTGGACATAACTGTGTTATACTCATCGGATCGTCTATATAGCGTATATAGATTATACAGATAAATTTGATATATGGAATCACAAATCGGAGGATGATGTTCGTTGTTTCATTGTCTACGGTGATCTTAGTCGCTGGCCTTATTTCCGGTCTTTACATGGCGTGGAACATCGGTGCGAACGATCTGGCAAATTCGATGTCCTCTGCAGTAGGGGCTAAAGCAATCACTCATAGGGAAGCTGTTGTCATCGCATCGGTTCTGACAGTATTGGGAGCGATATTAGCTGGTGAACACGTAACTGAGACCGTTCAGGTGGGTATTTTTGATACCGAAGCTGTAGAAGATTCCACTCATCTGGCTGTAGGGGCACTCTCTGCTGTTACCGCAGCTGGCATTTGGATCACCATCGCCACTTGGAAATCCCTCCCTATATCGACATCCCATTCAATCGTCGGAGGTATGTTCGGATTCGGTCTTCTCATAGGAGGCATCGGGATAATATCTTGGGGAACTCTCGGTAGGATAATTGCCAGTTGGGTTACTTCACCTATATTCGGAGCTATCGGAGCGTTTATAGTGTTTAAACTGATCGTCTATTTTATCTTTAACTCTGAAGATCCATTTCGTATCT
>PWHR01000050.1 GCA_003554965.1 Thermoplasmata archaeon | reverse complement strand
CACGAATTTGATGACGAAGACACTGCTACTTTTGAAATTCGGATTGTGTCCGCCACTGAACCGACTGACGGCGCAACATTTAGGGTAGAGCATGATGAGGAAACTATGGAAAATGGTACTGCAAATATATCTGGTATTTCTGAAACTCATGAAATTGAAATTGATGCGCCACCGTATGATGTCCAGGTTGACGTAGATCCCGAGGGGGCCGGAGAAATTCATATAGCAGAACCTGATGATTATACTTGGGAAACCTATGAAGCCGATGATTTACCGGCAGAGCTGGAACTATATTACGAGGAAACAGCCAATTTAAGAATTTTCCCCGAGGTAGGTTATGTCTTTTCTCAATGGTCTGTGGTTGATGAAGATGCGGGGGAGTTTACTCCTGATGCTTCAGATACCGATGTGGTGTTTGAGCTTATTAAGGGAGAGGATGTACAGATAACAGCTAATCTTCAAGAGGCGCAGTTTGGGGTGGATCACTATTGGGAGATAGATGATTACGATGTGTATAACAAACGCTATGAGGGGCAGGGGGTGGCACCGGGAGATAGAATCACCATATGTACTGGTATAGTCAGTCAGGTGGGAGATGCGCCAGTTACAGTTGATACTATTGCCATAGGATTCAATCCTGATCCATTTGAGTACGACTTATATCCGGACGACCCTGTTTCTGAAAATGCTATAGATAGTATAATACTTTCTGATCCGGGGATTGATAATGTTGGGGATTTTGGTAACACAGAGTTGACTGTTGAGGTTGACGACGACCGGATTGAAATTCCACTTGATGATGGTGATCTGGCTGTAGACGAAGAAAAAGCTTACGAAATTGAGTTATACATGAGACGAGATCTTGATATTGGTGAAGCTCACGATGAAGATTTATATTTAGATATTGAGATTATTTCAGAGGATTATGTCTATGAAGAAGAAGGGCTAACAACTTTTGAAAACACCGCCTTTTTTAATCGGTTATATTTCTTTAACATGGTAAGCGCCCGAGTTCATCCGGACGTGGCAGTTTCAGAGAGCGCTGATATACCGCTATTCTGGGTTCAATACGCCAGTGCGGATCAAAGGCTTGATAATATTGATTTTTTGATTGAAGAAATACAGGGGGAGATTACTCCTGATGGGGACTTCAAAGAGATAAACATCTGGCAGGTTGAAGCCGGCCGCGGGGCCGGCCATGAGTATTCATGGGACAATCCCGCCGGCCGCGGATTTGATCCTGACGATGACGAGGTCAGCCTTGAGGCAAGTATCGCACAGGATCAGCTTTTTGATGAGACTGAAGATGGTCCCGTATATCGATTGGAGGCCGAGGATTTCCACTGGGACCCGGATGAAAATTTTTCTGCTCCACTTAGAAGCGATACCGATGATCATTACAGTTATTTTTACGTGGTAACCGCTAAAACGGCTCGAACCGGGGGATTGCCGACAGGTGAAAGCCGCAGCAGTTATTTTGGTTACGGGGATGCTTTTGCCGCTGAAGTTACAAGTGTGACCTTATCCAACGAAAATTTAGAATTAACCCCTTCGCAAAGGTTGGACGACGTCTTATATGATCCTGTTACTGCTGGTCCAGGAGCAGCTGCTGTGTATGATGAGTTTTCAGATTATAAAATTGGTGAATTCTGGACCCGCACTGATCCTATTTATCAGACGGTAGGCAGGGCAGTTGACTATATGCCAATGGTTTTTGAACCACCATGGGACGTAGAACCGGTCGAGGCTACAAGGAGGAACTGGGATCGTCATTTTGGTGAAGTGTTCCCTGGTTCTTTTGCTCTGGATTCACGTCGCCTGGATAATTATGTTGAGCCTGGTAGTTATGATTATTCTGACAGTGTAGTAGAATTCGGGGGGGATGCGGGGCTTGACTTCAGTCCGGATTTATTGCTTGGGGTTACTGCTGTTGGTAATCACGAGGATGGGAAATATCCGGCTGAGCTGCAGGCAGTGGAATTAGAATTTCCTTACACCGACAACTTTAATCCCCGTGAAGATTTGCGGAAGCTGGACGAGGGACCGCTCAGTGGACTGCAGGTCTGGTATAACAAGAGCATGTCCAATACCATAGACAGGACGGCAGATGAACTTCTGCCGTTATCAACCCATAGCTCCACCTGGGAGTCGGATACGGTTGTCAGGTTGGAACTGCAGGATGGGTTTGAGCTTCCCTCAACGGGAGACCTGGACAGATCACTCTATGGCGCGGGCGATTACATTGAAGAAAACCGAGGGATGTATAGTGGCGGTAACCTGTCCACAAATGTCGAGATAGATTGGTTGACTGATCGATTGTGGACGCAGCAAAGTCACACGCCCACGATCATGATTGGCGGGTTGACAGACTGGGAAAATGCTGAGTTTGAAGGAAGCTTTCGTATTAGCCTGGCCGACGAAGGGCTGCGGTTTAACGAAGGAAGACTTATAGCCGAAGAGGATATCAATCCAGACAGCGACCCATATTATACTCATCCAGGGAGGCTACTTTACTCTGATAATGTCGACCGTCACTATAAATCTTCTTTGCCTTTTGTCCAGCAGGTTAAGACATCTTTTGAAAATTATATCGAGTCTGGTACTGTTATCGGGCCCTCGCAACAGGTGGCGGCTCTTGGGATTAACAGTTTTGCTGAAGACCCTGACGAGCCGATACACCTGGAGAGAGTTGATTTTTTAATCCACCGGCCGGATACGTCGATTACCCGTCAGGATTTTAATGAAATTGTTAATTCTGATACCAGCGGTGCATCAATATACCGTGTTGACGAGGGGAAAGAAGTAGATTCTGAAAATCGCCTCCCCCTGGTCTTAGAGGAGACCTATCAAGTCGAACCCGAGATGATGACTGCGGCCAGCGCCGATGGGGGTGGGGGCAGCGGAAGTTTACAGGAAGGCGCCGGTGAGAACACGCTTTTATACAGCCTGCGTATAGACACCGGCCAGGCTGAAGAATTAAGCCGAATCCCGGAAACCGATGCTGAAGATAAAGCTGGTTCTAACTTTAAGTTGAAAATCCATACCAGTGAAAACATTGACACGGGCGATCATTTTCGGGTTTTTGTGGGGGATCTTGAGAAGGGAAGCGGGGTTCGTCCTCGGGTTGGCTTTCGTAATGAAGCAGGTGATTTAAAAGGGAGAACATTTGCTAAAGGTGACTGGGATCCGGCCCGCCTGCGTTATTATCCTGCTGATTTGTTTTACACCGGGCTAACGAGGGTAGAGCGTGGTGATCATTTCGAAATCGAGGACGAGGAAACCGGGCAGGAGGGAGAATTGAGGATAAGATTTACGGGCTGGGATCGCCGGTTTAATAAGGAAGACCCGGCGTTTGATCCCACCCGGGGCGAAGCCATGGAAATAGATTCTTCTTTTGATGATACGACTAT
>PWHR01000089.1 GCA_003554965.1 Thermoplasmata archaeon | reverse complement strand
TTTATGATTATAATATTAAGAAGCAAAAAAAAGCAACACTCTAATCTTACATTCCACCAAACTTAATTACCCGAAAGGCTTAGATATGTCGGCAAAATCAGCCAAACGGGTAATATAATTCCATGCAAAAAAATGTTATAAAAGCTGTAGGTCTGGTATAAAATCTATGCTTGTAATCCTCCTGATAAGACATAGTTTCCCCCGAAACATATCAGATCCTTAATTGAACGTTTAAAACCCGGTATTTTTTTGTAGAAAAAGGTTTATAATTGAAAATTTTTATGAAAAGGGGCATGAAAAATGAAAAAGAAATTTTACATGGAGCTGTCCGTGCTGGCAATTGCGGTGTTTATACTGGTATTTGCCATGGGGAACGCCGGGGCTTTTGGCATCGGTGTTCAGGATAACGGTAATGGGCACCTACCACAGCTGGTGGGTATGGGTGCTACCCTGATGGGCAACCAGCCTCCAGGCAATGAGAGTGAAGTTGAGAAAACCACCTTACCTCCGGCGGAGTTTTCGGAAGGGTACCCCGAGTTGTTGAACGCCACCAGGTCCCGGGCGTTTATTCAGCTCAAGTCGGACTATGACACCGATGTTTACTACGTGGTTCTGGAGGGAGGGGCCGATGAGCCCAGCCCAGAGCAGGTTCGGGAGGGTACCGATGCCCATGATGAAGGGCTGGCAGACGACCGCCAAGGGGAACTCACCCTGAACGCCGGGGAGCATAAATGCCTGGAAATTATCGACTTAGCTGAGGAGACCTCCTATGATATCTACTTTCACACGGATTATGGTCCGCTGAACAACCTCAGTAAACTGGCAATAGAGACCGATTCCGAATTTGCCGGAGGTAGCGGCACCTCTGGGGACCCTTACCAGATTGCCCCCCCCAATCACCTGCATCATGTAAGGGATAGCCAAGAAATACGTCACTTTGGACCAGAAGAAACTATTTATTTTGAGTTGATTGAAGATATAGACCTGGGCGTGCCGCCTTATAACGAGGGTAAGGGCTGGCGCCCTATAATATTTTACGGTGAATTTAATGGCAACAATCACACCATCAGTAACCTCTACATTAACCGGCCTGATGAAGATTATGTGGGTTTGTTTGCTCGGTTTGCGCCTTCAGTATACTATCGTTGGGAACGTCTTTGGATCTGTGGGGTTAACCTGGAAAACGTAGATGTGACGGGCAGGAATTATGTAGGCGCTTTGGTGGGCGCCAACACTGGCCGCCGCCCTGTTTGCAGCCGTCCGGACGGTGAATGGGAACGCACCAGACCGGGGCGGATTACTGCGAGCCACGCCCATAGCGGAAGTGTAAAAGGAGAAGACTATGTGGGCGGCCTGGTGGGTGACAATATGGGGGGTGTGGGCGTTTGGGCTAAGTATAATTCTCCTGCAGATTGCTCTGCCGGGGTGGACGTGGAAGGCAGAAATTTTGTGGGCGGCCTGGTGGGTGACAACTCAAAACTGGGAAGCCGACTAGATGGGGCTCATGACAAGTTTGGGAGGAATTTAATAGGCAATTCCCATGCCACCGGAAACGTTAAGGGGCAAGACTTTGTGGGCGGCCTGACCGGTGCCCACAATTGGGGAGACAGGTGGAGATGGTATGAAGAAAACGTTTCGCCGTTTCCCATCTTAGATGAAATGAATATTCATAGTAGCTATGCCACGGGCGACGTGGAAGGCAGAAATTTTGTGGGCGGCCTGGTGGGCGCTTCCGGAGTTGATGGGCTTAATATTACCCGGAGGATATCTGAAAACAGTCGGGGGAACCCCAGCGTAATTTACAACTCATACGCTGAGGGCAATGTCACCGGCGAAATTTGTGTGGGCGGCCTGGTTGGTGTAATCAATTCAACCGAGATTACATATCGTAACCATAACCACTTTAAAGACTACGAAGTATATGCGGCGGGTGATGTCACCGGGAAAGAATCAGTGGGGGGGCTGGTGGGTCGTATGCATCGTGGCTCCCGAATCAGTAACACTCACGCCTCGGGCAAAGTCACCTCCACCGGCAGTGACGAAAGCCGATTGTGGATCGGCGATGGCGGCCTGGTGGGCACGATTGATAGACTTGATAGACCTCGCATCCCCGTTAACACAATTGAAGATTCTTACGCCACGGGCGATGTTACCAGTGAAGCAACTCATGAACGAAATGGTGTAGGCGGCCTGATAGGATATGCAAGTGGCTTCGCAAGCATCCGCAACAACTACGCCACGGGGGATGTTAGCGGGAAAAGTCCCTGGGTCGGCGGCCTGGCTGGCAAAGCTTTTAGTATCAACAATTCATTTGCCACGGGCAATGTCACCGGTGGAACCGATGATGGGCAGTATCATGCCGTGGGCGGCCTGGTGGGCTACGGTCGCAGTTTCATCCGTAATTCATTCGCCACAGGCGATGTGGAAGGCAGCGCCGGTGGTAGGATAGGCGGCCTGGTGGGTCATGGCGAACGGGACATCACCTACTCCTATGCCCGGGGTAGCGTCACAGACCGATCCGGAAATAACGAATACGTGGGCGGGCTGATCGGTCGCCATAACGAAGGCCGTATTTCCAATAGCTTCTGGGATAGCGAGGACAGCGGTATGGAGACCTCTCCCGGGGGCATCCCCAAAACAACTGCAGAGCTGAAAAATTATGCCACCTTCTTCCTTGCTGGCTGGGATTTTGTGGGAGAAGATGTGAACGGGGAAGACAATATCTGGCGCATAGACGAATCTGCAGGAGCTCCGGACAATGAAGGCTATCCGTCCCTGAGCTGGCAGGGTTATGAACATCGGGTTAAGCCCCTGGTGACAACCGGGGAGGTTACAGAGACTACCGGATCGGCCGCTACGGTGAGCAGCAGCATCACTGGTTTGGGCTATCCCGACCAGCTCACCCAGCACGGGGTAGTCTGGAGCACGGAAGAAAACCCCACTACAGCAGACAACAAAACAGAAGAAGGGGGAGCTGCCGAAACCGGGGACTTTACAAGTGAAATTACCGGTTTGGATGATGAATCTGTTTATTATACAAGAGCTTATGCCCAAAACAGTTTAGGCACTTTTTACGGAGACCAGGTGGAATTTTATCTTGGAGATATAGAGCAGGTTGACATTGCAGAGATCCCGGGGGTGATTCCTCCGCAGGTGGGGGAAGCGCCGGTGAACGCCATTGAAGATACGGAGCAGTATACAGGGACGGTCAGGTGGGAGCCGCACCACGAGTCATTTGAAAAAGATACCGTCTATACTGCCACTATTACTCTCTCTTCCCGTAAAAGCCACACCTTTACGGGATTAGATGCTGACTTTTTCCGGGTAGCAGGAGCAGAATCGGTAGAAAATGAGGCAGACTCCGGGGTGGTAACAGCCGTATTTCCCAATACAGGGTTTATATATCATACTTTGACAATTGGGATGGAAGGCCGGGGCATTGCCCAACCCCGTCCTGG
>PWHR01000090.1 GCA_003554965.1 Thermoplasmata archaeon | reverse complement strand
TTTTACCGGTAGCAGTATTTTTCTGTTTGCCGTGTCTTAAACGCCAGTAATACAAGGTATTAGTGGGAATACCGGTTTCCCTGGCCAACTGCTGAACACTCTCATTGTTGGGTGGCAGCATACTTGCGACAATACTGTTCTTGAATTCTTCAGGGTATTTCTTCATAATTTCAAACATATCCCATCGCCCCCAGGTGGTTCAAACAAAATTTTCATTGGGAGCGACAACTATCCTGACACAGGGGGCTGGGCAGAATCTATGATTTTTTTTTCCATGATATGTTGCGAGCTCATGAAAAAAAAGGAGGATTTACCGGATCCACCTGTTTTATTGTCTCCCTGGCTTTTTCCCATTCGGTTTTCTGTGTCTGGCTGTCCATGCCGGTTCCGTATCTGGCAGTTATTTATACCGGTTTCATGCTTGGTGATGCAGCCGCTGCCCTGGCAGGCAAACATATCGGCAGTATTGCCATATACAAAGGCAAAACCCTTGAAGGAAGCCTTGTATTTGTTGTGGTCAGTTTTGTGTCAACCTTCTGGATCATGCCCCACAGAACAGGGCTGGTTTTTTTCATATCCATGGGTCTTTGTGCGGCTGAACTGGTTATGGTTAACCTGGATGACAATTTTTTCGCACCGCTTTTTGTTACCCTGGTCTTTTATTTTACGAATGAAAGCCTGATTTTTCCCACAGGAGCAGGTCTGTGAGACGGTCCGTAATCAAATCCGGGATATGCCTTTTTATCCTGGCAGCTCTTTTTGCTTCATGTGCCGGAAACCCGTGGGGAGAAAACCGGTCCGGCCCGACCCCAAGCATCTACCCTGTGGTAGTTCAGCAGACCATGGAAAAAAGGGAAAAACTGCCTGCAACGGAATTTAAAACCTACCTTTCCATGATAAAACAGGAATGGGTTATAATTCCAGGTCTTTTCCAGGGAATGGTCCCTCAGGGAAAGGCATATATCAAAACGCACAGGCTTCTGGTTATCTCCAATTACATGTACACGAAACAGACTGCAGCACTGACCTTTGTTTCCATGGAGGACAAGGCGTTGAAAAAAGTTTTGCGGGTTTACAACAACGATGGCAGCCCGCATCTGGATCATATGGGCGGTCTTTCCGCGACCGGAAAGCATTTGTGGATCGCCTCCGGAGATGATTTCTACCGTGTGCCCTTAGAGGAAATAATCGCTGCAGAAAAAGAAGATGCACTTTTTCTTGGCGCACCCCTGACCACTGAAGTGGCCTGCTCATTTGCCACCGCCTCGGAGGGTACTCTCTATATCGGGGAGTTCAGAACGCGGGGCAGACGTTATGCCACAAAACCGTCCCATGCTTATTCAGTTGCCTGCGGTGGTCGCAATTATGCCCTGATGGCCGGCTTTCATCTAGATGAGGATACAGGCAACATAAAAGATGCCATGCGTGATGCTGCCACGGCATATCCCTCTTTTTTCATCTCCATTCCAGATAAGGTCCAAGGCGCTGCATTTACCCGCGAACACGCCATTCTCAGCCGGTCTTATGGAAGAAAAAACAACAGCCGCCTGTCTGTATACCGCATCCCTTTTCACCGCAAGCCAAAAGATTATTTTACCCTTGAAAACGGAACCGATGTACCTGTATGGCACCTTGACTGCCGTAACCACCTGAGAACCATTGACGCCCCTCCCATGACTGAAGGCATTGTCATGGTAGAAGAAGCGCTGGCCGTGCTTTTTGAATCAGCCGCCGATAAATACCGGCGGACATCGAGATTTCCCCAGGACCGTATTCATTTCCTGGATACTGAAAAACTGACATTTTCCATCCTCGCCCCGGTTTCAAGCACCGGTTGCAGTCTGCCGTAACCAGATTTTTTTGCCCGAATTCCTTATTTTCCATGCCGTGTCAACCGATCATGCCAGGGCGCTAATGGGGATGGCCACCTTCAGGTCTGATTCAGGCTGGGTTTCAAAAGGCCGGTTTAATCGGTCTTTTAAGACGGGGCGCCAGAGAATTATGACTGTTTTGGAGTTTTTTTAGCGCAAAAAAAGGCGGATCACCCTTAAACCGGATTCACTGGGGGGTGATCCGCTTTATATATTTAAGCGACTTTCTGTTCCGTCGCTTTCTAATTTGGAAAGGCATGAATTGTGCCAAAATATAAAAGCAGGGCACCTACAAAAATAACCTTTTGATATTTATCATAGGTTCAGAGTGATAGAAATACGGCTTCGGAGC
This sequence comes from Thermoplasmata archaeon, assembly GCA_003554965.1. Classification (GTDB taxonomy): domain Archaea; phylum Thermoplasmatota; class Thermoplasmata; order Halarchaeoplasmatales; family Halarchaeoplasmataceae; genus Natronoplasma. Next base: position 1,239 of record PWHR01000090.1, on the reverse strand, counting down.
ATGCCCGGCGGCATCCCCGTGACAGGTTTGCACATGTATTATTCTGTCGCAGAAAACATTCGGGCTTAGCCCGCAGACAATAGTTATGTGTCGTTCTGACGTAAGCACTCCATTTTGCTTCAGACTCTTCCTGTTTCGCTGCATGCGATAACAGCACGCAAAACCGACATCTTGTAAATCAATCTTTATCTTTGCTGATGGTATAAAGCTTGCAATTATCTTGTTAAACAATCCGGAAACGACTTTGGCCATCTACGGATTGAATTTTAACAAAAACCAAGGAGGTGCATCATGAAAAGCGTTAAATCCATGGCAATTATGCTTCTTATTACGGTTATGATTCTCACTGGCGGCTATGGCCCGGCCTTTGCCGGTAACACCCATGATGATGTCTACGAAAATGAAGCAGACAAAAATACGGAAATGTCTGCTGAAGATATAAAAGGTGAAGACATTGAAGCCTTTGTTGCGGCGGCAGAAGAAATTCAGGAAATCCGGGCTGATTATGCGGAAAAAATCCGCGGTGCCCAAAATTCTGATTACAAGGACTTGAGAAAGGAGGCCGTCGGGAAGATGGTTGAAGCCATTGAAGATCAGGGCATTGATGAAAAAACCTACCGCGGCATTGCCTATCATGTAAAAGAAGACAAAGAGCTGCTTTCCAAAATTTATTGAATCGTTTTTTCCTTTACCGGTAAAGAGTTAAACGGTTTTATATTAGGACCTCAATCATTGAGAAGTCAGAGGCAGCAGCCAAAGCTGTCTCTGACTTCCTCCGCAACTGACCGCATGGGAAGACTTCATAAATGCGAGATGAAAACACAAGCATAACTTTTTCCGGCAAATCAATTTCCCCCGGCCTGGGCCAGGGCCGGACTTTCACTTACCGAAAAGACCTGCAGCATCTTGGTGAGTTTTACGATATCGGATCGTCAGATATTCAGGCAGAGCTGAAACGCTTTGAATTGGCCGTCGCAGAGGTATCACGGGATCTAAATAATCTTGCCAATCGGGTAGAAGAAGAGATTGACGTGAACCTTTCGACTATTTTCCACGCGCATATTGCGATGGTGAATGATAAGAGCCTGAAGGAGGAGGTGAAGAAAAAAATCAGGGTGGAGCAGATTAGTGCCGGTAGCGCAGTCAGAATGATTTTCCGTCGCTGGGAACGCCGTTTCAGCTCAATGGAAGCAGAAACCGCGCGGGAAAAGGCAGACGACATTCACGACTTGACCCAGC
>PWHR01000012.1 GCA_003554965.1 Thermoplasmata archaeon | reverse complement strand
TCACAAGTATACACTAACGGAAGACAGCAGAAGTCAATCCTATTCCCAGCCATCCGGAAGAAAGCGCCTGAAGCAGAATAAACTTTAACATTTATATTACTCGATATTTTCCATGGGGAACCCATCTAACAGCCCTACCACCATCTGCAAGATGAGGACCGCATCGCGAACGCCCACTTCTTCACTTTCAACGCTTACCCGGGCGCGCCGCAGGGCATCTTCGTCCAGGGCATCCAGGCCCGCCGCATGGCGCAGCACTTCCATGACATCGGCTATGCTCACCGCGCCGTTGTTAAGCACATCTCCATAGCGCTCCAAGACCAGCGCTTCACCAACGCCCTCCAGGTCGCCGTCTTCATTTACCACCACGTCTTCTATCACCAGGGGAAGGAATCCGGGGTGATCGGCCTCTAGACGGAAACTGCCCTCGGGCGCCGCCAGAGTGTATACCCCTTCTTCACTTGTTTCCATTGTGGCAACGTCTTCCGAAGAGGCGCGAGGGTTACCCGTCTCTTTATCAATTAACTTGATCACGGCTTCGGACAATTCCCTGCCGGTGACATCCCGGGCAATGAGATTTATCTCGTGCAAGCCCAGGGGCTTCATTTCTACAGCGCCCACATCTTTCTCCGGCACCCACATGGTGCCGCCCCTATCTACCTCGATTTCCATCTCCGCCGTCTCAAAAAGGAGATGCTCTATCCGCAGCAGGTAATTGCCCCCGGGAACGCCGACCTCAAACTTGCCTTCTTCATCGGTAACTCCCGTAGCCACAACTTCCCCGCCTTCATACCTTTCTTGAACCGTAACCGTGGCGCCCTCTATGACTTCCGTGCCGTCTTCCATGAGCGTGGCTCCCTCTGCGGTTTCTCCATCTTCCTCGCCGGCGCTTAAAGCCATCCCGCCGGTGGGTACGTTTTCATCCCTCCTGGCCATGGCTACAGCACCGCCGGACCTTATATGGGTCAAAACCGACCAGGCCACATAGTCATCACTTATCTCTCCAAAGAACCAGTCCATGTTAAAATCATAGATCTCGCCCATGATGTTGTGGCAGAGATAAATCAAGTCTAACTGGCCCAAAATATTTTCATGGGGGAGGAACTTGTCCATGCGGTGGATACGCCTACATCTAGTGCACAATTCAAACCCGCTGTCACCGCAATTGCCGCATCCGCTGCCATCACAATTAGTACAGGTGGGGCAATGATCATCGCCCATGGGGCAGACCGCCCAGGCGTTTAAGTGCTCAATCTCGTTATTGCTCAAGTCCAGCAGGCCGCCGCCTAAGAAACTGCCGAAATTGATATCCAGAATACCGCCTATGCTTTCCCCGTCAAGCAAGTTGGAAGAAAGATCCAGTGAATGTAGATCTTTGCCGGCCAACGGGCTGATATCGCTTACCTGGTTACCGGAAAGATCCAGAAAGCCGCCGCCCTTCTCGTTATCCCAAAATTCCAGTTCCCCAATCTCACTAAAGTCTTCCAGCTGGACAAAAAGTTTCAAAATAGCCCGAAAATCGGTAAAAGTCACCTCAGAAAGAGGACCCAGGTCGCTGATTTCATTATTCGAGAGGTCAAGCTCCTTAAGGACGAGCCCTTCCAGCGGCGCGAGATCGCTGAGCCCGTTGCCCTGCAGGTAGAGATAATTTAACTCGGGCATCTCTGACAAGCCCAACCCGGCCAAGGTAGCATTTCCTACGCCGGCATAAGAAAGGTTAAGGCGGCTCAGGTTGAGCATGTCGCTGATGATTTCAAAGCCGTTACTTAGTCCCTCGTTATGCGCCAGATTCAGCTCTTCCAGCTTATATTCCTCACATACTTCTTCCTTTTCACAGGCGTGGCATTCACCGCAGGGCGCACCCTCGGGAATCAGGACTTCCAGGATGCCTATGTGGGTAATTTCATTGCGGGAAACATCAAGTTTGCGCAGGTTCTCCAGGCCGGCCAGCCATCCGTTGCCGTTCTGCTCCAGGTTTGTTATGCCGTTGCCGGAAAGGAGGAGTTCCTCCAGGTCGGCAAGCCCATCCAGGTCCTGCAGGTCACCGTCTCCGATGGCAGTGAAAGAAAGGTTGAGCCGTCGCAGGTTGGCCAGGTTATGCAGGTCGCTGATATCGTTGATGCCGTTGGGGTTGTCTTTTTCACCGGATATATCCAGCCGTTCCAGGTCGGTCATTGCGGAAAGGTCACTAATATCACCGGATATGTTATTCCCGGAAAGGTTCAGCACTTGCAATTCTGTAAGACCTGCCAGGGAACCAAAAGAGTTAACCTGGTTATGGGACAGATCCAGCCACTTGAGCCCGTTCAATTCCGTCAGCGGGCTCAGGTTGCTGATGTCATTGCCGGCAAGTTTCAGCCGCTCCAGGCTTTGCAGGCTTGTAAGGGGGGTGAGGTCATACAAGTAAACCCTTCCCCCGTCTATTTTGTAGTTATGAGACAAATCAAGCTCCTCCAGGTTTTCCAGGTTAGTTCCTGCATCAGCCAGGGAACTAATATCTACAATGTGGTTATGAGACAGGTGCAGTTCCTTCAGGTTGTTAAGGCCCAGCAGGGGATCCAGGTCGCCGGATTTGAGCTCGTTTCCGGAAAGATCCAGGAACTCGAGGTTAATCGCGTACTCCAGCCCGGTGAGGTCTTTAATGCCCCGGTCGACAGCGGAAAGGCTGTAGAGGTCCTCTAACTTGGCCTCCGTGAGATCCGGATTGATTTCCAGCAGGGCAAAGCCGATGGCTTCTCGCAGCCGGTGATCGGGAATATGAACAGATGTCCCCTGCAGGGTTATAGCCATATCCTCCGGCGAGGGGGCATCCGCCTCCCTGTCCTCCCCATTAAGGAGATAAGCGGCATAATCGGCAACGCTCCCGAAGAGGCCGGCTATGGATTGGGTAAAGTAGCCGGGGCTGTCGGCATATTCCGGTTCCGGATCATCGGTAACAAGCGCTTCTGCAGAAGAAGCAGTAGTACCGCCCTCTTCCCCGAGAAGCGACTCCAGAAGGTCGGTTATCGTGCCGTCCTCTATGAGGTCCAGAATAATATCCACCACCACTTTGCCGGGGGTATCGCCAAATACTTTCACCGCCGTATCGTAAATAAAGTCGGTAAGATTTTCATCTTCGGCAATATCGGCACCCAGTCCGAGAATCACCGAGGAAAGGGTCTGGCCGATGTAATCGCCCCGGGTGTGCCCTTCAAGGGAGGGATCAAGGTCGCATTCGCCACCATCCAAACAGCCCTCGCACCAGGTGCAGGGCGCTTCGTAAACTTCCCGCAGGAACCCGGGCACATAATCATCGCAGTCTTCCGGGGCTCCACCGTTGCAGGCGGCGCACTCGCCGCAGGAATCGGCGCCGATAATGTTTTCGATGGGGAAGCCCCCCACGGCATCCACCACCGCCGGGTAAAGATCACTGCGCACCAGCATGTCGAGAAAGTCCAGGGAGAAATCGGAGAAGCCGTCCTGCAAGATGCCGATAAGTATCTCCC
>PWHR01000062.1 GCA_003554965.1 Thermoplasmata archaeon | reverse complement strand
TCTAAAGAATCCACTTCATCGATCAAAACAATTTCTCCATCACTGTCTCCCGTGGCCTCAGTAAAAGAGAGACCGGCAAACACCGAAATCACTAAAACTAGCACACAAAAAGCCGTTCCTATTCTTTTCCACATCTTCATATTTTCTTATCTCCTTTCAAATTTCCTAGATTTTATTGATCTTTACCATCATATTTTCTTTATCCATCATATAACATTAATATAAGAAAAAGGGTTTAGAGGTTTTCATTTTCGATCATTTGTGAAGCACGTCTCAGTTCGATCTCATGTGCATTCTGTCTTCCGAACAGATCAACAGTATCCATTTCTCTTCCATTGTACCTTGCATACAGAATATTTATCGTTTTTCGCCGGTGGTCTATGTCTGGGACTTCCTCAGAACCCGTCGATTGCGAATCTACATCAGGATCTATCAACTCGAACTCTAGGGTGAATTCACTTTCAACACTGAATCCTATGCCGTCACCAGGCTCGATTTCAAAGTCGCCGACCCATTCTCCGGTGAAATCATCGTAGTAGAAACGCTCATCATGATCTTCATTCGCTGGGTCCCATCTCACCACGTCTGAGATGTATTCTCTTGACTCTAGGTCGCCTTCTATCATCGTCACAAGATCGCTAGCCCTCAGTTCTCCGTCATCTGTCTGGTCCTCCAAAGTGTACGGTATAGAAGTATAATGTCTTGGCCGCTCGTCTCCATAGGTGACTTCGTACTCGATATCTCTACCAGTAATTTGCCAATCAAATTCATCCTCGACCGTTAAAGCTATACCGTCACCGGGTTCGATCTCAAAATCATCTTCCCATTCTCCTACGTCTTCATCATAATAGAAGGGATCGTCGTAATCTCTGCTCAGGTAATCCCATCTAAGAACCTCAGAGATGTGTTCGCTTGTTTCGAGATCGCCCTCTATATCTATAACTAAATCACTAGCGGTAAGTTCTCCAGTTTCCGCCAGATCTGGGAAGCCCGCCGGTATCGACACGAAATGTCTAATGCTATCGTCATAAGAGTTCAATCCCCGTTCAACTGAAAATACCATATCTGAGGGTTCGCTCTCCTCTTCACCATCTGTGGAAGTTATCAAGTAATAATTCTCTCCTCCAAGTGCACCTTCATGGATGTAGTTCGTTTCCTCGACCGTGTCTAGTAGTTCCCATTCGTTGAATTCGTCATATTGATTTTCTGAATGATATACGTTATATTCAGGGGCTGGATTATCATCCCAAGTCAGTTCAACATCATCATCAGCATCAAGACTGATCGCTTCAACATTAGTTGGTGGAATCACTTCATCGTCTACCTGAGTTGTAAATGACCATACATCAGATTGTGCTGTTTCAGTACCATCGTCAGCCTCTGCATACCAATCGTAAGTTACACCGGCTTCTAGACCATGCCAGCTGACTTCGGCCCTTTCACCATGTTCAACTTCGACGGTATCTATCTCGCTGTCGTCAGAGGCGTCGTAAAACGTTACATCCATCAACAAATCCTCGACCACTTCAGTGTGAGGATCCCAAGCATCTCCTTCGTACGTAACCGCATGATAGTCGTCCTCTGCACGGATGAAGTAATTCAACTCTGTCCCGTCTCCGTAGGACCCGAGTTCTGCTTCATAGGAATCGCCACTTATATGCTCCATCTCTACCTTTTCGAAATCATCGGCACCGTTAGTATCGTAATACACATGGGCGGTGTCGAATGCTGCGTCGGTCTCTATCTCAGCCTCTACAACAACGTTTTGATTAGGTGATGCATCAACCTGCGTTATCTCTATCGATGGAGGAGCGTTCTCCTCAGGGATCTCTCTTGTAGTGCAGTGTATAGCTCCACCCATATCCGCAACATCCGCCGAATCTATGCCTATTATATCATGCTCGGGCAACGTATCCTCGTAAATTCCGATCGCGTCGGCATCGGTGCCGTGACCGAATTCCGGTACCAACACTATATCATTGACTATTATCGAGTTCGCGTGAGTGTAATACGTGTTGACTCCCCACTCGGATTCCACATGCATCGGCAATCTTTCTACCTCGAAAGATTCACCGCTACGCGCAGTGGCTTCATTTTCGAAGAAATCAGCCGTATCATCCAAGAGTTCGGCGGCATCCGGATCAACACTTGGATCATCAAATTCAGATACCACTACAGTAGTCTCATCCAATATGTTAACCTGCATGTCAAGGTGAGCAAAACCGTGGTCTCCAGAAACAGTTTCGAACCCTTCATCACCATCCACTAGATTGAACCATTCTCTTGCCATCTCTTCTACGTCATCTTCACCACCGATATTGGTGTTGATATCATATACATCATCCGTCGTGTAAAGTATACCTGAGCCTTCGACGAACTTATGGCCTCCGTCTATGGTGAACCATTCTCCGTCTTCCTCGACATCGTGATAATCGACTCCGATCTCATCACCGTAATTCCTCGGGAATTCATTATCGTCAGGTCTTCCATCGGCACCGGCATACTCCATGTTAAGGAAGGAAACTTCTCCATCATCTTTATCCACTATGGGCATCGGGCCGTAATCCCTGATCCAGTGTGAATCAGTATCTACAACGACGGTAGAAACGTTGTCCATATCGGCTCCAGCATCGTCAAGAGCGGCCTCTATGTCGTCGGCGTCGGAATCGCTCTCAGCCACGACCTGTACCGTGGTCTCTCCAGAGATAGCTACCGCCTTATCAGTATGGTAATCTTCATAATCCCAATCCCACCTGATCAATATCTCTCCAGCTCTTTCTCTCTGAGCAGGGGGTCTATGATTGATAGGCGGTTCTCCGGAAACAGATGATTTTTCAGTTTGATCCATATATCTCTCTAATTCCGCTTCATGTTCGATCAAGGCGCTCAATTCAACGTCCGTACTCACTTCTTCTTGCTCATCTTCAGGATCAGGGTCTGTAGGCGGCAGCGGTCCTAATGTTTCCTCTTTCGTCGTGAAAGACCAAATAGAAGATTCAGAAGACACACCATCGTCATCTTCCGCCACTGCATACCACTCATATTCTGTTTCGTGATCCAGATCATCCCAATCTACTTCTGCACGCTCACCACTTGGAACATCTGAATCTGCCCCTATCTCATCATCGTTCAAGGCATCGTAGAAAGTGACATCCATATCTTCACCTTCGTCGTGTTCAACGAATGCGCTCAGATCCACATCAGTATCTACCTCTTCAGCACCGTCTTGAGGTTCTGGGTCGGTCGGACTTATCGGGCCTGGTTCGTCTATCGTTGTAAAACTCCACTCCATGGACTGTGCGGTCTCACCATCGTCATCTTCCGCTTCAGCGTACCATTCATATTCGGTGCCGTAATCTAAATCACTCCAAGTCGTTTCGGCTCTTTCACCGCTGGGCACATCTTCTTCTGATCCTATCAAACTATCATCGTCAGCATCAAAAAATTCTACATCCATATCTTCTCCTTCATCGTGGTTTACCTCTGCGCTGAGGTCAGTTTCCGTGCTGATATCTTCATCACCATGTTCTGGTTCTGGATCAGTAGGAGACTGTGGACCTGGATCGTCGTCTTCAGTTATCCCTCCACTCGCTACGACCGCAAAGGGTTGACTTTCTTCCGGAACGTCATGTGCCGTTACGGTTACTTCATAAGTTCCGGTTTCAACTCCATTTTCTTCCGGTAAGAGCAGGACATTCTCCTCTACATTTAAGCCATCATATTCATTGTCCCTTGGCCCATCCCATGGATTACTCGTAGGGTCGGATTCAGAATAGCCTGGGTCATATCCTTCAAAAGCATTACCTACATATCTGGTACCATCTGGAGCTTCAACCTCTAGATCAAGGTCATTAACGATCGTTGGGTCTGCCCCTTGATCAGCTGGGGGATCTGTCCATGCTAAAGTGACCTCTAATTCTTGATTTGGGTCATCAACTTCAAGCTCCATATCCCAGCTTTCTCCTGTATCAAGTTCTAAACCTTCATCCCATGAATCGAATACTTCAGTATTTCTATCATCTCCTTCAAAATACATTGCCCTGTCCAATTGGCTTCTTCCAAAGCCTTGATCATTATTCGGGAATCTGTTATCGTTGTTGTATGCACCTGAACCTGATACTTCTACTGCACCATTTATCAATGTAGCTCTAACCAAAGCGTTGCTGGGATTGAAGCCGTCGCCAGGATTCTCTGTTCCAGTTGTATGGAAACCGTCTTCATAATATTGTCTAACTTGACCAACTTGACCAGCTATCCCTGGACAAGACATGCTTGTTCCACTCATAGATTCGTAACCAGTTGGATCGGGATTGTCTTCATCACCAGATGCAGACATTACACCTTCACCGATATGTAGTATCGTGGGCTTTATCCTACCATCCTCAGCATATCCTCTACTACTAAAGTCTGCCATGTCTTCCTCATTAGGATGATTTTCTAAAGCACCGACTGTAAAGACGTTTTTACCTTCACCTTGTGCTGATATCGTTTCTTCACCATCTCCATCGTTTCCAGCAGCATACAGTATGTTGAAATCTTTATGATCCCATGTGAATTCATCCGCAACTTGAGCATCTTCACCATAACCAGATCCGCCGCCCCAACTGTTCGTATGAACATGCGAATCTTTTTCATCATATGGTTCTCCATAAAAGTTATCATATAAGTCATCAGGAGGACTTATACCTCTACCATCTTCAGATACATCTTGGAAATTTACCCTTGCCTCAAGTGCGTTTCCATCTTCATTTTCGTATTCACCATAAGTTGGTGAATCACCTAGGACCGTTCCTGTTACATGAGTCCCATGACTCCATCCAGCATCAAGATCTCCTTCACCACCTTCAGGAATGTAATGATCCTCTATCTTTCGATGATCTGGACCTATCTCCTCGTCTTCATCGTCAAAGGCCTCGTGTTCAGGATAAAGCCCGCTGTCAGCCACTGTAATAATCTCTCCTTCACCCGATATACCTTCATCCAGAACCTTTCTATTGTCTTCTTCGTTTGTTTGGGTCACCCATGTTGCATCGGAGTTAAATAACTCATAATCTTCAACACTCTCTGTTATCGAATTGACTCCATGGAGGCTGGCCAATTCACCTATCTTCTCAGCATCTATCTCAACGGTGATCGTGTTGCGAACAACCGATATTATTTCTGCACCGGTTTGGGAAATCTCACGAGCAAGCAGGTCTGGGTTTAATCCTTCAAACAACTGTACGTCGAGCAGTACGTCACCTTCTTTTTCAAGTAAATCTTCATCGAACCTGTAAGCCGGATGGTAATCGCCTATCCAGTTGACGAAGTCGAGTTCTTCCACATCTTCCTTCGTTTCAGTGTCCATCTCAACTATAAAATTGAAACGCTGTCTAAATCCATGTAGTTCCGCACCTTTACGCTCCAGCTCTTCTCTCCATTCTGGATGAGTCGGGCCTATCAATTGAACTATATAGTATTCAGTTTCATATGAACTCTCGCTGTCTACAGTCAACGATTCTGGCAGTTCAGGTTCGCCTTCATTCGTATGGAAGGCGTTCGATTGTAGACCGACGTAATCTTTATTGTTCAGTTCTTCAACCGCATGATCGAAATCTTGTAAAGTGTTCAAACCTTCTTCGGTGGTTTCAACTAGTAGAAAAGAATCGTACTCCTCCAAAACGTTGTAGTCTGGTTCTTCCAAGAGTGATTCGGTATCTATGCCTTTATCGTATACCAAAATTCTAGATTCCATATCATTTTCTGTTTCTTCCGCAGAAAAAGCCGTACCTACAGAAAAAACAGAGCCTATCAAAACAATCGTTGCCAATATGGCAAAAATATATCTAACCATTTTCATAATCAGGTCCTCCTCAACAATAACAGTTGAGTGTTCATGCTATTTCTTAAAAAATGAATGCTTTATTTAAGCATTTTTCCACATATATAGTTTTTGCCCCTTTATCAAAGTTTTTTGTCTATTGATGGTTTTAGGTATAAATCCTTGATTTCTCTTTAATAAAATTTTTGGTGCTTTATCTCTATTGAAGATCAAAATTCGATCGTTTATCCGTATTCAAATCAATTCTGGATACTTTATTAATAAATTTAATTTCAAATTTATCTAGTTTTTTCTATCGATAAAAAAGTAGCATATATTTCGTTACTACGGAAAATTTTATAGGAGTTTGATAACATGTGGGAGTGATAATATGACCAAGGTACTGATATGTTATTACTCAAAGGGCGGGACAACTGAAAAGATGGCTGAAAAGATATATGAAGGTGCTGAGAACAGCGACGCGGAAGTAGATGTAGAATTGAAGAAAGTTGGAGAAGTAGCTATAGATCAACTGCCTGAATACGATGGTTTGATCCTAGGCTCTCCTACCTACTACGGCCTGCCCAGTGGAGAGATCAAGAGCTTTCTAGATGAAAGCATAAAGCACCACGGTGATCTAGACGGTATGGTCGGAGGAGCTTTTTCCTCGAGCGCTAACACTGCAGGAGGCAACGAAACCACCATAATGGCTCTTGTCGAAGCTCTCCTGATCCATGGTATGATAGTGAAAGGTTTACCAAAAGGAGATCACTACGGTCCGGTGGTAGTGGGAGATCCGGATGAAGATGAGTTGAAGCAGTGTGAATATTACGGAAGAAAGATGGCGGAATTGACCGAAAAAGTAACTATGGAAGGCTGAATACCATGGAGTTCAAAGAGACGGCAGAAAAGAGGAGGAGTGTTCGTTCTTTCGAGCCTAAAGACATACCGGAAGAGGACATCCTTGAAATACTCGAAATAGGTCATAAAGCTCCATCAGCAGGTAACAGACAGGCGCGTGATTTTATATTGATACGAGACGAAGAAGAGAAGAAAAGATTGGTGAAAAACGCCTACGGTCAGTCCTTCATCGCAGAAGCTCCATGGGTTATAGTCGTATGCGCGAACAAAGATAGATCCGCTGAAAGGTACGGAGAAAGAGGGAGTGAGCTATATTCCATCCAGGACGCGACAGCTGCAGTAGAGAACATGCTTTTAGCCGTTGTAGATAAAGGTTATGGATCGGTTTGGATAGGCGCTTTCGATGAAAAGAAGGTGGAAGAGCAGCTAGGTATCCCTGACGGAGTTAGACCCATAGCTCTTTTACCTATAGGAGTTCCAGAAAATATACCCGAAGAACCAGCGAAGATGGATATAGAGGAGATCCTGCACAGAGAGGGATGGTAATGAGCGTTTATGAAGGTGATATCTTCGATGCACACGTACATCTTGGACCATCGGGAGAATGGCTGCCCTATCTTGATCCCTCTTTGAAAACTGAAGATCTTATACAAACTATGGATGATAACGGGATAAGAAAGGCGATCGTGTTCGCTAACCCATGTGTTGGAGATAGATATCCCAAGACGAATGACATCATCACTGAGGCGGTAGAAAATTACAGCGATCGATTGATCGGGTTCGGCAGGGTCGATCCTAGGAGGGGAGAAGAAGCTGTCTCTGAAGTCGAACGCTGCGTCAATATGGGGCTAAAGGGGATCAAATTACATCCCTACGTAGAGACTTTTCGTCCCGATCATCCCAACTTTGAAAAATTGTTCGACAGCATCTACGAAAACGATCTGATACTTTTACCTCACACAGGGAACGGTTTCTCAGCACCCGGATATTGGAATACTGTTCTCGAGGATAGACCGAAGATGAAGTTGATCCTGGGTCATCTCAGAGAAGGGTGTGTGTCCGTTGCGGAAGAGCATGAGAATGTTTTCGTAGACACCTCTGGAACGAGAGTATATTTACTGGAACATGCGGTGGAGAAGATCCCCGATAGGATAGTCTTCGGTTCAGATCATCCCTACCTGAATTATGAAGTACAAAAGACGGTGGTGAATGCCGCGGATATAGAAGAAAAACAGAAGAGGAAAATATTCAAAGATAACCTAGAGGATCTACTCCAGCGATAATCATGAATGATCTAGACCTTTTCCTGCTGAGATACGGTGAGATCGGCACTAAAAGTCCCAGGATCAGGAAACATTTCGAGGATATCTTGATCCAAAACGTGGAACGTACTTTTCTCTCCAAAGAAAAAGAGGTCATATTGGAGAAAAGAGGACGGGGCAGGATATTTGCCTATGCTAAGAAGGAAAGTTCCTACTTATTCTCACGGATATTCGGATTGGTCTCTTACAGTCCTGCAAAAGAAGTGGGGGCAGATCTTGCTGATTTAAAAAAGGAGGGGAGGAAATTTGGCAAAGGAAAATCAGGTAGTTTTGCCGTGAGGGCTAGGCGTGTAGGAGATCACGACTATACCAGTCAAGACATCGAAAGTCGGGTCGGAGAAGTCATACTAAACGAGAATCCGGATTTAGAAGTAGATCTCGACGATCCTGATGAAGAATTTTATGTTGAGATAAGGCATTCGCGATCTTACGTTTTCACTGAGATAGAAGAAGGACCCGGAGGCCTTCCTTTGAGTTGTCAGGGAAAAGTAGCAACATATGTAGAAACTAAAAAGGATTTCATAGCGACTTGGCTCATGATGAAAAGAGGAGCTAGGCCTTATGTTTATCATCCCGGGTCGAAATGGGCCGAAAAACTGGAAAGGTGGGATCCAAATCTAAAAAAGATCGAAGTCGAGAATATGGAAGATATGCTTAGTCAGAACTTCCCTGATCAGATCAAAGGTATCGTTCTAGGACAAACCCTAGATAACTATTATGATATAGGCAAGGAATACCTCGAGCTGAGACCGTTGATCGGTCTTACGGAAAATATGGTAGAACAGATCTATACAAAAGTGAATAGATTAGAATCTAAAGAAAAGATATAACAGAAAAAGAAGTGAGATGATAAAAAAAATTTAATATGATACCCTGTTAGGACTATTCAAACCGCTTGATTCATGCTATAAATGCCGTCGTAGCTTAATAGGCAGAGCACTCGGCTGTTAACCGAGCGGTTGGCGGTTCAAATCCGCCCGACGGCGCTTTCGATCAATCTATCTTTGGAACTGGTACATCTTTCAACGTTTTTGCTATTATCTCCTCTTCTTTGACTCCCTTTATAGCGGGTCCAGGTTTCAAAACAAGGCGGTGTGAGAGCGCTTCATTAGTTATGAATTTGACATCGTCCGGGACCACATAATCTCTTCCTCTCAAAGCTGCATTAGCCATCGAAAGTTTCATCAAAGCCAGGCTCCCTCTTGGGCTGGAACCGACCTCGACATCTTTGTTCTTTCTAGTCCTTTGGACTATATTGACTATATATCTCTTAATGTCGTCGTCAAGATGGACTCCTTCTATGGCATCCTGCATCTCTATTAGGGTTTCTGGATCGGTGATCTTTTCAAGCTCAACCACGTCAGTTTTTCTTTCCTTCCTCCTTCGGAGTATCTCTACCTCATCCTTTGCAGAAGGATAACCAACTGCCAATCTGAGAAGGAACCTGTCAACCTGGGCTTCCGGCAGAGGATATGTACCTTCGTACTCTATCGGATTCTGTGTTGCTATAACTATGAATGGATCCTCCAACTTATGTGTCTCCCCCTCGATGGTGGTCTGCTTTTCCTGCATAGCTTCCAGCAGTGCGGCCTGGGTCTTTGGAGGTGCTCTATTGACCTCATCCGCCAACAATATATTGGTGAATATAGGACCTTTCCGCATCTTGAAGTCTCCAGTGTTCTTATCGTAGATGAAAGAACCTGTTATGTCCGCCGGTAAAAGATCTGGAGTGAACTGTATCCTCTTGAAATCACATCCCAAAGTCTGAGAAAAACAATTTGATAGGAGAGTTTTTGCCAACCCCGGATAATCCTCAAAGAGTATATTTCCGTTGGCTAAGATGCCCAGAAGAGTCTTTTGAAGTACCGATCTTTTTCCCACTATCGCTTTGCTGACCTCATCTATCAAGGATTTACCGATCCGTGAAACTTCTTTTATCTCCATCTTTTTCCTCCGAATTTCGATCTATCGTGAATTGCTTTATAGGGTCATACCGTATAACTTTTTTGCTAACTCAATAATTCTTATCGAGCCGTCAAAAATATTTAGGAGAAGAACCGTTTATCCTACAGAGTCATCATGGAATATGAGCTGATAGAGAAAGAAAACATGTACTTCGCGGGTTTCCAACACAGGGGTTTTATGAACGAAGAGAGTTCCGTACAGGAAGATATCGATAGCCTCTGGAACAGCTTAGCTAGATTCTGTAAAAATAGGTGGAACAGTATTGAAGACAGTGTCGTTGATCCTAACTTTTCATATGAGATCCAGGCATGGAATGATGATGAGCTCAAAGAAGAGGGAAGGTTCTACGTATTTGTCGGCGTAGAACTAGAGGATCTGACTTCTCTTCCTCTTGAGCTCTCGGGGAAAGTTTTACCCCCAAGCAAGTATATATCATTTGAACTAAAAGGTGATGAGATAAGAACCTGGGAGGAAGACATCCTCCAAGATTGGTTTCCAAGAGATGATTATTGGATAAGATACTTTGAAGACTACATGTTTCATATCCAATGTTTCCACGAAGAAAGATTCAAAGGTATTGAAAATTTAGAAGATTCAAAACTTAAGGTGCTCGTACCGGTCGTGGAAGTCGAATGAGACCAGTGGTCAGCGATTTTCGAAGGTGTAGTGGAGCTCGTAACTGAGTTACGAGTTCCGCTATAATACTATTGATTCGGTCTTTTCACCGTATCTTTCATATTCACCTTGATCATACTTTTTAGCTGTTAGAGCACACAGATAGGCGTCATACTCGTGTACATTATCGAAATCGATTTTCACAACTTTTCTGTTCAGATTCAAAACTTTTTCGACGGCCCGAGGATAAGTCTCTATCAAGACAGCCTTTGAGATTCTCTCTAAGTTTTCTTTCAGTCGGACGGCCCTTTCGCGTAATTCCTTCATACCTGGTGTGTTCAAAGGAAGCATAGGCCCAAATTTATTCATCAATTCTCTTTCAGCCTCTCTGAAAGGTTTTTCTGTCTCCGTAAGGGGCGCATCGACGGCTATCACTGAACTATTTTTTACCAAGTCAATTATCTCTTCATCTTCAAAAACGGTATGAAGTTCGTATCTTCCATCCTCTACCAATCTACAAACCCCGGTATCGTTCTCTACTTTCGCCGCAAGATCTATGCCGCCGTACATGTACAGTAATGTCACTAAGTCTCATATTAAATCAACTTTCGGATACCCCCCTCTTGAGTTCATCTTTTTAAATAAAGAACTACATCAGTAGAACGTGATCAAGATGAAAGAAGAAGACGATCATTATAGCTGGAAAGAAGTTTACCGAAAATTCGGCTGCGATACGCGTTATGAGGAATGAGACTGACATCGGGGCATCCTTCGTAAATTTAGAATCCTATCCGGGATTCGCTTGAGGGTGAGGGGGTAATCCCCCCTCTTACATCTAACGACCGAAGGTTTTTAATCTAAGATGTTTTTTCTATCCTATAAAACAAGTCGAAAGGTATATTAATCACTGACAACAAATGAAAAACCCGAAAGGGTTGTTTCTTATATTGTTCGGAATCTCCTTAGATTTGAGAGCCGACGAAATTATTAGATGAGGTGGATACGATGAGCAATGTGGATGAAGAATTAGAAAGGGTCTGTAACAAGATGGAAAATATAATGGACGATGAATCGATACCTAGGAATATCAGAGAGGGTGCCGAAGAGTGCAGCGAGATGCTGCTCGAATCGGACGATGAACTGGACGTGAGGATAGCATCTTCTATATTCAAATTAGAGGATCTGGCCGACGATCCAAACATACCTCTGCACGGTAGAACCCTTATCTGGAATGTGATAAGTGAACTGGAGTCTATAAAAGAAAAATCTTCCTAGGTTTCGATTTTTTTCAATCCTGCTCTTCCATGTACTGTTCAAAACTTTTTTCTCTCTCTATCAATCTTCTCAGGATCATGGTTAGATCGTTCACAGGAACTCTTATCTGTTCGGTGGTTTCGATATCACGGATGGTTACGGAATCATCTTCCATGGTGTCATAATCCACTGTCACGCAGTATCTCGTGCCGACCTCGTCATTTCTAGCATACCTTTTTCCTATCGAGCCGCTTTTCTCCCAATGAGCTCTGAAATCTCGGTTGAGACTCTCATAGATATCTCTAGACTTTTCAGGTAGTCCGTCTTTTCTGACCAGCGGAAAAACAGCCACCTGTCTAGGCGTCAGTTTAACCGGAAGGTCAAGCCAAGTCCTGTCTCCATTTTTGAAACCTCTATCCAGCAGAGCCCATACGTTCCTATCGACTCCAAACGAAAGTTCGATCACGTGAGGTATTTTCCTTCCCTCTTCCGTAGGAATAGAGAGTTTAGTATTAGACTCTTCCTGATGCTGTTTCAAATCATAATCGCTCCTGTAATGTAGACCTGATATCTCTTCCCATCCTCCTAAGGTATCGAGATCGATCTCAAGATCGAAATGTATCTTATTGTAAAAAGCCTTCTCATCCTCCGAAAGCTCCCTGAACCTGACCTCTTCAAAAGAGAGACCCATCACTTTTGTGTAAAACTCATACATCTTCCCTAGATGATAGAGGTAAAAAGGTGGCAGATCCTCTATCTCGCCTAATTTTATCTCTACAGCTTCATCCTGATCGACCCTCTTCACCTTAACCTTTGTATCCTTTATCATTTCATATCTCTCTTCAAATATCTCTTCATGTATCTCAGGCACGAAAAATATCTGCATCTCTGCCTGTCGGAATTCTCTCATCCTGAAAACTCCCTGCCTAGGAGATATCTCGTTCCTGAAAGCACTGCCGATAGTGGCTAGACCCAAGGGCATCTTTTTTCTAAGAGCCCTGAACTCTCGCCTAAAATTTATGTAAACGCTCTGAGCCGTTTCTGGTCTGAGAAAGCCCTTCTTTTCTCCTGTTGGGCCGAGATCCAATCCGAACATCATATTGAAATCTTCTGGGTCAGAAAATGGCCCTCCACAGTCAGGACAGGAGAGCCCCAGTTCTTTTATCTTACCACCGATCTCTTCTTTATCCATCCATTCAGCGCTTTCTCCGGTTTCTTCTTCGATCAGATGATCGCCTCGAAAAGAAGAACCGCACTGCTCACATCTGACCATCACGTCTGAAAAGTGGTCCACGTGACCAGAAGCATCGAGCACCCTGTAAGGATGGATGTTAGGGGTCTGTATCAGATGGTAATTATCATCCAGACTAAGAAAATAGTTCTTCCATTCTCTCTTCCAGTTGTCCAAAAGTTGAGAGCCTAGGTGACCGTAGTCGTAAAAACCTGCTTCGCCACCGTATATCTCAGAAGACTGCCAGATATAACCCCTTCTCTTACACATGGATTCAAGTTCTTCTTTTTCTGTCATCGGACGAACCCCGTGATTCAGATAAGAGCTTTTA
Organism: Thermoplasmata archaeon; assembly: GCA_003554965.1. Classification (GTDB taxonomy): domain Archaea; phylum Thermoplasmatota; class Thermoplasmata; order Halarchaeoplasmatales; family Halarchaeoplasmataceae; genus Natronoplasma. Next base: position 2,532 of record PWHR01000062.1, on the reverse strand, counting down.
TGATATCCAGTTCGTAGAGCATCATCTCTAGATTGTCCATCTCATCCACGACTGGTAGCTGGCCGAAATCGTTCTCTTTCATTATATTCGCGGCTTCGGAGATCTCCGTTTGATTGTACACTGACATAGGGTCTTCAACCATCACTTCTTCAACAGGGATATCCGGTAATTCGATCATGGACTCCTCGTAATAGAGATTCATGACGTTTTTGATCCCCTGCCAAGACCATGTAGATTCATCGTCTTCAAGTCCGAGTTCAGATTTTGCTAATCCTTCATTGATCTCAGTAAGGTCGAACAGGTCCCTATCGGTAACGATACCTGTTAAGACAGTATCGCTGTCCACAACAGGGAATGAATAGATACTCGTAAGCGACATCATCTGAAGGGTGACTTTGATAGGTGTCTTCTCATACACCGGGATGCATTTCCTTTCTATCACTCCTTCGATCGGATCGGATATGCCCTTTTCTTCGATATATGGTAGAAGATCGGCGGTGGTTAGAATGCCTACACAAGCGCCGTCATCGTCCTCTACGGGAAGGTAGTGGGTGTCGTGCTCTATAAATAATCGGGCAGATTTCTCCGCGGGATCGTCAGGAGAAACCCTTGGTTGTTCTTTTCTGTAAATCAAAGCTAGTTGATCCTCTTCAGGATGATTGAAAAAGTCGATCCTTGTGATCAATCCTTTCAATTCGCCGTCCTTTACAACGGGCATCCCCGTCAATTGATTCTTCACCATCTCTCTTATGACAGCGTTCCTATTGTTTGGTAGCTCCGCAACTATTGGGTCTTCGGTCATCAGGTCCTTTACTTTCTTCTTTTCCGCCATTTTCATTCATCCTCCAATCTTATGACCATGACGGGACATTCCGCGTTACCTATAACTTTTTGGGCCGTGCTGCCTCTGATTATCTTTGAGAGACCAGAGCGCGCTTTATGCCCCATCACTATTATATCTTTCTTTTCTGATTCTTCAACTATTACTTCAGAAGGGTCGCCATTTTTTATACTTTTCTCCAACTTGATCCCGATGTCTTCAGCTTTATCTTCTATTTCGCTCAATATATTCTCCGCTTCGGCTTCCATGTGACCTTCTAAGGCGGTGATCAACTCGTCGGGCGGGATATCTGATAAACCGCCTGTGTCTATAACGAAGAGCACCTTAGCGCTGGCACCTATCGATCTAGCCAAAGAAAGTCCTTTATCTATGACCTTTTCGTTGATCTTTGACCCATCTGTAGCTATTATTACCCTTTCATATTCTTTCATCCTTATCACCTATCAAATTCTACCACTTCAAGTATCTCGTGAGGAGAACTCCTAGTAACTATCTCATAAGCAGGATCTTGGCCTCTATGCTCGATAAACAACAAGTTATCCTTTCCCTTCTTTTCTTCCATGAGTGCTCTCCTTGGATTCCAAGTGGTCATCATCAATATATTTTTTGGAGATATCTCCCCATGCAACTTCCCTATCCTGTAGGCGGTCTCCATCTCTCTGAATATATCGGGCGTGCTGATCATAGCGTTATCGGTCCCCAAACAAAGAGTGGTTTCCGATCTGAGCATGTTCGGGATGTCCGGTATCTTACCGAAGTACATGTTAGACCTGGGACATATAACGATAGGGATGTTTTCTTCCGCACAGATTTCTAGATCTTCATCGGTGGATTCCAACATGTGGACAAGATGATGGACATCAAGAGAAAGGACTTTATCGATCGGTTCCCTTACAGCTTCTGAGCAGTGTATCGCCAAAGGAACGTCCCTTTTTGTTAAAAACTCCGCCACCTTCTCCAGTTCCACTTCATCCCAATCCCGGTATGAACTCAATCCAATACCGTCAGCCCTGTTGACGAGCTCTCTAAGTTCCTCTTTATCATATCCCCTTTCTGACGGCCTACCCATTTTTTGGACGGTGATACCTTCTCCGATCCTTTCAGCAGCCTCTTCAAGGACCTTCACTCCCTTCAGACCATTTTCTCTAAAATCTATCAGATTCCTTATACCTGAAAAGGCAGCTCTTTTCAAATAATCCTCTATCGAAGACACCAATTCTTTTTCATCTGCCGAGGCTAGTTCTTTTTCCTTTATCCCTCCTGGACCGACCACTTCTTCGATGGTTCCTGTAGGAGCCTCTTTGACCACGGAGTCTCCTACATGGGTGTGGCAGTTGAAAAAAGAAGGTATGACGATGACTTCCTCACCGGAGTCCCCTCCTTCTTCGAACTCTTTCACCTCTTCACCATCTATCAAAAATTCGGCTTGGATGAAACCATCTTCAGTGAAGAACGGACCGTTGTAGTGCTTCATCTCGATCTCCTTTTTAGTCAGGCATATACCTAAATAACACGTTAAATAAATTTTCCCATGACCATCTTTCCTTTTTAAGAGATTATTTAAATCTTTATCCAAAATCCTATTATAGTAGAATGTATACGATAGAACCGTGTAAATATGTACATAGTGATAGTTGGAGGAGGAAGAGTCGGTAAAGATCTAGCCAAATTACTCCTCCCGGAAGGCCACG
>PWHR01000005.1 GCA_003554965.1 Thermoplasmata archaeon | reverse complement strand
GGCACCGGGTCCGATGAGTGCATCGCTGCCGATTATGGTCCCTGTATTTATCATACTGTTGATCCCGGTTTTAACGTTATCTCCCATGATGACACCGAGTTTACGTCGACCAGTATCGATCTTTTCTCCCCTATGTATCACGGAGATATTCTTTCCATCCAATCTTAGGTTAGCGACCTTAGTTCCGGAACCAAAATTGCAATTCCTACCGATGACACTATCACCTACGTAGCTGTGGTGAGGGACTTTGCTGCCGTCCATAATTATGCAGTTCTTGACCTCGACAGCGTTCCCGACCTTACAGTTCTCACCGATATGTGTATGAGGTCTGATAAAACAGTTCGGGCCTATGTCTGAGTCTTTACCGATAAATACCGGTCCAACGATGTATGAACCCTTCTTAACAACTGCACCTTCCTCTATGGATACCCATCCTTCCATGTGTACACCCTCCTGGACCTCACCCGACCTCTTCTCTTCCTGTTCCGGTCGTCCCAGTAATCTTTCGTTGACTGATAACAGGTCCCAGGGTCGAGATAACTCCATCCATGAGTCCTTTTCCAGCGTAAAACCGTTCAATCTCTTTTTATCCATCAAGAATTTCATAGAATCCGTGATCTCAAATTCACCCCTGGAAGACTTCTCAGTTTTGTCGATAGCATCGAATATATCTGTCGTAAATCCATATATCCCGGCGTTGATCAGGTTGGTAGGTGGATCAGAAGGTTTTTCGATGATGTTCAGCACTTGCTCGCCATCCTTTTCGATGACACCGTAGCTTTTTGGGTCATCTACTTCGACCATACCCATGACCGATCCTTCGGAGTTTTTAAAATATTCATAGAAATCGTCTAGTGTGCTTTTCTGGATGATTATGTCTCCGTTCATACATAGGAAGTCATCATGGATATGTTTTCTAGCCTTGGATATAGCATCCGCAGTCCCAAGTAATCTTTCCTGCCTTGCATAGGTGATATCTATCTTATCTGAACTTAGTTCTTGTTTGATCTTTTTTGCATACCAACCAGTTAGGACCACAACCTCGTCGACTAGATCTTCTAGCATGTCTATATTGTGCTGAAGGATCGGTTTTCCGGCAACTGGCAGCAATGGTTTAGGTGTGTTCTTCGTCAATGGTCTCATCCTAGTTCCTTTGCCCGCAGCGAGTATGAATGCTTTCATCTTACCATCTCCTGGATCTTGTTTTTCATATCTCCATATATGGATGTCAGTGAACTTTCATCCTTGGCTTCAGCGGTCAACCTTATCTTGGGTTCCGTACCTGAAGCCCTTATCAAACCCCATCCCTCATCGTACTCTATCCTGATACCATCTACGAAGTTGAGCCTTTCAGGATCGAGGTCTTCCTTGTAAATATTTTTTAGTTTCTTCATTAGTTTATACCTTCCATCTACATGGAAACCACCCTTTTTACGGGGATATTCCGGTAGTTCCTCGACCTTTTTAGAGATATCTATTTCACCGGCTAAGTTCACCAGGAAGGCCGCCGCATAAACGGCATCCGGGGCGTAGCTCATCTCTGGGAATATCCATGTTCCCGAGGGTTCTCCTCCGAACTGTGCATCTTCTTCTTTGATCTTCTCGGCTACGAACACGTCACCGACTTTGGTCCGTACGACCTCTTCGGCTAGTTCCTCTATCACCATAGAAGAGTTGACAGGAACTACTACTTTTTTGCTGAACTGGGATGTGAAAAGTGCCAATAACTGGTCGCCTCCCAGGAATCTACCCTCTTTGTCATAACCCACCAAGCGGTCTGCGTCACCATCATGAGCGAGACCCAGGTCGGCTCCGGAATCTAACACTGTATTCTTCAGGTCTTGTAGGTTATCTTCTATCGGTTCTGGATCGTGTGCAGGGAACCTGCCATCAGGGTTGGAGTTGAGTGCCACCACCTGGCATCCCATCTCTTGGAGTATATATGGAGTTATACTGCATCCGGCTCCGTTGGCGCAGTCAACTATCACTTTAAGGTCGTGGTCAGTGCCGAATATGTTGAGGATTTCATCCTTATGATCTTCGATGCTGGTTCGGTGTGCATATATTTTCCCGACTTCATCCCATGAAACGGGCTTCGGTGGTTCGTCTATGAGTCTTTCAACGAGTTCCATTTGGTCTGTATCGAAAGAGCGCCCGTCGGGATTCCAAAGCTTGACACCGTTGTACTCCGCTGTATTATGGGAAGCCGTCACCATGATACCGCAGTCGAATCTCCGGGTGGAGTAAGCTAACGTAGGCGTAGAAACCATACCGGCCCTGTAAACGTCGCAGCCCTGAGAAAGGACTCCGCTGATCAGTGCTGTCTCGATCATCCCTCCGTGTGGTCTCGGATCCTTTCCGATGACAACGCTGTCGTAAAGGCTACCTATGGCCTTACCTATCTTCATACTTAAATCTGGATCGACCTTTTCGTTAACGATTCCACGTATTCCTGAGGACCCGAAGTATCTCATATAGATTACCTACCTGTGAAGGTGAATTTCACCGAGGATATAAAATATTTGTCAGGTTTTAACGTTGAAATCCTTTAACAATCTCGCAAAAGATTAAAAAAAAAATAAACTATAGCTCATAAGAATCGTGGTCTCAATGGCGGAAAAAGAACTCACAATAACACCTGATAGGAAGAGGGCAAGATGCATCACTGGCATCGATGGACTGGACACCATACTGAACGGGGGGATACCCAGGGGTAATGCGGTATTGATAACCGGCAGCTGTGGAACCGGGAAGACAACCCTGAGTCTAGAGTTCCTGGTTCACGGTGCTTTGGATGATGAGAACTGTCTTTTCATATCCGTGACGGAATCTTCGATCAAGATGTTGAACAACGTGGTGCCCTACGAGTTCTTTGACGATAGTCTCATCGATGAAGGTAAATTGATGTTCGTCGATATGCCGGATATATACGATGAATTGGATATACTGAACAAGAGCGAGTTCTCTTACGATGAGATGGACGAGATAATCGATAGGATCGAGGAATACGTGGTCAAGAACGAAGTCAAAAGGTTGGTTTTAGATTCGGTCACCAACGTATGTTTTCAGTTGAAGAGCGAGGAAAAGATCAGAGATTTTATACTACAGTTGATGAAGACCCTTTCGTCCCACGGGTGCACTTCCCTGCTGGTATCAGAGATATCACCGGAGGAACCCAGATATTCGCTGTACGGTGTAGAAGAGGCCATCGCAGACGGGATAATCATGATGGGGAATCTGGAAAGGCAGGGTGATCTGTTAAGGACCCTTCAGGTTGTGAAGATGAGGGGTACGGATCATTCCCGTGCCAAGTATGTATTGGATCTTACATCCGTCGGGGTACTTCTTGTACCACTGCTCAAAGGCGGGGGGTTGGAAGAATGATAGACGTCATAGAAGTCGATGGTCTTTTGGATAAGTTGGAAACCCTAGAACCGGGTTCTGCCATAGCTTTGAAATTCGATATAGAGTCGTATTTTGATGTGATAACCACCATAACCGACGATTTTGTAGATGAAAAGAGCATGAAAGTGATCTACGAAACATCCACGATACCTGCGGATTCGATCTTAGAGTTATTGAAAGCTCTCGAGGTTTCTATGGAACCCATAAATTTCGTAGATGCGGTATCTTACATGACCATGGGTGTCGCCGGTAAATCCACTGGAGTCACCTTCGTGGAGAGTCCGACCATGCTCGAGAACATCATGTTAAAGATAGAGTATCTCTTGAAGAAACACCCTGCTGAGCAGAACACCGTTGTATTAGATTCCATAAATTCCCTGGCGATCCACAACGACAACAAGATCTTAGCGGAGTTCTTGCACATATTGATATCTAGTCTAAGGTCTTACGACTGCTACACGATAATCTTATCCGTGTCGGAGCAGGAATCCGAGGAGATCGACAACATCTTAGCCATGGTCTGCGACGACATCATAGAGGTCAGCAGTTGATCTATTTTGATAAATCGTT
>PWHR01000069.1 GCA_003554965.1 Thermoplasmata archaeon | reverse complement strand
TTTTTGTAGCCTTTTTCCTCTACATAGTCGTCTATCATCTCGACGAACTTTTCATCCATCTTCACATTCACATTTTTAGTTTTAGAGGACATTGTGTTACCTTTGTTTTACTATAGTAAAACTTGTTATTTATAGTTTTTGTCGGTAAGTGAATCACATCATTAACTTGGAGATTTTAAGTCAATCATCACTCGCCTTCTTCTCTGTACTCCTTGATGGCTTTCTCTACTTCTTCCTCGCTTATCTCTTCTTCTTCAAATCTTTCCTTGACTCTTTTTTTGACATCTTAACTACAGTATCTTTCATCGTTTAATAGTTAAATAGTTCAACTTTTTAACGTTCTCGGAGGGGTTGTCACTTTAATACACATGTTGCTTAGCTTCTCATATTATTAACTAAATAACTTCCGTGGATATCCCTTTGATGGAGGGGACAGGATTTGATTACGATCGGCGTCGGGAACTGAGAGATTCAAGTTACAAGATAGTTGGTAGGAACCATTATCTAGACGGTTGATTTCGTTATCATCTGCGGTTAGCGTATGTAGTTGGTGCGACGTAGCTCCTTCACCATCTCTATCTCTCCAGGTTCTTCCGTATAGCTCTTATCGGACCTTGAGGAGAGATCTGATTCGAGAATCTCTTTTTTATCTAAGGATTCCATGATATCATATCAAAGCAAGACAGTAGAAGTCTAAAAAAGGAAAAACGAAGGTGTCCAGTGAAAGTAAGACTAAGTTTATTCTTCCTCGTCTACCTCACCAGTGCCTGAACATATATTGCATTTACCTGAACCTGAACACTCAGGACATCTTTCCTTTGCGATGCGAAGATCGCCAAGCAGACCGGACCAAACAGTGCCTTCACCATCACACTCTTGGCACATTCCTGTTCCGCCGCATGCTCCGCATTCTTTCTTCATATTTCACAAAACTAAAGAGTTAGCTAAATACCTTTCACCCTTCGATCCTAGGCGCCAGCAGCATCAGCGCCTTACCGTGTCCCTCCGCAAATCTATACTCGATCTCCATGGAATGATCGGGACCTAACCTGACAAAAACGGGAGCGTTGTTCGAGATAGGTTTGACCATATTTTTGAGGTACTCTAGTGCAAATATACTTTCGACTTCTTTGTCAACACTGTAACCCACTAGTTGATCGGCGTATAGGGTCAGATCCACTTCATCCTGATCAGCTTCAGCCTGCATCTTCAGCTTCAGGTCGTCATATTTCCCCTACATTTCTCTTATTCAGACTGAGAATCAGTCATCCACACCTCTCTCTTTCAGCGCCAGATGCACCGTCGGATAGCTCACGTCGTACGCATCGCTGTCGAACTCCACCCTATCTCTTTCCTCAAGGCTGTGTCCGTTGCGGATCTCATTTCGATGAACGAAATGGTCCTTTTCTTTCTTGTGGTCGGGCTCGATGAATCCGTAATTCTTTACGTCGTCGAAGAACTTTACGGTCCCCTTCATCTATATCCTCCTCTATCTGTATAATGTTGACGACCCTTTATATGATTTTATGGAAGATCCTTCGTTTATACAGATTTTTCAGTGCAGTATCTCGGCGTGCTCCTCGAAGGGCATCACGGACAGGTGAGGCATCATCTCTTTGAAACCTTCCCTTATCTCATCGATATCATGGAATTTTTCGTGGCTCTCTCTGCTGTCCCAATACGTTATCATGATGTATTTCGTCGGGTTGATCTCTATCTCCTCGCGCTCTCCCCGCAGCATAGATCCACCGTAAGCTACGTCGGTCGCCTTCACCACTTTCGTACCGATAAATCCTTCTTTGTCCATCGTGAACTGACAGAGATCTTCCATCATCTTTTCCACTTTTTCCTCATGTCCGGGTTTTACTGAAAGGTAGTTCAACGCACTGACCATCGGCTTCCCGACCCACTCGTGGTCATCGAATTCCTCCACAGGTAACTCTTCAACATCCACTCCATTCTCCTCTAAAAACTCTAAAGCCATCTCGGTCCTTTTCCTTCTAGGTCCACAGTAGACCCTGACCGATTTATCCTTCAAAAAGTCAAGGTAAAAACCAAGGTCCCAGACCGGTATGTTCAAAGCACCTTCGATGTGGTTCATATAATACTCTTCTCTCGTCTTAACATCTATTATCAAATCCATATTATCAACCCTTTGATAATCTATGTATTATAACATATAAATAGTTTGCTAATTCTTGGTCTATAATTTCTTTCCAGGATGCATATATAACGGCTGTTGGATCATTGAGGAAAGAAGATGATTATCTATTCTCTAAAGATGTGAAAGATAAACCGCTTGAATGTTTTTGATCGTCGTAGAGGGTTGATTTCGTTATGATCTGCGGTTGGTGAAGAATGAATTCTTCTCATCCTCACTCTCGTTCCGGTTGGCGGGGAACTAGAAGGGAGGTTGTTTTGACTAGAGTTTTTAGATCATAAGTTTCGATAAGGTGTAAGTATTACTATATGCATACTATGGTATGATAACATGTCGGAAACGAAAAGGGTGTCCATGACATTACCAGATATGATCAAGCGTGAAGTCGATGCCATCCCTGAAACGGGCTATTACGACAGTAGATCGGAATTTTTACGGGACGCGATAAGAACTCTCCTACGGGAGAGACCTGAGTTGAGGATATCCATCGCCTGCAAACTTTATGAAAAAGGAGAGATATCTTTGGGTAGAGCTATGGAGATAGCCGATAAAGATATCGAGTCTATGAAAGATATTTTAGAGAGCAGAGGGATAAGTTTGAGAAGAGGTTCTAAGAGCGTGGATTAGAGGGAATTCATTCCTTTCTTCCTCGCTATCACTGCGGATGAGAGGGAAGAAGCCGTGGAAGAATGGCAAGAGTGATCGTTGATACTAGTTTTTTAAGCTGTGTAATAAAAACGGATCTCTTAGATCAGGCTAATAGGTTCTTTTTCTCACTTTGGAGAGAAATTGAAACTATAACAATCTATTAAGTAAAAAGTCGAAATGGAAAGAGAAGTGAGTATTCAAAAAGAAAAAAATTATTTGAACTCGTAGTAGCTGTGATCGTTATAGGATCATAAAGGCAGAGCTGTTGGATGGAGAAAGGGTCTATAATCCAATAAAATTAAGTGGGAATTAGAATGGTAATGGTTATATACAAATATAGAAACTGTACGAACTGCTAAAGTTAATATATGAAGGACGGCTGGGATTAGCATACCATAGTCCTTCAAATAATAGAAAAATAATTATGAAGGATGGCAGGTAACTGCTGTCCTTGATATATGATTCACCTGCTATCCTTGATAATGAAAAGGGCAAGAACTGCTATAGTTCATATATGAAAGACGGTTGACAGAAAAAGAGAATTTGATCACTGGATGTGATGATAACTGCCGTATTTGATAATTGTTGGGAGATGGGAGGGACAGGTTGAGGTCTTTTTCCGATCGGATTTTAAGGAGTTTTAGTCATTCGGGAAACTCAACTCGTTTTTGTATTCCTTATAGCAGCTGAACACACTAGTTGTATTCGTTTGGAAGTATATGTCATTTTACAAGTTGATTAAGTTTATATTTTTGAGTCAATTCTCCATTAAAAATAAATATGGAAATCTTTATTATGGATTAAATCATATGTAGAATAGGTGTCCACGATGTCGACATATTCCCTAGTTCCTTATAGATTAAGAGTCAAGAAAAAACAAACAAGTGATAATTATTATGATTTATCAGAAATTCCAATAGATCAGACAGGTAATACTAAAAGTTTTATTGAAATTTTTAGAGACTTTGCTGATAAATATAAAAGGAAAATCAAAAAATTCGAAGAAAGAGAAAAAACATTGACACTTCAAAATCCAGTTGAATTCGAAAAAAGTCAAAATAGCCCGCCCACCCACGGCTGAAGGCCGTGGGCATGCTCACTCCGTTCGGGGCGGGCTAATCTGCTAAGGCATTTTTACATTGAGAAATCGGTTAAATCAGTCTGAGATT
>PWHR01000022.1 GCA_003554965.1 Thermoplasmata archaeon | reverse complement strand
GGAGATTTCGAGGTCGTTGAAGAAGTGGCTGTGGAAGTAGAGACCATAGGTGCGTCCGGCATTACTCAGGATTCGGCCACATTGGAAGGCGAAGTGGTAGATATGGGAGGAATAGATGCTCCTCACAATCGACTGAGCTGGGATGCAAGCCCAGATGACGGAGATGTCGATCATTACAATATCTACCGGTCGGAGGACCAAGGAGGACCTTGGGATACACCTATAGCGAGTGTCAACGCGGACGGTTCTACCAGTTATCAACATATAGATGAAAATTCAGCCGGTGAACCACGTTACTGGTATGTTGTGAGGGCCGAAGGCACAAATGGGATCGAAGAGGGCAACACAGATTCTGTACAGGAACCAACGGCTGATACCGTCGTGGAAGTATTTTTCAGGTATAGGGAATCCGGTGCATCTACGTGGTCGGAGACGGAAACAGAGCAGGTTGCGTCGGAAGGACCGTTCGAACACACTGTGTCAGGACTAGAACCTGATACTCAATACGAGTTCAAAGCCGTTGTGCAGTGGGATGGTGATGAAGATACGGGAGAGGTTATGACCTTTTTGACAGATGACGATACCGATGCACCTGCGCCTCCCGAGGATCTAGAGGTCGAACATCATGGAACTTATGATAGAACATCGTCAACGGCCCATGAGCAGATCACGGTGTCTGAACCCGATCTTCTTTACACCCTATTCGAAGATGATTTTCAATCGGCATATGGCTCTAGAGACGATAGCCCTTTCTATAAGTTAAGATCGACGGATTGGGGTTATTACGACGGATATTGGGACGGATACGTTGAAGGAGTAACGGTGCACCATACGGGAGGGTCTTTCGCTCCACGTGACGGCGATACCGCGGCACACAGTTCGCACGAATGGCACAGAGATAATAATGGCTGGCCCGGGATCGCTTACCATTTCGTGATCGGTAAAGACGGCGATATTTACCATGGAAGTCCGGTGGACAGCATAGGATTTCATGAAGGAGACGAACGAAATCGTATCGACATAGGTATAAAATTCGACGGAGGTTTCAATCCAAATTCCGCGGTCCACGAACCTACCGACGCCCAATATGAAGCCGGCGGCCACCTGATCGCATATTTAGAATATGCGGACAGCATCATGGACGACCGCTCGGGTTCAGTCGATCTAGGTATCGATGGGTTCGAAGACGTGACTCCTCACACAGGATGGGGTGTAGAAGGATGTCCCGGCCTATACTTCGATCGAGATACGCTGGAGTACTATTACGAACAGTATTCGAACGGTGAAGATCCTAATTTCGAACTCTCTGGTTGGTCGGTTAATCCCAACACCGTAAATCCCGGTGATACCGTAACGGTAGAAGGTCATGTTGAGAATATCGGTGGCGGCGGGGGTTACGTATCTGTCGATATCTTTATTGACGATGATTTTGAAGCCTCGACCTCTCCGAATCCCTATCTCGGTCCGGATGAAAGCGAATGGGTCTCCTTCGATATTTCTAGGGAGGATGTCGGATTATACGATGTGGATGTCCACGCCTTCGAGATGGTGGGAGGAGAACCGGTGTTCCCCGCTCATGATTCTTGGAGCAGTGAATTCCAGGTGGTTGACGATGGTGATCTTCCTGAATTTATTCTTAACGACTGGTCTGTAAGTCCGGAAACAGCCAATCCTGAAGAAACCGTAACAATAGAAGGAGAGATCGAGAACGTTGGTAGTGTGGAAGATGTCGTGTATGGTCAATTATGGATAGACGACGAATGGCAGGACTCTGAGTATACAGGGTCATTGGCCCCAGGTGAGACCTCGTGGGTGTCCTTCCAACATTCAGAGGAGTCGGTCGGTACATATGATGTAGAGATACGTGCGGTATGTGAGGACTCAGATACTGTCTATGATACATGGGATAGTGGATTTGAGGGGGTCGGAGATGTAGAAGTTGAAACCGTCGGAGCCACCGATGTGACGACTGACTCGGCCGTATTACACGGAGATCTGGGGGATATAGGAGATGAAGGTACTGAACATAACCTGCTGACATGGACTGCCAGTCCAGATGACCCGGATGATGTGAGTCATTATAATATATACCGTTCGGAAAACCAAGATGGTCCCTGGGACGAACCTTTAGACAGTGTTGATGCCGACGGTTTAGTGGAATATTCGTACGTGGATCCATACGCAGGATTGGCGGATGATACCTTCTGGTGGTACGTCGTTCGAGCTGTAGGTACCAACGAGGTAGAAGAAGGTAACACCGATGCGGTTCAGGAACCGGAAGAGGATGCCGATGTTCACGTATTTTTCAGGTATAGAGAACTAGGTCATAGTGAGTGGATGGAAACAGAGCCAAAACCCATGATCACCGAAGGGACTTTCTACGAGGAGATATCGGCTCTGGACTCTGGTAAAGAATACGAGTTCAAGGCTGTTGCGCAGTGGGACGGTCAGGAAGGTCTAGGTCAGATAGAGACTTTCGAAACTGTAGTGGAAGAATACACACTAGAGATAGGTGTCGAAGGAGAAGGCACCACCGATCCCGAGCCCGGGACATACATGTACGATGAAGGGACCGAAGTGACCATCGAAGCCACACCCGATGAGGGATGGGAATTCTCGCACTGGTCTGGGGATGAAGGTATGGATTTACTCGATGCCGGTGGACCTGTCACATATGGTTTCTGGCCTTATTGGACGGATCCAGCAGATTACGAGCCCGATTGGGATAAATTGACCCACATCTCAGTATTTTCTATGACCGCCCAACCTGACGGCTCTCTATGCGATGGAAACATGTCTCATTACTATGATGTGAAGGCAGCGGCGGAAGGAACGGATACAAAAGTTACACTCACCGTCGCGCAGTTCAATACGTCATACCAGAATGATTTCCTTAAAGATGCTCAAACCAGGCAGGATCTTGTGGATAATATAGTGGGCGCTATAGATGATTATGGTGCTGACGGTGTCAATATCGATTTTGAAGGAGTCGAAGATGAAAACGTGGAAAATATAGAGGACTTCTTTGAAAGGTTGTACAATGATGTGAGGGAACTAGACGAGGATCTCCACATAAGTTTCTGCACCATGGGATGGGTCGAGATAGTCTACCGCAATTCGCAACTCTCAGAGTACACTGATCACGTATTTTTGATGGGATACGACTACCATTGGGGGGGTGCAGATTATACAGGTCCGGTCTCTCCATTCGATTCATCACAGTACTTCGATGTCACCGATTCCATGGACATATTGAGGGATCATTACCCTGATGAACAGCTGCTTCTCGGACTGCCGTTCTACGGCTACGAATGGCCCGCTGAAAGCGGTGAACCAGGTGCTGACACCCAAGGAGATGGCAACTCCGTATTCATGGTGGATGCCGTGGTCGATGCGGATGAGCACGGCAGGAACTGGCATGAGGATTCCAGCGTACCATGGTACGCTTACCAAGAAGGCGATCAGTGGTACCAAGGATGGTACGATGATGAGGAGTCTCTTCAGATCAAGTGGGAGTACGTGAGAGATGAAGGCTTCGGGGGAACCGGTTTCTGGGCTCTTGGTTATGAAACGGAAGAGACCTGGGACACCCTATATGAGGTATTCACCGACTCGAAACTCACCGTAACTATGGTTGATGATAAAGTGGTCACTGCTCATTTTGAAGAGGTAGACCTGGTTCCACCCACTGGTTTAGAAGTGGTGAACCACGAAGAAGATATAGAGATCTTGTGGGATGATGTAGGGGCAGAGGAGTACAATGTATACCATTCCGAGGATCAGTACGATGATTTAGAGAATTGGACTTTGCTAGACACGGTCGAAGTTACCAGTTACGTACACGAAAACCCCTTGGGAGGAGAGAACTACTATGTAGTTAGGTCGGCAGATGAAGAACAGGAAAGCGAACCTTCAACCATTTGCTTCAGCGTTGAACGTCACTTTGTGGATGATGCGGAGCAGGACTTACATTACGTCTCTTTACCTGC
>PWHR01000037.1 GCA_003554965.1 Thermoplasmata archaeon | reverse complement strand
GGTGGGTGACAATTACTTCGATCCGGACGATATAGAAGTGGAACCAGGAGACGAGATAGAGTTTGAGAACATAGGAGATATAGATCATACTGTAACGATAGAGGACACGGACTACGATGAGATCATATCCCCAGGAGAGTCAGTATTCGTGACTATTGAGGACGAAGGCGTGTACGAACTGAACTGTGATTTTCATACTGGTCATGATGGAACGATAACCTTGGAAGGTGAGGATGAAGATGATCCGGCAGATGAAGACGGTATTCCATGGTTCATAATTTTGACGATCTTGGGTGTCATAGTGGCTTCAGTGATAATCTGGAATGTTTATAAAAAGAAGAATAATTAAAAGGGCAAGATCACCTTTGACTAAACACTTTTTCAATCTTTTTATCTTTTATACCACACACAATCATCAGGGGGTTTTTTCATCTATCGTTAATTTTTTATTGTACTATTCGTTACCCACTCCAAAGGATGTGATAATATGAGCAAAACGACTTTCAGCATCATAAAAGCGGATGTAGGCGGTTATCCAGGGCACGCCAGAGTTCATGACGAACTGATGGAAGTGGCGGAGAAGAAGTTGAGCGAGTCCGATGTACTCATAAACTACCATGTTACGCACTGTGGAGATGACCTAGAGCTTCTGATGACTCACAGAGAAGGGGAAGATTCTGAAAAGATACACTCCTTGGCCTGGGATACCTTCCAAGAAGCTACGGAAAAGGCAAAGGAACTGGGTCTCTACGGTGCAGGTCAAGATCTACTTTCAGATGCCTTCTCAGGCAATGTGAGAGGGATGGGACCGGGTATAGCAGAGATGGAGTTCACTGAAAGGAAAGCTGAACCAGTGGTGGCTTTCCTTATGGATAAGACCGAACCCGGAGCCTTCAATTATCCGATATTCAAAATTTTCGCAGATCCTTTCAATACCGCAGGTCTGGTCATCGATCCATCACTTCATCCAGGATTCAGATTTGAAATAATGGACATCAAAGAGAACAAGAAGATCATGATGAACGCTCCCGAGGAACTCTACGATATCTTGGCGCTATTAGGTGCTAAAGGCCGATTCGTCATAAAAAGAGTTTATCCCAAAGAAAATAGTAAATTACCAGCTGATGAACCTGTAGCTGTTGTGAGCACCGAAAAATTGTATCAGGTCGCGGGAGAATACGTAGGTAAAGACGATCCTGTGGCGTTGGTGAGAGCGCAATCAGGTCTTCCAGCACTCGGTGAAGTACTCGAGCCTTTCGCACATCCATATCTTGTCTCAGGATGGATGAGAGGAAGCCATAACGGGCCTATCATGCCTGTTTCTCAGGGAGATGCGAAATGTACGAGATTCGACGGTCCACCAAGGGTCTTGAGTCTAGGTACACAGGTTAAAAATGGAGAATTCGACGAACCTGCTGATCTATTCGATGATCCAGCCTTCGATAATGTGAGGGAAAAATCCGCTGACATGGCGGAATACATGAGAAGACACGGTCCTTTTGAGCCTCATCGTTTACCCATGGAAGAGATGGAATACACCACACTCCCTGAAGTAATGGACGAACTAGAGGAACGGTTCGAAGAACTATAGTAATTCAACCAAAACCTTTTTACCTTTTTTGAACTAGCAACTGGATTTGGCTTTTGATTATAAATTCCTCTTCCTCTTTCTTAGGGAATTTTTTTATCTTCTCCATCCTATTTCCATAAGCCGTATAACCCTTTTTATCTATCCAATTTAACAAATCTTTGTAAATTTCTTCATAATCGGAAGGAGTACCGTTGAAATTTTTCACAGCTAACTTCGTTTTCGGCAGATACTTCAACTTGTATCCTGCACCTCCTTTTTTCAACCTCTTTATAGGTTTGGCTACATCTATTCTAAAATTTCTCTCATCCTTCTCGTCGTATGGATGATAATAGAAGAAGACTGGTTTACCATGAGGTCTAGCTTTTTTCTTTTTGCCCCATTTTTTCAGATCTTTAATGTATTCTTTGAAAGGTAATTCTTCTAACGGGCCTTTATATTCCTTGCTGATAAAAGTTTTCGGTTCTATCCTCTTTATCCTTGGCATACAAATCACACTCCTAATAAATTAAGTCTTTATCAAATATATACTTTATTGTAGTAGAGAAACCAATGTCTAGATTTTATTTTTTTAATATGTCAAACTTTCTTAATACGTAGTATGCCCCCAGTCCTATCACAAATCCTACACTTATGTCGAAGATCAAAGAAAGAACTCCTACCAATCCGGTTATAAAGTAAGTCTCAGTTTTGAAGGAATGCTTACCCAATTCGATTGCGACGAAGACCAATAAAGCTCCAAAGATCGCAAAGGGCAATATCTCAATAAAAGCGGGGCTTGCAAAGAAAAGAGCTATGATGAGAAGTATAATGCCACTCATTACGTTGGACCCACCTGTTCTAGCACCATATCTATACTGAGCAGCTAGCCCTCCAGATCCATGACACATCGGAAACCCGCCTAAAGGAGATGAGATCAGATTCATCAATCCGACTGTTTTAGAAAGCTTATCAGGGTTCGTCTCCCGCTGAAAGAGATCACCCAATAAAACCGAAGTCGCCAATATAGAGTTGGTTATGGTCAAAGGTGCTTGAGGTATGGCTAATAACCAAGTACCAGTAAAGAGGTCTGATAAGTTAGGAATAGAAAGGCTCGGTGCCGGTGGAAAAGCGATCCCCGGGAATCCATAAGTAGCCAAACCTATACCTAAACCTATTGCGAGTACCAAAAGCGAAGATACGTCCGGTATATTTTTAAATCTTTTGATGAAAAAGAAAAAGAGGATTATCCCTATCGCGATAGCAGAAATGAGGTAGTCTTGAGTTACGAAGTCTATCGAGGTCTCTATCAGTATTAGAGCTAAACCCAGTTGTATGCCTCTTATGACGCTGTTGGGAACTTTATCACTAAGGAATTTCATCCCTTTCGTAAAGCCTAAAACTATGAACATAACACCTAATATGATCCCAGATGCCGCTATCTCTCCATGAGTGAACTCACCTGCGATAACTATAGCTCCTATTGCCTTCATGGGCTCTACAGGTACTGGTTTTTTGTAATAAAATCCGGTGAAGATATACCAGAGAGCGAAGAAAAAGAGTATGTGCCCTAGATGTATATCCGTGACCAGAGCTACCGCTAAAACTATCGGAAACAGTGTTCCATAATCTCCTACGGCTCCAGACAACTCCTCGATGGTGAATCTGAAGTCAGGCCAAGACTTTCTATCGGGCTCCATTCTCTCTATCGTCTATCGGGATTCTACAAGGGAAAGGTTGATTTTAATCTTTCTTAGGTTTTTCCTTAATTTCAAAGGAACAATAGAAGGATATAAACTCCGACTAAGATCAAAAAGACTCCAGAGACATACCTGATGGGTTTGATAAGGATAGTAAGTTTATTAACTATTGTATCCTTGGCATATTGAGTCAATACGGACACAACTATCATCAATATAACTATCGGCGCCAGGAACAGAAGAAGAACAAAAAGAGCTGATAAATATCCTTCCGTGAGCCATGAGGAAATGAGTACTGCTATGAAGACCGGCGCCGTGCATCCGGCCGCCCCCAATCCATAACCAATGCCGTAATAAAATGGGTCGATCTGATCACGACTTTTGTCTTTCGAGATAGTTACCTTCGGTCGTGAACCAAATACTTTCTCTTTAAAACTGTTGAAATGATTTCTTAAATCCAAGTCAGCTAAAATTATAACACCTATAGAAATAAGGAGTATAGAAGTCACAGGCTGAAAGAGAGGTATGAATCCCGTCAGTTCCCTCCCTCCAAAAGCAACTATAATACCTACACCGCCGAAGATCAGCACTATACCCATTGATGTCTTGATTCCCATCCAAAGACCTCCGACTTGGTTTTTTCCATCATCCTTACTTTTCTTTTTTGCTGGATTAAGATAATAGGTCATGTATGAGGGCAGTAGAGGGAAGGAACATGGAGAAAAGAATGAGGCGATGCCTCCGATAACCGCTAAAGTGTAGATCCCATAATCCGAAAGAATTTCCTCTTCCGCCTCTCCTCTAAACACCATTTCCATCTCATCTTCTATATCTTCTTCAGATATGACACCTTCTTCAGCAAAGTAAAGAATATCATCTTCATCGAAAATGAGCAATTTAGGGACGGAAGTCCCTTGATATTCTAGAAAGAGTTCTTCATCCCCACTGCCTACTTGCCAAGGTATATCTCTATCTTCTTTCAGTTCCAACAGTTCTTCATGATCTGGATTCGTTATGTCTATACTCAGAAAGGTGAAATCCCCTTCGTATCTAGGATAGATCGATTTTAGATTTTCCTCCAGTCTTTCGCAATCGATGCATGTAGGAGTCATGAATTCAACAACTACTGGTTTTTCCTCTTCGGCTAAGTCGAACTTATCATGTTCTGCAGTTTCCACTACAAGTTCTGATGCGTCTCCCGAGGTGTTAAAGGCGATTGAATTGATCAGTAAAAGGACTGTGATCACTATTAGAATTAACGAAACTATCCTTTTACTAGATCTCTTTTTTTCATTCATCAGTCTTGTTATCCTCCCTTTCTCTCAAAAAGATGATCAATCCGATCGCTATAAGTATCGAGACCATAATGTTCAGAAAAAGCGGATCTCTCCAAAATAGACTTTCGTTTTCATCATTAGAGGTGTCTTGACTACTTTCATCCTTACCGCCATCTTCATCTCCCCCTTCTTCTTCGTTGTCTTCACTCTCATCTTCTTCCAACAATTCCTCTTCAATGTTTTTAACTAGATCTTCTGCTTCGATAAAACCTATGTGACTATCTATCTCTGTACCATCGGACTCCTTAGCTAGCAACGTAGGAACCGAGGCGATACCATACTCTTCTCCAAGATCATTTCTCTCATCTACATCTACTTTTATGAATACCACGTCATCTTCGAGTTCTTTTACTTGAGGATCTCTAAAAGTATCTTCTTCCATGTCTTCGCAGGCACCGCACCACTCAGTTCTAAAATAGATCAAAATAGGTCGATCTGTCTGCTGTGCTTCATCATTTCCTTCCTCATAAGAGTACCATCCAATCTCGTTGTTGAGATCGGGGGAGGCGGTCATCGGGATTGAAACCGATAGAACAATAAACATCGTAGCTAGGAAAACCATAAAAAACTTCTTCGGATTATGCATCATGGATACAAAACTATTAGATGTTTATAAAATTTTTGTAAAGAAGAGAGATCTAATGAAAATTTTCTTAGAATAGTCAATATATAGATCGCTTTTCTATTTTACCCCTTTTTTCTTTATCCTCTTGAACAAATCTTCTACGTCGAACTTGGCTCCGCAGTTCTGACAGACCATGTTGTCGTCCCAATCTCTGGCCAACCAACCCTGATCGCACTTCGGGCAATTTAGGTTTTGAAATCTTTTTTCCCCTTCAGCGTTCTTCATCGATTCAAAAATCTATAGATCATAGGTAAATATCTTTTCATCTGCTCTTTTAAACACGTAAAATTTAACTAACGGCACCCCTTGATGATACGATACTTATTGAAACTGTATGGGCGTGTGGCCTAGTCTGGATATGGCGACAGCCTCCTAAGCTGTAGAACGGGGGTTCGAATCCCCCTACGCCCGTTGAATTCCTAAAATCAAAGATCGATCAGCAATTATTCATCTTCAGTTGGCTCATCAACATCCGAGTCATCGCTCCGCCACTGTTGGATCTTGAAGATTATAAAGATTATGACCAATCCTACCGTTGTCAACAATATGCCGTCTACTTGGAAATAGATGTTTATCAAAAATCCTGTTAATGCAAGGAAAACTGAGAACAGCAACACAAGGAATATCCATTCTTTGAACGTGACTTTTAACCCCATGATCACTCAACCAAACAATGAAAGATAGATGAAGATAGTTAAAAGGGTTTTCGTTCTGCTCATTCTTCTTCTTCGTCCTCTTCTTCGTCTTCTTCTTCCTCTAGTAGTTCTTCCTCATCAAGATCTTCAAATTCTTCTTCTATCTCTTCTTCTTCCTCTTGGACGTATTCCTCTATGAACCTTATACTTGTAAGGTCCAACGTTTCCCTAAGATCACCGACCACTCTATATTTCATAGCGAACCAACCCTGATCGTACTTGCACTGCTCCGGCAGGACTATATCTAAACCATCATCAGTTTCTTCTATCTTGAAATCTGCCTCTTGATAATCTAAAGTCAAGATGGCTTCTGCTTTCTCCTCTGTAGTTTCAGGTTTTTCCGTTATCTCATAGTCATATTTCAACGTCTTCCCCGCAAGAGGGTGATTAAAATCAATACGGACCCTTCCAGCCGTAGCCTGGATGATAGTACCTCTACGATTATCTATCTCGACTTCTTTTCCCTCCACCGGTTCGATATCTCTTCTTCTCATCTCTCTCATGCTGAACAACTCGATGTTATCTGGGTCCCGCATACCTATGCCTTTTTCTGGTGGTACTTCAACAGAGCCCTCATCACCCACTTCTTTGTCCATCAAAGATTCTTCAAAACCTTCAGTCAGATTACCTTTTCCCAAAAGTACGGGCTGAGGACCGTAAGTTTCATCCTCTTCGTATATCTCCTCTTCTTTAGCTTTCTCTTCGTCGGTCGTTCTGAAGAGCATCGGTTCTTCGTCTTCATCTTCTGGCATTACCCAGACATCAAAGTCCACATAAATTAAATCTCCATCTTCCATTTGGGCCACCTGTGGGAACTAAACGGTACTCCTTTTTAATACTTTTCACCTTTTCGGCTGCTTAGACTTTAAGTCCGAAAATAAAAAATAACCGATGCTACGTGCAATTACTACCATGGAAGCGATAATAAACCTTGATTTCGTCATCCACGTTCTTTTAGCGGTAGGTATGGGTGGTCTAATAGGGCTGGAAAGGGAGCATAAAAAAAAGAAACCAAAAGTCATAGCCGGGGTTAGGACCTTCCCTCTAACGTCTTTGAGTGGTGTGTTGTTTTCTTTTCTCTCCTCATCATTGAATCTTCATCTGATTGAAGTAGGGGTCATCATCTTTGGAGGGTTCGCAATCATGCTTGCATATCTCAAATACGAGATCCACACCATTGGTATCACCACATCTGTTGCTTTATTCATCACTTTCTTATTAGGTGTGTTCATCAATCAGGGTTACGCGGTCGAAGCCGGGTTCGTAACGGTAGTGGTGACTGCACTACTGTTGACTAAGGAAAGACTCCATAGTTTAGCAAGAAGTGTATGATGAGTAAATGTAGAAAACTTGACTCACTCAACAATACTAAATAGGTTCGGTTTTTCCATTCGTATATGGAAGTATTGAAGAAAGTCGAAAAAGCTCTAGAGAAGGACCTCTGCGATCACTGTTTAGGCCGTCTATTCGCACAACTGGGTCACGGAGTGACTAATGAGGAAAGAGGAAAAGCGCTGCGCATAGTCCATGCGATGATGGAAACCACGGAAGAAAAAAGAGAGAATGTGCCGGAAGAAGCTGGAACTTGTGAAACATGTGAAAATCTCTTTGACGAGCTGAATAAATTCGCTGAACTAGTTTCAGAGGAATTGAATAAGTTTGAATTTGAAGACTTTTTAGTTGGATCAAGGATCGACCCTGAAATAGAAGAGAGGGAAGAAAAACTTTGGACGGAACTTAATCTGAACACAGCCGAACAGATAAAATCAGAAATAAACCGAGAAGTGGGGAAAAAAATCCAGGAGATGATAGATAAAGAAGTAGACCTGGAAAAACCGGATATAAAAGCAATAATAGATACTAGATTCGATTCGATAGAGATAGAGATATCACCTCTTTTCATATACGGGAGATATAAAAAATTGGATAGGAATATACCACAAACCAGGTGGCCATGTAAACGCTGTCGAGGTAAAGGATGCGAAAAGTGTGACGGTACTGGAAAGATGTACGAGACAAGTGTAGAAGAGATTATTGGAGACCCGCTTGTCAAGGCCTTTTCAGGAGATGATTTTACACTCCATGGGATGGGGAGAGAAGATATAGACGCAAAGATGTTGGGGGATGGAAGACCTTTCGTTTTAGAGATTAAAAATCCGAAAAAAAGATACAAAGACTTAGAAAAATCAGAAGAGAAGATAAACAAGAGTGATGCAGTAAAAGTAAGTTCACTTCGGGTCACTGAGAGAGAAAAAGTTATAGAGATAAAGCAGGCGCGCAGCGATAAATCCTATAAAGTGAAGATGGGAATGAAAGAGGCGGTAGATAGGACAAAGTTTAAAAAGGTCCTCGATGAATTGAGGTGCAAAGATATATCGCAGAAGACCCCTTCAAGGGTCAGCCATAGGCGGTCGGATAAGGTTAGGAAACGCCGGATAAAAGAAATAGGATTGCTATCATTAGATAACAAAGAAGCTATATTGAAGATCACCAGTGAAGCCGGCACATACATAAAAGAATTCATCCATGGCGATGATGGTAGAACACAACCTAACCTATCTGATGAGTTAAGTACAAGATGTGAAGTAAAGGAACTAGATGTGTTAAAAATACACTATCCTGAAGGATGTGATCAAGATGAAAAAGTCAAAAGGAACTAGACAGGGAACGCGTAAGATATTAAGAAAAAGTCCTAGCGAAAGGGGACTCATCCCTGTAAACAAAGCGTTGCAGGAGTTTGAGGAAGGGGAAAAAGTGAAGATCAAGATAGAACCAAGTGTCCATAAAGGCCAGCCTCATAGGAGGTTCCATGGCAAGATCGGAGAGATAGAAGGTAAACAGGGCAGTGCTTTCGTTGTAAATGTAAAAGATGGCGGAAAGATGAAAAAAGTGATAACGAGGTCCGAACATCTAGAAAGGGCTTGAAAGGAGGGTTTTCATGTCAGAAGATGAACCTAGGTATGTTTCACTTGCTAAAGTCAAAAAACTACTAAATGAAGAAGCGGAAAAAAGAGAGGTGAGCTACGAGCAGAGCCTCGCTCTGAGCCACGCTGAGAAGTTTGTAGAGCTTTCTGTAGAAGAAACCGAAGAACTGATGGAGGAATTGAGAGAAAATTTTGACTTCATGAGTGAAGATCTGATCTACAAAACTGCAGACATCTTACCCGAAGAAGAAGGAGGAGTTAGAGCTATTTTTCAGCAGGATAGATACACCCCATCTAATGAAGATGCAGAAGAGATAATAAATATAGTCAAAAAATACAAATGAGGGAGAATATGGAAGATTATGCCTACGTGCTAGATTATCTAGCCGAGGGAAGACCCGACTCTAAAAGTTACAAGCACGAGAGCTTAGTGCTAGCGTTAGGAAAAGACGAATTCAAGCTTTTTGAACTAATCCCAAGAGAGGATAAGACATGCAATATAGGAGATAAACTTTACATCGGAAAAGAACTCGATAAAAGAGAAAAAATAAAGCATGTCAAGAGACGTATCGGATGGGACGAATTGACACATGCTGCTCAGAGTGAAGTGCCCTACGTAGTTGAAGATATAATCGATGAAGAAGAGGATAGATTTTTAAAGTTCTACAACGAAGCCCATCCGATCACTAAAAGATATCATATGCTAGAGCTTTTACCGGGCTTGGGCAGTAAGAAGATGCGAGCCATATTGGACGAAAGAGAAAAGGAAGGAGCGTTCGAATCATTTGGGGATTTAACAGAAAGGGTGCCACTCTTACACAAGCCTAAAAAGCTGATCAAAGACAGGATCCTCCATGAACTGAAGAATCCCGATAGCAAATACAAGGTCTGGGTCGCTGAATAAGATTAAAAGATATAAAGAAGGTAAAAATATGTTACAGGATGCATCAGATTTCGACGGGAATGTTGTCCAGATAGAAGGGTCAGACGAATATATGACCGTTTTCTTCGTCTTTGATTCTGTTTTAGAGAACGGCGGTATGCATTCGCAGACTCTTTTGGAACTTTTTAAAGACATCCAGAACGAAAGCTTGCAGTAAATAAGATATCAGAGAACGGCAAAATATATAACCAAAATATTTTTATACTATCACCTTCATTCTCTATTTTGTCGGACGCATACAGTTCAATCGTCTGACTATTATCCCGTTTGGGATGGGATCAAAATGCACTCGAACCTGTCAATGGGATTTAGACTCCCCAATTTATCGTCGGAGGAAGATATCTTTGTATTTGGAAAAGATCAGGATGGAAAATTTTAAATCGTTCGGTAAAGAGATGGAAATCCCTTTTAAAAAGGGTTACACTAATATAACCGGACCTAATGGCTCTGGAAAGTCCAACATCGTCGATGCAATATTGTTTGTTTTAGGGCCGAAGAGCTCTAAGGAGATAAGAGCTGGTCGTCTGACAGACCTCATTTTCAATGGAGGGAAAAATGGAAAAGCAGCGGAGTACTGCAAAGTGAGTCTTGAATTTGAAAATGAAGATCGAACCATACCAATAGACGAGGATAAAGTGACTTTCACCAGGAAGGTGAAAAGATCTGATAATCAGCAGGGCTACAACTCCTATTTCTTCGTCAATGGACGAAGATCGACTTTGAAAGAATTTCAGGATCTTTTAGCACATGCTAGGATTTCCCCTGACGGTTACAATATAGTTCAGCAGGGCGACATCTCCAAAATAGTCGAGATGGGACCTACAGAAAGGAGGAAAATATTGGATGATATCTCTGGGATCAGTGAATACGACGAGGAGATAGCAGAGGCGGAAGAAAAGAAAGAGGAAGTTTCACAGGACCTCGAGAGGATAAATATCCTTTTAGATGAAATTAGTGCGCAAGTAGAAGAACTCGAAGAGGACAGAAAGAAAGCCCTTCGCTACCAAGAACTGTCAGACAAAAAATCAGAGGCTAAAGAGAAGAAATCCTGGAAACTTTTACAGAACACCAAGAACAATATCACCTCGATTGATAACGATATCGAGGAGAACAAAAAGGAGATCGAGAACAAGAAAAATACGATGGAAGAGTACGAAAAAGAAAGAGAGGAGATCAAGGAAAATATAGATGAACTGGAGAAGGAATTAGGGGAAAAAGGTAGTGAAAAAAGTAAAGAACTTCAGGAGAAAATAAAGAACCTAAGATTGAAAATAGGAAGAGCCGATGACAAAAAAGAAGACGCTCAATACACGATAGAAGACAATAAAGAAAAGAGAGATCGACTCAAGGACCTGCTGAAAGAGAAAAAGGAAGAATTGATCGAAATAAAAAAAAGTATCAAGGAGATCAAATCTGAAAAAGAAGAGACCGGGAGGGAGTTGGAAGAAATCGAAAAAAAGATCGAGAATATTGAAGAAGAGCAGTCAGAGTCAGATGAAAACATAAAGGAATTGAAGAAAAAAGCAGTCAGTCTAAACAAGAAGATCGAGGAGAAAAATGAGAAACTATCAGATAAAAAGATATCCTTAGAAACAGCAAAGAACAAGATCGAGAGGACGATGGAAGAGATAGCTGAGATAGAAGAGGATAAAGAGGACTTAGAATTCGAACAAAGAGAGAAGAAAATGGAATTAGAGGACTTGAGCGAAAAGAATGAAGAGTATGAGGAAAGATTGACAGATCTTAAAGAGGAGTTCCATGAAAAAAAGCGGAAGGAAAATGGCTTGAGAAAGGACAAAACAGATCTTGAAGACAGAGTGAGTCGATTGAAGAGGAAATATGAGCAGTTGAAAGCTCAGGAAAAAGCGGCTAAATCAGTTAAAAGGGGATACAATAGAGCAGTCTCTACCATCTTGGAAGCTAGAGACAAAGGCGAACTAGAAGGTATTCACGGCACTATAGCGGAATTAGCCGATGTTCAGAAGGACTATGAAACCGCACTAAAAGTAGCAGCGGGAGGACGGATGCAGTCTATTGTCGTTGAAAATGATTCTGTCGCTTCTAAATCTATAAAATATCTGAAGCAGAACGACGCTGGTAGAGCAACTTTTCTTCCCCTAAACAAAATGCGCACAGGGAGGCCACGGGGAAAAGCCCTCAGAGCGGTGAAAGACGATAAGGCCGTAGATTTTGCCATAGAACTGGTGGATTATGATGAAAAATATGAAAACGTTTTTTGGTACGTTTTCCACGATACTGTGGTGATGGAGGACATAGATTCTGCAAGAGATCATATGGGAGGGGTAAGGATGGTTACCCTAGACGGTGAAAAGATACAGAAGAGTGGTGCCATGGTTGGAGGCACTTTGAAGAAGAACATGATAGGATTCAGTGCTCCCGATAGAGGTAAGCTTGATAAGGTCAGTATGGATCTAACAAATAGCCGGGAAAATTTGGAGAAAGTTGAAAAAGAATTGAAGGATGTTCAAAACAGGATCCAAGAGATACAGGATGAGATGCAGAAGCTCAAAAATAAAAGCAAAAAACAGCAGCAGTCTGAACTTGAATCCGCGATAAGCCGCTTAGAAGAGAAGATAAAGAGCAAAATAGGTCTGTTAGAAAAAAAGAAAGAAAAAGAGGAAGAATTGGAAAAAGAGAAAGAAAAATTAGATAGATCTGTCGAGCATCTAGAAGATACGTTAGAAAATTTGAAATCGGAAAAAGAGGAGATAAGGGAAGAGATAAGAAGGATCAGCCCAGAGGAGTTATCTAGAGAACTTAAGGAATTGAGAGAAAAGGAAGTCGAACTAAACAAGAAATGGAACAAATTGGACTCTGAGATCGATAAAAAGGAAAATAAGAGAGAAAATATCGAGGAGAAGGTAGATGAGATCAAAGAACAACGGGGGGAACTCAAAAAGGAGATCGAGGAGAAAAAGAGTGACATCAAGAAGGCCGAATCAGTTATCGAAGAAAAGACCGAGGAACTCGAAAGTATCGAGGCTAAAGAGGAAGCAGTAGATGACGAGCTCGAGGACATCAGAAGTCAACTTGAAGAAAAGAAAGAGAGAAGGGTTGAACTTAGGCATAAGATAGATCAAACAGAGACCGAAATCGAATCAAAAAAAGAATACCTGAGGACCTTGAACAGAAAACTAAGTACAGAGAGAGAAAAATTGGAGGACTTGAAGGAAGATATAGACACCGATAAAGATTATTCAGAAGAAGAGTTACCTTCCACAAAGGAACTGAAAAATACCATAAAAAGATGTAACAATAAGATGGAGGAACTCCAACCCGTCAACATGAGGGCACTTGAAGACTATAAAAGGAAGAAAGAAAGAAAAGAAGAACTACAAGAGGAATATACTGAGTTAGAGAACAGGAAGGAAGAATTAAATAATCTCATAGAGGAGTTAGACGAGAAGAAAAAAGACGGACTTCAGCAGGTCTTCAATGGTATAGATGAGAATTTTGGCAAAGTTTATGAAGAGCTTTCAGGCGGTGGTGAAGCTCACCTAGAATTAGAGAACCGTGAAGATCCTTTTGAAGGTGGACTCATAATAAAAGCTAGACCGCCAGGAAAAAAGGTCCATCTCGTCGATGCCCTCTCAGGAGGAGAGAAAGGCCTCGTTTCGATGGCATTCATATTCTCGATACAGATGTATGACCCATCACCGTTCTATCTTTTGGATGAGATCGACCAGAACTTAGATGGTGTGAATGCGGAAAACGTCGCCGAGATGGTGAGCCATAACTCTAATACTGCTCAGTTCATTCAGATATCTCTCAGAAAAGTCACTTTGAAGAAATCTGACCATATAATCGGTGTTACTATAGATGACGACGGTATCTCTGATGTGATAATGAAAGTAAATATCGGGAAGGCGAAGGAGAAAGACATACCAGAGTTTTCAGATGTCAGTAAATTGAAAACGGAGGTGGAGTGAAATGGTTTCGGAGACAAAGGAGTCTGCTATCCCTCTTGAGTTGACAGAGGATGATCCAACTGAGGAAGTTATCCAACATCTCACATTTCACAAATCACTCATCGACGAGGAAAGGAACGGTGAACGTATCAATAAATACATAGAGATGATAGATGAATTGAAAGAGGGAGATAACGACATCTCCAATGATCCTTTTGAAAATTCTATAGCCTCTATATTCAAACTCGTTATAGAAGAGAGGATGGATCCCTGGGAAATCGATCTCGTTTCTTTCACAGAGATGTACCTTTCAAAGGCACGCAAAAAAGAGAACTTAAACTTCATCGTTGCTGGTCGATTGGTGAACATGGCCTGGTCTATACTAAAGATGCAGTGTGAATATGTTCTGAATTCCGCCGAAGATGAAAAAGAGGAAGAGGAAGCACAAGAAGAAGATGAGTTCTTTAACGATTGGGATGTTTTCGAACAGGACTTTTACGAAGAGCCAGAAGACATAGATTACGAAGAAAAGGTTTTAGAAGAAGGTGAATCGCCCTTGAACAAGGCCGTAAGAAGAAAGGAAAAAAAGCCAGTTTCTCTCATGCAGTTGGTAGACGCATTCGAAGATGCAAAAAAAGAAGCGAAATATAAAGAAAAAATGGAGAAGATCAGAAAGGAAAAAAAGAAGGAAAGAGAAAAACAGCTAGAGGAACAAAAAGAAGAATACGATACTAGGTCACATAAAGAGAACCTTCAGAGAGATATATCTTTGATCTGGGATAGGATATGCTGTTATGAGCAGAACGTGATAACATTAAGCATGATCCATGATGAGAGAAAAAAAGACATTATCACAGCTATGATATCTGTTCTTTTCCTGAATAAACAGAACAAAATAAAGGTGAAACAGCTTGGATATCCTGATGGGCAGATACTTTTAGAAAATTTAGTTCCAGAAGAGGAAAGGAAAAACGGCCTGGTAGATTTTATCGCTAAAGAAGAACAGGAAGCCATGGCTATGGATGGAATCATAATCTCATAATTTGTCTAACTAGATGTAATAGTACTCTCCTTCTGATTTTTGTTTTTTATCAAGCCTAGAATCTAGTTTATTGACTCTCGGCCTTTTGGTCTCTTCGTCCCTTCTAAAAGTTATATTCACATCTCTAAGAAAATTGTTCATGCCTTTTCTCATATGATAAGGGCCTTCCCCCTTTCCTTTTTTACTAGGAACTCCTGAAAAGTTCATTATCATGTCGGAAACATAATCTATGAAATAAACGTCGTGGTCAACGATCATCCCGCCTTTTTTGCTTTTTTCCATAAATCTTCTTATAACTTTGGCAGCGGTCATCCTCCTTCCAGCGTCAAGATAAGCACTCGGTTCATCGATAAGATATAGGTCTGCATTTCTCCCTAAACACAAGGCAATAACGACTCGCTGAAGTTCCCCTCCACTCAAATTGGATACTTCTCTCTCGTAGAGGTTCTCAACATTCAAAGGATTCAGTACGTTTGACTTGAAAAATCCGTCATCCATGCTTTCGCTCATCTCGATTCTGTACAGATCGATCACTCTTCCATCGAAATTCGGTTTGATGTACTGCGGCTTATAACTGACGTCGATCTCTTTTTTTATTTTTCCCTCAGTCGGTTCAATAGTATCGGCGAGCATCTTAACGAAGGTTGTCTTACCAGTTGCATTTGGTCCCACGATACCGATCACCTCTCCTTCAGGTATCTCCCCCTTCTCTGTTTCCAATCTGAAATCATCCCATTGTTTCACCAGCTCATCGTACTCCACGATAGGTTTTGAATGCCATTCAGATTTTGGAGATCTCTTTTCGAATGTTATCTGCGTATCTCTAAATCTAACATTTTCTTCTTCCAAGAATCCGTTTAGATAAGAGTTTATGGCCTTTCTAACACCTTTAGGATGAGATACTATACCGTAAGCCCCTTTAGATCCATAAAGTACGTGAACGTTGTCTGCGAGAAAATCTAAGACAGCAAGATCATGCTCTATCACAATGACCCTGTGCTCTTCACTTTTTTCTCTTATCACCTCGGCCACCTTCAAACGCTGCCTTATATCCAAATAGGAAGAAGGTTCGTCGTAGAAATATACATTGGCATCTTTAGTTGTCGTAGCGGCTATAGCCACCCTCTGAAGTTCACCCCCTGAAAGGTTTGTGACCTTGGATTGAAGGATATCCTCAATTTCCAACATCTCGATCCACTTTTCGTAGTCATCGCCGACCTGTGAAAGAAGGTCCTCCACTTTTCCTGAGTAATGGGCCGGTATCTTATCCACGTATTGAGGTTTTAATGCTGTATCCACTTTTTTCTCCGATAATTCTTTAAAATATTCTCCCAAAGCAGTACCAGAATGCTCTTTTATTGCAAACTCCCAGGACGGGTCTTCCTCATACCTGCCAAGGTTTGGAACGATCTCTCCAGAAAGGATCCTCACCGCTGTTGTTTTACCTATCCCGTTCGCTCCCAACAGACCTGTTACAAGGCCATCTTCAGGTAGAGGCAACCTATAAAGTCTAAAACTGTTCTCGCCGAATTGGTGTATTAGATCTGTATCGAGTTCCTCTGGTAGGTTGATTATCTTTATGGCATCGAAAGGACATTTATCCACACAAATACCGCAACCAGCACAGAGTTCTTCAGATATCTTTATCCCGTCTTCCGTTTTTACTATGGTCTCGTCTCCAGTCCTCACTTTAGGGCAGTAATTTATGCACTCGTAACTGCACCGATCCGGCTGACATTTATCATCTAGTACTACAGCTATCCGCATTGAAACCACTCATAATATCGGTTATATTTTAGGTTGATGGACTTTTGAGCTTATCATTAGCCTATGTCGATATCGAATCCTTCTCTCGTCCTAGCTGCTAATCCGCGGGTAAGAACTTCAGTTTCATCTCGATTCAAGAAGATTCTAGCCGTAGCTACCAGCTGGTCTTCATCGGTCACCACTATCGCCTCATCTCCTGGTCTAAGGTCACTGTCCATCGATTTTACGAATTTAGCGAAGATATTTTTACCCTCAGAATTGAATTTGGCACTCTCTTCCGTTACTTTTATCCTAAGTTTCGGTGCTTGGATCCTTTTCCACAGCTTTTCAGCTCCTTCTTTTTTAAGGGTAAAAAAGCCGTCATAATGCCTTTTAGAGAGTATGTGCTCTCCTTTTAAAAGAACGTTCTTTATCCGGCCCTTCCTATTCTTTACGAATTCGAGTTCATCCTCACAAAATACATCACCGGCTCCTCTACAGAACTGATAATCAGCGATGCTTTTGATCTTCATCTCGTCGAATTTGAGCTCCTTACTTCTTCTGTTAGAGAGAGAAGCAAGGGTCTCTTCTCCATCCCAACGTATGATATCATCTAAAGCTTTATTCTGCTTGTACTCCTCCAAAGGATCGTCAATGTTATGAGAATCTAGAAAAATTGATTGCGCTATTGGATAAATCTCATCCATCTCTAAGGGTATCGGGCCTAGAGGAGTTTTCACAAGCATGTTTACGGAATAATCCTTTAGGAGTTCGATCTCTTTCTTAAGATATCTCGAATACGGTTTTCTATCCGGGTCGATCTCAAAAAGAACCGTAGGGCCATCTACGGGAGGTGCATACCCTTCTTTTACCCATCTCATAATACGTTTGACGGCGGGCCTGTAATAGGTTTCCATCCCTGTGAAAAAGAGGGCTCTTTTTCTACTCCTCGGTTCAAAACGGTTCAAAAATTCGTATTCTTCATCTATCATACTGAAAATCTTCAAAAGTTGAGGATGACTCCTGACCCTTTTTTCAACAAGTTCCCACAATCCACCATCCTTAACAGCCTGCTTTATCTTTTCTATCTCTTTCAAACTTATCCATAGGTTATGTTCAGCGATCAATCTCTGCTTGGTTTTCTTGTCTAATCCTTTTATGTCCCCTACACTGTTCGAGGTGCATACAGGGCAATTGCATCCCAAATACTCCACTTCGGTTAAATTCTTGGTACCATCTGAGAACATCAAGTCTTCTCTCTTAGCATATTTAGCGTAAGAACTCGAATCGAAGAGATCGCATCCTAAAAGGACTGCCAAAGAGTAAATCATTGGATGGCCTGCCCCGAACAGATGAACGGGACCTCTAGGACCAAGCCCTTTTTTAGAAGCCAAAATGATCTTAACAAGTTCTTTAAATCTATAATCTTCCATCAGAGGAACTACTCCTCCGATCGGATAAAAATCACCATCCAAATCACCTAAAAGTTCTCCGCATCTTTTTCTTAGATCAGGATATATAGATCCCTGTATAGGGTATGCTATAGCACTCTCTTCTTGTTCATATTTTTTCTTAGCTTTTTTAGCCCTTTCTACTGTCTTTTCCAGTTTCCTTTCAGCCTCTCCTCTACTATCCTCAGGCTCGGTGAATTCGTCAAGTATCGTAGAGATATCAGAGCCTATTTTACTTTGAAATTCAAGTATCTCACCAGGTTTTACTTCTACATCACCATACACGTGGGCCTGGAATGTCCCAGAATCAGTCATTATGGGTCCATCAAAACCTAGCAAGTCATGTATCCCTTTCTCCAAAGCTCTATCTTTCAGTTCATCTGTTTTATAGATTATGTAGGAATTTGTTATCAGCACCTGTACATCGAATTCATTTTGGAGCCGTTTAGGTGAGATAAGCTCGATATTCGGATTGATCACGGGCATTATAGCTGGTGTCTCGATCGGACCGCTAAGCGTGTCAAACTGAGCTATCCTAGCGAGTCCGTCCCTTTCTTCTATTTCAAACATTCCATTCACTGCTTATCTTTTATTTGTTTAAATATGTTGATAATCAACATCACTGATCGGTATTAAATAAAAAGGGTAAAGAGAGAGGTTAACCCTTCTTATTAGTCCCCATCTTAATCTTCATCTTTGTTTTTGACTACTTTCTTTTTCACTTTCTTTTTAGGTTTCTTCTTCACCTTTTTTCTCCTAGTTTTCTTCTTTTCTTTTTCGTCTTTCGCTGGTTCCTCTTCCTCGATTCTCTCTTCTTCAAGCTCCAATCCTAATTCGTCGGATTCGGAAGTTTCTAGCTCCTCTTCATCCTCTTCTAGTTCTCTCCTTCTTTCCGTTTTTTCATCCAACTCGATCAGGCTTGTACCGCACTTCTGGCATACGGCATCCTCAACGCTGTTGAGCGTTCCACAGTTAGGACATTCTTGTCCTCCTTCCTTGCGCTGCTTCTCTTTCCTCTCTAACCACTCGTCGAAGGTCACGAAAGACGGCTGCTGCTTCCACCATCTCACGAATTCCTTCTTTGAAAGCTCGCGACCTACCTCATCTTCAGCCTCTTCCTTCCTCTGCTCAACGAATCTCTCATACTGTTGTCTCATCCTCTCTGTGTAATCCTGAACCTCTTCTCCAGTCTTGATGAATTCTGCCCCACACTCGGGACAAGTATCAGAAGTGGCTGGTATCCATTCACCACACTCACTACATTTCGCCGTTTCCATGTCGAATTCGACGCCACAGTTAGGACAGGTAGAGGCCTCAGCAGATATGCTTGTGCCACAGTTGCCGCATTCGACTACTTCTTTCGGCCCGAAGAATTTGAAGTAAGCGAAAATCGAGCCGACTCCGCCTGCCGCTGCCGCAACGATGACTATGAACAACCAAAGAGGTATACCTGCAAATTCTATATCTTCTTCTGCTACAGTCACCGTTTCGGTCTCGAGCTCCCTCCAAAACGTCTGAACTTCGATAGAGATCGTGTAATCCCCAGCTTCTTCCGGCATGCTTAGAGAGGCGAAGAAATTTCCTTCTGAATCGGTACTCGGGGTGATGGTATGGACTACTTCACCGTTCGACTCTATAGTAACTTCAACATCGATGCCCTCTAAAGGCTTACCATTGACCTCTTCGGCCCTGACCAGTCTGCCTTCCATCGAATACTCTCCTCCGGGAGTTGGGTCATCAGGTATTTCAATATCAACTATATCTATCTCTAAAGGAGTTATGGATATATCGAAACTTTCCCCGTAATAGGGGTCTTCATCATCAAGACGTCTTTCTGACGTCGAATTTACAAAAAGTTCCAAATCTTCTCCTTCGTCCCAGTCATCAGGAAGAGCTACAGTCCATTCTTCACTTTCTACTACCTCTTCTTCACCCGGAGCTGGATTAAATGGAATTTGCTCGCTAGTCCCGTCAGGATAATCGAAGTGTATTAGACCCTGATCGTCTATCTCTTCAAAAGTCGTTTGTCCAGTATTCTCCACTGATCCTCGGAATCTGATCTTGTCTTTCTCTTCTAAATCCTCCTCAGTGAAGTCTATCTCATACCATTCATCTTCATCCATGTCTCTTTTCTCCCAGATCTTCTCAGTTATTTCTAAACGTGGTGCTGACAAGATCCATGCATCAGTGGTGTGATCTGTTTGCTCAGAAGAGACCGTCAACGACTTCATCTCTCTATCGCCTTCACCACTTATCTCCGCAGTCCAAATGAACTCGCCTTCGTGCGGATCATCCAACTCAGGATGGAGATTTATCTCTTCCTCGATATCTTCATGGATCAGGTTTCCAGCTTGATCATACACTTCAAATACTATATCCTGGGTGGCTTCCACGTCACCTATATTTTCAACATAGTATTCAACTGTTACTTCTTGACCCTCAATCAATTCATCTCTATCTCCAGGTTCGGTGATCTCTACTTCAAAATACGCATCTTTCAAGATCGTCAATAATACACCATCTGAGTCATCATCGCTTTGAACCGTCATTTCGCGATCTTCACCAGGCCCCTCAGTTTGCCAAGTGAATGTTCCTTCATAATCTTCCCCTGGACCAAGTAACAAATCTTCCTCTTTATCTTCTATAGGATCGCCATCGATCCTGAGATCGATAGTCTGTGTAGAACTCGCCTCGCCTGTATTAGTTACTGAATAAGTCACTTCTATCTCTTCGCCCTCTACGACTTCATCATCGGACAATTCTTCTATTTCAACTTCGAAATAGGCATCTTCCAATACCGTGACGTCAATCCTATCATCATCATCCTCACTTGCCACCTCGAGTATATAATCGCCAGCTTCTCCAACCTGGGTTTCCCAGGTAAGAGTTATCGTATCTGAGGATTCTCCCTCAATGGTAACTTGTTCTTCATCTAAAATGATCGAATCTTCAGCCGTGTCGTAAAGTGTTATCATCTGAGTAGCCTGAACCTCACCTATGTTCTCCACCTCGACCTCGATCTCTAAGTCTTCTCCTTCGACTACTTCAGTATCGCTAGTATCCTCATCTATGTTCACAGTGAATTCAGCATCGCTGAGTACAGTAACACTGACTTCATACTGGTAGTCTTCGCTTTGTACCGACAGGTCTCTCTCTCCATAAGGCTCTTCCGCGACCCATGTGAATTCGCCATCAAATACTTCCGCTTCTCCTAAAGTAACATCCTCTCCCGTCTCAACGTGATCCTCGTCAACATAGAATTCTATGTTCTGAGTATCTTCTGCTTCACCGGTGTTAGTAACTGTGTAATCTACTGTAACGGTTTCGCCTTCAACGAACTCATCACCTTCTTCTGGCTCCGTAATATCTACTTCAAACTCCGCTTCCTCAAGCACTGTTACAGTCTCTTCTATCTCATTGTTATCTCTATCCATCTCGGGAATATTATTCTCAGGATCGACCATACCTACTAAGTCATGATCGCCTGGATCACTTGCTTCCCAGGAAACGCTCACCTCTCTAGAATCATCTACGGGAAGATCATCAATAAAAGTAGAACCGAATAGATTGTCTCCTGGATTATCTTCGTCGAATTCTCCTTCGTAAAAAGAGACTTCAACATTTTCAGCATCTCTTTCACCTATATTAAATACTTCCATGTGTACATCGACTTCATCACCAGGAGTTATCTCGTCTTCCATCACCCACATGGATCCAGCCTGAAAATCCGGAAATTTGATTGGTATAGGGATGACCCACTCTTCTGGATTCTCCATGTGAGGGAAGTTATCTAGATTGATCTCTTGAGTGGCGTTCTCCCATATCCCCAGCTCGGGATCCTCATAAGTAAGGTTTAGATCGTAGGTGCCCAAGTATCGGCTGTTAGGCCAATCTTCAGGATAGTTGATCCTTCCGGCTGCGAGCAACATCGACACTCGACCTTCTTCATTCGCCTCATAAATTCCATCTTCATAGGTTCCATTTCCTTCCCGCTCTAGGTAGTCTAAAGCCCTTTCATTTCTAGGTTCGGTCAGATCGTTTAAACCCTCGATCCATTCATCTAATCCGGGTATATTTGGATCAGCCTCAACGGTTGCTCCGGGTAACGGAGTCCCGGCTTCAGTCGTAATCTGTAGATCAACCCAACGATATATCAAAGTTTCATCCCATGAATCCTCTGTATTCAATATCCACGGATCACCTTCCGGATCCCCTCCTTCTCCTGGATCGTCTACATCTATGCTCAAACCATATGATCTAAAAGTGCTGTCGTAGACTCTCAGAACCCTATGGTCTACATTGGAATTAGGTAGATAGGTATCCCCATCTGTTTTCATCTCCTCGTTCTGTCTTGAATCTACATCACTTTCTCTTATATCCACGTCGATGAAGCTGTTTATCGCCGTGAAGTCCGAGTCCCAGATGTGTATGTCGTTATCGTAGGTTGAAACCAATCTCAGTTCCGTTATGTTCACTTCATCATTATCTTGATTATTGAGTCTTATATCAACTTCGTGAAGATATCTCCATTGATCGTCTCGTTCTCCCTCGTAGAACTCACTCAATTCTGTTTCCCATATGTTCCCAAAAGCTTGATTTTCAGTTTCATCAAGTTCAAAGACTTCAACCCATTCACCTTCTTGTGGACTCTCATACTCTAAGTAGGCACCCCCTTCATATTCGCCATCAAATTCAAAAGTAGCCTCAACCCCTAGAGAGCTTATCATATCAATAGGATTGATATATGGATAGTCCTCGAGAGAATCTTCATCGACCATCGGATTATACAAGAACCACTTTTCTAGGGTATATTCCTCACCAGGAGCTAACTCATGATGTTGGTCATTATCTTGAAATCTCTCTATTGGCACTCCGTCGTCATCCAACGGATACCAGGTCATCTCCCATATATCTTCATCATCATAGGTATAGTAATCGTTTATCTCAGAGTCCTCCATATAAAAGTCGGACCCATTTTCGACTATCAACCTAGGCCCGTCATTGTTATCTTCTATATCATCTCCCTCTCCGCCCCAAAGATAGTCATACTCGGGTATCTCTTCGTCATCTAAAGCTTCGAAATTAGAACCTATCATTTCAAAATCTGAGTTATCGATGTTAACGAAACCGGGAAATCTGAAAGAAGAACCTTCTTGTAAAGAAAGATGAGATCCTCCAGAAACAGTTACGTCCGTCTTCAAGAAAGGTCGGAGCAGTTCTTGTTCAGGGCTGGTCCTTATAGTACTGTTCCACAGGCTCAATCTCCCTCCATCTCTTACAGAGATGTTCCACATGTGATCATTATCATCCATCAGCAGTGTCAGTGTAGCGTTATTTAGCTTCAAATGGGCATCATCTCCATCTATCACTATATTATTGTCCTCTTTCCTATCCGTATTATTGATGTACTCAGTTCCTTCTATATACCTGGTATTTTCATCCAATGTACCAAGATCGTCGGATCTTTCATCTGTTATCGTATCATCTTCGTTCAAAGATGCATATCCAATACCTGCTATAGGAGCGATTAAGCCCATCAAAAGTACTGCGCTCACACAAAAACTCAACATCTTCCTTATAAACGGCCATCCGTTCGACATATTTCCACCTTTAAGCATAGATATAATATTATTACCGAACTAGACTTATATGTAGTTAATCCCAAGAGACTATAAAACATTTTGCCCTGTGATTTTCGAAATGTGTTATCTGCGGAATGCCTAAAATAAATACTTATAAACTGCGATCCCTATCTAGGAATGAAAAGAAAAACCAAGGTGAAAAGTATGGATACTTACAAAACCATCCGAAAAAGAAGGAGCATAAGACGGTTCAGAGATAAAGAAGTGCCTGAAGAATTGCTGGAAAAATGTGTCGATGCTGGAAGGTTATCACCCAGCGGAGCCAACTTACAACCGCTCAAGTTCATCACAGTTACGGAAAAACTCGAAAAGACATTTGAATGCACGAATTGGGCTGGTTACTTGGAATGGGAACCTACCCTAAATGAAATGCCGAGAGCATATATAGTGATTTTAAAAGAAAAAGAGAAAGGGCACGATCTAGATGCTGGTATAGCAGCCCAAAGCATCTGTCTGACGGCAAGGAATCAAGGGGTGGGAAGTTGTATTCTAGGTGCATTAGATTTTGAAAGTTTGAACGATGTTCTAGAAGTTCCAGAGGATCACGAGATCAAGTTGATGGTCGCTCTTGGATATCCCAAAAAAGAGCCTGAAGTCGTGGAAAAAAGTAAGGATTTGGAGTATTATTTTGAAGATGATGTTCTAAAAGTTCCAAAAAAATCTCTAGAAGAGGTTTGGATAAAGAGATAATCAAGACAGAACTGCGCCTGTCTCTTCGTCCATCCTTTTCAGAAAACTTTCAAGGGCATCCCTATCTATGGTAGCCCCGGCGGCGATATCATGACCACCACCGACACCTTCTAATTCTTTCGAAATTTTGCTGCACAACGCACCCAAATCCAGGCCTTTCTTGACCAGCTCTTTGGTAGCTCTCGCTGAGATATCTATCTTCTGATCTCCTTCAGCCATCCCAAAAACGGGTTTAGCCTTGTCTAGAAAGTATAACATCCCTAATCCTGCTAACTCTCCCTTCCTTGTCTTTTTGTCGTCGAAGAAATACTGAATATTATCATACTCTTCAGTTTCTACTTTGCTCCCCAGATTCCTTAACTTTTTGACCATCTCACTACGGTACTCGTTCCTAATCTCCTTTGCCTCGTCAAGTGCCTGTCGGTCGCCGAAACACAGAGATAGACCTAATCCAGGTTTATTGTTCCTAGCACATGAATTCAGCAACTTGTACAGTCTATCCATATCTATTTCGCTTGTTTCCGAGACATAATGTGTACCTTTGATGGATTCGATAACATCTGCAGGACGGTCTTCTTTTATAAGAGATAAGACCAATAGACTGTTCAATCTCCTTTTTTTATCCCTACCAATCGTTTCTAACTTAGATTCTGGATCTATATTCAGATCTTCTATGATATCATCGATCTCGTTTTTATTTCCAGATATACCAGGGAAGTAAGGATCAGCGGCCTTCATCAGCGCATCTCTGATATTTTCGCCGTCTAAAAACAACTCCTCTTTTTTAGTCAGTTCATTCTTTTCAACCGCTAATTCTGCCAACCTCTGATTTAACCCAGTGAATCCACCGATGGCTTGTTTGTCCGCAGCAGCACCAGCCAATCCATACACAGCATCTTCCAAATTGGTTTTATCGAATCTCAATGAAAGAAGAAGAGCCAACGTGCCTCCACTGACTTCTTGTGCTCCATCTATACCAAATTCATGGGGATTGACGAAGATTTTATCATTCTTTTCTTGATAATCCTCTTTTTCTTGCACATCATGGTGGTCCAAAACGATGACCTCTTCCTCGAGGTCAACAAGTCTTTTCAGATGACTGTTGCCGATATCCGTGAAAATCAATGGTAATCCTTCTGGTATGTTTTCAGGAAAGCTATCTGCAAAAGTGGCGTGAAATCCCTTCTGATCTTTCATCAGGGATCTAGCAAGCACTGCAGCGGCGGAAATACCGTCTGCATCGTAATGTGTTATGAGTCTAAATTTGTCTTTCTCCTCCAAAACAGAGACTGCTTCATCTAGCTTTTTTTTCAAGCCTTCAGGTAACTCAAGCAAATTCCCTTCCTCTCTAGTAGCCTATCATCTACATTTATTGGGTGAGCATCTCAGCTTTATCTATGGAATATCTCCAATCCTCATCCAACTTATCCTCTTTTTTATAATATTTTACAAGCCTTCTTATCTTGGATTCGACCAATCTTAAACCTCTACGGTTCGATTTATCTTTAGGATGCTCTTCAAGATGTTCTTTAAGATTAACGGCCCTCTCCATCAAGGCTAATAGATCTTCTGGTATCTCGGGACCAAGATCTTTCTCTTCCATCACGGCGGAAACACTTTTATCTATTGCGAGTTCTACATCAGGCACCCCATACTGATCTCTTAATATAACTCCTATCTCACTCGCGGTTCTACCTCTCTTTGCCAACTTGATTATAATATCTTCTATCTCATCTTCATCCAACTGAACCCATTCCGGGTTCTCTTCTATTTGGGGTCTGTCTGAACCCGACCGTCCTTTCTTTGAGCTGTGCATTCTTGACATATTATACCTCCTAATTGTCTTTTATTTGATACTGGCTTTGCTAATCTTTATGTTTGGATTAGATTCATATACCTTCTCATACTTAAAAGTGACTATTGCAACTTCACCCCTAGAGATATCTAGTCATCCTGTATCCGTCCTGCCCGTCGGTGTAAAAATGTTCCAATCTATCAACCACCTTAAAACCTCTTTTTTTATAAAAAAGGATAGTTCTACTATTATTCACTCTAACCTCCAATATGACTTTGTTCGCTCCAAAATTAGAGCTTATCTCTATAAAATGTTTTAGCAAATCACTCCCGATGCCCCGATTTCTATGCAGAGGATGAACAGCAAGGATCAATACTCGTGAAGTCATCTCATCCTCTTTTATGCCACAAATGAAGCCAACGACTTCACCATTTGCTTCAGCTACTATGAAACCCTCGCTCCAAGACCGGTAGATGGTCAAGTAGAGCTCTGGAGGATACCTTTCTTTGAGGGATATAGATGCTATCTTATGGACTCTATTTAAATCATCATTCATGAAGCGTCTAAGCGTGTGCATCTTACAAGCTAATACCTCTAAGAGTCAAATATATCTTGTCGTGTTTTTTGGGTTTTTCCAAATAAAAAACCGTAAGTTTTATTTACGATTGCACACATATGCATATAACATAAAGGGGCCTAAATGATAGATAAAGATACTCTGAAAAGTCAGGGGGGAATAGGAAAAAATCCCTGGCTCGAAGACAAAGAATTCTTCAAGTGCCTAAAGAGAGCAAAAGATCATGTGAAAGAAGAGGAAGCTCAGGAATGCTTTGAAAGGGCCCTTGAATTGAGCGATGTTGAAATGATCTGAATAAAAAATTACGATAATCACCCTCCCTCCTTTTTTCTTTTTAAGATATGAATCTGCGTACTCTAAAACTAAAATAGTATATACACCTTATCGGTTATGAAATTTGAAAACAAGCAAAATACGAGGAGAAAAACATGGACGATGAAAACACCGTATTCATAGGAAGCAAAGAAACGATGGATTATGTTATGGCGATGTTGAACCAATTCAACAGCGGCAGTGAGGAAGTAGTGATCAAAGCCCGGGGCAGAGCGATCAGCAAAGCCGTAGATGTGGCCGAGATTACTAAGAACCGATTCCTTGAAGGATCAGAGATAACTGACATAATCACGGAAACCGAGGAGTTAGATGACAGAGAAGGTGGCGGTTCCACCAACGTTTCTTCCATCGAGATAACTGTCAGTAAATAGGGATGGACTTAACGATCTGGTCATAACTGGTTTCATGAGAAGGGTGATAATACCCACCTCACCCACTGTACCTAGCTTAAGGTAGGAACACATTTTTCCATCAATTTTTGGTATCTATATTTTCCAGCATCTGAAGATAATCTTCACTCAATCCGTGCTCCGTCACACCAGTTATTATCGTACCCAGGTACTCTTTTGATGGTTTGATATGAATATCCTTTTTGTATTCCACAGCAAGGTTCACCACATAGGTCAATACAGTTTTCCATCCATCATCCAATTTTACAGGAAGATATTGTCTCCTGTACATCCCCGTCTCCATACCTTCATCTAATTTTCTTCCTTCGTAATGATCTAGGTTCTTTAGACCTTCTATTTCGATAGTATAGACAACTCCTTCAACTCTTTCGTTTTCAGATGGTACTATATCTGCTACACCTCCTCCCCAAGTTCTTGAATTTACGGGAAATGATAAAGTCCATCCTGGCAATTCAGCGCGTTCCATACCCACAACTGGTATCTTTCGCTGCTCCATCTGATCTGTACTTAAATTACTTCCATATGCGAAATATTCGACAGTTTTCTTCATGAGTGACCTCTCTGAGTTAACGGTTCGTTCATAATATTATTTTCGAAGCACACCTCCGTCCTTAAATATATTAAGGGATTGACCCTTTTAGGACACGATGAAGATACTGAACCAGGATAAAAGAGAAGGAAGGATAAAAGTCAGAATAGACAATTTAGATGATCTTTGGCACTTGAAGAATATCCTAAAAGAGAAAGACGTGGTGTCCGCTATAACCTACAGGAGAGAAGAGACTCAGAGAGACAAGATCCGTTCAGAAAGGGGGGAAAAGAAGAAGATGAGATTGGATATTGAAGTGGAAAAAGTAGAATTCCATGAATTTACAGATAGATTGAGGATTTTAGGGGTGATAATAGAAGGACCTCAGGATCACGGCTCCTACCACACTCTCAATCTCACAGAAGGTGACGAGCTCACCATGATCAAAGAGTGGAAGGACCATGAACTCGAAAGGTTGAAAGAAGCAGTGGAAAGGAGCGAGGAACCGATCATAACTTTTGTAGCTTTGGAAGAAAACAACGCCACCATAGCGATAATGAGGCAGTACGGTGTGAAAGAGATGGCTTGTCTTTCTCCAAACATGGGAGGGAAGATGTATGATTCCGAGAGGTTGAGCAAAAAAGATTATTTTGAGAAGATAGTAAAAAAATTGAGAACCATCATGGAGCCTGGAGAACCTCTTGTCATATTGGGTCCTGGATTCACCAAGGAGGATTTCTTCGAATACTGCAAAAATCATCATACAGAACTCGTCAAACACGCTGAGGTAGTGCCTGCGGGTGAAGGAGGACTCACCGGAGTTCACGAAGTATTGAAGAAGGGTAGAGAAAGAGAGACATTGGATGGTCAGCGCATGGGATATGAGAGTGAACAGGTGGAGGAACTTCTAAAAGAGATAAAGAAAGATGGAGCTTATTCATACGGTCCGGAGGAGGTCGAAAAGGCAGTGGAGATGGGGGCGGTCGAAACCCTCCTGATATTGGATGAGAACGTGAGAGAAAAGAAAGGCGAAGAGATGATGAAAAGAACTGAAGAATTGGGCGGTG
Source organism: Thermoplasmata archaeon (assembly GCA_003554965.1). Classification (GTDB taxonomy): domain Archaea; phylum Thermoplasmatota; class Thermoplasmata; order Halarchaeoplasmatales; family Halarchaeoplasmataceae; genus Natronoplasma. Next base: position 97,538 of record PWHR01000037.1, on the reverse strand, counting down.
AAGTGATCGTGATAAGCAGCACTCACGAAGGTGGTGAGAAGTTAGAGGCTCTAGGAGGGTATGGAGCATTATTGAGATATAAAATAGATTGATCAAAAAAAAAAGCTTTTCGTTAGACCGTAATCTACTTATCTCTATTCCTTTTTCCGCTATCTGCAGGGATAATATGACCGTGAAAGTTGGAATAAACGGGTATGGAACCGTTGGTAAGAGAGTGGCCGACGCAGTGACAAAACAAGACGATATGGAATTGGTCGGTGTGGCGAAGAGAAGTCCCACCTACGAGGCGGAGATGGCGGTCGACAAAGGCTATCCTTTCTACGCAGCTTCGGAAAAATATCTAGATGGTTTTGAAGAGAAAGGTATACCTTATGAAGGGATGCTTGAAGATCTTTTGGAAAAAGCGAATATAATCATAGACGGCACTCCTAAGAAGGCCGGGTACAAACCGGTCTACGAGGAAGCTGGGGTCAAAGCGATATGGCAGGGAGGCGAAGACCATGAACTGACCGGAATATCTTTCAACTCCATGGCCAATTACGATGAGGCGTACGGAGCGGACTATCTCAGAGTTGTTTCCTGTAACACGACAGGACTTCTCAGAACTTTATATCCACTTCTTGAAAATGTGGGCATCGATAACTGCAAAGCTGTCATGGTGAGACGGGGAGCCGATCCATGGGATACCTCTAGGGGTCCTATAAATTCAATAAATCCAGTTTTGGACATACCGTCTCATCACGGGCCGGACGTGAAAAGTGTCTTACCTGAAATAGACATACAGACTACGGCGGTAAAAGTGCCGACGACCATCATGCATCTTCACAGCGTCATTGTGGATCTGGAAAAAGAGGTAGGTACGAAAGAAGTCGTAGACCTTTGGGAAGAGACCCCTAGGGTCAAATTTTTCGAAGCCTCTGAAGGGATCGATTCGACAGCGAAAGTGATGGAGTATGCTAAAGACAGGGATAACAACAGAGGAGACCTAAACGAGATAGCGGTCTGGAAAGACGCTATAAAGGTCGAAGGCTCCACCCTTTACTATTACCAGGCGATCCATCAGGAGAGCGATATAATCCCAGAGAACATCGATGCGATAAGGGCGATGTGTGAACTCGAGGAAGATAACGAGAAGAGTATCCAAAAAACAAACGAAGCCATGGGGATCCAATAGAGGCTAAACATGTTGATATGCCCGCTGGACTATCGTTACGGCAGAGAAGAGATGAAGGCCATCTTCAGCAAGGAGAACAAAACTGATAAGCTGCTGAAGGTAGAAGCCGCACTAGCGAGAGCACATGCTGAACTGGACAATGTTCCAGAAAGCGCAGCGAAAACCATAACTGAAAACGCTACGACCGACATCGTCGATTGGGAGGAAGTCGAAAGGGTAGAAAAGGAAGAGACCAAGCACGATATAATGGCGCTGGTCAGGGTCCTAGGGAGGCACTGTGGAGAGGCTGAAAAATATATACATCTGGGAGCGACCTCAAATGATATCATAGATACGGGCATGGCGCTCCAGCTCAAGGAAGCGTTCGATGTGATCGAGGAGGATCTCAGGGATCTTAAACGGACATTGTGTGATAGAGCGGAAGAACACCGCGACACGGTGATGATAGGACGCACTCACGCTCAACACGCGGTTCCGATGACCTTCGGCTTGAAGCTAGCGGTCTACGCGGATGAGATCGATAGGCATCTTGAGCGTTTGAGAGAAGCGAAAAAGCGTGTACTCGTAGGCAAGATGAGCGGCGCAGTTGGTACCGGAGCCGCATTTGGAGACGATGCAGAAAAGATACAGAGTTTAGTGATGGAGGACCTTGGATTGAATGAGATCAAAGCCAGCGGACAGATCGTGGGCAGAGATAGATACGCAGAACTGATCTCTCTCGCCTCTAACATATCGGCCTCTTTGCAAAAATTTGCAACGGAGGTACGGAACCTGCAGCGTCCGGAGATAATGGAAGCCGCTGAATCCTTCGAGACGGAAAAACAGGTCGGGAGTTCCACTATGGCTCATAAGAAAAATCCTATTGTAGCTGAGAATATATGCGGATTAGCCAGAACATTGAGAGGCTTCATAAATCCGTCCTTCGAGAACATGGTGCTCTGGCACGAGAGAGACCTGACGAATTCCTCTTCGGAGAGAATAACTGTTGCTCATGTCCTTGTGCTTTTGGACGATATATTGGTTAAATCTGAGAAACTGTTTAGAAATGTGGAAGTGTTCCCGGAAAATATGAAGAAGAACATAGAGATGAGTGAAGGCCTAGTGATGGGCGAAGCGGTGATGATGCACCTCTCTGAAAAAGGTATGAGCAGGCAGGAGGCGCACGAGATTGTCAGGGAAGCATCTATGGAAGCTAGAGCTGAAGATAGAAAACTTAAAGAAGTACTTAAAGAGCGAGAAGAAGTGATGAAAGTCATCACGGAAAGTGAATTAGAGGAGGTTTTCGATCCGGAAAAGTATACGGGACGATCTAAGGAGATAGTAGATGATATAGTCAGCTAGGACTTCTTCTTCCTTCTTTTTGACTTCAATTTCAATGATTCGTACAGCAATATCTCTATCGATCTAGCAGCGAATAACTGCTGGTTGTAAAAATTTAGATCTTCTTTCATCCTAAGTTGAGCGTTGATCTGCACCCTAACCAACGCATGCCTTAGCTCATCTGTCGCTTCGATATCGAGTATCTGATCCATTAAGAACGGTAGTTCTTTAGGGTCATCTAGAGCCTTGGCCACCGGTATCCACTCTTCTTTTAAAGTTTCCTCACCTTTCTCCCCCATAAGTACTTCCACGATTCCTTTTGATAAGTTTTCTCTATTATCGCTATCGTTGTCGTTCAATGATCACAAGGACGATACACTTATCTAGATTTAAAGATTTAAAACTTTGTCCGGAAATTTTAGATAAATAAAAATGAAAGGGGTTGAGAAATATTTTTTACCCTTCGTCGTCTTCTTCTTTCTCCTCACTCTCACTATCCTTTCTCCAGGTCTCGATATTTTTATCTCCTGTGGACTCTTTCACATCCTCTAGTACCTCTCTCGCGTTTTTTTCCGCCTCTTCTCTGATATCTTCTCTTCCTTTGTTCCCTTCCTCTTTGACTTTCTTTTCGATCTCATCGATCCTTTGTTTCATCTCGGTCCTGCCTGGGATCTCTCCAAGTATCTCATCGGCCTTTCCTACTATGTCTTCCAATGAATCTATCTCAACCGGTTCCCTGCTCGGCACTTCTCTAGAAGCTCCTAGATAGTTAGAAGCGCCCTCCATGAGTTTCGAGACTTCGAATGGGAACAATATCTTGGTCGCTTCACCTTCTGACATATTTTTCAACGTATCAAGAGAAAGGTACGTCAAAGCCTTCTCGTCAAGAGTGTTAGCTCCTAGGGAGAGTATCCTTAGCCTCTGTCCTTCACCCTGGGCCTCCAGTATCTTCTTCATCCTTGTACCCTCTGCGTTCAATATCCTGCTCTGCCTCATACCCTCAGCATTCAATATCTTGGATCTCCTGTTACCTTCTGCCTTCAGGATGGCAGAGCGCTTCTTACCATCAGCTCTGAGAATAGCGGCTCTCCTTTCCCTTTCGGCGGCGGTCTGTTCTTCCATAGCATCTTTGACCTGAGGTACAGGATCGACCTCTCTTATCTCTACGGATTCAACTCTGACGCCCCATGCATCTGTCGCCTCGTCGAGTACCTGGCGAAGATGAGTGTTTATCCTTTCCCTGTTGTACAGTATCTCGTCCAGTTCCATGTCGCCTATGACCGATCTGAGAGTTGTCTGGGCAAGGTTTATTGTTGCCGCTTTGTAGTTCGTGACCTCAAAATAGGCTTTCTCAACATCTACCACTTTGATGTATATTATCGCATCGACATTGGTCGGTGAGTTGTCTTTGGTAATGACCTCCTGTCTGGGAACGTCCAAAACCTGCGTCCTGAGGTCCATCTTTATTACTTCCGATACAAATGGATGTACGATATTTACACCTGGTTCCAAGATCTTTCTGAAATTACCGAGCACTATCCAAATACCCTGCTGGTAAGGCTGTATTATCCAAAAAGCGGTTCTTCCAGCGGCGACAGCAAATATTATTATGATCACCACTAGAAGGATTATCCATTCTAACATCTTCTTTCCTCCTATTTTTTATATGCTCTATTTTTTTCTAATCTTTCAACCACCACATGAACTCCCTTAGACTTTTTTATCCTCACTTTTTCACCTTCCTCTATCTTTTCATCCGCTGTAGCGCTCCATCCTCCCCCTATCTCCTCACCGACTTTGACCCTGCCGGTTATATTGTCCGGTTGGACCTCTTTGACCACGATACCTTTTTTGCCTTCAAGAGAAGTTGTCATAGTGGTAGTGGGTTTAGAGGGAGGAGAAATCCTTCTGTAGAACATCAGGGAGATGAACATCATAGGTAATACGACCACAGCAACAATCACAGGAGTCCATGGAGAGATTATATCGTAGTCCGGGAAAGCCAGAAGTATTACCCCAAGGGTGAAAAGCACACCGCCAGGGACGGCGATAAAAAATCCTGGATCTGCTGCCTCAAAGATGAAAAGTCCTATCCCTATCGCTATAAGCACAATTCCCCAAGTCATCATGGAAAGGTATATAATTGAAGGTATTTTTAATTTGTGCCGTTTTTCGGCCTCAGGGTTATTTTATTTACGTACTCTCTATTCTCGGAGCTAGAAGATACCTAACGTTTCCATTATCTTCGGCAAAAGAAAACTCTATCTTGATCGGATAGTCAGCACCCAGCTCTATATCTAAGGTGGTTTCTTTAGACACACATTTGATCATATTGGAGAAATAATCCAAGGCGAATAGAGACCTGACCTCTTCATTGGCGCTCAGTTCTTCCAAGTCATCTTCTCCAAGAGAAAGCCGCACCATGTCCTCGTCTTCCTCAGAAAGTATTTCAAAGCCGTCTGGGTTAGCAGTGATCGATATATGATCGGAGATGTTCTCTGAAGCTTTTACACCATTCAATACGTGCTTCCCTTTAACTTTCAAATTCAACGGTAAATCCAAACTAGGTACGTTCGGATCCGTCATACCGGCGGTATCGAGAAGAGCCATCTTCTGGGTTATGTTGTTCACTTCCATCACCAGCCTGTTATCTTCCTCATCATGCTCCATCCTGACAACGTCACCGGCTCCAGCTAATTTCAAGAACTGTTCCACCTTTTTAAGATTAAGACCGATCTCAGTCTCGTTGGCTTCATAACTTTCAAAGGCATCTTTATCCAGATCAAGATCCACCATCGCTACGTGAGCTGGATCTACAGCCTTAAGGCTCAATCCATCTTCAGTCAGATTGATCTTGACCTCATCGACTATCGTACCTACGATCTCCACTAAGTCCTTCAATACGTTAGAGTTTATCTCAGCGTTCAACATGATAATCCCCTTTAATTTTTACAGTGATATTCGCACACAAATAAGAGGGTTGTGATATAAGGATTATGGTTTATAAGATGATTTTTATCCGATTTTTTAAGGTGAGTCTAGTTCCAACACCTATTTATACACTTCATTTAGTCACTGAAGTATGCAGAAACTAGAGGACCTCGAATTAGAAGATGAGCTGGTTTTGGATGCTGGAACCGGTGCCTGTGGCATGACCAAAATCCTAGGAGAAAAAGAAGGAAAGATAGTCTCCGTCGACATGGAGAGAGAATACTTAAAAGACTGCCGTGATCAAACCTATTCCGCCGATTTCATTCAGGCTGATCTTTCAGAGATGGGTTTTATAGAGTCGGAGAGTTTCGATCACGTTTTTTGTAAAGCTACTATAAGTGCCCTCTCGGTGAACAAATCTCTTTTCGTTACATCGGTGTTGAGAGAGTTCTATAGAATCTTAAAAGATAAAGGGCAGCTGACGATCATCGACTATTATCCTTTCGAAGAAAAGACTTCGCCTGTACCTTTGGATGAGCTTCAGGTAGAAATATGGAGGTTGGAAAAAGCTGTTTTTGAACTTTTAGGCGAAAGTCATCTTGAAGAATATTCTCCTGAGGCGCTAGAAGACGAATTATTATCTATTGGTTTCAAAGAAGCAGATCATTCTATTTTTAGAAAAGATCTACCCTGGTCGGGTCTGATGGAAGAACACGAAAAGCTTATTCTAAAGGATATGGAGAAAATCGAGGATAGATATCTGCGTGAAGCTCTAGAAAAGAAGTTGCAGAACATAATGGACTCTTCTGAAAACAAGGAAATCATCTCCGGCGCGCTGTTTGAATTGACGGCGAAAAAGTAAAGGTTTCAAGGTCAGATGATCATTTTCTGAGTTCCCCAAATGTAGTGACTCTTTCCGCGAACGCGTCGTGCTTATGTATCGATTCTTCGCTCTTGCTCTTCACCTCAATATGAGCGGAATCGGGATAATCATGATATTTATCAAGACACTTTGACAATACATCTCTCACTATATCCTCAACAAATTTAGGATTCTCGTGAGCCTGCATAACCACCTCAGCCTCATCCTCCCTTTTTAGTATCTCGTGGGTAGGTGATGAAACAGAGGACTCTAATATTTCTATAATATCATTCACTTCTATCTCTTTGTCGTTTGGCACTTCGACCATTAGAGTGGACTTGTTCCTCTGGTTGTGAGTGATCGTCGGTAGTTCTTCCAAAGCCCTAGTATGTTTAGGATATCTTTTTTTGTATTCGTCCTTCACCGTCTCCATTGCGCAGGGACATGCATTTATACCTACCACGGTAGCGCCTATGAACTTCATGATCTCTCTTTCCGTATCATCGTCCTTTTTTCGGTAACCTTCTCCTTTGGCTCTGATCTTATAACTCTCCAGGCTCCTTCTTCCTTTAGGCGACTCTTTTTCCAGAAAATAATCCGCTTTTATGTCGACTTCAGAATAAGATGCGTATTCGTGCCTGTCTAGAAGCATATCGCACATGTCTGCTGCCAGATTCTCCAGCCCTTTCACTGGTTCTCTGACACTCTTATCAACCACTTCTCCGGTCACCTCTACGTTTCTCGACATGTGCGATCCTTTTTGGTCATAAGGCAAGTCTACAAAAACGTCGATAGTAGCGTTCAGAGTTCTCCTCCCTGAAGGACGTTCCACCACTATCGGTTTCTTCACACCCGTGACTCCAACTCTAGTTATCCTGAACCTGTGCTCAACCATCTGACTTTGAACATCAGTTGTATCGGCCATGTTTTGAACACTTAGGACCTTCTAATAAAAACTTCGGTGATCCGACCTTGAAATTGTCTCCAACCCCTTTCATTTATATACTGCCTTCGATGTCATAAGTTATAGTCAAGAATATATCGCAGAGGTGAAGAACATGCCAGAAAAAGATGAAGTTGTAGAAAAATTGAAACAGGTCATAGATCCTGAGACCGGAACGAGCGTCTACGAGATGGGGTTGATATCCGATATAGAAGTCGAAGATGGTAGTGTCAGTCTCACTTTCACACCGACCAGCCCATTCTGCCCCCTAGGAGTACAGCTCGCCGTCCGTATAAAAAAGAATCTGGTTGAATTAGAAGGTGTTGAGGAAGACGATGTAGATATTACTGTTGAAGGTCACCTTAACGCTGAACAGATCAACGAGAAACTTTCTAGTGGGGAATTATAAGTGGAGATACATCCTGAATGTGTTCCATGCCTGTTGAAAAGAGGCCTCTTCGAGACCAGCATCGTCGACGAAGATAAAAAAAGAGAAGTAATAGAAGAGGTTCTACCGATATTGGAGGAGAATTTCGAACCGGGAGCTGTATCTGCAGAAGTCGCGACAAAGGTCCACGGTAAAATTTACGAAATCCTTGAGTGCGATGATCCCTATTTAGAGATGAAAAAGCAGAGCAACGCCAATGCAGAAGAACTGCTCGAAAAGGCGAAGAATATTCTAGATAGGGACTCCTTGAGAGATATGATTTTGGTCTCCATCGTTGGAAATGTTTTAGATTTTGGATATCGGGATGATATAGTTTCGGCAGATTATCTACTAAAAGAATTTGAAAACCTTCTCCAAGAGGGATTGGAATGCGATGATACTGATAAGATAGAAGCCATCTTACAAAAAGGAGAAAAGGTAGTTTTTTTCACAGACAATGCTGGAGAGATCGTATTCGATACTCTCCTCCTAAAAAAGATAAAAGATTACGACGTTCATCTAACCGTAGTCATGAAAGGAGCCCCTATCCTGACCGACGCGACCATAAAAGATGCTCTGAAATACGATATAGATGATATAGCCGACCAGGTGGATACCACAGGAGGCTTTGCAGTTGGAGTAGATTTTGACTTACTGCCTGAAAAAGTGGAGCAAAAACTCAAAGAAGCCGACCTTATAATCGCTAAGGGCATGGCTAATTGGGAATCTTTTTCAGAAAGCGATTACTCACCTATAGCTTTTCTCACGAGGAGTAAATGCAAACCAGTCTCTAAAACGATGGGAGTCCCCTTCGACAAGAACGTTGCCAAATTATTCGAGGGAGCAGTACCTGTAACTCACTAGAGTTTCCGCTGTGACGGACCAAGGTTTCATCGCTCTTTCCGAAATGGAGACTTTGTCGTCAGCCCAATCATAGACCGGTGAACGAAAGTCACCTTCAGAAAAACCACCTACTATAACGATATAATCCTCGGTCCTCGATAGGAGGTCTGTGGGATCGACTTTTCGTGCCTTTGGAGTCATCACTATTCCTCTACCTATCTGCTTGTCCAAAAATTCCATAAGATCTCCTTGAAGAACTCTAACACCTTGGGGTGTGTCACCTCTAACTGCTCTGAGCATCATCTTTTTGAATTTTTTGAAATCCTCCGGTATCTCCGCGTCGGCCTCAAACAAGAATATATTATCATCTCTTGTGTGAACGACTGTTCTTAATTCTCTTTCTTCTGCAAGACCCGAGTCTTGAGTTAGAAGGAGAGAAAAGTGGACCATATCGGGTCTGAAGCCTTTCGATTCCATACCGACCGGGGTCAATTCCATCTCGCAGTCAGCCAAAACTAGTGTCAACATGGTTATCACATGGGTATTTTATCCGATCCGTTCTTTATGCGTATTGAGTAAACTATCTTTCGGGCGATCCGAAGACCATTCGAAAGATTTTGTTCCATCACGTCATGGTAGGTAGAAACGGATATATAAGGATTTGTCCTAACTAACACTATCACAATAATTTTTTCCTGTCAAACCGATGCTCAAAACTCATATTCAATTCCTCTATCCTCTGATAGCTTCTACGGTTTTTATCACGTCTCTAGTCTCTTTTACATCGTGAACTCTCAGATAGGATGCCCCTTTTTCAACTGCTGAGGCTGCAACAGCTAAAGACCCAAAGAGTCTTTCATCCGCCCTCTTTCCCAAGATCTCTCCAAGAAAGCTCTTTCTAGAAGCACCCAGTAGGACTGGATAACCGAACGATGTGAATTCATTTAATCTCTTCAATATCTCCAAGTTGTGCTCCAACCTCTTTCCGAAACCAATGCCCGGATCGATGATGATATTATTATCTTCAATCCCAGCATCTTTTGCCTCCTTTATTCTCTGGAGAAAGAATGTAGATATATCTGTGATGACATCTCGGTAAGAAGGATTTTCCTGCATGTTTTTTGGTCTGCCCTGCATATGCATTATCACCACAGGTACACCAAGGTCCGCGACTTTTTTAGCCATACCTTCAGTCCTTAATCCGAACACATCATTGATCATGTCAGCGCCGGCTTTAACCGCCTCCTCTGCAACCTCGGGCTTATGTGTATCTATAGAAAGAGGTATATCGATTCTTGGAGCCAAATCCTCGATTACAGGGATGACCCTTTCTAGCTCCTTTTCGATACTCACCCGTTCGCTACCTGGACGCGTACTTTCACCACCGATGTCTATGATGTCGGCACCGTTTTTCTCCATCTGCAAAGCTCTTTCGACTGCTTTTTCAGTCCTTTCATATCGTCCACCATCGAAAAAAGAATCCGGGGTCACGTTTAGAATGCCCATGATTTCGCATCCGCCATCTGAAGGATATATTCTGTTTTTATATGATTCTACAGATCTTTCAATCTCTTCAGCTAGTATCTCGAGATCGAAGGGTTGGGCTCTCAATTTCTTGATCACCCTTTCATACTGGGCAAGTGTACCCATCATCAATACTTCACTCTTTTCGATCGAGAGGTCTAAAGTTTTCCAGGCTACAGCTGTTTCACCACCCGCCGAAAGGAATTCCTGCTTGGTTATATTCGCGGCTCTAGGATCCAAATTTTTTGCATAGATAATGAAATGTTCTGCTTTAGGTGCCATTATCTCGATACCTTCATCATCACACCCGAGATCTATAAGCAAATCTCTGATCTCTTTTTGACTCAGTTCACTCACTACCCTTGTTTCGAACATATCGCATCACGACGAAAAAAGAGAGTGTTTATGCAATATTAACCTTTTTCAATCTCACTCCTGAAATACAGCTCCGCAACCGGGGCACTCTTCGTCATCCTCACTAACCGTCGTTCCACACAATGGACACTCATATTCAACGACTTCCTCCATCTCTTCTTCTAGTTCCTCCGCCTCTTCTTCATCCATATCTTTGTAATCGAGCTCCTCTCTTTCAACTTCACTCCTGAGAGGTGTTCTCTTCTCTCTTTTCTGAAGATCGTCAGGAGCTAATTCTTTGAGACGTTCAACCAAAGAGGATGAGTCTCCCCCTTTGACCTGATAACTCTCATCATCTATCATATCGAGGGCTTCCATAGCCTTTTCTATCTTATCATGTTCGTATAAATTGTCATTTTCCACGGTCTGATCCTCCCCACAATTGGGACATTCTTCTGTTTCTGGAGGTATCATCTCACCGCAGTTCTCGCACTCTATTTCCTCTTCTGCACTCATCTTTTTCCAATATACTTAATGCAGACCACTATTAAAAATTGACCTTTTGATCTTGAGGAGGTAATAACCATTAAAAATAAATATACAAAACTAAATCTTAACTCGAGGTTTAAAATGAAAGAGAATCCAACTATAGGTACTCTCTTGAGTCATCGTTCTATAAGAGAATACGAAGATAGAAAAGTCGAAGATGAAAAGATAGAAAAAATAGTTAAAGCCGGACAACAGGCTCCATTTGTATCTCAGATGTACAGTGTCATAGTAGAAAAAGAAGAAGAAAACCTGCCTTTCCAGGCACCGGTCCTTTTCACTATCTGTGTAGATATACATAAATTGGAAAAGATCATGGAAAAGAGAGGATGGGAAATCGTCACTAATGATCTATCGATGCTCCTCTTTGGATTACAGGATGCATCCTACTTTGCTCAGAACATGGTCATCGCAGCGGAGAGCATGGGATTGGGGCCCTGTTATCTGGGTGCTCCTATAAGAACCGCCAAAAGTCTCAAGGGGAAGTACGAACTACCTGAAAAGGTCTTCCCTATGGTTCAGCTGGTCGTAGGATATCCTGCAGAAGATCCACCAGTTAGACCGCGCTATCCATTGGATTTCGTTCTTTTCGAAGATCAATATCCTGAGTTGGATGACGAAAAAGTGGAAGAGGCAAAAGAAAAAATGGACGAAGGCTTCCTAAAAGAAGATTATTACCGCAATCTCGATGCCATGATATCTTTGAAAGAAAAGGATGAGGAGACGTTCACTTACGAGGACTACAGTTGGACAGAGCACATATCACGTAAGTGGGGTCAGTGGTATGATGATCTTGATGATCAGCTCGAGATACTTAAAAGCTGTGGATTCGATATATCTAAAGAAGGTTGAGGAAGATCGTCATCTGTTGAATATAGGTCTCTGTACGCCTTCCTTAGAAACATAGATCATCTCTTCGTCTTCTGGATCTAACTCTTCTTTGGCCTGGATGAAGCCGCTCAGCCTAACTGCCAAAAGATCGATATGATGAAGTGCTACAGCCTCCTCCGTCCTAGGACTCCGTGGACTACCCCATTCGTAATCGCCGTGGTGTGATAGAACGATATGGGCAAGTTTTAATTTTAACTCCTCCGGAAAGTCCGGTATGCTTTCTATCCTCTCGTTTATCATCCTCTCGCACATCACGGTATGACCCACGAGCTGGGCCTCGTTTGTGAGTTCTATAGATGTGGTCGTATTGTATTCCCTTACCTTACCAAAATCATGTACGATCGCCGATGCAAGAAGTAAGTCCCTGTCCAGCTCATCATAAATATCGGCGATGTTGGCGGCGATTTTGCTCTCTATCAAGGTATGTTCAAGAAGGCCACCCAGATAGTTGTAAGCATATCTCTTACTGTAAGGAGCTTGTTTGAAACTCCCTACGAAATCTTCATCCTTCAAAAAGGATGAAACAAGTTCATAAAGGTTCTCATCATCGATAGTTCTAGCTAACTGGAGAAGTTTTGAGAACATATTTTCTACATCTTTCTTTGTAGAAGGGATATATTCCGCCTCCTCGTATTCACCGCATCTTACCCTTTCGATACCGTGCAGTTCTTTCTCGTTTATAGATATCTGTTCCTCCCCCTTGAAAGAACTAACCACCCCTCTAACCTTGATCACGTCCCCTCCCTTTAGTCCCTCATAAAGCTGACGGACCTCTCTTTCGTCAGATCCTCCCCAATAGACTAGAGGTATCTTTCCAGTCTTATCTCCCACGATAAGTTTGAAGAACCATCCCTTCGTGTATTCCTTCGGTGGTTTTTTTTCTTTTATGGCAAATCTGTCGTTTATCTCATCCCCTTCGATCAGGTCTTCCACATAAGTTTCTTTAGTCAATTTTACACGCTCCTATATCTTGTACTATATATCATTCATTAAGACAAGTTATATGTTATTTTTCTTCAAGTATTCTCCTTCCCCCTTCTCTCCTACAAACTGTTTGTCCTCGACTATGACTTCACCCTTCGACAAAACCTTTTTAGGGAAGATGCCCTGAAAGCCTTCGAAAGGAGTCCATCCACATTTGTAGTGTAATTTATCGCTATCGATAGGTTCATTATCACGGAATTCGATCTGAATGAGGTCAGATCTGTATCCTTCTTCTATCTTACCCTTTTTCAACCCCAATCGCTTAGCGGGATTCAAAGCTACCATATCGATCACGTTGGAGATCGAGACCCTGCCCCTTGCTACCTCGTTTAGAAGTAGAGGATACATCGTCTCCACGCCAGGCACGCCAGAAGGAGCTTGTTTAATTTCCTCTTTCTCCTTTTCTAGATGTGGGGCATGATCACTAGCCACTATATCTAATCTTCCTCTCTCAAAGTCTTCCCAAAGCTCATACTGTTTCATGTGGCTCCTTAAGGGAGGATTCACTTTGCCGTAGGGGCCCAGAAAAGCGTCCGTACTCAAAAACAGATGATGAGGGGTCGCCTCTCCGATGTATCCTAGGTCGTCCACTCGTTCCAGGGATTCTCTCGTTGTGAGATGGCATATGTACTTTTCTTCACAGGGCAGATCATCTAGTTTATCTATACAGTTGAGTTCGCTCTCAAGCGGCCGACTTTTGTTGAACTCCGAAAGATCTTCGAAAGAGTCCTCCTCAAAGAAGTTTTCGTCTTCACAGTGAAACGCGACTTTTGCCCCTAACGACCCAGCTTTCTGCAGTAAGCCCATAAGTTCTGCTTCCTCTAAACGTTCGGCACTGGTAGAGGGGGCCATATAAACTTTAAAAAAATCGGTCAGTTCCTTCATATCCTCTATCTCTTCACTCAGCAGTCCATAGAGTCCAAAATCGATCACTGATTTGTTTTCCCCGATCTTTATCTTTTCTTTCAACCTCCCATATGTGTTCGTGGGAGGATCGGTGTTGGGCATATCCATCACAGTGGTTATCCCACCACAAGCCGCACTCATCGATCCCGTGTGAAAATCTTCCTTCTTTGTCATACCAGGATCTCTAAAGTGGACATGAAGATCGGTTCCTGCTGGGAGGATAACTCCATCGAATTTTTTAACTTCCTCCGTAGTTTTTAAACTCTTTTTCACAAAATCGATATTTTTCTCTTCGATCCCGATGTAACAATTTTCGTACTCGCCCTTTACGTAAGCGGTCCCCTTAATTATCATCCTTACCAATTTCCCTTTTTATCACTTCGCCATTAGGTTTCATCTCTGCGAAGATTACACCTTTAAAAACTTGCAGGTCACAGTTTCCTTCTCTCCATTCTTTTGATCTCAAACCGGCCTTCCTACAGGTTTGGTCTAAAAATTGTTCTTCATCCCAATCTTGATCAACAGGGACTTGGGGAAGGAGTAGACCTCTCCGACCGCCTTTGGCAATGATCAAACCGTGTTTACCACAGACAATCTTCTTAGGTAGTTCTTCAGGTTCGTCAAATTCGAGTTTTTCGGGCGGTGTCAATAAGCTGACCTCGACCACCACAGAATCAAGTTCTTCTTCCTTCAGCCGGGGAAAACGTGGATCCTGAAGAGCTGCATTTTTTGCTCCTTGGATGATGGCTTCCTTGAGTTGAAACGTGGGTTCTGGATAGCCTATACAGCCTCTCAATTCCTCTGAAGGATGCCTGTTCAAGGTAACGAAAGCCCCCATCTTTTCACTGAATTTATCCGGGAGTTCTAAGTCTGGAATATCCTCACCTTTCACTTCACTCTCTACAGCGCTTCGAGCTAGCGCAACCGCCTTCTCGCCATCTTCCTGAGTAAACATATTTCATCAATTAAGGTCCAACAATATTTAATTTATGGGATTAGACTCTAGTGAGAGGGGGCGTATTTTAAATACGAGCACCCATAATTAAAGGTTAAAGGATCAGGAACTTCGATAAAAATGCTAATCAGTATAGTTATAACGGTCAAAGATGAAGAAAGAGATATGCCCGATCTTCTCGATAGTCTGGTAGTTCAAGAGCCGCCTATCGAGATCATAGTCGTCGACGCGCACAGCGAGGATAGAACCCAAGAGATCGTTAAAGAATACTCAAAAGAGTATGATTTTGTGAATCTTTACGTCCATGGAGGAACTAGAGGAAAATCGAGAAATTTCGGTGTGAAAAAGGCAGAAGGAGATCTAGTGGCTTTCATAGACGGCGATGCTATCGTGAATCCATTCTGGGCAGAGGAGATGAGAAAGACTGCAGAAGAGTATGACATCGTTGCGGGAAAGACCATTTCAATAGGTTATCACAGCTTCGAAGAGTTAGAAAGAGTCGAACTCTTTTATAAAGGATACGATATAACCTATCCTAGCTGTAACCTTCTCTACGATAAAGAGGTGTTCAAAAAGATAGATGGATTCGATCCCTGGTTTCAGACCGCTGAGGATATCGATCTTAACCTCAGAGCGGTAGAAGCGGGCGCATCGATAGGATACAATAAAGACGCTATTGTATACCATAGAACAAGAGGGAGCTTCTACGGGTTCTTTAAGCAGGCATTTTGGAACGGTTTTGGTCGAAAGCAATTGACCATGAAACACGGAAAACTTTGGAGTAAGTATTCACCCGCCAAGATGCTGGACCATCAGATCACCCCTTGGTATTTCATCAGAATGATACCCGCATTCTTCGGTTATGTTGGATGCAAACTTTTCGGTAATAGGCCTGAAGAATCCGACAAACCGCTTTAAGTGCTTCGCAAACCAAAGGCAAATGATTAATAATAGGAATTTTATTGTTTAATACCATGAAGACCTACATAATGCTGATGTTCAATAGCGAAGGAGCCAAACCGTCCGATGTCATGGACGTTCTTCACGGTCTTGGCTTCGAACCACAGAAAGGCGAATACGACATGGTCTATGATTGGGATGACGGTGCTGAAGTAAAAGAAGCCGTGTGGTTCGCCGATAAAATACATGCCACTCTCGAAGGATACGATGTTTCGTATTCTATCGAGACGGTAGAAGAGTAAAACCTAAAAGAAAAAAAGTAAAAGAGGGGTTTTTAAAAGCCGTACTGCTCGCACTTCTCGTCCACTTCTTTCTGTATCTTTTCGATGTGTTCATCGGTGAGGTGTGCAAATCTTCTCTGTTTCTTTAGATATTCTTCCACAGGTTTCCTTTCCTTCGGCTTCTTTGTAATATTTATATCACATATCTCGCCGTCTTCCGCTTCCCAGAGTACGAATATACCTGTTTCAACAACTAGCTTCGAAAGTTCTATAGTGTCATCGCTACCGTGCCTCCAACCGGTAGGGCAAGGAGCGAAAACGTGCACAAGGGCGGGACCGTCGGCTTCTAAAGCCTTTTTTACTTTCTTCTTTAAATCGTCGATGTAAGCTATAGTGGCTGTCGCAGCATAGGGTATGTCGTGGGCCGCTGAGATCCTCGCTAGTGGTTTTTTGGGTCTATCTTCACCTATACTCACATCTCCAGAAGGGGACGTAGTGGTAGAAGCGCCATAGGGTGTTGAGCTGCAGCGCTGGATTCCTGTATTCATATATGCCTCATTATCCAAGCATATGTGAGTCACATTGTGCTTTCTTTCGAACATACCTGACAATGCCTGGAATCCTATATCGAAAGTACCTCCGTCACCTGCAAAAGATATGATATTGGTCTCTCCTTTCTCACCCATCTGTTTTAAAGCTGATTCGATACCTGAAGCGACGCTGGCAGCGTTCTCGAAAGCTGCATGAACCAGCGGTATATCCCATGCAGTTTGAGGATAAGCCGTTGTAGTGACTTCCAAACATCCCGTAGCTACGGTGGCTATCGTGTTGGGGCCCGCTACGTTCAAGATGGCTCGCATTGCAGTTCCTTCACCGCACCCAGCACACATCCTGTGACCGGATGCAAACAATTCTTTATCTTCTTCCGTCATATCTATCCCCTCATCACATCCTCATCCATATTAATCCATTCTACCGGTTTTTCGACTTCACCTGTTTCAACCGCTTCTTTAGTCTTCTCGTACATCTCTTTGAAGTTCTTTTTGAATATCTCTCTTCCGCCAAGACCGACTATGAAATTCTTCAGAAGAGGGGACTTGCTCTCGTTTATAAATGTTCCAGCTGTTTCAGCAAAAACGGCTCCTCCAAAACCAGGAGATATGTTCCTATCGACTACAGCGACACCGTCAGCATCACCTAATATCTCTTTTATGAGATCACTTGGGAATGGTCTGAAAACTGTCATTTTCGCTAGACCGACCTTTTTACCTTCTTCGCGCATCTCATCGACAGCAGCTCTTGCAGTACCGCTCATGGAACCCATCGTTAATAGAATTATATCGGCGTCCTCACATTTGTAAGGAGTAACTCTATTGTATTCTCTACCGAATTCTTCTTCAAACTCGTCGAATATCTCGTCTATTACCTCAGGGGCGTTCTCTATCGCCTGTGTCTGATCATGTTTTAACTCCTGATAATATTCCGGCGTGCCTAACGAGCCGAAGGTCATAGGTTCCTCTGGATCGAGTTTTCCATGGGGGGGTTCATAGGATGGTAAAAATTCATCAACATCTTCCTGCGCAGGTACTTGCACACCTTCTACCGTATGAGTCAAAACGAATCCGTCGATGCCGACCATCGCCGGAAGAAGTATTCTTTCATCTTCGGCGATCCTGAAGGCGAGTATCATAAGGTCGAGACCTTCCTGGTTCTTTTCCGCATAGAACTGCATCCATCCAGAATCTCTCGAAGCCATGGTGTCCTGATGATCTGCCCATATGTTTATCGGAGCAGACAATGCTCGATTACCTACCGCCATGACGATCGGTAAACGCATCCCTGCAGCTATAAACAACATCTCATGCATCAACGCTACTCCCTGTGATGCTGAAGCTGTACAGGTTCTAGCCCCAGTAAGTGATGCGCCTATACAGGCACTCATCGCTGAATGCTCACTCTCAACTCTGATCATCTCAGCATCCAATTCACCGTCGGCTATGTATTCCGAGATTTTCTCAGGGAAGAGAGTCGACGGAGTTATAGGATAAGCTGGTATAACATCGGGTTTGCAGAGCTTTGCACCCAAAGCGGTAGCCATATTTCCTTGGATCGTCAAACCTTTTTGTTCACCCATATTATCACTTCTCCTCCACTTTCATCTCGATAGCATCTACCGGACACTCTCTTTCACAGATGCCGCAACCTTTGCAGTAATCAAGATCGAACTCTATGGCATCTTCGGTTTTCTTTACAGCTCCATCAGGGCAATAATCGAAGCATTTTAAACATTGTATACACTTCTCAATATCGACTTCCGGTTTCATCGTTCTCCAACCACCTGTCTTGTATTCTCTTGAACTACCTGGCTTTTTGTTTACTCCAGCTATAGTTATTTTAACCTTTGACATGTTTACACCCCAATTACATTTTCGTAAGCTTCTTCCGCTGCTTTTTTGTTCTCATCGTGTTTCACAGGGACGTTGTTCTCTATCGCCTTTTTAACGTTCTCTATATCCACGTTACCCGCTACTTTTGAATATGCACCCAAAACGGCGGTGTTCACGATCGGGTTGGTTTCTGTTCCAAGTCCATTGTCAACAGCTATCTTGGTCGCGTTCACAGTGTAGACCTCTGCATCATCGAAATCAAATTCCGACGGATCCTTCGCGGTATTCAAAATTACCTTTCCGCCTTCTTTTAGACCGTCGGTTACATCAACAACGTCCAAGAGACTCATGTCCAATACGATGACCATATCCGGCTCGTATATCTGTGTCTTTATATCTATTTCCTTTTCATCGATCCTGGCAAAGGCCGCAACAGGGGCACCTCTCCTTTCTACACCGAACATGGGAAAGGACTGAACATCTTTATCCTCTCTGAAAGCCGCTTCTGCAAGCGTGTGGGCAGCAGTCACGGCACCCTGTCCACCTCTACCGTGGAATCGTACTTCATACATGCTAGTTTCACCTTTTAAAAGGATGAAATGACGATGGATAATAAACTTTCCGATTTTATACTGCCAAAAATAACACGGTTATTTTAAGACGCTGCGGGTTTTTCCAAAATAGTTATATGTTAAGCAACTTTCTTTATTCTACATGGACTTCGAAATAAAAGTCGCAGATCACAAACCGATGGTTTCCAATGATCTAGAGGAGATACTGGAGAACTTCCTTCTGGATATAGGTTACCTTTCAGGTAGAAAAAGCGATGAGGAACTTTACGACAGCGTACCTTTCAAATTATGGACCGAATGTTTTTTAGACAAACCTGAAAAATTTTTTACTATAGATGAACTAGCCACGATCCTAGATACCACTAAACCTACCATATACAGACATCTCAATAAGCTGAAAAAATTGCAGTTGATGGAGGAGAAAGAATTGACCATAGAGGACGATGGAGAAGTAGTCAAAAAGGGTTACCGTTTCAGACAAGGTTCCTTTTTGAAGGCTTGGCTTATAGCTGAGTTGAATGTTGAATCTAACTTGAAAAAGTATAAGAAAACTGTGGAACGGATAAATATGCTAGCTTCCGGAGAGACCATGATAACCGATCATTTGTGTCCTAACTGTGGGGAAGAAATAAAAAAGATGAAGGATGTTAATCTGAACAAAGGTGATTGAATCATGGGAAATGAAAAAGATATCCAACTCACGGAAGGCTCTCATTACGAAGTCAAATCACTATCTACCAGAGAAGATAGTCTTTTGACTAAAGGATATTTCAGAGGATATATTCAAATAGGAAAACATCAGGCACTGAATCTGGAATTGGATGATTCTCACGAAGAGGAAGGCCAGCACCGTGTGATCCCCTGCCACATGATAACTAGCATCGATGTAATAGATCAAGCAGAACCGGATGAAAAGGAAAAGCAGGATACAAATACCTATTTTGGATGAAGTGAGGGATAATATGCCGATCGAAATGGATGCTGATTCGTTGGAAGGTAGGATAATCAAGCTCCTTATGGAGGGACGGCCTTTGACCCTGAAAGAAGTTTCTGATGAACTGAAAATCTCAGTTTCTAGGGTGGAGAGAGCCGTGAAGGGATTGGCTTCTAGAGGGATCGTTGAGATTGAAGAACTCCCAGACAAAAAATATCTCCGACTGATGAGAAGCGACATAAAGTTCCATGGAACAAATCCGACCCAAGAGGAAGCAATAAAGAAGAAGAGAATGAAGGAAAAAGATGATGACGACAAGGGGTCGGAAAAGAGCCGGAGGATGATGTACCGCTGAGGTCTTCAACCCTCAATATCTCGTAACCATTTTATAACCCTGATGATTTAAGAGTTTGAAAAGTCGTCTAAAGAGGTATAAAATATGAAACTCCAAGAGTATCAGGCTGCGGAAATCTTCGAAAATTATGGGATACCGGTCGCTGATAGGTACCTGATCGAAGAGCCGGAAGAGATAAAGGAAGTAGAAAGACCAGTCGTTCTTAAATCTCAGGTCACAGTGGGTAAAAGGGGTAAAGCCGGCGGTATCTTGTTCGCGGAAAATAGAGCTGAAGCGGTAGAGAAAGCCAAAGAACTATTCGGTAAGGAGATAAGAGGACTAGAAGTCGAAAAGATACTAGTCGCTGAAAAGGCAGAGATCAAGAAGGAATATTACGTCGGTCTTGTTATGGACAGAGAAAATAGAAGACCGACACTGATAATGACCACGGAGGGCGGCATGAACATCGAAGAAGTTGCGGATGAACACCCTGATAAGATAGCTAAAAGAGAAATTGACCCTGTGACTGGCCTCAAGGGATACGAAGCGCTCCATCTAGCTGACTCGATCGGACTTGAAGGAGATGAACTATCCGGATTGGCCAAGATAGCCCAAAAGCTCTACCAGGCGTTCGAAGATTATGATGCCGAATTGGCTGAGATAAATCCACTCGTTTCTACACCGGATGGGCTATTAGCCATCGACGCAGTATTCAATATAGACGACAACGCGCTATTTAGACAGGAATTCGAAAAAGGCGAAAGTAAGTTGGTCACTGAACGGGAAAAGAAAGCAGAAGAGCATGATCTAGCCTATGTGGACCTTGAAGGTGATATAGCCATAGTCGGATGTGGGGCCGGACTAGTGATGGCCACTCTTGATTCCGTTGCAGAGTTTGATGGAAAGCCCGCCTGTTTTTTGGACCTTGGTGGAGGAGCTGATGCTGAAGATACCAAACACGCATTGGAAATCATTGACATGAAAGAGGGCATCAAGTCCATCTATCTAAACATATTTGGAGGAATCACACAGTGCGACAAGATAGCACAAGGCATCATCGATTATGAGCCCACAAAACCCACAGTAATTCGGATGATGGGGACCAACGAGGAAAAAGGAAAAGAGATGCTGAGAGAAGCAGGTTATGATGTTGTAGACGGCATGGATGAAGGTGCTAAGAGAGCTGTTGATATAAAAGAATAGTACTAGATACTGATTCCGAAATACACTTAACCCTCTATTTCTTTTATAATGATATGACATCTTTAGATGTTGGTAGAACCTTTAAAGTCAAGGAAATAGGGACCGTAAAAAACGATTTTAAAGATGAGATTCCAGAAGATTATCGGAACAAAACTTCTCTTTTAAAGATCTATCCAGAATTTGAGGAAGCGCTTCTAGGGATAGAAGGGAACTCGCACCTGGCGGTGCTCTGCTGGTTCGACAGGAGTGATAGAAAGGTGAAAAGAGTCCATCCTTTCGGTGATGAGTCAAATCCACTTACGGGAGTCTTCGCTACAAGAGCACCAGTAAGACCCAACCCGATCGCTGAGACGATATGTGAGCTGGAGAAGAGAGAAGAGAATGAACTATACGTAAAAGGATTAGACGCCTTCGATAATACTCCTGTCATAGATATCAAGCCTTACACGTCAAATTATCATGTGGAAGGAGTAAAATATCCTGAATGGGTTCCCGATAAAGAGGAAAGGAGGGGAAAAAGATGAGCGGGAAAATTATCAACGGTAGAGAGATCGCTGGTAAAGGGGAAGCGGAACTCAAGGAGAAGATAAAGAAGATGGAAAAACCTCCTAGACTCGATACCATCTTCGCTGGCGACGACGAAGGATCCAAAGTGTACATCGGAGTTAAGAACCGCGGCTGCGATAGAGTAGGGATCAAAACTGAAACGCACCGCTTTAGTAACGAAGTCACGATAGATTATCTGAAGCAAAAAGTGCACGATTTGAACGAGAGCGATGAGGTCGATGGTATCCTTGTACAGATGCCGCTTCCTGGAAATCTTGAAGCATGGGAGCTGATCGAAGAGATAGAGCCTATCAAAGACGTAGAAGGGGTACATCCTATCAACTTTGGAAGGTTGATGACCGGAGAAGAGAGGATAATACCGTGCACACCTAAAGGCATACTAACCATGTTCGAGCACGAAGGCATCGAACTGAAGGGAAAAGAGGTCTGCCTAATAAGTCATAACGTGACTGTAGGAAAACCCATGGCGATAACTTTACTGAACAGGAACGCCACGGTGAAAGTTGTGCATGAATTCACCGACGATCTGGTTTCCCACACGAATGATGCAGAGGTGATCATCACCGCTGTAGGCAAAGCTGATTTTTTGACCGCAGATATGATCAAAGAGGATTCGATAATCATAGATGTGGGCATGAATAGAACTGAAGACGGTGGTCTAGTCGGAGACGCGGTTTATGAGGAATGCAAAGAGAAGGCGAAGAAGATCACTCCGGTTCCTGGAGGCGTTGGACCAACTACGGTTTTATCGCTGCTGGAAAACACATTCGAAGCAGCATTGAAACAGAGATGAATTCAACCGTAGAAAACCATAAAAGTTATAGCCGCCCGAATATTTGATTTAAACGTCTCTAGACCCTGATGCTGGGGTGACAGAGTGGCTAATGTGACCGCCTGCAGAGCGGTTTTCCGTGGGTTCGAATCCCGCCCCCAGCTCTTTTGGTGATGTCCTTAAGTTATAAACCCAGATAACCCAAAGTACTAATCATACTTCATCTTTTATTATTCAAATTGATACCCTCCATATCGAACCCATCCCAATATCTTTCCACGATGGAAAAGCCAGGTTTCCTCAAGATGATCAGAGTAGGTGGCCTTGTTGCTATAATCCCACCTCTTATAATAGGAACCATACTCGCATTCCACATCCAAGGCAGCGTAGACTTCACTTCATTTTTGCTAGCCTGTATTGTCGGCTTCAGTCTTCACATATCTATGAACGTTTATAACGATATATACGATACTGAGCAAGGGTCTGACAGTTTAAAATCAAGTAAAAGTCTGTTCAGTGGCGGCTCAGCGATTCTGATCGAACATCCTGAACTCAAAGACAAAATGCTTTGGATATCTAGGTCCGGGATACTTATCGCCTTTTTAGGTATGTTAGGACTTTTATATCTCCTTGACACTGAATTATGGCCTCTCATGATATTTGTTTTCGGTTCAATGGCATTTTTGAGCAAATTCTACACTGCTGAACCAATAAAACTCGCATATAGAGGTCTAGGTGAAATAACTGTCTGGTTCGGGTTCGGACCTTTGGCGATATTTCTAGCTACAACCGCACAAGGGGTAGGCTTTAACCAGCTTGTGATTTTAACGATGCCTATCACAGGTCTCAGTACTTTGACCTTCTCATGGGGAGGCGAAATGGTCGACATGCCCTACGACAGAGAGGCAGAAAAATTTGGTTTGGCTATAAGGATAGGTATCAAGAAGAGCGTATACGTTTTAGGTGCTCTCCATATACTCATACTTCTGAACGTGTATGTAATTTCACGGATAACAGGAACAGGTCACTCAATGTTTGTACCGCTGATACCTTACGTGATAACGGCCTTGATTGCCTTTAAGATGCTTCTTGAGGATCCAAGCGACAGGAAACACATAAAGAAGGGGGCTAAGATTAATTTCATAAGCTTTTTAATTTTTTGTATAGGTATAATATTTTCATTCGTGTTTCTGATCTGGTGATCTTACAGGATAACCAAAATGAACAGATAAGGATGTGAACGTTCCAGATCGTCACTCGATACTATTGGATGGTCTTCAGCGTTTACCTTTTCAAAACTATGTTCATGGAAAAATCCAAGATATGCATTATTTTTCCTTTTCTTCTAGTATTTTATAGAACAACCTAACATAATCTTCTTTGTCCATCGGCTTTGGATTACTTTCATTTGATAGATTGTCAACGGATCTCTCAGCCAATTCCCCGATATCTTCTTTTTTTAATTGCATCTTTTCCGCATCTATCCCAATTCTTTGATTGATCTTTCTAATTTTTTCTATAGCTTTCTCAGCTCCTTTTGAAGGATTTGAACAATCTAATCCCATCAACTGAGCGACTTTTGCATACTTTTTTGCACAATAATCTTTGTTATGTTCCATGACAAAGGGAAGTATGATGGAATTACAAAATCCGTGTGGAGCATCATATTTTCCTCCTAATGATTCAGCCATGCAATGAACAGAGGCCACATCAGAATTATTAAATGAGATGCCAGCCAGTGTACTACCCAATAACATCCCTCCTCTGGCTTCTATATCTTCTGGATCGTTCACTGCTTTTTCAAGATTCTTCAAGATAAGTTTCATAGAATGGATCGCTAAAGCGTTGGTCACAACGGTCGAAGTTTTAGCCGTAAAAGCTTCTATTGCATGGGTGAAAGCGTCCATGCCAGAAAAAGCAGTCAGATCTTCAGGTAAGCTGACCGTGAGTGAAGGATCTAAGAGACTCAAATCGGGAGCAATATTTTTACTTCTTATACTCTTTTTAACACGTGTATCGGTATCCGTTATGACTGCAGAAAAGGTAACTTCGCTTCCACTCCCTGCTGTAGTTGGTACAGCAATGAAAGGAATCTTTTTTTTACTGATCGTTCTCTTCCCGTAAAGTTCACTTATTGATTCTTCATTTTTGCTGATGAGGGCTTCTATCCCCTTTGCACAATCAATAGGGCTACCTCCTCCTACAGCCAGGAGAAGATCAGGATTAAAATCGTGTGCTATTTCAGCTCCCTCCTCTACCTGATAATCTTTTGGATTTGATCCTATATCACTGTATATACTGTATTTCTTATCGGCGATATGGTTTTTAACAGTTTCTAAAATACCCGCCTCTATAAGGCCTTCATCAGTGATGATCAATATTCTGTCATAGCTCGATACTGTTTTTCCTAGATTTTTTATGTAATTATTTTCATATTCTAATTTCGTAGGAATAGAAAAGGAAAATTTTTTCAGTATATCCTGCATCCGTATAACACCTCTTGTGATATCAGAACATAATTCATCACTCATAATGTTTCCGCTTTGATAGAAGGTAAATTATTTGTGAAAGAAGTAAATTGCAGTATGATGTGGCACCTATACATACTGCGACTATCTGACGACTCCCTATATACTGGAATTACCAAGGACATAGAAAATAGGTTGGAAAAGCATAGATCAGGAAACGGCAGCAAATACGTGAGAAGTAGACTGCCGTGCGAGCTTATCTACACGGAAAAGCTTGAAAACAGAAGCGAGGCCTTAAAAAGAGAGGCTGAGATCAAAAGTTGGAGCAAAGAAAGAAAAGAAGAATTTATCGAGAAAAACTCAGTCTAAGAAATTTTTTACCAATACCACCGGAGTTCCTGCATCCGCTGAACCGCTAACCAGATCCGCTAGACTGCCGAGTAAGTCTTCCATCTGTCTAGGTGTGGTGCCTTCCTTCTCCATACAATCTTCGGATTTGTTCCCTTCTTCCTTTTTTTCCTGTATTATCTCCTCTATCTCGTCAACATCCATTCCTTCGTTGTGATAATGCTGGTCGGCTATGTACTTGTATTTTACACCTCTACGGAAGCAGTTGAGTCCGTCCGTCGAGGCTATGGTCACGCTAGGATCAGCTAACTCATAGATACCGCTAGTTGGATCCTTGTAGGCGCCGTCACCGTAGATTATCGCCTCGATTTGTACTTCCAACTCTTCTCTCACCCTGTCCTGCAGCTCTTTTAAAACGTTGTATCCATCTTTAGGAGCTAGCTTCAAACGATCGCCAGAGGACATATTGCTTCCCAAAAGACCCCATTCAGAGCGTGTTTCACCTTCAATACATACCTCATCCAAAGTTATACAATTTTTAAACCTCTCAGTTATCTTTTCTTTAGTCTTTTTTCTAGTATGGATATCCGCCGCTATAACACCATCAG
Organism: Thermoplasmata archaeon; assembly: GCA_003554965.1. Lineage (GTDB taxonomy): Archaea > Thermoplasmatota > Thermoplasmata > Halarchaeoplasmatales > Halarchaeoplasmataceae > Natronoplasma. Next base: position 71,504 of record PWHR01000037.1, on the reverse strand, counting down.
GATCATGCATAAGAATATGTAGGGGATCATTACAAAGAACGATCTCGGCTTCGGCACCCACCTCTTCTATTATATTTTTGTAGAATTTTATGTAGTTGACCTCGGTGATAGGATGTGTGAAATCTTCACCCTTCAGATCATCCATGGTGATGACATCTTTATCTAACTCCTCCACGAACTCAGGAGAGATGAACTGATTACCCACTTCATCACATGGAAAGGACATCTGAACGATCACTTTTCCTTCTGAAACAGACTCAGCTATAGCCTGAAGGATCATCGAAAATCTATTTCTGCTGGTTATCGGAAATACAACACCTAGAGTCTCATCTTTTTCAACATCCAATTTCTCCCTGATCTCTTCGGATGCCTCATCGATGGTCACATAATTATCCTGGGCCCTTGCAACCACGGATTCAGTGATGCAGATAACATCTCCATCATATAACAAACCGTTATCGCTGCATCGTTCGATCGACTTGAAAACCTCGTCCACTATATCCATGCCTGGAACGATCACACCCATCTTCAGACCCATAGCCATGGGCCCTACATATTCCGGTATTTCCGACATTACGATTTCCTCCAAAGGACGTCTCATCCGGCTAGTTCTGCTAAAGCCGATTTTAGGTGAACGGATGAGAATATAAAAGTATTTGGTCGATGTTCGAGGGGCGGGAGGATAAAAAGGAAAATTTTTGGTAGACTTCCAAGGCCACTAGCAGTATTCAACATCCCTATTATCTTGCTTTCTCCTCAGTGGGACAGATATTATTTTAGTACCTAATCCTATCTTTTATCCGACATCCTTCTCATCTTTGGATCAATTTTGGAATAGCATATATGTTTTCCCAGTTATGATCTCTAACACGCTTACAGGAAAAAGGATTAAAAAAATCAGAAATATCATAAAATAAAAGCCGCTCCAAAAACCGTCCCGGATAGTGAACTGAAAGAGGGTTAAGGTCATCATTAAAATATTTGTAAATAGCTGGATAAATTTGGTTTTTCTTTTTCTTTCTTTTCCCATTATCTTATCTGACCACTTACATTTATTATATGACCACCTATATTTAATCCCTAACAAGGTTACTAGGGAAAGAATTAAAAAAAGCAAAAATGCCGTAAAATAAAAGCCACTCCAGAATCCTTCCAATCTAATGAACTGAATAAGAGTAAAAGCCATCATTAAAATAGAGAAAAAAGAAAAGATAAATATGTTTTTTCTTGTTCTCTCATTCCCCATTATATCTCCTCTGCCTTCATATCATCTCACTTCTATGTTTTCAACATTATTACTTTTTTGGCTACCAAGGCGGCCACCAGCCGCCTCCATCATCATAACTTCAAATAATCCAAAACATGCAGTCAAAGCAGGCCTAAGGGTCACCATCATTAAGATTCCAAGAGAAAAACTATAGAAAACAAGATCGACCATTGAAAACAAGTAATACAAGAACAACGCGAAAGGCACTGTTAAAATAATAACGCCAAGAAAATTAGTCTTCCTGGTAGATGTTATGTTATTTACAATATGACCCAAAGTGAAAAATAAAAGAGTGAAGAGAAAACCGATAAGAACCGATAGATCAAAACTCAACAAGTCAATGGTAAAGATTCCTAAAATTATTAGAATCCACACTACCGTAGTGAATACAAGCGCATTCTTCTTTTTATCGAGTGGATGGGCGATCGTTTTCACCAATTCTTGATTTAAAAATGAATAAAAAGGGTTTTATATTTATTGTTCTTTGTTCCATTGTCTTGCTGATTACACTATTGTAGGCTAATCCCCCTAAGGTCTTGACGTCCCCACCAGTAATCTGTCTATTCTAGATATACTCCATGTCCTTGAGATATCTCTAGCATAGCGTCTGCGCCTTTAGACATAAGTAAAACTGTTATATAAAAATGGACTCGTCTTAATATGGGAAGAAGAAAAAGAATACGTGAGGGCCCGGAAAAAACAGGATATAACGGTTTTCCGTTACATTCTGCTTTTCACCTCGCCCGGGGCCTCATCTAGCTTCATAATAGTTATAATTATCTTTTTATTTCTTCTTTTTCAAATTTCTCTTTAAGATAGTCTTCAAAGCCCCTCTTTTCAACGTCTATAATCTTCGCACCCTTTTTTACATTTTTATGCAGACTTTCTCTATTATTTATAACATACTTTTCATCGTCCTTTTTAACGTAAAATGACTTTATCTCATCAAATCCAAGTTCATCGTAGTAATCACTTAGGATAGTTTTTCCCGCGTAAAGGATTGTTAGATGGTCTGGTTTCAGTGAACCTAAATCGTGGGTTATCATTACCAATGAAGTGTTCTCCCTTTTGGAAAGTTTGTTTATCATGTCAGAAATACGTAGTTTAGCTTCGATATCAAGATTAGCAAAAGGTTCATCAACAACGAGCAGATCCGGTTTGCCGATAAAAGCTTGTGCCAGCGAAACCCTTTTCTTGAACCCTCCTGATAGATTCTTAAATTTCTTATCCAGTATATCTTCAAGTCCAAAAGCCTTAACCGCGCTGTTATAAGATCGTGCGTTTTTTTCCGTTTTCACCCCCTCTAAAAAATCTTTAACGGTTATGTTTTGAGGAAGATGCGGTTTCTGCAGAGCGAACGATACTTTATCCTTTATCTCGGAATACTCCTTAAACGGATCATGTCCAAAAATACTTACCTTGCCCTCATCTGGTCTAAGAAGACCACATGCTATCCTCAAAAAGGTAGTTTTACCGCTCCCATTTGGCCCTAACAACATGTTGAGACCTTCAGTCATCTGAAATGAGACGTTATCTAAAGCAACGGTCTTGCCGAACTTTTTACTCACGTTTTTTGCTGTAAGTATCGACTCCAAGATAAATCACTCCTATCAATGTCAATATCCATAACATTATCAAAGGATAATCTAAAATTTCTCTCTCTTTCTCGATTTCTATCTCAAAGACCTCACCAGTATGTTCTTCAAACGTAAGTGGATCCCCAATGATTATTCCGATCCATATCGTGTTCGTTTCAAGATCCGTTTCAAAACTTATGGATTCGTTCAATTCCTTTTCTAAAGTTTTTTCTCCATCTATCAGATAAAGTGTAACGTTTTCACCAACTGGATCGACTTCTATATTGTAGCTTCCAGGTTCAAGGCCATATTGAGAGGAACCCCTGTAATACCCCTGAGTAAGATTTTCATCGTGCTCATGATCATGCCTTATATATGGGCTACTATCCTGCCAGTGCTTTCTACTGTCCGCTCCAAAATTTGTATCGAAGACTTCCACAGCTTCACTTCTTTGCAGAGTGATGATCGTTGAAGATAACAGCAATGAGATAACGACTGATAAAAGGATCTTATCTTTAATAAAAATCACCTCTTTTGAAGAAAAAGTAGGATAGTATGAATGCAGCGATTATGATCAAAATACCATAATATACTTCATTCTCTATCGGGTGATCGAAATAATGATGGGTGACCAATCCTCTACTCGGTGATAATATGTGAAATCTTTCACGCCAAAGATTAACTCCTCCGACGAAAAGAAGGGAACCGAAAATTGGAAGAAAGGAATCTCTAGAGATCAGAGAAATTAAGAGGGCTATTGTGTAACCACCGAACATGGTTCCGAGCACCGTCAATAAAGAATAGAAAAATACTGATCGGAAACCGATCTCGAGGAAGGGAACGAAAACTTCTGAAGTTACCAATAGAGATGCAAAAACGGATATCAACAATATGAACACGAGAGGTAACAAAAATAACTCCATAAAACTTTTGGTCCTAGAGGACTTTAATAAAATAGGATATACTATTGAACCATCGCTCGCCATTCGTCCCCAGGACAGTGAGGAAATCACCGCTCCAACGATAAAAGATACACTTGCTAAAGAGATCAGCGAAGGAAAAAAAGATTCTTCATAGCTGTACTGGTGCATCTTAGAAATATTTTCTTCCCCTCCGTAGGGATTTACCTTTTCATACTCGTCCTCATCTATAGGTTCATCGTCGAAGAAGGTCATATCACCATCGTAGTCTTTGTCTAGATCGTATCCTCTCAATTCTTCTTCACCGATGTCGTCAAGATATCCATAAAAGGAGGTACCAAAAACGAAGTAAAGAAGAAGAGGAGCAATAATCACAACTGCAAGAACGTATTTGTTATGAGAAAAAAACTTGTAGATCAATCCATCCCTACTAAACACTCAACTTTAACCTCCTTTCTTGTTCTTGTAAGCGAGATATCCACCTATAAGGGCTACGGCTGCGGGTATAGCGAGGAACTTATATTCATCAAAGGTAGCTTCTTCTTCATCATCATCTCTTGGTCGCAGAGATTGTAGATACTCGACTGCCTCTTCCTCATTATACTCATAATCAATATCTATATACACCATCTCTTCGGCTGAAGTATTTCTTATGAAAAATTCTGCCGGCAGACATAACTCCCCGTCAGCAGGATAAAGACTTTGGCCATCCCGTTTGTAGTTTAATGAAAGACCTCTTCTTGTAATTTCGGGAGAGTCCTCCATTACTTTTTCTCTATCGATCGTCATCCTTTTTTCTGTATTCAAAAAATATGTAGACCCTATATTTTTTTCAATCATGTCGGGTTGGACAAAATCCTCATCGTTGTCATGAGGTTCATCAGGAAAATCTTCAGGATCGGGATAGGAAATAATCCAATCTGCTGATTTGCTTACAGAATTTGTTTCTCCTCCAAATATATAATCGTAGGTGTTCTCATAGGGGTTTTCTTCTAAAAACCCTAGAAAGGGGAAAAATCCCAACCTTGCTCCCTTCTCACTATGATCCTCTTCAACAAGGGTCGCATCGTTGCTTTCCTTATCAATCTAGAATCTCAACTCAGTGTAATCGAAATCGATCCTTTCTTCAAACTGGATCGAATAAATATTTATCTTTTCATCATCTTTTTCTAATCTATATCTTTTTACATCTTCTTCTTTTACCAACCATCCTTCGTCATCATCTAAAAGCTCTGCCTCATCTTTATCTATATACATATCATACCCGATATGAACCGCATCTAGTAACTCTTCATCAATAGGACCCTCTTCTAAATGCTCTTCGTAATCCGAACGGTCTAAAGAGGTCACAAACCCTATCTCTAAATTTAACAAAACTTCTACGTGATTCTGACTTTCTTCAATGGTCTCTATAGATATTTTATTGGTTGAAAAGCTGGAATTCTTAACCAAATAATCATAATCCTCTTCTTCGTGATTATAAAGAATTTGGATTCCCGCATTCTTTAATCTCCATCTTCCCTCCCCATAGGGATTATCCATAGCTACATCTTCTGAAGATGATACCAATCCCAAACTAGAAATAGGCATTATAAGCATAATAAGAATAAAAAATAGGAGAAAAGTTTTGGGTATTTTCATGGATATTCTCCACCTCTTGATCAATCCATTATCCATACAGTGATTGTGGGCGGCGCGTTCGGATTACCACCATATATGTGTGTGTTATGGTAGTTATACTCTGTACCTCCCCAGAATCTGTCTCTTTCATGTTCAACCAGATAGTGGAGCTCGAATTCATGTTGTACCCATTCCCCAGAGTCAGAGATCTCATGCCAGACATCGGTAGCTATTACCGTCCAAAAATGGTCACTCTGCCAAGTTCCCGTAGAGTCCCCGGTTCTGTAACCTTCAGCGGTTGTTACCCAATCAAACTCACCGTTTCCATGGTCTTGATATCCTCTCATCGCCATGCCTACTGCGGCGCCGTGACCGTCTTCCCAAGAATACTCAAAACCCACTTCAACTCCTTTAGCTCCTACTGATATCGCATATGCACCTGATTCTTCATTGTGTTTCTCCCAATCAGCCGAACCCATGTATACACTATCTGGACTTTCTTCCTCGATCTCTTCTGCGGCAGATGCGGTTTCTATTGTCCCCGTAGTTCCCATAGCTAGTAGAGCTAAGATCGCTAGTCCGAACACAATTCCGTAACCGACATTTTTTATTTTTTCCATTTTGCTTTTCACCTCGCAGAGAGGGAAAGATAAGACATATAAATATATCTTTGGTCTAAAGAAAGCGGAATATTTAAATAATCATCATCTGACGATCCGAATCTTTATAGCAGTAGAGTGGAAAAAATTTTAGAAAGTAAAGCTGGGTTTGAAAAACTCGCAACCCAACAAGCGCAGCTCGTTTAAAATCGCTATAACTATTAACTACCAAGAGAATAACCGGCACTGTATTCTTCAAGTAGGATACTATTCGTTGGGACAATCAAATCTTTTCCTTAGCCTTTTCAACCCCTCTGTTCAGCGCCTTCAAGTTCAGGTCCTTGAATTTCGAAGGCACACTGTCCTCTACCGACTTCTCCAAGGAATCATGAGGTACCAGATCACCCGCTTCGTTGAAGGCTCCTAGCATTACAATGTTAGCTACGATCTTCGCCCCTATATCCTCAGCTATCGCAGTACAGGGAACACCGATATAATCGTGCTCCACTTCTGTTACGAGATCATCGTCAAGTAGAAGAACCGCGTCATCGGCAAGGTCTTCATTGTACTTATTATAGGCCTCCTGAGACATCACCATCATGTAGTCCGCTTGATAAAGACCACAGTAGCCTATTTCTTCATCGGAAATGACGACTTCAGAGCGTGCAGCGCCACCTCTCGCTTCGGGTCCGTAACTCTGCATCTGGACCGCGTTGTAATCATGGAAAACGCTTGCGGCTTTTCCAAGCACGAAGCCGGAAAGCATTATACCCTGGCCACCTTTACCGCATAGCCTGATATCTTTTCTCATATCTTTACCTCCTCGATCTTCTCCTGCATCCGCTCACCAAGAGACTTCTTTTCCTCGTGCTTCAGTACACCGATCTTCATCTTCTCTTTTATCTCCTCCCACTCCTCCATCGGACTGAATTCTTCCTCAAATTCATATTCCTCTGCCAGCATCGTCCTGTCATCATACCACTCCCAGAATTCCTGGATATCGCCGACCTTATTCTGCCTCGCATAAGCGGTCGTACAGGGCGACAATAACTCGATGAAGCTCATCCCTTTGTTTTCTAGCCCTTCTTTTATCGATTTCATCGGCTGAACCGGTTTTGTTAGATCCCATCTTGCCACGTAGGTCGCCCCTGCTGACATCGCCATCTCGCTCATATCAAAAGGAGGCTCCACGTTGCCGTGTGGAGCAGTCGTAGCGTAATCACCTTCTGGCGTGGTAGGTGCAACCTGACCTCCTGTCATCCCGTAGATGTAATTGTTGACGGCTATGACGGTGATATCTATATTTCTTCTAGCAGCGTGGATGAAATGATTGCCGCCGATACCTATGCAGTCTCCATCACCGGTGAAGATAACCACGTTCAGATCAGGATTGGTTATCTTAACTCCCGTAGCGAAGGCTAGAGCTCTTCCATGAGTCGTGTGTAATGAATCAACGTCGATATAACCGGGTAATCGAGAGGAACAGCCTATCCCTGACAAAAAGACAGTATTATCAAGATCCATATCGATTTCTTCCATAGCACGAAGTGTCAGTCCAAGAACAGTTCCGATCCCACATCCAGTACAGAATATATGCGGCATCATACCTTTTCGAAGGTACTTCTCTTCCAACTCTTTGGCATTGATCATGCCTGTTTTTTGTTTCCTTTCTACTTTCTCTTCAGTCTCAAATTTCTGCTCTTCAGCCATCATTACACCTCCGCTAGTATCTCTTCAGGCGAATGGACTTCGCCACCGATCTTATCCGCAAGCGCTACTTCACATTCAGCATGTTCTGCGACCTTATGATATATCTGCCCTAAATTCAATTCAGCCACGATAATCTTGTCTACCTGTTCCGATATCTCCTTTATCACGTGTTTTGGGAAAGGCCACAGAGTTTTCAAGCGCAGGTAACCCAATTTTTCACCTCTGTTCCTGCCCTCTTTTAAAGCCCCCATTGCGCTCCTGCTCGTTATCCCGTAAGAGATTATCACCTTCTCCGCGTCATCTAACCGCCTTCTCTCTATATCGGTCAGTTCCTCTCTGTCATCGGTTATCTTTTCGACCTGCCTCCTGATCAGGTTATCGTGGTCTTCTTGATCGTCGGTGGCGGGGAAACCTTTCTCATCGTGGGTTAAACCAGTCACATAAGTCCTAAATCCCTTACCAAATATACCGAATTCTGGCACCTTCTCCTTACCATACTCGCCTTTGCCAAAAGGGATATATTCTTCAGGAGATACTTTAGGCTCTTTCCTTTCAAAAGTTTCTACCTCATCGGGTATTTCGACCATCTCTCTCATATGCCCTAGATCTGCGCTGATCATAAGCATGACCGGTGTTCTGTATTTCTCAGCAAGATTGAACGATTTAATTGTTAGATCCAAAGTCTCCTGGATATTGTTGGGGGAGAGTGCTATCGCCGCAAAATCACCGTGGCTTCCATACTGGACCTGCATCACGTCACCCTGAGCTCCCAAAGTTGGTTGACCAGTGGAAGGACCAGAGCGCTGAACGTTAGCTAACACCAAAGGTGTTTCACTCATGTGAGCGAAGCCGATGTTTTCCTGCATCAATGAAAACCCAGGTCCTGAAGTAGCGGTCATAGCCTTAGCTCCCGCCCATGATGAGCCTATCACTGAGGCTATGCTGCCGAGTTCGTCCTCCATCTGTATATATTTGCCCCCTATCTTTGGGAGTAGTTCCGCCATCTTCTCAGCTATCTCAGAAGCAGGCGTGATGGGATAACCACCAAAAAATCTACAGCCCGCCAATAGAGCACCGTATGCAACGGCGGTATCTCCATGTATGAACTGAGATCTGTCGCCTATGGCCTTCTTGGCCTTATCCAAATCGATTTCTCCGATCATATTTATACCTCCTCTTCTTCCTCTACAATTATAGCAAAATCCGGACATATCAATTCACAAAGGTGGCAATTCACGCACCGATCCTCCACTTCTACTGGAGGGTGGACTCCCTTTTCGTTCAACTCTTCGGCGGGTTCTAGCGCGTCCCTAGGGCAGAACTCTATGCACAGGTTGCATCCTTTACAGTACTTTTCATTAACTTCTATCATCCTTATCTACACCTGATCTTTTACAATGTCACTTTTACATCCAAATGCCTTTCAAGCACCTTCTCTCCTCTATATTCAGGCAAAAGCATAGGAGCTTTTCGATCCGTCTCGATTCCAGCTTCGTCCAACTGCTGCTCGTACTTGCTGACATGATCGAGCGTCAAATCGCCGAGTGAAGCTTTCTTAGCGTGGCTAGCGGCGTTAATACCTGCTCTCCTGCCAAAGACGTTGTAGTCAAGCAGTGAGTTGCCCATAAGTCTATTCTTTCCATGGACTCCTCCTTCGACTTCTCCTCCTGCAAACAATCCTTTGACAGGTGTCGACCCATCTGGATTTATCACCAAACCGCCGTTCTGGTAGTGAAGGGTCGGAAACACGAGTATGGGTTCTTCCGTCATGTCGATACCGAACCTCTCATAAAGTCGGACCATCGCAGGTAGACTTTCCTCTATTGTACCTTCTCCCTTTTTCTCCTCTATAAGAGGCGAATCTAACCAGACCCCTTTCATACCTGTTGGCGTCTTGACTCCGTTGCCATTACCATAACATTCACGTATTAAAGCGGCAGCCTCGATATCTCTCGGCTCTAAAGGATTTACGAAGAGCTCACCATCGGCATTAACGGGCTGAGCTCCAAGACTTCTAACCTTTTCGGTAACCAGAAGACCGACTATCTGATCAGGGTGAGCCGCACCTGTAGGATGATACTGAACGCTGTCAAGGTCCCTTATCGGTACTCCTGCTCGGTATCCCATGACCAACCCGTCGGCTGTAGCACCATAATGGTTCGTAGTGGGATACGACTGTATATGCAGTCGGCCGAATCCGCCGGTAGCCATTATAGTAGATTTCGCTCTAACCACATAATACTCATTAGTTTCTAAATTCATCAACACAGCGCCTGCAATCTGCCCTTTACTGTCTTTGAGCAGTTCGACCGCGGGTGTGAATTCCAAAACCGGTATGTCTAGATTCCTTGCTTCGTCTCTTAGAACTCTCATCAGTTCCATACCTGTATAATCTCCTGCAGAGTGGAGCCTGTATCTTGAAGTCCCGCCTCCAGGAAGTTCAACGAAGTTACCGTCCTCTTCTCGATCGTACATCATACCGAGTTCTTCATGCCACTTCAATATTTTAGGGGCGTCTTTAGTCAGAGCTTTGACGAGTTCAGGTGCGTTGGTAAAATGTCCGCCGCCTATGGCGTCGAGATAATGCTTTACAGGTGAATCGTCCTCCCTATCCGCTACCTGCATTCCACCTTGAGCCATCATGCTGTTAGAATCTCCGTGCCTCAACTTGGTCGCTATCAGAATGTCTTCCGGTTTTATTCCTTCCTCAACGGCTGAAAGTGCAGCGACGGTCCCGGCACCTCCGCCTCCGATAATCAATATGTCAACATCATGGTCTATCTGACTTAAATCGATATCTGAGGGATCGATAAGACTGTGAGCCTCCAACAATTCATTGACTTCATTAGGTGCTTTTCTTCCTTCACTCGGTCCTATCTGTATCTCCTTTTTGCCCTCTGGTCTGTAGTCTGGATGAAAATTATTAAGGACTTCGTCGGCTTCGTCTGGATCCATCCTTTCAGGCGTTTTATCTATCCTTTCCGGCCTGGTCTTTTCAACCTTTTTTATGCTCTCTCTCATGTAATCAGGATAGCCTTCAGACATGTTCAACCCTCCTCCTTGATATCTCTCTCATCGTACATCTTCTTTAACTTCTCTTTCTCCATCTTTACCAACTCTTCCATCTTTTCATCATATTTTCCTTCTTCGAGCTCTTCAACACGTAGCGCTAGTTCTTCGCTGTCCGGCTGTTCGTACTTAGCATAGATCCTGCGGGCCATCTGTGCCATGTGGTAATGTTTGATATCTGCGGGACACCTCATCGAACAGAGACCACAATGTATACAATCGAAAGAAAGTTCTGCAGTCCTTTCTATGTCTCCTCTTAAGGCCGACTGAACGTAATCCATGACCTCTATATCTTGAGGACAGGCTTTGGTACAGGTATTGCAGGAAACACATCTTGCAACTTCGGTATAGTAATCTAGCAGGATGTTTTCGTGTTCCTCTGGATCGACTTCCTCGATATCGTAATCTTCCCTCACGGCCGGCATGAAGGGCAACTGTACCAAAAACATCCCGTCTTCGACGGCTGTCTGACATGCCAAGTCCATCTTCAACTTATACTCATCTTCAGTTCTGTAAACCGTAGCGCAGGCTCCGCAGAACCCACCACGACAGCCGCAGCCACGGGTGAACTTATAACCAGCGTATTCTAAAGCCGTCAGGATGGTAAGACCCTCTGGAACCCGGTATCGGCTTCCCATGACGAAGATCTCAACCATCTCTTCTTCCGTTTCTTCCTCATCCGTCTCTTCTTTATCCATTTTATCTCACTCCTTGATCCCTTTCTCTTCAAGCAAAGAAGTAGGATCTATACTATGATGCTCCATCTCAATATCCAATCCAAATGCCAGAGCCATCAATTCCGTTATATAGAGCACGGGTATTTCAAATTCCGTAGCTCTTTGATGATAATCCAAATTGAAATGACAGAGCGGACAGGACAAAACTATCATATCTGCGCCCTCTCTAGCAGCATAACCCACTATATCTTCCACCCGCTTTTCCACTATATCAGACCTGTTTACTGTATGATATGAACCGCAACATTCAGTCCTTTTCTCATTCTCGATCAATTCGACGCCTAAAAGTTTCAAGAAGGACTCCATTATCTCCGGATCTTCGGTGTTGTCTATCGCAACATGATCCGGTCTTAACAGCATACATCCGTAGTAAGGAGCGACAACAAGATCTTCAAGTGGTTCTTCTACATTCTCTTCTATCTCACCTTTTTTCTCTTTCAAGATATGGAATAGGTGGTATATCTCGACTCCTCCTTCGTAATCTGGATCCTCATCTAAAAATTCGTTCATCGTCTCCAGATCGTCCTCTTTCTCCTTCATCCTCTCGCTGGCCTGCTTCAAAACGTTATAACACATATCGCATAATGTGACCACTTCGTCCTCTCCAGCCTCCTGAGCCATCAAAAGTGTTCGTATGGGAGCGATCTGGTGCATGATATCGTCTTCGGAAAGAGACTGTACCGCGCCGCAGCAGTACCAATCTTCCATCTCCACCAGAGGTTCTCCCAACTGTTCCATCACTTTCATCGCACTTTTCTCATAGTCACTTCCCTTTTCCTTCATGGTGCAACCAGGATAATAATAATGTCCTTCTACCATCATATCACCCCGTCTCCTTTCTGAAACAGCCCACTACGGCTAACTGGGGCAGTTCCTCGATATTATCCACTTCATCCACATCCACGTTATCTATATCCGCACGGAGTATTATCTGTCTAACTCCTTCCATGATCCTCGCTATATCTATATCACGAGGACACCTCACGCTGCAGGTATAACACGCTGCGCAGATCCACATGGTGTTGTTCTCCAGCACTTTTTCTACTTCATCTAAAACTATGTACTTGAATATCCTCTCAGGGAGTACATCCATCTCGTCAACGAAGGGACAGCCTGCTGAACAAGTTCCGCACTGTATGCAGGCATTAGGGGATTGCTCAGATAATTCTTCCACTTTTTCGAGCAGTTCTATATCCCTCATCAATTTTTTGATCTTCATCATTTATCACCCAACCCTTGGGTCACTTCTCCATATTTTTCGCCATCGGGGCCGTATATGTTAACTTTCAAAGGGGTTTCACCCATCGCGGAATGAGTTGCACAAGCTAAGCAGGGATCGTATGCTCTGAAAGCTCTTTCAACACTGTTCAACATGCCCTCCTGAACATTCCCTCCATCGATGTATTTCTTCGCTGCATCTTTTACACTCATGGAGATCACCGAGGCGTTGTGATTGGTAGCGACTATCAGATTAGCGTTTTTAACCAGTCCGTCCTCATCAAGCTCGTAATCGTGTATCAGAGTGCCTCTAGCGGCTTCCACTATCCCCACTCCACTTCCCGGTTCACCAACTTCGTTCCTGATGTTATCGCTCTCAAGGTCTTCATCTTTAGCCAACTCTTGCAAGATCTCCGCCGCTTGTAAGACTTCGATCAAACGAGCCCAATGATAAGCTAATGTTGAATGTACCGGATAACCCAAAGTATCGAACATCTCTTCATATTCTTTCTGCGCCTTTTCGGTCTTCATACCATCGCATGCGTTTATCCTTCCCAGCGTACCGACACGGTAAACACCGGATTCTTTACCCTCCTCAAAACCTTTCCATCCTATCTCTTTTAGGTAGGGGAACTTCATATAACTGTAGGGTTCAGTATGCTCCCTGATCACGTCGGTATAATCAACGCCATTAAACGAAGTAAAGTCATCCCCCTTTGGATCCACAACTTTCACCTCACCTTCAGTATGACTCAACTTACCGTCTTCTATAAGACCCATACTGTAAGTTTCAAGTCTGTCTTCGACAATCGTATCTTTATACTCAGAAAGAACTTCATCCTTGAAAAGATCAAGAGTGAATTCAGCAAAATCCACCATATCACTAGTCATCTCTACCAGTTCCTCTCTTTCTTCACTGGTAAATGATTTAGTCACGCCACCAGGCACTCCAAAGGCAGGATGAACGGATTTACCGGCCAACATCCTGACTATCTTTTGACCTTTTCCTCTCTGTTTTATAACCTTTTTACCTATCTCTTCGCCGACTTCACCTATAACCCCAAGTATATTCCTCTCTTCCCTAGGGGCATCCACACTGACTAGAAAGTCGGGACTCGCTAGATAGTAGAAATGGAGTATGTGGTCTGCAAATATATAAGCGTTGTAAAATACCTCTCTCAATTTTTTCGCGGGTTCCGGAGGCTCAACATCGTAAGCGTCGTCAAGGGCCTTAGTAGAAGCTAAGTGATGAGCTTCCGGACATACACCGCAAATCCTGTTCGTTATATTGGGCATGTCTTCCGCTCTTCTACCTTCACAGAACTTCTCAAAACCCTTATACTCCGGTACTTGAAGATAGGCATTTTTGACGTTCTCTTCATCATCTAGAAATATCTCGATCTTACCATGGCCTTCCAGCCTTGTTATGGGATCGATAGATATCTTTTTTCCATCCTCACTCATCGATATCCCCTCTCCTGTATTGCATTATACTGCTCGGTAAACTGAACATGTACATGGATCCAGTTGGATCTCTTATACTTTCCATCGTCTCCTGAACCTCCTCTTCACTCATCTTTTCTTCCCCTTCGACACCTATGACTGATGCTAGAGCTGAAGCCATCCTGCTGCCCTGATCTTTCACATCTTTTACCGGGCCGTTGCAGCCCACGCACGGATGTGCCACTTCAGTACAGGGTGCATCACACATACCGGCTGTTGCTGGACCCATGCAAAGTACTCCCTGATCCAAGATACACTCCTCGGGATCAAATTCAACTTCCTGGATCGGTTTCAATCCTTCTATCTTTTTTTCCTCTCTCTCCATAGGACAAACATCGCAAACGCTCTTGCTGGATATGAGATCATGTTTTCCGACTTCTGTATCATCGTCCAACAAAGCTGGGAGAGCTTCCTCGAGTTGGTTCGGTAAAGGAGGGCAGCCCGGTAACAGATAATCTACATCTATTATCTCTTCCAAGGGTACGATATGATGGAGCATCTCGGGAAGTTTTAGGTCGCCCTCTTCGACTTCTGTTACTTTTTGGGGCAGCGAACCCTCATCAGTGGTTTTCGTGCTGTAACCTCTCTCCAATAATTCTTTTTTATCGCTCAGATTACCTAAGCCGAACAATCCTCCATTGACAGAACATGACCCATAGGCAACAATTTCCTTCGCCTTTTCTCTCAATAGCTCAGCCATCTCTTTGTTTTCTTCAAGCCTTATTGAACCATTTATAAACATTAGATCGATCTCATCTTCGTCCATTTCATAAACATCTTCATATTTTGGATCCATCGCACATGGCCAAAAGACTATATCAGCCTGTTCTACGACGTCTAAAATCATCTCATCTATATCCAAAATGCTGACCTGACAACCTCCGCAGGCTCCACACCAGTAAAAGCCAATTTTCTTTTTATCACTCATCATATTCACCACTCAAATCATTGCCATCGAGTTCAAGTGGACCCATCTTTTTGATCTCATCCGTCATCTCTTCCATGACTTTCGCAAATTTACCACCCTCAGCGGAAGAAACCCATTCTAACCTCAACCGGTCTGGATCGATACCCATATCATCCATCATCTTCTTCAAAAGCCAGGTCTTTCTTATGGTTTTGTAGTTGCCGTCTATGTAGTGGCAGTCACCGGGATGACATCCGGCTATGAGGACGCCGTCGGCGCCCTCCTGGAATGATTCAAACACGTGTTCCGGGGAAACTCTAGAGGAGCACATAACCCGGATATTCAATATATTTGAAGGGTACTGCTCTCTGCTTACCCCTGCCAGATCGGCTCCAGCGTAACTGCACCAATTACATAAAAAAGCGATTATCTCTGGTTCAAATTCATCGGAATCCATCATACCACCTCATCATATAGCGCGGCTTTTATCATCGCAGACAATTGATCATCATCGAATCCTTTTTGCTTTATAGCATTAGAGGGACAAACACTCGCGCAGGATCCACATCCCTTACAGAGTACATCGGTCATCTCCGCCACTTCCTCTTCCTCATCGAAGTCGATAGCACCGTATGGACAAACGGATATACACATCTTGCAACCGCTGCAGATATCTTCGTCTATCTCTGCGATATACGCTTCGCTTTTGGTATAACCCTTCATCATCGGTATCTCCGCTTTGGAAGCTGCACCTTCAGCTTGCGAAAGAGTGTCAGATATATTCTTGGGATACTGAGCCCCTCCAGCTAGATAGACGCCCTCTGACGGGAATTCGAGAGGACGTAGTTTGGCATGGGCCTCCATGAAGAAACCCGAAGGATCAGCAGATAATTTAAGCATCTTCTGAAGTTTTTCTGTACTGGGGTCACCTTTCAACTGCATCGCAAGTACCACGTAATCGGATTCTATCTCCACGTCATCGTCCAAAAGGTTATCGTGGACTTTTACATGATATCTATCATCTTTTCTTTCCACCACTGGTTTGTCATCGCTGGAATACCTCAAAAAGATCACGCCGTCCTCTTCCTGGACGTCCGCATAATATTCCTCTTCTCCTTTACCGAAAACTCTCATCTCCTTGTAGAGTACGTAAACATTGGAATCCGGATACTTTCTTTTTATCGCTTTAGCGTTCTTCAATGAATTACCACAACCGACTCTACAGCACCACGGTCTTTCTTCCTCTAATGCTCCTACACAGTTGATGAAAACAACATTTTCTGGTTCTTCCAATGAGTCCTCGGCTAAAGCTTCGTCCAGTTCCAATTGAGTCATCACGCCGTCTTCTTCCCCGTAGTGATAGAAACCCGGGGGATCGATCTCCTGGAACCCTGTAGATAATATTATTGTGTCGCTCTCTATGGTTTCTCCTGAACTAAGTTCGATCTCGTAATTACCGACATAGCCCTCCACATCCTCTAATTTTGTGGAGGTCATAACAGTTATGTTATTGTTGTCTTCGATCTGCCGTACCAGATCTTTCCTCAACTCTTCAGCATCTATATCGGATGGGAAAAGTTTGTCAAGCCTGTTCAATTTGCCTCCAAGCTCTTCTTCTTTTTCTATCAACGTAACATCATGACCTGCATCAGCTAGGCTCAATGCTGTTTTCATCCCTGCTGGGCCGCCTCCTACAACTACCGATCTATCCCCTACCTCTATTTTATGTTCGTGGAGAGCCGCCAAACGTTTGGCCTTGGATACGGCCATCTTGGTCAACAGCTTGGCTTTCTCAGTAGCTTTTTCAGGTTCGTCACTGTGGACCCAACTGCATTGATTTCTTATATTAGCCATCTCGATAAGGTATCTGTTCAAACCTATCTCTTCGAAAGTATCTTCGAAGAGCTCCGCGTGAGTCCTTGGCGAACAAGCCGCTATAACGAAACGATTCAAACCATGTTCTTCGACCGCTTCCTTCAATTCCTTCTGCGCGTCTTCAGAACAGGCAAACATCGGATCGGCAACATATTTTACTTCAGGGATATCATTAACACTTTCCATGACTTCTTCAACATCGAGATAATTTGCAATATTTTTTCCGCAGTGGCAGACGAACACACCTATATTAGGTTCTTCTTCAGTGATATCTCTCTCTTCTGCTTTTTCCTCTTCCTCTTTTCTAACTCTACCCTTCAAAGTCTCGATGGCTTTGCCGGCTGCCCCACTACCTTGAGCAACACTATCAGGTATATCCTTAGGAGACTGAGCACATCCCGCCAGATATATACCTTCCCGGGTAGATTCCATCGGTGCGGTCAATATATCCTTTGACTCGAAGAACCCGTTTTCATCCACTTCTATACCCATCATATCGGCCAATTCCTCATTACCTTCAGATGGGATAATAGCCGAGGACAGGACCACCATATCGACCTCGTTAGTTTCTACCACACCTTCTTCCGTGTCTTCGTACTCTATAGCTAATTTACCTTTCTCCATTTTATATACTCTAGAAGGTCTACCTCTTTTGTAAGTCACCCCCATCTCTTCAGCTCTATCATAATATTGCTGGAAATCCTTCCCAAATGTCCTCATATCCATGTAGTGGATGTAAGGGTCGATATCTGGATCTTCTTTCAAAGTTATAGAAGCTTCTTTGGTGGCGTACATACAGCATACCCTAGAACAGTACGGCATGCCTTTCTGTTTACATCTCGAACCAACACACTGTATCCAAGCTATCTCTTCTGGTTTCTCTCCATCCGAGGGCTTCAAAACTTCACCTTCTGTTGGACCTGAAGATGAAAGCAGTCTCTCATATTCCAAAGCGGTGACTACATCGTCGTATTTATCATAACCGTACTCATCCCTCATCTCTTTAGGTTTCATCATCTCAAAGCCGGTCGCTAAAATTATACTCCCAACTTCTACCTCTATCTTTTCAGATTTCTCTAGAAAATGGATCGCGTCCGCATCACATACTGCATCACAGGCTCCACATCCAACACAGTGTTCATAGTCTATAGTATAACTCAAAGGGACTGCCTGAGGATATTCAACATAGATCGCGGATCTCTCAGATAAGCCCTCTTCAAATTCATGGGGTATACTAACAGGGCAAACGTCGGCACAATCTCCGCAGGCGGTACATTCGTTGGGATCTATATATTTTGTCCGTCGCCAGATATCTACGTCAAAAGAGCCCGCACTACCGTGCAGATCCTTCACTTCAGAATAGGTCAGTAATTCGATATTATCATGCCTGCTGACCTCTACCATCTTCGGAGCGGACATACAGATAGAACAGTCATCTGTAGGGAAGGTCTTATCCAGCTTTACCATATTCCCTCCGATACTAGGTTTCTTATCCACTATCACCACTTCGTAGCCTTTATCCGCCAGATCTAAGGCCGATTGAACTCCTGAAATGCCCCCGCCGACAACTAAGACGTCTTTTTTCATCTTATTCATTTTAACTACCTTTTTATTTTTTGAAACGTTTTAGTATTGGAGATGTAATCTTATACATCTCTACAGGAGACTAATAAACTCTTTGGGAGGGATTGGGTTAAATTTTTGCCCAAATCTACCATATTATACACCTTTCTCGCGCATAACTTATCGATCCTAAGGGATTGAGCTCCTGCTGATTGGGGTTATCCTATAAAAGACCCTATACAAATATTTTGTGTCAAGATCTCAAAACAGAGTGAATAGAAAAACTGATAAATTATGCGTGTATAATGTTCCATATGTCACAGAAGATAAAAATCTCTATAGGTCCTGTCGAAGTTGAAGGAGAATTGAAAGATACTGAATGCGCTCAACAGATACAAAAGATATTACCAGTTGAATCGGACTTCCAGGATTGGGGAGATGAATTCTATTTCTCCATAGGACTCGAGATGGGATTGGATGATACAGCCCGTAAAGAGGTGGCTGTCGGAACTATAGGTTACTGGCCCTCCGGCACGGCTCTAGCCCTGTTTTTTGGACCAACCCCTGCTTCCACCGGTGAGAAGCCCGTTGCTGCAAGCGACGTCAATGTCGTGGGTCATTTCGATGATCCAGAGAGATTGAAAGAAGCGAAGGAAGCTGATAGGATAAAGATTGAGAAGAGATAATTGGCTGAACAACTCGATCCTGATAAAAAAATTTTTAATCTAGATTATCCTTTATCATCCTTAAAATATGTCTGATGGCAGTTCAGAAGATGGAGTAAAGGGTAAAAAATTCGGCATGATGAGTGGGGTCTTCATACCCACATTGTTGACCATCCTTGGAGTCATCATGTTCCTTCGTTTAGGATGGGTGGTCGGAAGTGTCGGTTTGGTGGGTTCGTGGGCGATCATAGGACTCGCTTTTTTGATAACGGGCGCTACTGCTCTTTCGATGTCATCAATCATCACCAATATGAAGATAGGACCCGGAGGAGTTTATTCTATTATTTCACGATCTCTTGGGCTTGAAGCCGGAGGGAGTATAGGGGTTCCACTTTACATATCTTTAGCTCTCTCGATGGTGATGTACATATTCGGTTTTAGAGAGGGACTTCGCTTCATATTTCCTAAATACTCCGCCCTGCTGATCGACTTCCTTGTCTTCGGCATACTTTTCATCGTAGTTCTACTCAGCACTAAGATGGCTTTCAAGATACAGTACGTGATCTTGGCTATCGTCGTAGCTTCTATAATAGCTGTTTTTTTAGGGGGACGAACACAAGAAGTGTCCTACGAATTTACTACAGCAGGACGTAACGGCTCCTTTTGGGTTGTTTTCGCGGTGTTCTTTCCCGCCGCAACGGGGATCATGGCAGGAGCGAACATGTCAGGAGAGTTAAAAGAACCAAAAAAGGCGATCCCTATCGGGACTTTAGCTGCTATCGGAGTCAGTATGATCATCTACATGGCCCTCGCCTATTGGCTCGCTGGCTCGGCATCTCCAGATGAATTGATGACCAATTTTATGGTGATGATCGAACGATCTTACTACGGACCTCTTGTCCTAGCCGGTCTTCTCGCCGCCACCTTCTCTCAAGCTCTCAACTCCATCGTCGGAGCCACTAGGATACTTCAAGCCATGGGCGAACACAACATCTTACCAGGAGGAAATTGGTTCTCGAAGAAGGCAGCAACAGGGGAACCTAGGAACGCGATACTGATGACAGGAGTCATAGTAGTGTTGGGGTTATTCCTTAGAGATCTGGACACGGTTGCTCCAGTGATCACCATGTTTTTCCTTCTAACTTACGCAATCATCAATGTGATA
Organism: Thermoplasmata archaeon; assembly: GCA_003554965.1. Taxonomy (GTDB): domain Archaea; phylum Thermoplasmatota; class Thermoplasmata; order Halarchaeoplasmatales; family Halarchaeoplasmataceae; genus Natronoplasma. The sequence continues at coordinate 51,109 of PWHR01000037.1, read as the reverse complement.
ATCCTGCTCGAGCACCAATTGGAGTTGGTCAGCTTCAGACCACTTTTGAAAATACCCATCATCGTTCCTCTTGTGGGAACTTTCGGCTGTTTTTTAGCGATGTTCATCATAAATCCAGCTTTTAGCTTCGTCGCGGTAGTGGTAGTTGGTCTTTTCTACTATGCCCTTATACACAGACATCTAGAGTCTAAATCATCCTATGGTGATGTAAGAAGCAGCCTTTTCGTTGCTTTGGCTGAATGGGCCGCAAAAAAATCCAATAACTTACCAAAGGCCCAACAAAGAGCATGGGTGCCGAATATTCTAGTTCCTACCAAAAATCCATCTGAGATAAGAGGTGTCTCGAGCTTTTTAAGAGATATCGCATATCCAAGAGGATCTGTGAGCATGGTCGGAGTAGGTATGGATAAAAGAAATGTAAGGATAGAAAACCAATTCAAAGATCTCTCTAAGACCTTCAAAAAAAATGGAATATATTCCGATTGGACCATAATCGAAGGTAAAGACTTCAAAACAGGTGCGGAAAGCAGTATGCAGACATTGAAGAGATCTCTATTCAGCCCCAATATAGCATTCCTCAGGATGCCCGACATCATCAATAGGGAAAAAAATATAGAAGTAGTGATGAAAAGCGCCACCGAAAACCGATTAGGGATAATACTCTTCGCCGATCATCCAACTGCCGGATTAGGTCAAGAGAAAAGGATCAATATTTGGCTGCCAAAAAGATGTCAGGGATGGTCACCTCCTGAAAAGCCTCCGAATTGCAACTTAGCGCTGCTCATAGCCTACAAATTGAAAGTGAACTGGCATGCTGAGTTGAATATCCTAGTCCCTACTGAGGATGAAGATGTCGTTGAGAGTGAAAAAAAGAACATCGAAAGATTGATAGAAGCTGCAAGGATACCAGTTGACAATGTCGAAGTCAAACCTCTTTCGGTGGAAGAATGGATCGGACAGGCTCCGCAAGCCGATCTAAATATTTTCAGTCTTCCTCCCAAGCCTGATTTCGACCTGATAAGGGAGAGGATAAAGAAATCCGAATCTACCTGCATATACTGCAGAGACTCCGCAGTAGAAAGCGTGTTAGCTTAACTCACGACTCTAAACAAAACCCATAAAAATAATAAGAACCCCTTTTAATCCATCCCCATGCCCAAGAACAGCGGTTTAGATCTCGATGAAAGTATCCATTTGATGAAAGAGTTTATCCGCGACAAAGTAGAAACCACAGGTACCGAGGGTGTAGTGATGGGTTTGAGTGGAGGATTAGATTCCGCTACAGTCTTTAAATTATCTATCGATGCCCTCGGGGAAGAGAGGGTTCATCCTATCATAATGCCGGAAAGCGCGAGTCCTGAAGAGGACATGAGAGATGCACGATGGTTAGCGGATAAGTGGGGAGTAGAATACGAAGAAATCGATATCGATCCGATTTTAGAACAGTTTCCAGCAGATCCAGAAAAAAAATTGCCTTACGCCAATCTGAAAGCTAGGGTGAGGAACTGTATAGAATATTATTTTGCAAATGAGGAGAAGAGATTGGTCATAGGTACCAGTAACAAGAGCGAACTTCTGCTGGGGTACACGACCAAATTCGGTGACGGAGCTGCCGATTTTTTGCCTATGGGGGACGTATACAAATCTGAAGTGAAAAAGATCGCTGAAAAGATAGGCGTTCCGGATAGATTTTTAACCAAAGTTCCAAGAGCCGGTCTTTGGGAAGGGCAGACGGACGAAGATGAACTAGGTCATTGCTATGAGGTCATCGATAAAGTGTTGAGAGGTATCGAAGCACAACGACCCATTGACAAAATCGCTGATAATAACGGTGTTTCTAACAGTGCTGTCGAAGATGTCAAATCTATGATCGATAGGAGTACACATAAAAGAAGATTCCCTACAGTTTTAAAACTGCGCAGCAGAACCATCGGAGATGATTGGAGAGAGTTCACACTCTGAAATGAAGAAGGGAGAAAAATGACGATTATATTACTTGCTGGAATGCCTGGGGCTGGAAAGGAGGAGTTTTTAAAGGTTGCTGTGGATGAAGGTTATGAAGTAGTTCGGATGGGGGATGTGGTGAGAGAGGAATTCCAAAAAAGAGACAGTGAAAGGAAAGAAGGGGAGAGCATAGGTGAATTCGCTAACAGGCTAAGAAAAGAATACCATGAAGGCGTCTGGGCCGAGAAAACGTTAGAGCAGATCGAGTCAAAAAAAACCGTTATAGACGGTATGAGGAGCTTGGCCGAAAAGAAGATCTTCATCTCTGAATTGAAAACTTCTCCTAAAACGGTAGCGGTCCATGCCTCCCCACAAACAAGATACAAGAGATTGAAAGAAAGAGGGCGAGAAGACGCTCCTGACTCTAAGAAAGAATTCCAAGAGAGGGATCATAGAGAACTTGATTGGGGTCTTGGGAAAGTTATAGCAAGGGCCGACTACATGATAATCAACGAGAGTTCTTTGAGCGATTATCGGAAAGATGTGCTTCAGATCTTAAAGAAGATCGTGAGAGACTAAAAATGTTTTTCATCTTCTAGTTTTATAGGATTGCCCAAACATTTATTTAGGTTGTTATACCTATCGATCTAGGTGATAAATATGGTCGTAGAAGTAGATGAAGATGCCTGTATTGCTTGCGGGATGTGTGAAGAGGAATGCCCTATCGACGCGATAATTGTCGAGGACGTGGCTATAGCGGATGAAGAAAAATGTGAGGATATCGGGAAATGCGTAGAGATCTGTCCAGTAGATGCACTTTCTCTCTAAAAGAATATAGCAGTAAATTTTTTATAGGGACCTTACTTCCTCATTTCGTGGTACTATGGTAGTAGAGATTGAGGAAGATGGTTGCATAGCATGCGGTCAATGTGAAGAAGTCTGTCCAGTAGATGCGATAACTGTCGAAGACGTTGCAGTGGTGGACGAAGACGCATGTATCGACTGTGGTAATTGCGTAGACTCATGTCCAGTCGATGTGATCACTCTGTAAAAAGGATAGAAACTTTTTTTCTCCAAAAATTCCTTTTCTTTATTTATTCTGCATGTATTTCGAAATAGTCTCCTGTATCTCTCTCTTATCCCCTTCAAAACGTTCAACTTCTATTTTACTCTGCTGGAGCATGTTCTCAGAAAGGGGATCTTTGTATTCCCCGTCATAGATTATTTTTTTGATCTCAGAATTTATCAACATCTTCGCGCATACTACACAGGGATAGGTAGTACAGTAAAGCGTGCTTCCTTTGATACTGACGCCAGATACAGCTGCCTGGATCACCGCATTCTGCTCAGCGTGGACTGCCCTACAGAGTTCATGCCTTCTTCCTGATTTGACGCCTTTCCCTTTCTCTGGATAAAAATCTATATCTTCCAACATCTCTTCTTTGTCTTTTTTATTCAATTCTTTATTCTTTTTATATTGGTCAAAAAATATATCCATGTAAGGCGGATGAATATCACCTTTCCTCATACATCCACCTAATTCTTCACAGTGAGGCAGTTTTTTCGGCGCTCCGTTATACCCAGTACTAACTACTTGCTTGTTTTTCACCATAACGGCTCCCACTTTTCTACTAAGACAAGTTGATCTCTCAGAGACCAAATAGGCCATGGACATGAAATATTCGTCAACTGAAGGGCGGTTCATATCCCAACAAGAGGGAACTGCTTTATTTTATTTTCGTGTTTGAAAAGTCTTCTAGTAAACAGAAATAGGCATTAGAAATATTTATTAGTAGCAAGCAATCCTGTTGCTATTTGAGAAACTTCAACGATTCATACTCAAACGGATCAAACAAGGAATAGATAAAAATGGATAAAGAAACTAAAAATGAAATAAAAACCATAGCAAAGGATATTCTTATTTCCCTCATAATAATAGGTTTGATATTGAGTGCTTTATATGCCTTCAGCGGAAGATGGCCTCCGTTGGTTGTGGTAGAATCTTCCAGCATGTCTCACAACCATCAACAAAGCGAAGTAGGGATAATAGATGCTGGAGATATAGTTTTGGTCCAAGAAGTGGATAGAGATGATATAACTACTTATGTTGAAGGTAGGTACAGGGACTATAGAAATTATGGGCAATATGGGGATGTCATCGTTTTCAGACCAGATGGAGATAGAGCAAGCACACCTGTGATCCATAGAGCCGTGTTTTACTTAGAATATGATGAAGAACAAGGGTATGTAAATATACCAGCACTGTCTGATCTAGATTATGAAAATGACTGGGAGATCGAACATCCTGATTTAGAACCTGAAGAGGTCGAAGACGGAATTGGATTATCAGGTACTCTGTTACTTTACGAATACGGTCATAGAGACGATACAGTTGAATTGGATCTTGAAAATATAGAATCATCAGGATTTATCACTAAAGGAGATAACAACGATTATATCGATCAAGATGAGAGTCACGGTGGAATAAACAAACCGGTAGAAGAAGATTGGATATTAGGAAGAGCAAGGGGCCAACTTCCCTGGTTTGGTTCATTGAAACTGGCTTATCTGGGAAGAACGGAATACATACCATCGAACACCTGGACAAATCTGATCATATCTATCACCGCTATCTTGCTGATACCCATAATACTTGAATTGGTGAGCAGACTTTATGGAAAGAACAAAAATGGGCCAAAAGAAGGTGATGGTGGTTCTAGAGAAGTCGAGAAAGGAGAAAAGTATAGTAATGTTCAGGGAAACCAAATTGATAGTAACCAGACATATGAAAACAATTAGTTTGAAGTCATGATCATAAAAAAAAGAAAAGGTTTTTGTAGGCGGAATCTAAACGAGGGTTTTATAGCCTCATTGGTTTCCGCTGGAAACTAGCGTCCCAACTCTTTTGTTGCTTCATCTCAAGTCTGTTTAACGGACTTTTATGTTTTCATTCCACCGGACCGATCGGGAATATCGTTTTTCCGTAATACTCGTTCGTGACCTCAGCCAATGCGGTATACACAGCACTAAATCCACAGATTATCCCTTCGATACCGGCGATGGTGTAAATGATCTGACCTAGATCGGTATTTGGACCTACTGCATAGGCAAAAGCCAGCAAGAAGAACAGTATCGTCAGGGTAGAAAAGACCACTTGTAGAGCTCTGTTCAACTTCAGAGTAGATAGGAACATCCATCCTGTGAAAAGACCCCACATGGCTAAATATGCGGCCATCGCAGGATAATCAGGACCCGAAAAACCGTCTATCAACTCTGGCATAGTGTGCAATCCAACGAAGCTCAACCAGAACAGACCATAGGAACTGAAAGCCACTCCCGCAAAAGTGTTTTTCTGTTTAATTTCCCACCAGCCTGCTATCAATTGTGCGAAACCACCGTAAAATATTCCCATCGCTAGTATCATGCTGCTGATATCCCAGTTCGCTGCATTGTAAATATTCAATAGTACAGTAGTCATGCCGAAACCCATGAGGCCTAATGGAGCGGGGTTTGCAAGTTTATTTTCTTCTGCCATGATGATCACTACGTTGAGTATTGGAGAAGTCTATATATATTTTTTGAAAAGACAAATAAATTATAGAGGCGTTTAAGGATTTTATTTTTCCTTGGCTTTTTTCTTTGCTCTTTTCTTCCTTTCCTTTGCTGTAAACCCGGTGGCCTGCTCCAAGAAGTTGTTCCACATCGAGATCGTTTCTGAAGCGGTATCGTTGTCCACATCAGGGTTCATCTTTATATCCACCCAAAGGCCCGTTCGTCCTTCTGTCCATATCGTCAGTGAGGATATAGCTCCCTCATCTTCGACGATGAGTTTGTCCCCTTCTTCACTGACATCACCGAAAGTTTCCTGTAAAAGCTTCTTCAATTTATCACCTTCTATGTTCTCAAAATGGCCTCTTTTGACATCATATCGATTTTTACCCATATTATCATCAGAAGAAAACTAGTCTACTTATTTTAGGTTTGGGGATGGTTGAAGATCTTTCCATCCTGAACTCTTTTATATCTCTCTTTCTTACCCCTTAATATGCAAAGGATACTCGCCACCGAGGCCGTTGAGCTCGAAGAGGGCTGCAGATGCAAACTGGGCGGTTGGTTGCAGGAAACGAAGAATCTAGGAGGAATCGCTTTTCTAAAGATAAGAGATAGGACAGGGGTCTTTCAGGTTGTCCTTTCCAAAGAAGAGATGGAAGAGGACCGTTTTGAAAAGGCAGTGAATGTCCCTAGAGAGAGCGTCCTCATAGTGGAAGGAGAGAAAAAAAGTACAGATCAAACTGATTTAGGGTATGAGCTACATCCTATATCTATAAAAGTAGAAACCGAGGCAGAAAAACCCCTGCCCCTTGGAGTCGTCGATAAAGTCGATGCTGAGATGGGGACTAGATTCGATAATAGATTTTTGGACTTGAGGAAAAAGGAAAAGCTTTTGATATTTGAAATCAGAAAAAATTTATTAGATGGGGTGAGAGATTTTTTTGATCAGGAAGGTTTTATAGAAGTTTACACTCCAAAGATAGTAGCCGCCGGAGCTGAAGGTGGAGCAACCCTTTTCAATGTAGAGTACTACGGTCAAGAGGCTTATCTAGCTCAGAGTCCTCAACTCTACAAACAGATGTTGATGGCGGCTGGATTCGAAAGAGTGTTCGAGATCGCACCAGCATATAGAGCTGAAGATTTCGATACCATAAGACACACCTCAGAATTCCTTTCACTAGATTTCGAGATGTCATTTGTAGAGAGCTCAAAGGACATAATCGATATGACGAGCTACATGGTTAAACATGCTCTTTCGTACGTGAAAAACAATTGTGAAGAAGAACTTGAAGAACTAGGTGTAGAGATAAATATCCCTGATTTCCCTTTCAAAAAGATACCGTATAGAGAATGCATAAATATCCTCAAAGATTTGGGTCATGAATGGGAGGAAGATCCTCAGATCGGTACAGAAGAGGAAAAGATCCTAGGTGAGTACGTCGAGGAAGAATTCGATACGGAGTTTTTCTTCATCACTGAGTTCCCGACTGAAGTTAAAGAAGGTACTTTCTATGCTAAAAGAAAAGAATACGATCCATCATTGACCACATATTTTGATTTGGAGTATAAAGGACAAGAACTGGTTTCTGGAGGGCAGAGGGAGCATCGTTATGATGTACTTATCCATCAAATGGAAGAGATAGGTTTAGAAAAAGAGGCATTCCAAAACTATCTTGAGGCGTTCAAATATGGGATGCCTCCTCATGGAGGTATAGGACTCGGCTTCGATAGATTCCTTCAGCAAATGCTAGGTCTTTCGAACATAAGAGAAGCGATACTGTTCCCGAGGGATACCGAAAGGTTGGAGCCGTGAGGATGGGTTTCAAGCAGGAGATCTTCACCTCAAACTTATTAACTACCAAAGAGTTGAAAGATTGAAAAAGCTCTCAGGATCGATTAGATATGGCTCATGGAAAATATGAAAGAGAACTCAAGGGTATCCTTACCGGAGAAGAGGAAAGGATCAAAAAGGCTACAAAGACCTGCTCTGAAGACGAGAAAGAGGGATATAAGACTGCGAAAGACATTCCCTTTATGGTAGTGAGAGGGGCTGGTAGTTTAGGCATGGATCTAGTGGCCGTCAGAGGTGACGTTTCTTTCTTGATCGAAGTTAAATCATCCAATGAGGAAGTTTTGTACCTCAGCGACCAGAAAAGACTGACGGAACAGGCTGAGGAGATGATCGATATATGCACTAAAACTAAATTGCTTCCGGTTTATGCATTCAGATTGAAAGGCCAGAGAGGTGATAAATGGAGGCTTTTCACTTTTGAAATAGAAGGTCTTTCAAAAAAGTATAGAATCCTTAACAAGAAGATCCCTGCAGTGAAAAAAACAGTCCACGGGAATTATAAAATACCCTGGCATGACGGCCTACCTCTACATGAGTTCCTTTCCTATCTTGGCAGGCTTTTGAGGTAAAGTAAAAGTTGATTTGACTAACGAGAGGCGAGTGATAAATACTAAATAATCGTAAAAGAATTATTAATCCCTGATATGAGGAGAAAAATAGATGAAAAAACTCATACTCTGCGCGGACCGGGATGACGATATAGGGGAGAAAACCGGGATAGAGACACCCATAGTAGGTCGTGAAGATAATCTACAGGCTGCGGTAAAATTGGGACTTAAAGATCCAGAAGATTCAGATACCAATTCTATCTTTTCTGCTATATCCCTGTATGATGATCTGAAAGAAAAAGGTGAAGATGTAGAGATAGCCACTGTATGCGGTGCACCTTCGATCGGTTATACTTCAGATGAAATACTTAGTAAAGAATTAGATAGTGTTTTGGAAGAGACTGAGCCTGATTCTGCGATCTTAGTAACTGATGGCGCAGAAGACGAGTATATCAGCCCTATTGTATCATCAAAAATCGACCTTTCTCATATAAGAACGGTTTATGTAAAACAGAGCGAAAGTGTTGAGAATATCTACTATCTTTTCGTTAAAATGTTTAGAGAAAAGGGAACCCAGAGAAAAATATTTTTACCTATTTCTTTAGCATTATTAGTTTACGGTTTCTTTAGAATCTTAGCCCTTTTGAGCAATCTTATAATAGAAGGTGTTTCAGCTTTGGAAGGACTGCCTGGTTTTGGTTTAGGGGCGATCTTTTTCGTGATAGGCCTTTATCTGATCGTTAAGATTTACGAGCTAGACAGGAAGGGCTTACAACTTTATCATAGGTTGGAGGATGCTGTAAGAGAAGGAGCTATCTGGTTACCTTTTGCGATAGTATCCTTGATTGTCATATTAGTGAGCTCTCTCCAAGGGTGGCAGGAAGCCACTACCGCTACATCGCCTCTTGAGAGGGTCATAATTTTTGTATCGTATGTTTTACTGTGGTGGATAGGTGCGGTCTTCCTTTATGAATTTGGAAGATTACTCGATACCTTCATAAAAAAAGGAAGAGTGAAATGGTCCTTTTGGGCTATCTTCTTGACCCTCTTCGCACTAACATTCATTTTTTGGGGAGCAATAGACTACATCGGGGAGATCATGGAATTGGAGGATGGTTTTGTAAGACCTTTAGATGTAAATGTACCATTTTATATAAATATAATATTGGGCTTACTTATTGGCATATTAGCTGGCGTGACACAAAGGAGTTTCAAAGATCGACAGGATGGAGAAAAGGATATGACCGAATCAACAGCCGATGGTTGATCTATTGGTGAGTTTGGAAGGATAAATCTGGAGGAAACAATCTTGCAATTCGATAAATGGAGACCTCTGTACCATGAGATATTATCGGATTTTGGTTACTCTATAGAAAAGGATCGCAGAGCTGCAGACTTGTTGGCCGAAACAAGAGGGAGTGATGATCTTTCTATGTTGTCTAGGTTAAAGAGCAGAAAAATTGAGATCGGTGGTCCCTATTACCTTTATGAAGATGGTGATAGATTTAGTATCGCTGCAGGATCGGCTTTGGCCCATATGATAGACGATGGTGTTGAACCCGACTTGATCGTTACAGATCTGGACGGAGATACCGATCTACAAAGAGAGATGAACCTGGGTGGTGTACCGGTAGTGATCCATGCTCACGGAGACAACATACAACTGATCAAAGAATGGGCAGCAAAATTCAAGGGGCATGTGATCTCAACATGTCAATGTAAGCCTCCAAATGAGAACATATACAATTTTGGTGGATTCACAGATGGAGACAGAGCTGCTTTTATAGCTGATCATTTCGGTGGAGAGAAGATAATATTGAATGGATGGGATTTTGAGAATCCGCTCCCCGAAAGCGAGATTAAAAAGAAAAAACTAAAATGGGCTAGGAGACTTCTTGATCATATTGAGATACCAGTAAAAAATGAAGAGTAAGTTAATTTTTTCCGATGAAATTGGGGAAGATTTATTTATATTAGTTCCTATTAGTCCGTGAAATCACCCTTAAAAGAGATACTTGATTATGAGTGTTATAGAAAATGGGTGAAGTGATGATAAACTATCATGAGTGATTGATCGTGAGCAGAATAACCCTAAAAGAATTGAAAAAAGCTATCGAAACTGTGTTCGATGAAGATGAGATGGATTCTCATTTAGCCGCAGATATGGCCGAAAAAGTTATGAATCTTTTTGGATACGATAAAGTCATAACAGATAATCTAATCTCTTCCGAAGAAAGAGATATCTTTTACAAGCTAGAGGACTACGATCTATTGATAACAGAAGAAGAGAGCACTAATCTACCAAGTGGTAAGAAATGGAGGATACATTACTGGGTGTTGAATGAGAGAAAGATCAGGGAAGTTCTAGAGGAGGAAGAGGAGGTCAATGAAGCCGAGGAAGAATCCATCTATAATGATATCTCGGATAAAGTTTGGGAACGAGGATCCTAGGAATCTTTTTTTAATTATCAGGAGTATGGGTGAGAAGGATGGCGGGCATAAAGAAGAAGGATCTTGAAATCAAATTGGAAGAGATACCAGATCATCCTAATCCTTCACCCGAAAAGGAACAGTACTCAACTCCGGCCTACATCGCATCTGACATATTATTTTCAGCCTACGTAAAAGGTGATATCATTGGCAAAGTAGTAGCTGATCTTGGATGTGGTACCGGTATCTTTGCATTGGGAGCAGCCTATCTTGGAGCTAAAAAAGTAAAAGCCGTAGATATCGATGAAGAGGCATTAGATATCGCCAAAAAAAAGGCAAAAGAATGGTCTGTTTCACAGTCAATAGACTTCGAGAGAAAAGATGTAAGTGATTTTAGATCTGATGTTGACACCGTTCTGATGAACCCTCCATTTGGTTCTCAAAAAAAAGGCGCAGATATACCTTTTTTGAAAAAAGCTTTCGAGTTCAGCAAAACCACTTATTCACTCCACAATGAAAAAACTGTGGATTTCTTGGAAAAATTTATCAACGACCGGGGACATGACTTGTTTTGGGAAAAAAGATATATGTTTGAAATCTATAATCAGTTCAAATTCCATACGAAAGAAAAAAAAGATTTTGAAGTGATAGTTCTTGGGATAAAAATCAAGAGGGAATAAAATGTCAAAAAATGAAGAAAAATTGGTAGTTCCAGGAGATAAAGTAGGAACCTCTGAGGAATGGTTGTCAGGTGAAGGTACATTTGAGGATAATGGTGATATCTATGCTTCTCAATTCGGACTCTTAAAGTTCGACGAGGACTCTCTAGAGGCAAAGGTAAAAGCTGTAAACCCTATCGTAAAAGTGGAGAAAGGCGACGTTATCTATGGTAGCGTTTTCATGAGAAAGGGGTCTATGGCCGTCATTATGATAGAGAAAGTTGAAAACGTATCTAGAGAAGTAAAAGAAGATGTAGAGGGCACTCTCCATATCTCCGAGGTCTCTGATGACTACACGGAGAAGATGAAAGATGAGTTTTTAGTCGGTGATATTGTAAGAGCTAAAGTCATACAAGTAGAACCAACGATCAAACTGTCAACGACTGGAAAAACTTTCGGTGTGGTCAGAGGATACTGTCCTGAATGCAGAAAATCCATGAAATTTGAAAGAAAGAAAAATAAATTATATTGTGAGAACTGCGAGATCCGATCTGATAGGAATATATCAAGTGTTTACGGGAATATAAAACTCAAAAGATAGTAAGCTAGGAGGTTTAAAAAATTGGTAGATTTTGAAAAGACCTTGATGGCGATAAACGAGAAAAAAAGGTGGGAGAAAAGAGAGAAGGAGATCTTGGAGAGATTAGAAGAGGTCAGATCAAAAAAGAAAAAGTTGAAAAAGAAGGCAAAAGAATTGAAGAAAAGGATTAGAAGAGCGGAAGACGGGATGAGAGCTAAACGAAAACAGAGTAGAGATGTCTCTAATACCTCTATTGACTTGATAGAGGAAATCAGAAGGATGTGATTTCAAAAGAGGAGGATTGGATGGCAGAAGATAATGAAATCAAAAATCTAAGAGATGAGATAATGACTTGTAAAAGGAAATATTGGAAAGTAGAAGGGAGGATAAAGGAACTCAACCAACATGAAGAAGAACTTAAAAAAGAATTAGAAATAGTTCGAGACCATCTAACGTATTATAGATCACTCGTCTCTGACATGAAAAAACGCATGCAGGGAAGAAAAACTACTGATGTATTCGAGAAGTTATAATTAAAAATAGTTTGGTATTTTTAGAGGAAAGAGTTTAAATAATATGAGAAGGGGTGGTATTAACCCGATTGATAAGGTTCATATGAAAAGATAGACAAGATGGACCATGAGAAAAGGGATAATAAAAACTTTATAATCGAATTAAAATGGCCTTCTCAGCTAATCAGAGGTCTTTGGAAGCCAGGTAAGTGAAGAAAATGAGTAGTAATATTGGTGGAACCCCCTCGGATAATACAAAATCCTCCGAAGAAGGGATGGAGGAATCTATATCTCGATCTAAAAGAGATTTAAGTGATACATTAGTCGAAATACCTGGTGTCGATGAAAGAATAGTTGAAGATCTTTTTGAGAAGGGTTTAAACGATGCCGAAGCCATCTCAAAATCCGAGATCGATGAGATGGTAGCTGTTAATGGATTGACCGAGGAGAAAGCTGAAGAAATAAAAGAGAAAGTTGAAGAATTGAAAGCTAAAACAGGTGAAGATGGCTCAAAACTAGGGAATCCTAATCCAATAAAGAGTGATAAAAAGAACATGAACGAAGAAGATGAACTCGCACAATGGTTAACAGGTGAAAGTGATAGAGACATAACAGGTATATTAGGCGAGGAGATCGAGGAAGCAAAAGAAAAGGGTCCAAAGCCAAAAACAGCTGGAGAGAAGGAAAGGGATTTTGACTCCCTGAAAGCTTGGCTAGCTGGAGAGGAGGAATCGTTCTCTGACTGGTTGGGTGAAGAGAGTTTCGAAGAAGAGAAAGAAGAATTGGAAGAGGAATTAAAAGAAAAAGAGATGAGATTGGAACAAAAAGAAAATGAGCTAGAAAAGAAGGCTAAAGAATTGGAAGATCTCAAAGAACGATTCAAAAATCGTCTCTCAGAAATAGAATCTGAAGATTTCGACCCCCATGAAATGCTGGAAAAGAACAACGAATTGAAGTCTGAATTGGAAAGTAAAAAGGAAAAAATAGAAAAACTTGAGGATAGAAAAGAGGATCTGGAAGAAGAAATAGAGGAGATAAAACAAGGCAGCGTGGCGATGGTTAAATATCTTAAGTCCCAACAAATAAGTAAAGATACCGAGGGGGAAGTCAGCAATAAAAAATTAAAACTCCTGAAAAATCAAAACGATAAGCTGAAAAAGAAAATCCAGATGTTAAAAAATAAGAAGACGGAACAAGGCGGAGAAATAGAGGGAGAAAAAAATGAGATCATACGGGACCTAAAAAGTGAAATCAAACAAAAAGAGGAAAAGATCGAACACTTAGAAGAAAAAATCAGGCACAAAGAGCAGGAATTGAACGAAAGAGAAGAGGACCTCCATCATAGGGAACAACTGATAAGAAAAGAGCGGCAGAAGTTAGAAGCTATGAAAAAAGAGATAGGCGGAAAAAGCGAACAAGAGAGGAAAAGACAACTAGAAGAATTAGAAAAAGAGATATCCAAAAAAGAGCAAGAGATAAAGGCAAAAGAAAAATATATAGAGCAAAAAGAGAAAGAAATCAAGGCGAGGCAAGAAGATCTACTTGATGAGGAATTAGAGGAAAGACAGGAAGAGATCTTGAGAGAGATAGAACAGGAGAAATGTAAGACGGGAACTGGGAGGTTAGATGACCTTTTATTGGGTGGTATACCCTTGGGTTCGAACGTATCAGTTTATGGTCCACCTCACGTTGGAAAAGAAGTTTTGATTAATTCATTCATAGCTGAAGGATTGGAAAAAGGCGTACCAGCAATTTGGGTAGTCACTGATAAGACGATAGATGAAGTAAGAGAAGAGATGAAATTTGTTTTGCCTACGTACGAAGAGTATGAGTTGAGAGGTTTGGTGTATTATGTCGATGCTTATTCAGTGAGTATGGGAGAAGTTAAGGAAGAAGAAAAAGATAAAAATTTTGTTAAGTATATAGAAGATCAGTCCGATTTCAAATCAGTAACGGAAGCTGTAGATGAATTTGCCGATAAACTCAATGAGGAACACCGCTATTACAGGATGGCATTTGAATCTGTTTCTACAATAATAGCGTATTTGGATACTGAAACGACTTTTAGAATACTTCAACCTTTTGCTGGAAGAAGGAAAAGAGATAAGGCGGTTACCCTTTACACTTTAGAAAAAGGTATGCACAGCGAACAAGATATCTCCATGCTGGGCCATATCATGAACGGAGAGATAGAATTCAAAGTAGAGCAATTGAAAAATCATCTAAGGGTCGAGGGATTGGGAGATGTGCAGACGAGAGATTGGATAGAATACTCCTTCAGCAAGAGCGGAATAAACATGGGTTCATTCTCTTTAGATACTATCCGATAATTTTGTTTTGATGGTCAAAGTTAAATAGCTTTCTTTTAATGGCCGATCATGAAATCACGAATCAAAAAGATATTCGAGTTCGCAGAGGAAAAAGTTGACGCGATAGTGATCTATAATTCAGTCAAACCACATCTAGACAAAACTTTCTTTTACGTTACAGGTCTAACTGAAGGCGTATTTGAGAACTGTGGACTGATTTTTTATCCTGATCTCTCATCGGAGATGATAGTGAGTAAACTAGAAGCCGATAGTGCAAAAAAGGCTGAAAATATACCGACTAAAGTGATGGAGGATAAAGAGGACCTTAAAGAGTGGTTGAAAGAAAAGCTTGAGGGTTTAGATAAAATAGGCATCAACGGTTCAGAGTTGACATATAAGGGTTTTGATAAGATAAAAGATTCTACCGATGCCGAAATTATTGATATGTCAGATTCCATCGTGGAAGCAAGGAATAGAAAAGATGAAAATGAGATCGAGATCTTGGATAAAGCTGGAGAGATCGCTTCAGAAGTCGCCGAGGAGATCCCCGATCACATCGAAAAAGGGATGAAAGAGTACGAAGTGGCAGCTGAAATATCATATCTCATGAAGAAGAAAGGAGCAACAGGGGACGCTTTTGAGGTTATAGCAGGAAGCGGACCGAATTCTGCAGAACCTCACTACACAGCAGGAGAAAGAAAATTACAAAAAGGAGATTTTTTGGTTTTGGATTTTGGCGCTCTTTATAAAAGATATCGTTCTGACATCACTAGAACGTTTATCATCGGAGAAGCTTCCGATAAACAAAAAAGGATCTACGAAACTGTTCTGGAAGCGCAACAAGCTGCATTGAAGAAAATAGAATCAGGGATCAAAGGTGAAGAAATCCATAATGCAGCGAAAGAAGTAATCGACAGCACTGAATTCGAGGGGAAGTTCATCCATGGATTAGGACACAGCATAGGATTATCTACACACGACGGATCCGGTCTATCGCCAAATGTTGACGTGACTCTAGAACCTGGCATGGTGTTCACTGTGGAACCGGGTATTTACATATCTGGTTACGGTGGTGTCAGGATAGAAGACGATATCGTTGTGACTGAAGACGGCTATGAGATGTTGACTGATGCAGAAAGAGAATTGAAAGTACTCTGAATTAATTGAAATAGTGCAAAACATCAAAATATTTATATTTCTCTAATGATTAGCCGTCATAGGTGTAATCTTGGCGATAGGTTTCGTATTGATAAAAACGGCACCGGCTGCCGAAAGGGACGTTTACAATATCGTGAAGGAGATCGATGAGGTCACTGAGGTCCATTCATTGTTCGGTGAATATGACCTAATAGTGAAACTTCAAGCAGAGAACTTCAACAACCTTGGGCAAGCCGTGGTGGACAAAATAAGATCGATAGAAGGAGTAGAAGATACTAAAACCCTAACAGGGATAGAATTTTAGGAGGTTAAAAAAAATGGCATATGAATTTTTAACAGTCGTCTTGTTGACGTTGGGTTTGGGAATGATCATCGCAGGTGGTTTTACCGCCTACTTTGGTAGAGGAAAAAGCAGGAATATGGGTATAGCGCTCTCAGTGATAGGTATATTGTTTTGGGCATTGACGATATTCTTGTATTCCGAAGGAGTATTTTTTGAAGAAGGGGAATTCACAACCGTCTTCATGGAGGCTCTCACCTTTGTAGGAGGCTTTGTTGTAGGAGCCATAATCGCTATAGCCATATTTTTGGTAGCGATAATGAAAACATAACCAACTCAAAAAACTATTTTCTACATCTTTTTTGAATTTATTATCATAATTATCCTAAGCTAAGAGGGTAAAGAGATATAAACATGCAGAACTAGATGATAGAAAAAAGAGGAGATCGGATGGATCCAAAAAATTTCATAGAAGAGAAAGTGAACAAGATAAGAAAGGTCGATGGTAAAGCAGTGGTTGGATGCAGTGGTGGAGTGGACAGTACGGTTGCGACAGTGTTAGCTAGTAAGGCTCTAGAGGATGATCTCTTAGCGATATATGTAGATACAGGATACATGAGAAAAAATGAAACAGAAAATATGAAAACGGTTTTTGATAAGATGGATATCAATCATACGATAATAGATGCAAGCGATGATTTTTACCAAGCGATGAAAGGTGTGAAAAATCCAGAGAAAAAACGGAAGATTATAGGGAACAAATTCATCGACGTCTTTGAAAAAGAAGCAGAAAAATTTGATGCTGACTATTTGGTCCAGGGAACGATAGCACCAGATTGGATAGAAAGTGGTGACGAAAATAGAGATACGATCAAATCGCATCATAATGTTGGAGGACTCCCTGAAGAGATGGGGTTGGATTTGATAGAACCCTTATATGATCTTTATAAAGATGAGGTGAGGGAGGTCGCTAGAGAACTCGGACTTGAGACTGCAGAAGAACAACCTTTTCCGGGACCAGGTCTATCTATAAGGGTGATAGGCGAGGCTACACCGGAGAAAACTGAGATCGTTAGAGAAGCCTGTTTTATCGTGGAGGATGAGATCGATAAGGCAGTAAAGAATGGGGAGATGGAAAGACCTTGGCAGTATTTTGCTGTCCTATTGCCCGTGAAGACTGTCGGAGTACAAGGAGATAAAAGAGCCTACGGCCATACTGTAGCTATAAGGGCGGTAGATTCGATAGATGCAATGACAGCAACCTTCACCAGGATCCCTTTTGAGATACTAGATAGAATTTCAACCAGGATCACCAATGAAATGAAAAACGAAGTGAACAGAGTAATCTACGACGTGACGAATAAACCTCCTGGCACAATAGAGTGGGAGTGAATTAATACACTTTACTAGCGTTGATTGGATGAGGCGCTTTAGCAGATGTCTCCTCTAACCATTTTATTTTTGGCTATTCTTTTCACATTCATGGGGATCTGCCTCGGTATAGTGACAGGTTTGATCCCCGGTATCCATGTAAATACTATTTCCTTCATGATCATCAGTTCCTTAAGTGGGTTGCTGATATTCGCATCTCGATTACTTTCTAGATTTGGTCTAACGACCTCAGAACTGCTCATATTTTTATCTATGCTTGTCATCGGATGCCTGATAACTCACACTTTCTTGAACTTCATACCCGCTACTTATTTTGGAGCTCCAGAAGGAGAAACTGCTTTATCGGTTCTTCCGGCCCATCGTATGCTTTTAGAAGGGAGAGGATATGAGGCAGTTAAAGCGAGCTCATTGGGGAGTTTTGCCGCTTTATTTTTTTCATTACTGCTTATCCTTCCAGCAAGGATGATCATGGGTGATCCGATCAACCTTTATGATAGATTGGTTCCCTTGATACCTTTGATCCTCTTTTCGGTGGTTTTCTTGTTAGTGCTTCAAGAGGGGAGAAGTTTATTAGACTATAAACCAAAGCTCATCGCAGCGGGTCTTTTCTTTCTGAGCGGTTTGTTGGGTTTTATCATTTTAAGTCCAACCGGATTACATGCTTATGCTTGGACCCCTATAGAGCAGGAAGGTTTACCCATCTCATCTATGATGCTTTTTCCTATGTTCACGGGCCTGTTCGGGATTTCAAACTTGCTGGTGAGTTTGATGGATGAACCCGATATCCCGGATCAAAAGACAGAGGATGTAGAGATAGGTCTAGATAAAAAGGGCCAATTGAGAGGGATCATCAACGGATCACTATCTGGTGGCCTGGTAGGGTGGTTACCGGGGATCACGGCTGCAGCGGCCACTACTGTAACAAGCCTTTTCACACCCGATGACTTAAGCCAAGAAGAAAAATCTAGAGAATTTATAATAGCGGTATCAGCAGTAGATACGGCCTGTGCGATATTTACCCTTGTAGCTCTTTTCATAATACTTAGAGCTAGAAGCGGTGCGATGCAGGCGGTTTTAGAATTGAATGAAGCTAATATCCAAGGATGGACATCTGTATTTGAGATCCCCAGCTTATTTTTATTACTACTATTTTCAGTGATCATCTCTGGAACTGTTGCTCATTTCTTAACTTTGTCATTAGGAAAAACATTTGCGGGGATACATAAAAGAATAGAGTACGAGAAGATCTCTAAAGGCATCATCATATTTCTTTTGATACTCATGTTCCTTTTATCAGGCCCTCTTGGTCTTATCGTAGGTGTTATATCTACTTCGATAGGGTTGATCCCTCCTCTATATGGATTGAGAAGAGTTCACTTGATGGGATGCATAATATTCCCCATAATGTTGTTCTTCCTAGAATTCGACAAGTATCTTATCGAACTTTTGTAGGATTTTACTTAATCGCGGATGTGACCGTCTAAACTTCCACTTCTATATCCAGCTTATCCACTAGATCTTTGTACCTGTTTCTTACTGTTACCTCAGTGACATCTGCTACTTCAGCTATCTCGATCTGGGTCCTTCTATCGCCAGCTTTTATGGAGGCTATGTAGATCGCTGCTGCAGCGAGTCCGGTAGGTCCTTTACCAGATAAAAGTTCTTCTTCTTCAGCCCTATTAATTATTTTTTCAGCTAGTTTTTTAACATCTCCGCCTAGGCCAAGATCGTTACAAAACTTTTGTATATATTTCTGTGGTTTAGTCGGTTTCAGTTTTAAGTTCAATTCCCACTTCAAAAATCTGTAAGTTCTACCGATCTCCTTTCTATCATAATCGGTTTCTTTCGCAAATTCATCCAGAGTTCTTGGTATACCTAGTTTTCTGCAGGCAATATAGACCACAGCACACGAAACGATCTTTATACTCCTGCCTCTAACAAGATTCTTCTCGACCACATCTCTATATATCGATGCCGCTCTCTCTTTGACATGCTCAGGAAGACCCATCTTAGAAGCAAGTCTTCTGATCTCACTCAATGCAGATATCAGCGAACTCTCTCTAGCTCCAGCGACCCTACTTCTTCTCTGCCACTTTCTGAGACGATACATCTGGGCTTTCTTACTGCTGGATAGTGTTCTACCCTGAGAGTCACGACCGCTACTATCTATTTCTGTGGAGAGACCTTTATCATGCATCATCTGGGACATAGCCGGGCCAGCGCGAGCTCTACTCTGTTCCTGTTTCATGTCAAAAGCTCGCCACTCTGGACCCTGATCTATGTATTGATCATCTATAACCAATCCACACTCTTCACATACGAGTTCGCCCCTACCATGATCCTGAGAAATATGGGTACTCCCACACTCAGGACACTCGTTGATATCCTCTATCGTTTGTTTGTCATTCGATTTAGTTTTCGCTTCCGCACTCATTCATACCACCATCTGATATTTTTCTCCAACTCTAAACCCCCCACAGTTTCCCACCTCTCTAATCTGCTCGGTATATCAAGATTGCAACCTTGCGATTATTTAAGTGTGAGTCGGTACTATATAAAAATTTCGAATCAGGTCTAGTTTTTAGATTCTAATTCCTCGAAAACGTTATCGACGTTTTCCCCGGTCTCTTCGATGATGTCTTTCCACTCATAGTTATCAGGAGCTATACCTAATAATCTTGCGATCTTCATTATCGAAAGATGGTAGACTATCTGATGCCCTGGTTCTTCTTCCCAAACAACCATGTTGCAGGGAAAAAGTACCCCTAATTTCATGCTTTGTTTCAATGCCCGGTCAGCGATCTCGGGATTGCAGGCCCCAACAACGTGGTAAGGAGCCCGATCAGCATCTACCTTTTTGTTCAAGACTTCGGAGGGTGAAAACTCGACGAGTATACCGAAACCGTTTTTTTCACATACTTTCTTCACCAATTCTATAGCCTCAGAATGGGACATATCTAACTCTACTCTCTTTTCTCCGATATCTTCTGAGTCAAATCGGGCGGGTTCGATTTTTAGAGACATCGCTCTTCACCTTTCTACCTCGACTTCCATTCCTTCTCTGAGGGTGTTATGGACAGGACATCTGTCCTGTATCGACTCCAAAAATTCAGGTATTTCGTCCTCTGGTATACCTTTTATTTCTTTCACTTGCACCTTGACAGTCTGAAAGCCTATCGGTACGTCCGCTTTCGCCATCACTCCTCGGGGATCCATTTTTCCCTCAACTTCTAATTTAAAATTTTTCAGTTCATGCCCCATATCTTTCGCCACGATGGTACCGGTGAAATCAAGACAGCTGACTATTGAGCATAATAAAACCTCCACTGGATTCGGTCCCTTATCGGTCCCACCTAGCCTTTCTGGTTCATCTATCGTGATAGTATGATCTCTTATCTTTACCTCAGATTCAAATCCACTCTTTTTCTCCAATCTAGCTTTATACGTGTTTAGAAAGCTTCCTTCATCTCCCATGATATCATATCAAGATAACGCGCTTATATGATAAAAGTTGTGGTCGTTAAATGCTATTTCATGGGCTATAGGTCAAAAGTCAAACTTTGAGTTGTTTTGCTAGAGATACTATTTTTCCTTAGCTTCCGTTTCTTGGATCATCTCATCACTTTCTTCTGAACTGGTCTCCTTTGCCCTGATCTCCACCAGATAAAATATCATTATCACAATGGCTATAATGGCCAATCCAACGAGAAACCATATCCACCTTCCCCATGTGTCCTCTTTTTCTTCCTCAAGTGTTTTCTCGAGCCTCTTGTTATCAATTTTCTCGAGCAAAGCTCTCGAAGTTCGTAGGAATCAAAGATTCCTACTCCTATCAATTTTTCTCACTACGTTCGAAAAATAATGATGATTTCGTGGAATCAAAGATTCCACTTACTTTTTAATTTTCTTCGCTGTCGCTTAGAAAATGTAAAAAGCGCCGAGGAGGAGATTCGAACTCCTGAGGCGCGATGCGCCACCGGCTTGCTTGAACCACCGCGGATCTCTCCACGATGTATAGGGACTGCCCGCAAGGACGATCCCTGTTTTGGCGGCTCTCAAGGCCGGCGCCTTGGTCCGGACTTAGCTACCTCGGCATGATGACTTTTCTAAAGTGTGTTGTGGCAAATACAGTTATTCAGGATTTGAACACAGATTTACTCACTTTTAAAATTATCGAAAGTATTCCTCCACCATCTTTATGGCACAAACATCTCCACACATGGAGCAGACGTCTTCCCCGTCCTCTTCATCGGCCACGTTTTTCTCATCTCTCACCCTTTTAGCCTTTTCAGGATCCACCACATTATCGAACATATTATCCCAATCCAATTCTCTCCTGGCCCTGGAGATCTCTTTATCCACGTCTCTATCTATGCCTCTAGCGATATCTGCCGCGTGAGCAGCTATCTTTGAACCGATGACGCCTTTTTTTACGTCTTCGACATCGGGTAAACCTAAATGTTCCGCTGGAGTGACATAACAGAGAAAATCAGCTCCTTTGTAGGCAGCTAAAGCACCACCAATCGCCCCGGCTATATGATCATATCCTGGTGCAAAATCCGTCACCAGCGGACCCAAAACGTAAAAAGGTGCGTCATCACAAAGTTCTTTCTGTATCTTCACATTGGTGCTCACCTGATCCAATGGAACGTGACCCGGGCCCTCTACCATGGCCTGAACACCCGAATCTCTAGATCGTTTTACCAGTTCCCCTAATTTTATCAATTCCTGTATCTGAGGCCTATCAGTGGCATCTTCTATAGACCCAGGCCTTAATCCGTCACCCAAGCTCAAAGTTAGATCGTATTCTCTAGCGATCTCCAACAAGTAATCGAATTCCTCATACAACGGATTTTCTTCCTGATTGTGCAGGATCCATCCCGCCAAAAAAGAGCCCCCTCTGCTGACCACATCTGTGAGTCTGCCGCTCTCTTTGAGGCTTTCTACCGTAGCTTTCGTCACTCCGCAGTGGACTGTGACAAAATCGACACCTTCTGAAGCGTGCTTTCTTATACTGTTGAACATCTCATCAGAGGTCATATCTACCAGAGAACTTTTTCTAGCCTTCAAAAGCCCACACTGATATATGGGAACAGTACCCACGGGCAGATCGGTATTTTCTATCACCCTTTGTCTGACCTCGTCTATATCGCCTCCAGTACTAAGATCCATGACTGCATCTGCACCGTATTTTTCTGCCATCCTTAACTTTTCCATCTCTACATCTATATCAGAATGATCTTTAGAAGTGCCGATGTTTGCGTTAACCTTGACCTTGAGTCCTTTTCCGATAGGTTTAGGGTCAGGATCATGGATAGGATTATTAGGGATCACCACTCGTCCTTTTTCTATCATTTTGCTGAGTTGCTCCGGTGCGATCGGCTCTTTTTCAGCAGCTTTTTTGATGAGGTCTGGCACGTCTTTTTCACATCTTTCTATGAGAGTCATCTGAGAAGGATTTATCAGAGTATGTTTAAAAACTTTCGGTATTCTCCATTAAAAAGTACCTCGGTTCTAACAAAATCACATAAAATCTTTATATCTTTCTAACATCTATCTAATGATGACTAGAGAAGTAGCAGTGATTTGAGGTGTTTCTCCTTGGTAGAGGATTCTAAGAGAATTTGTCCGGTCTGTGATTCTGAAATCGCCCAGAACCAAGATACCTGCCCCGAATGTGGGGTCGATCTTAGTCTTTTCGATGAAGAGATAGAGATAGATGAAGAAGAGGCTGAAGAGTCTATAGAAAAAGTAATGAAGATGGTCGGAGAAGACGATGAGTTGGTTGAAAATTTTTCCGATTTAGGTGGAAGCAGTGAAGGATCCGAGGAGAGAGACGAAGTTGCAGATGAATTGATTGAGGACATCAAAGAACTGGGATTGTCAGAAGAAGATATTTCAGAGGAGGAAGATGTTGCAGAGATCATCACTTTCGAGTGCCCAGTATGTGAGAGTGAAGTTTCAGAAGACGCATCAGAATGTCCTAATTGCGGAGTCATTTTCGAAGAAGATGAAGAAGAGGACTTATCGGAGGATGAAGCAGATTCTGAAGGATTGGATATCAGGGAAGAAGATATTTTAGATGAAGAGGTCGAAATAGATACTGAGATTTCGGAACTTGAGGACGAAAGTCCAGTAGAAGAAACAACTGAAAAAATGATGGCGGATGAGGAAGTTCTCGAAGTTCAAAAAAGATTAGATTCTGTAAAAGAAAGAATTGAGGATATCGATCATCCGGATGTGGAGGTAAGGGAGATCAAAAGACAAGTAGAAAAAGTAGAGTCATCATTGGAAGAAGACAAAAACGTGGAAGAGCAGATAGATGAACTAGAAAATCAGGTCGATTTTGCAAACCAAATAGCCGAAAAAGTAGATCGATCCCGAAACTATCTGGAATGGCTTTCCTCACACATAGATATAACAAAAGGAGAAAAGCAGATAAAGAAGGTAAAAAAAGGTTGCAGGATAGGAGAATACAGAGTGGCGACTAAGAAAGCTGCTGAGGTCGAACAAAAATTGAAAGATGCTTCTATCGACCACGATCTTACCAAGGAAAAAAATTTTAAAGATTTCATGGAGAGGAAAAAAGAAGAGATACAAAAAAAGCTTTCAGAGATAGAAGATTTGGAGATATCAAGGGAACACGAGGAATTTGAGAAAGAATTTGATAAGATTCCTTCTCTCAAGGAGGAGGACTTTTTAGACAGTTTTCACCGTATTATGGACCTGTTAAAAAGAATTGATAGATTGAGTGAGATATCCTTGGATCTAAATAAAACAGAAAACTATATAGAAAGATTGGAAGAGATGGACGTAAAAATTGGTGAGTATCAAGAGAAGATGGGCACTATCAAAGATAAGGTGGAGGAAGGACACCACGAGAAAGCCAAGGAAATGAGTGAAGAGATAAAAAATCAGGTCAAAAAACGTCTAAAAGAAAAAAAGGCAGAGAAAGAAAGAAAAAGAAAAGATCGCTTTAAAAAGATCCAACAGATGATACCCAGGATCAAAGAACTTTTACAAACCGCAGAGGAGTTCGGAATAGATATAGAGGAGGGGAAAAAACTTATCGATGAAGCTATGGATAGCACAAAGGATAATAGTTACGTCGAAGCTATAAATTCTCTAAATGAATGTAAAATTTTCTTCCAAAAAAGATTGGATAACGAAATCGGAGAAGAGATCGAAAACATAGAAAGCGAGAGTTCTTCAGATAAAGTAGAGTCCATATTGCAAGAAATCAAAACTACAAAAAAAGAAGAAGACTATGAAAAGGTATATGAACTGATCGAAGAAGCGAAGCATAAGATCGAGAGTGAAAAAGAACCTGAAGAGAAGGAAGAGATAGAAGAACCAAAGATCGATTTCTCTTTTGTTGAAAGTATGATCGAGCAAGCTCAAGAGTACGATTTTGGATTTCCAGAGGCATCTGAGTTGATAGATGAAGCGAAGGAGTTACACGATAAAGGGAATTTTGATGAATCGGAAGAGCACCTAGAAGAAGCAGAGAAAAAGATCTCTGAAAGACTTCCACATCTCCTCAGAAAGGAGATCAAAGAAGCAAAAGAAGATCTGAAAAATGCTAAAATTAAAGGAGCGGAGATATCTGAACCAGTCCAGCTTCTCAAGGAGATTAACGAATCCATGAAAAGAGATAATCTACGAAAAAGCTTTGAAAAATTGAAAGAGTACAAGAAAAAGATGGACGATATAAAAAGCAAATATGATCTCTAATTATAAGGCCATCATCTTTGATATGGACGGAGTTCTAGTCGATGTGAAAAGCTCTTGGGCGAAAGTGCATGAAAGTTTCTGTGTCGATAATGAAGATTCTTTGAATGCTTACAAAGATGGGATCATAAATGATGAAGAATTTATAAGAAGAGACATCGCTCTTTGGAAAACTGAATGCCCTCAAATCTCGAGAGAGGACATCAAAAATATCTTGAAAAAGGTTCCTAAGATGAAAGGTTTTTCCGACACAATACCGTATCTACATGATAGATACACCCTGGGGATAATAAGTGGAGGGTTGAAACCGTTGGCAGAATTTATTGGAGTTGATCATTTTGACTTCATCTTAGCTAACGATTTAGAGGAAAAAAATGGCGAACTAACGGGAGAGGGTATAGTTGAAGTGAAACTGGATGGTAAAGGCGTAGTTTTCGAAAAACTGATCTCTAGATTAGGTATAGAAAAGGAAAGATGTATCGCTTTAGGAAACAGTCATTTCGATGTACCGATGATAAAAAAGGCAGGTTTAGGAATAGCTTTTAATCCAGATGATCAAGAGATTGTAGATGCTGCGGATCTCGTGATAGAGGAAAAAGACCTTTCTCTCCTGATAGATCGATTGGATCTTTAACTGTCTTCTAGGAAATATTTAATTTTTTATGCGTAATGCAAAAATTTATTTACGTTCGGATCATTATTTTTTGATATGGATGTTGAGGAGTTGAAGGGATTGGATATAGAGGATATCGCTGAGAAGATAGAGACCATGGAGATAAGAGGAGCTGCGAAAATTGCTAGAGCTGGTGTAAAAGCGGTGCTGAAGGTCGTCGAAGAGTTCGAAGATGATGACGAAGAGGCACTGCTAGTAGAATTAAAAAAGTGCAGAGACAGATTGATAAATACAAGACCTACCGCCGTATCTTTAGAAAATGGATTGAAGTATATGATGAAAGGGATAGATGATGCCGAAAACACAGAAGAGATGAAAAAGAGAGTGAAGAATAACTACTCACAATTCATTGAACTCTCATTGAAGGCTAAAGAAGATATCGCCGAGTACGGAGGAAAAAGGATAAACGAAGGTGATGTAGTGTTGACTCACTGCAACAGTTCCATAGCTCTAGGTGCGATAAAGTATGCATGGGAGGAGGGTAAGAACATAGAAGTAATCGCTACTGAGTCGAGACCAAAAAAACAGGGCTATATAACGGCAAAAGAACTATCCCAGGAAGATATACCAGTAACTTTGATTGTTGACTCTGCAGTTAGACACAAGATGAAACAGGTAGATCAGGTATACGTAGGTGCTGATACAATAGCTTCTAATGGAGCGGTGATCAATAAGATCGGAACGTCTCAGGTGGCACTGTGCGCTCACGAGTGTCGTGTACCGTTTACCGTCTGTGCCGAGAGCTACAAATTTTCCCGAGAGACAGCTTTTGGCGATCTTGTCCAGATCGAGGAAAGAGATCCTTCGGAGATCGTAGATCCAAAAGATTTTTGTGATGTGAAGATAAGTAATCCCGCTTTCGATGCAACTCCTGCCGATTATGTCGATTGTATAATTACCGAGAAAGGTATTATATCCCCAGAAGGAGCTTATAGGATCATAGAGGAGAGGATATGATGAGTATAGATTATCTAGCTTTAGATGAGAAATTGGATCCAGAGGAGTACGTTATCTGCGAATACACAGTTAAAAGTGACCTTGATATCGAGACCGCCGGAAAAAGGATAGCAGAAGAAGAATCGACAGGTACTTGGACACATCCTACAACCCTTTCAGATGACATCTTCAAAAACTATGGGGCCAAGGTCACTGAAGCAGAAGGGAACAGAGTAAGGATCGGTTATCCTGTGATCGACTTCTCTGGAGAGATAGGAGGCATACCACAGATATTGAGCATCATCGCAGGTAACCTCTTCGGTCTAGATACCCTAGAAGGAGTGCGTCTAGTAAAACTCGAACTCCCTAAAACGATCGTAGATGGATATCCGGGACCGCAGTTAGGCCTGAAAGGTCTAAGAAAGGTATTGGATCGACCGGAAAAACCTTTGGTCGGTACCATCGTAAAACCTAAGATCGGGCTTCCACCGAAGGAATTCGCTGACTACGTTTATGAATCGGGGAAAGGAGGTCTAACCAATTCAAAAGATGACGAAACTTTGGTAGATCAGGACTTTTGCCCTCTAGAGGATAGGGTCAATGAGGTCAGTGAAAGGTTAGACCTTCTCGAAGAAGAAGGTCATATTATGATCCATGCCCATAATATCAGCACGAATGGTCACGAGATTTTAGAGGCTGCCGATCTAGCACTTGATAATGGAGCTAGACAATTGATGGTGGACGTATTAACAGTAGGATTCTCAGGCCTCCAAGCCTTAGCTGAAGACGAATCTATTGATGTACCCATTCACGTACACAGAGCGATGCATGCCGCGATAACGAAAAATCCTGACCACGGTATATCGATGCCTGTGATCGGTACACTTGTTAGATTGGCCGGAGGAGATGCTCTTCACACCGGAACTTATGGCGTAGGAAAGATGCATGCCGAGATTACAGAGGAGATTGAGTCTAAAGAAGTATTGACAGAAAAGATGCACGGTCTGAAGAAAATTATGCCGGTGTCCAGCGGAGGTCTACATCCAGGACTGGTTCCCGATCTGATCGAAATGAGCGGAACAGACGTCCAAATACAGGCAGGGGGAGGTGTATCGGGCC
Source organism: Thermoplasmata archaeon (assembly GCA_003554965.1). Lineage (GTDB taxonomy): Archaea > Thermoplasmatota > Thermoplasmata > Halarchaeoplasmatales > Halarchaeoplasmataceae > Natronoplasma. The sequence continues at coordinate 23,434 of PWHR01000037.1, read as the reverse complement.
ATCCCGATGGAGTAAAAGCTGGAGCGAAGGCTCTTGTACAGGCTGTCGATGCCGCTTTTGAAGGAATAGATATTACAGAATATGCCGAAGATCATGAAGAATTGAAGAAAGCCCTTGAAAAATGGATGTGATCGTTTATGAAGTTGAAAGCAAAAGAGATCGATCTTGAATCCGGCGATTATGTAGCGATAATTAATAGAAAGGATGCAGGGAAGATGGGACTCCGGAGTCAGAGTAGGATCAATCTGAAGAAGGAAGGTAGAACCACTACCGCTGTTATAGAGTTATCAGAAAGTTTAGTTGCTGAAGGTGAGATCGGTTTAGTAGAAAAAGTCATTGACGAGATGGAGGCAGAAGAAGGCGATCTGTTTGATATCAGTGAGGCTGGAAGACCAGAATCAGTAGAGCATATCAGAGAGAAATTGGAAGGTGAGGATTTATCTACCCACGCCATAAACGAGATAGTTCAAGACATAGTTAATAGGAGGCTTTCGGATATAGAACTCTCCGCGTATGTATCCGGAATATATGCAAATGGGATGAACAACCGAGAGATAAAAGATCTTATCCAATCGATGATAGAGACGGGGGATAGGATAGAATTCGATAAGCATCCAATCTTTGATCACCACAGTATAGGCGGTGTCCCTGGGAATAAGATAACCCTGCTTATAGTTCCAATCGTCGCAGCTGCTGGTCTTATCATCCCGAAGACCAGTTCTAGAGCGATCTCGAGTGCAGGTGGCACCGCTGATATCTTCGAGACCTTGGCAGACGTGAACTTGACAGCTGAAGAGATCAAAGATATAGCCGAGGATGTTGGGGGTACTATAGCTTGGGGAGGAGCCGTAAATCTAGCTCCAAGTGACGATCTGATCATCAGAGCGGAGTATCCTCTGAGGATTGATCCATATCCACAGGTACTAGCATCCGTCCTATCGAAAAAGAAAGCTGCGGGGGCTGAATATCTAGTCATGGATATCCCTGTAGGAGAGCACACAAAAGTTGAGACTAGAGAATTGGGTAGAAGATATGCAAGAGATTTCGTTTCCTTAAGCGAAGAGATCGGTATAGAAACGAGGTGTGCGTTGAGTTATGGTGGTCAGCCAGTTGGAAGAGCTGTAGGACCAGCTATAGAGGCGAAAGAGGCTTTGATGGCTTTAGAGGGCAAAGAAGTTCCTTCTAGCCTGATCGAAAAATCCACGACTTTAGCTGGTATGATATTAGAACAGAGCGGGATCAGAGAGGGGAAAAAGGAGGCAAAGCACCTATTAGAGAGCGGCAAAGCTCTTGATAAGATGAAGGAGATAATCGAACGGCAGAACGGTGATCCTGAGATCGATTCAACAGGGGTTGAGCTAGGTGATCATTCCCAAAGGATATGTGCAGTCGAAGAAGGTTATGTGGACAGTATCAATAATGAACAGATAATAAAAATAGTAAGGACCGCCGGAGGACCACATCGAAAAGGTGCTGGTCTATATCTAGAGAAGAAGAAAGGAGACAAGGTGGAAAAAGATGAAGTCCTTTACACCGTCTATTCGGAAAAAGAAAGCGATCTTGAGAAAGCGGTAAAGATCGCCAAACATCTCAAGCCTCTGAAGGTCGAGGGTATGATCCTGGAAGAGCATCCTGATCTTCAAAAAGTCTGCTGAGCTAAAATTAAGGATAGTGTCTCAATCTTATCGCTTCACCTTTCTCAGCTTGTTTCATCTCCTCTCCCGACATCACTGCTGGACCGACTCCTCTCAATTCTTCTTCATGGAGGACTATGACTTCATCTTCTGGCCTGATCTCATCCGACGCTTCTTTGACTCCCACGGCGAAAACACTACCCTCCGGATAAAAATCGTCTATCTGGGCTTGATAAATGCCTTTTTCTTTCAAAATCTTGGCGCCCTCTAGTGTCAGTGAAATCAAACCTCTTTCCGGTACAAGCATACCTCTTTGTTTTTCCTCCTCTATTATCCTGTATCGCGGATACCTCCCTCTCACTTCAGCACCTTCCAGTAGCTCTGCACCTTCAGGACCGAACTGGAACCTGGCGAATGATCCCAAATTTTCTTTCAGATATCTTTTGACGTTCCCTCTTTCTTCACCGGCTTCATCTTTTAGCACCTCTCTCAGTCTATCCAAAGCATCGGGAGATGTAGGATGGTCACCCTTGGTCGTATCTATACAGTCTATCTCCTTCTGAACAAAATCCATCTCTTCTGGAAGATGAGAGATGACCTGTTTGTAATCTTTCTTTTCTATAACCACTCGAAGTTGATTTATGATCATCTCTATTTCTTCTTTAATCCATCTGCCAGTCACAGGGATATCGTACTGCTGTGCGGGGTAAAACAACTCTAATTCTCTCGGGACGGCGCCGAGAGGTGAAGTCAACATCAACTCCTGTAAGCTGGTCCAATCTGTTTGTTGAGTCGCCTCTCTTATCCGGGAATGACTCCTAGAGTAGAAATAAGGTTTTTTGGCTGAGCACGGAAGAAGAAGTAGTATCTCTCTATTTTCAGGGGGTTCATATCTATCTTTTATCCTTCGAGCAAATCTCTTTATGTCAGGTCTAGTTTGACTTTCCCTGGTCGTGGCGTACAGAGTATTTCCAGTTACTGGAACACCTCTCGAAAAAAGCTCGTAATCTTCGTCAGCAGATCTCAAAACTTCTACCATCCAAGGCTCCGTTCTGACTCGACTTTCGATCAAATCCCTTATCCGTCCACTTCCGATAGCTTTTCTTACAAGATTCAATTCCTCCATCAATCTTCTTGTGTTTGACTCAGGACTCCCTTCAAAAGTCAGCCAATTTGAGGATTCTATCCCGTCCGAGCTCATCAATTCAACTAGTGAGGAATCGAAAAGATCAACCCCAAGATAAGTTAATAGAGCTAAATTATTCACCCGAGCAATCCCGGGCAAATATATCAATTTATGATGATCGATCTTTTTCCGCAGCTCGATTATTCTCTCATAAAGTGTTCTACTCCTTTGGAACAGTTCAGGGGCGTTCCCTATGACAAACAGTTCGGCATCTGGATCGGGTTCCTGATCAAATAATACCTGGATCTTCTCTTCACCACCTTTGATCTCCACCAAACCGTTACCTATTGACTCAGGATAAGCAAATGTTTTTGGAAACGCAGCGCTTTGATCCTCAAAAAAAGATCTCATGACACTGAATCTAGAAGAGGGTTCATCTGAGATTGTTATCTCAGCCCGGTCGGGAACATCGAAATATTCGCCTTCGAGAAAGAATATATTCGGGATCTTGATCTCTTGATTTGAAAATTCCCAAGAACCCTTTTTTGCTAGACCCCATCTCTCAGTTATTTCGATCATCTGATGTGTGCATAATGACGGCACTAAAAAAAGATTTAGTTCAAAATAGCTTTTGAAAAAGAATTAATAAAAAAATAAAAAAGGAGGAGGACTAAGTTTTTCTTAGTCCTCGCTCATTATCTTCATCCAGCCGCCGGATTCGTAGACAGCGAGACCTCTCTCATCAAGTTTCTCTTCGAACTCATCCCACGTGACGGTCTTTATTCTTTTGTTCTTCCCCTTCGTGAATTGAATACCATCTGTTCCCTTAACTAGACCCGGTTCTAGGCCTTTTTCATCGGCAATCTCTTTTGCTTCTTCTACGGTTATTTTTTCCATACTCATTTTTATTCCTCCTTTATATAGAAACCGGTGTCATAACCGATCTCCAGATAGAGCATAGACTATTAATATAAATATCTTTCGCTAATATCCAGCATTATTTTGTGATTTTGGAGGAATTTTCGATTATTTTAGACCCTGAAAATTATCATTGTCTGACATATCGAATCAAGGTAAATTATTTATAAATCTCCATGTGTCTAATCAAGCATAATGCCTGAGAAAAGAAAAGTTGTTGGGTTGGTCATATTTATACTTCTAATTTCTTCCCTGATCGGCTGTATCGGTTTTAACGAAAGAGAAACCCTTAAAGTTTACCACGCCGGATCTCTCTCTGGGCCTTTCAGAGAGATCAGCAGGGGGTTTGAGGATGAATATACTGAAGTGGATGTCAGACGAGAACCTGCAGGCAGCGTTGAAACGGTCAGGAAGATAACAGACCAGGGCCAGGAAGCCGATATACTTGGAGTTGCGGATCATTCACTCATACCTGACCTGATGTATCCTGATGATGCATCTTGGACAGTTAGAATCGCTACGAATCGGATGGTTCTGGCTCATACGGAAGAGAGCGCATACGTTGAAGAGATCGATACAGATAACTGGTTCAACGTATTGAAAAGAGATGGTGTAAAATTCGGATTCAGTAATCCGAATCTAGATCCTTGTGGTTACCGATCTCAGATGGTGATCAACTTGGCCGAAGAATATTATGGCGAAGAAGGGCTTTTTGAGGACCTGATAGAGGGATATACGAACATAGAATTGGAGGGAGATGAGATCATAGTTCCGGAGAATATCGATATGGACACTGATAAAGTGATGATAAGGCCGGCGGAGATGGATCTGATCCATCACCTAGAGAGTGGAGAGATAGATTATCTTTTCCTTTATCAGAGTGTAGTGGAACAGCAGGAAGCACTTGAAATGGTCTCTTTTTCTGAAGAGATAGATCTAGGTAGTCCTGAACACTCAGAATTCTATCAAAGAGTCTCACTCACTAAAGGCTGCGGAGAAAGCGTCACGGGAGAACCGATCGTATATGGAGTTACGATACCTAAGTCCGTTAGAAACGAAGAAAGGGCATTGGATTTTATGACTTTCTTGTTGACAGAAGGTAAAGAGATGATAGAAGATATGGGGCAGGACCCTATAGATCCTCCAGAAGTAGATAGATCAGAGGAAATTCCAGAAGAACTTAAACATCTAGTAGAAGAAATAGAAAGGTGAGGGATAAACTTGAGAGAAAAGATAAGTCCTATCACGGTGGTACTCCTTCTCGCACCCATCATCGGCATGCTTTATTTTTTGGAATTGTGGTGGGTTTTGATCCCTTTCTTTATTTTTTCAGTTGTGTTGATTTATATATACGGTGAGCGAAAAGGAGACATGACTTTCGTTATTTTCTCCATTTTTGGTATGCTTTTGGTCTTTTTCATCCTTCTACCCATAGCGGAGTTGTTTTACGAGGCTCTTCCTGATCTGAACCAGGCCATAGAAGACCCTCGGGCGTTGAGAGCGATATTAGTGAGTCTTACCGGGGCATTTATAGCTACTCTGATCGGCCTGCTGCTCGGAGTTCCTCTTGCTTATACACTCGCTAGAAAAAATTTTCACGGTAAAAATATAGTCGAAGGGCTTATAGATCTTCCGATGGTGGTTCCCCATACCGTTGCCGGCATAGCTCTTTTAGTGGTCTTCGGAAGAAGGGGATCTTTAGGCGAGCCTTTAGGAGAGGCGGGACTCAATTTCGTAGATGCTTTTCCTGGAATCATCGTAGCTATGCTCTTTGTCAGTATTCCTTTTATAGTCAATCAGCTGCGAGAGGGGTTCGAAGATGTCGATCCCAGGCTTGAACAGGTAGCGATGAGTTTGGGTGCAGACCGAAAGACGGCCTTTTTCACCGTCTCCCTACCTCTGGTAAAAAGGAACCTCATCTCGGGAGCTTTGATGGGGTGGGCTAGAGCTATAAGCGAGTTCGGAGCCGTGGCTATAATAGCATTTTATCCCCATACAGCACCGGTTTACATCTACAAAGTCTTCATGGAGATAGGTCTGGCAGCTGCTCGTCCCATAGCAGTATTGCTTTTACTGATCACTCTCACCATATTCATCATTATGAGGATACTCTCTAGGAGGTTCGGTATATATGATAAAGATTGAAAACATCTCGAGGAGATGGGGAGATTTTTCGTTGAAGGATATCGATCTGAATATAAATGAAGGGGAGTACTTTGTGATTTTAGGTCCTACTGGGGCTGGTAAGACTCTTCTTTTAGAACTTTTAGCTGGTTTTTATGATCGAGATACCGGAGATATCTATAGACATGGGGAAAAAATAACCAGCCTTCCTCCGCAGGAAAGAGATTTCTCTTTTGTCTATCAGGACTACATGCTTTTCCCTCATATGAAAGTAAAAGAGAACATAGCCTATGGATTAAAAGTAAATGGGGAAAAAGACATCGATAGAAAAGTACGGAAAATAGCTATAAAAATCGGCATCTCTCATCTTTTGAAAAGAAGACCGATGAATTTGAGCGGTGGTGAAAGACAGCGTGTATCGATCGCTAGAGCACTAGTCATGGCACCCGACGTTCTACTTCTAGATGAACCGTTCGGTTCTGTCGATTATCGAACAGCTAAAAAACTCAGGTCTATCATGAAAAAACTTCACAGAAAATTCGACTGTACCACGATCCACGTAACCCACGACCAAGAAGAAGCGATGATCTTGGGCGACAGGATAGCGGTCATGAGAAATGGAGAAATCGAACAGATCGGTCCACCTGAAGAGATCATGCGCAAGCCCGTTTCTAGATTCGTAGCTGACTTCGTCGGTACTGAAAATATATTCCATGGAAGGAAATGCAAAGAAGAAGATGGGGCACTGATCAAACTGAAAGAAGGAGATATAACCATACATACCACAGAGAGAGTGAGAGGAAAAGTAACAGTCACTATAAGGCCAGAGGACATAATTTTGGCGGAAGAGAAATTTGAATCTAGTGCTCGGAACGTCTTCAAGGGAACCATAAAAAAGATAACCGACAGAGGGAATTTTCACGAAGTCCTCATTGATGTTGGTCTTCCGCTGATAATCTACGTGACTAAACAATCGGTAGAAGATCTTTCACTTAAAAGGGGAAAAAAAGTCAATGTCATGTTCAAAGCGTCAGCGGTCCACGTGATAAATGAGTAAGATACACCCTGCGTGCAAAAATATATAACTTGAGGAGGTTTGATCGATATATATGAAGATAGTACCTGACACGAGCGTGATAATCGATGGAAGAGTGACTGAGAAGGTCAGAGAGGGTGTTTACGAAGGGAGAAGGATCATAATCCCTGAAGCTGTCCTATTTGAGCTCGAGAGGCAGGCGAATCAGGGGAAAGAAACCGGATTCAGCGGTTTACAAGAGATCAAAAATCTGAGAAAATATGAGGAACAAGATAAGATCGATCTGACTTTTAAGGGCGAAAGGCCTTCCGTGGAAGAACAAGAGATGGCTTCAAGTGGGGAGATCGATTCGATGATCCGATCAGTCGCTCTCGAAGAAGAAGCGACTTTACTCACCAGTGACAGTGTTCAAGCAGAAGTAGGAAGGGCTAAAGGATTAAAAGTCATTTACTTGAAACCGGAGAAAGAAGAAAAGCAATTGAGCAAAGGTATCAGGGATTATTTTAAAGAAGATGTGATGTCGGTCCACTTACGTAAAGGCGATTATCCTAAGGCTAAAGTTGGAAAACCCGGCCAGATAAGAACAGAAAAATTGGAAGATAAGATCTCTACGGAAGAACAATTAAAAGATTTGTCTCATGAAATCATCGAGAGTACGCAGCGTTCTTCTGATGGGTTCATCGAGATCGATCACGGTGGAGCTACGGTGGTACAGTTGGAAGATATCAGGATCGTGATAGCTAGACCTCCCTTTTCTGATGGATTCGAGATCACAGCAGTAAAACCTGTTGCCGAAACTGAACTAGAAGATTACAGGCTGGCAGAAGATCTGAAGAAAAGACTATCTGAAAGGCAGAGAGGTGTTCTCTTGGCGGGCTCTCCTGGAGCCGGAAAGAGTACCTTGGCTCAGGCTATCGCAAAATTCCTCAAAAAAGGTGAATATACCATAAAGACAATGGAAGACCCGAGAGATCTCCAAGTAGGAGATGATATAACCCAATACACGAAATTAGGTGAGGACATGACGGATACAGGTGACATCTTACTCCTAGTTAGACCGGATTACACAATATACGACGAGGTGAGAAAGACACCTGATTTCGAGGTTTTTGCCGACATGAGATTGGCAGGAGTAGGCATGATCGGTGTGACCCACGCTAACAGAGCGATCGACGCTCTTCAGAGGTTGATAGGTAGAGTTGAACTAGGTATGGTCCCCCAAATCGTCGATACCATAGTCTATGTTGAAGAGGGTGAGATAGCAAAAGTCTACGATATAACTTATACGGTAAAAGTACCTGAAGGCATGACTGAAGAGGACCTAGCTAGACCAGTGATCGAAGTTAAAGACTTTGAAACTAAGAAGACGGAATACGAAGTCTACTCTTACGGTGAGCAAGTGGTGGTTATGCCTGTCGAAGAGAGCGGTACTGAAAAACCAGTGTTCCAGATGGCTCAAAAAGAAATAGAAAGGGAAATAAGCAGGTATGTTAGAGGAAGAGTAGAGGTAAAAGTAGATTCCTCAAATAGTATAACAGTCTATGTGCCCGACAGTGAGATACCTTCTTTACTAGGTAAGAACGGGAAGAACATCTCTAGGATAGAGGAAGAACTCGGCATGAGCATAGACGTTCAGCCTCTAAAGGAAGGAAAAAAATCTAGTAAAAATACTTTTGCCGAAGAGATAAAGGATATAAATATACATTTTGAGAAAGAAAAAATTGTAATCGATGTTGGCGTTCAATATTCTGGAGAGAGCGTTGATATCTTTTCAGAAGAGGAATATCTATCGACCCTTACGATCGGTCAGGATGGCTCCATCAAGATAAGAAAAGGCACAAGAGTGGGGAATAGATTGATCGAGGATGTGAATAGAGGAAAAAAGATCACTCTTGTTAAGTAAGGATTTGTTCCTATCTTTTCAGTAAAGAACTACAGATACTTTCTCTCCCTTCTCGACTAGTTCTTTATTTTCCGCTATCATAAAATAACCATCCGCTCTAGCCATACTCGTTATAGCACCTGATTGCTTGTAAACCGGATAAGCTTTTTTTCCCTCAAGTCGTACAGTCATGTACTGTCTTCGGCCTAGTGAGGAAGTGATCCTTTTCTGCAGAACAGCTTCAGTCCTCTTTTCCGGAGGCTCTGGTTGTCTAGCCATCTTTCTTAAGGCTGGTTTGATCAGTTGTTGAGCTGTGTTCAAACAGGAGGTCGGGTATCCGGGCATCCCTATGACCGGTGTGTCTTCCACTATACCGAACAAGGTGGGTTTGCCTGGTTTTATCTTGACTCCATGAAATATAACTTCCCCCAAAGATGCGAGTGCATCGATTAGGATGTCCTTATCTCCTACAGAACTGCCACCTGAAAAAAGCACCATGTCCCTTTTCTTTACTTCCTCTTTTATCTCTTCTTTCAAACCTTCGATCGTGTCCTGCACCACTCTCTTAGAAACAGGTTCACAACCGTTGTCATCTACAACACAGGAAAGGGTATAAGAATTGACGTCGTATATCTTCCCGGGTTCTAATTCTTGGTCCAATGGGACAACTTCATCTCCAGTAGGTATTATCCCTACAATGGGCTTCTCGTAAACTTCAACTTCTTCTTTACCCATAGCGGCCAACGCCCCTACTTTGGAAGAGGTGAGAACTTTATCCTTTTTTAGAACGAGTTCGCCCTCCTCTATATCTTCGCCCTGGGGAGATACGTTCTCTCCAGGATGCACCGGTTTGTAGATATTAACAGGACCTGACTTTTCATCTCTTTCCGTCCTCTCGACTTTTACGACTGCGTCAGCACCTTCAGGAAGCGGAGCACCTGTCGCTATCTGTATGCACTTTCCGTCATCGATCTTATTCCGAGGCACATCCCCTGCATGCAGTTCATCGATACATTCCAATTTTATCGGATCGAATTTTTCCGCGCCGAAGGTGTCTTCGGCTTTTACAGCGTAGCCGTCCATGGCAGCTCTTTCAAAAGGCGGAACAAAGATCTCACTCGTCACATCCTCGGCTAGTACCCTTTTAAAAGAGTCACCCACTTTCACTTTCTCCTTCCTTTTTATAGTTTGAACGTTCTCCATTATCAAATCTAGAGCCTCTTCATAAGGGATCAATTCACCGAATGGCCTCTGCTCTTCTTTTACCATCACTTGTTCACCTCATACACTAGATGGCCGATCTCGGGAAGTATAAGTTCTTCCATGGCCAGTTCTACAGCGGCAGTTGAGCCTGGTAGAGCAAAATATATTCTTTCATCGGAATAACCTGCTTTAGCTCGGCTCAAAATAGCTGCTGAACCTATATCCTTGTAACTCAGATATCTGAAAAGCTCTCCGAAGCCAGGTAAATCATTCTCGATTATATTATCCAGGGCTTCAGGTGTCACGTCCCTTTCGCTTATCCCGGTGCCTCCATTGAGGATATAAACTTCCGCTTCGATAGAATCTAATGCCTTTTTTATCTCTTCGACTTCATCTCTAACGATCTCGTAACTGACCACTTTGTGATTATCTTCCAGGAGCATATCTTTGATCTTTCCACCGGATTCGTCTCTCTCTCTATCTCTCGTATCACTAACTGTTATCACGGCACATCTAACGCTTTCAGGTGCTTCATGTTTGTGTTCTTTATGACCCATCTTTTTCCCCTTTTATCTTTTCTTTGACCATTATATCATTGATCCTGGTGGTAGGATATTGCCCATCCTCGTCCTTCTCGATGTACTTCACCATATCCCAGATCGTTAGAAGTGCTGCGTTGACCCCCGCTAAAGCTTCCATCTCAACTCCGGTTTTATAGACAGCTTTGACTTCACACACTACTTTGATCGTATCAACTCCGAGTATATCAAAATTGACGTCGATCCCTTCAATAGGGATCGGATGACAGTGAGGGAGCATATTAGGGGTATCTTTGACGGCCTGAATAGCCGATATTTCAGCGACCTGAAAAACATCCCCTTTTTTCACTTTCCTTTCTTCGATAGTTTCTATACTCTTAGTGGATAACTCGATCTTGCCTTCTGCTTTAGCCGAACGTGGGACATTGTTTTTTCCGCTTATATCAACCATACCCATCGATGATCCCCCTTCTTTCAACCACTGAGATTCTCCATCTTCAGCAGTCTCTTTTTTCCACAGCGGAACCTTTTCTTTCAGCCTGTCTATGCAGTATTTACAGGCCTCGAAAGCATCCTCTCTGTGGGGCGAACTAGCCACGATACCGACGATATTATCTCCTACCTCAAGTTCTCCATATCTGTGAACTATTAGTATATCATTGATTTTGAAATTATTTATAGCCTCTTCCTTAACCTTCTCAAGTTCCGATTCTGTCATGCCTTCATAACGCTGAAGCTCCAATCTTTTCACTCTTTTACCCTTATTTTTATTCCTTACTACCCCGTTGAAAAATACGACTGCGCCGTCTTCGGGAGACCATACCCTCTTTTTCAATTCGGCCAAATCGAAATCTTCTTCCGTAAGCAATAACTTCTTATCTTTTTCTTCCATCATCATCACTCCAATACGGTTCTCTACGATCAATAGCTTTGATGAACTTATCTTTTATGCCTACACATATTTCATTCTCCTCTCTTAAAGGTAGGTGGTTGTCAGTCCTCAACAAACAAGGCTTCAATTCTCCATCGGAGGTGATCCTCAATCTAGTACAATTGTCACAGAAGGTAGAATTGTGCATCGTCCTGACCAATTCTACCTCTGCCTCTGGAGATTCTAAAAAATACTTCTTTCTCGCATGCATTTTTCTTTCTTCTATATACACAGCTCTTCTTTTCAATTCTTCTGCTATATCATTCAACGAACGATGATATTTCCTGTAAAAGGTCTTGTCAACCTCTTCCTCATTACTAGTGAGTTCGATGATCTGGAGTATCGCACCGATCTCACTTGCCCATTCGATCATTTTCCATACGTCCTGATGATTCAAATCATCCATCAAAAGCATGTTCACCTTAACAGGAAAAAGTCCGACCTCTACCGCTTTTTCGATACCCTCTTTAACTTCTTGCAGCTTTTCTTTACCTGTTATATCCTCATAAGTCCCGGGGTCCATCGTATCCAAGCTGACGTTCACTCTGTCAAGACCTCGCTCTTTTAACTTCTCAGCCTTATTTTTCAATAGAACTCCATTGGTCGTGATCGAAACATCATCCATGTACTTCGCAGAAAATTCTATTATCTTCTCTATCTCTGGATGAAGAAGCGGCTCGCCTCCAGAGTATTTAACCTTATACATCCCCAGTCCACTTGCGGTCTTTATTATCTCTTTGATCTCTTCATATCCCAATTTACTCCCATTATTTTCCTCCTCTCCCTCATTATGACAGTAAAAACATTTAAGATTGCATTCCTGGGTCAATGCGACACGCAAGTTCGTTATCTCTCTGCCGAAGGGATCTTTCATGCAAGATGTTTAACTGAGCATATCGGATATAATCTTTGCCCTTCTAACTTAGGAGAGGTAACCGAACTTTCTCATCGCCCTGACCAAAGTCACCATCCATTTTGTAAGGTCCGTTTTATCCTTCAATATTTTCTTCCTTGCTCTCTCCGTGTCCAATTTCAGCTCATCAGTAAGTATCATATCCGCTAAATCTTTAGCTTCCTCAAGATTCGTAATCTGACTTCCTATATCGTACTGTATCTCCTGATCTTCCAATGTGCAGGTGGTATAATTTGATATGTATATCCAAGGGGTTCCTAAAACACCAGCTTCTGCAGATACAACTGGATTATCCCCTATGACGAGAGCCGCTTCGGCAAGAAGGTCTAGGTATTTAGAGGGATGGATAGACGGACAGTAGTCCTTCAGAGGTTTGGGAACATAGCTTCTTTCATCTACAAAGACCTCGCAGTGATCCTCTAATTCTCTTACTAAATCTATCATCTGTCTTCTTCTTAGAGGATGTCTCTTAAGATCGATCTTTCTTTCTATATGACTTCCAAAACTGGCTATAACGTAATTTTTAGGTCCGATGTCCAATTCATCCAATATCCCTCGGTCTGAAGAAAAATAATTAGGGTGTAAATAAGCCAAAGGATGGTAACTTGAATGACTCAAAAGTTTTTGTTTAGGTAAGTCTGCATGATAACACTCGGGAGAGATTATTTTATCTGCATAATTATAAATAAAATATTTTTCATGTCTATTGGGTTCTGTATCTAAAAATACTACGCTAGGTACTCCTAAAAGAGAATTGAAAGGGCATGATGGGAGTCCATTAACTGAAAGGATCAGATCAGAATCAAATCCTTTCAAATCCTTTAGAAGAGTGGTTTTGTTGTAAAAAGAAGATATCAAATGAGGGGTGTGTAGTTCAAAACTACGTCCGTAGATTTTATCGTCTATGCTCAAAGGTTCTAGAAGCTTTTTAGTCAGTTCATTGCCAGTATGAAATAATAAAACATCATGACCTCTACTCTCCATCTGCTCTAGAAAGTTTTGAAAGAAGTGAACGTGATGCGGTCTTGATACTACCGGTGATATTTTCAAGGAAACACCTGCTAAGGGGATTTGCACTCTAAAATATAAATCTAATCCATCTCCTTTTTATAGATAAATTGTTTTTAGGCATTCAAGACGTTAGTTGGATGTACTTATCCTAAAAAAATTATTATACAGGAACAGGATTGATTTAGACGATGCAATGGATTATAGTATTTGCAGTAACTTTTTCAACCGTATTCATCGCGGAATTAGGTGACAAGAGTCAATTGATAACTATCTCTTTAGCATCAAAATATGACAGAAAAAAAATAGTTTTCTTAGGACTTCTTTTGGGAACCAGTACGGTCACTATACTTTCCGTTGCACTCGGTTCTTTAGTTTTTGGATTTGTAGATGTGTTCATCGTCAAAATTATCGCATCATTTATCTTCGTATTCTTTGGTATATTCACTCTTTTCAAATCAAAAAAGAAAGAGTCCTCTTTCGATAAAAAAACTGAAGGAGCTTTTATGAGCCCTTTTGTTCTTTCGATCTTGGCAGAATTCGGTGATAAGACTCAACTAGCTATAATCGCTCTAACAGCAAGATACAGCTCACCCCTCCCGGTTTTTTTTGGGGCAGTGGCTGGATTGGGAGTTATCACTGCTATGGGAGTATTGTTAGGATCTGTTGTTGGAAAATTTTTCGAAAACGAAAAAATAGATATTCTAACTGGTATCATCTTCATAACGATTGGAGTCCTCTTTATGGTGGAGGCTGTGTTCTTTTAATTGAAACTAGGATTTGATAGCAACTAAAAAATACCTCTTCTTTTTTTTCCTGATCATGTCGAGATGGAAAAAGAAAAACTCCCGTGAGTTGGCTAGATCTACCCTTTTCACCTTCAAAGAAGAAGATATCGTTTTACCGGACGGGTCTGAGATGACATACACTTTATTAGATTTACCTGATTTTGCAGGATGCCTTTCTGTTCACGATGGAGATTTCATATTGGTAAGTAACTACAGATATCCATTGGACAAAAGAGTGCTAGAGATTCCTGCAGGTTTTATTGAGGAGGATGAATCTCCAGAAGAAACTGCAAAAAGGGAACTTGAGGAAGAAACAGGGTATAAAATCGAATCATGTGAAAAATTGTGTGAATATAATACTATTGGAGGTTTGAGTGATCAAAAAGGTCATCTCTTTTTCGGTCGGGCTGAGCTAAAAGGTGAACCAACCCACGAAAAAGGCGAAGATCTAAAGATTATATCCATGCCTATAGATGATATATACGAGAAGCTGGAAAAAAGGGAAATCACTCACCCACATACTCAGATAGCTCTATATCGGGCTAAAGATTTTCTCTGATCTATCTAGATCGAGATATCATAAACTCAACGACCTCTTCAAGGAGGTTCTTGTATTCGCTGTTTGGGAGAGAATGCAGATGAGATTTCGCTTCCTCAGCATATTTTTCGGCTAAGTCCTTAGAGTAATCGATCGACCCTGCTTCCTGGAATAAGTCTATTGCTTCATCTATCTCTTCAGGAGTATTTTCTTCCTTCCTCAAGATCTTCTTCAATCGTTCCTCTTTTTCAGATGATAGTTCTGATAAAGCCTTGATCACCAAAAGAGTGCGTTTACCCTCTCTTATGTCACTACCACTATCTTTACCTATCTTTTCTTCATCACCGATAAGGTCGAGATAATCATCTTGGATTTGAAATGCTATGCCCATCTTCCTGGCATATTCACCCATCTCATCGATCTGTTTCTCGTTCGCTCCGCCGATTATAGCCCCTCCTCTAGTAGCCGCCCTAAAAAGATAACTGGTCTTCTTCTCTATCATCCCAATAAATTCCTCTTCCGAGATATCGAAAGTACTTTCAAAACTGATATCCTCATGTTGACCTTCTGCCACCTTTATTACAGATGTTGAAAGCTCATTTAGAAGTTCCCTCAGCTTCTCCCCACATATATCACTACTTCTAGATAGTTCATTAAAAGCCAGAGCGAAAAGACCGTCTCCTGCATTGATAGCCTGGGCTTCACCGATCTTTTGATATAAAGTTTCTTTTCCCCTTCGCTTTTCATCCTTATCCATTATGTCATCATGGATCAAAGTAAAATTGTGTACGAGTTCAAGGGCCACCCCATAGGGAAGGGCTTTATCTTCTTCACCACTAAATGCTCCTGTGGTGATCATCACCAAGAAAGGTCGAAGCTTTTTACCTCCTGCTCTAGGATAATATGCCATATGATCCCAAAGTGGATGTTCTTCATTTTTAAAAATTTTAGAGATCTCTCTGTCGATCTTTTTCTTTCTTTCGTTTAATTCTTCCATCAGTGGCATCTTTTCATCCTCCTAAATCACTCGATCCATTCCTTTAGCTCACCGGTGATAACTTTATTTATGTCGTAAAGATCGTTGGGCTTTTTACAACCTAAAAGGAACATCGTTATCTTGAGTTCACGCTTCAACCTTTCTACATATCTCATAGCGACCTGTTCACTTTTATTAACTGCATGCAATATCCCTCCTGCAATACCGACTATATCAGCCCCCAATGCTAAAGCCTTGGCTATCTGAACACCGTTTCTTATCCCTCCGGTTGCTATCAGAGGTAATGAAACAGATCCTCTACATTTGACAACAGAAGCCGGTGTAGGGATACCCCAATCTCTCAGATTTTTAGCTATCCTTTTCATCATCCGATCTTTTTTGATCCTGTGATATTCCACAGCGGAAAAGGAAGTCCCGCCCATACCACCAACGTCGATCGCTTCAACACCTGCGTCTCTGAAAGCCATTGCTGCATCTATAGAAACACCGCCACCGGTCTCTTTAGCCACTGTAGGCACTTTTTCGGAGATCTTACTAAGAGAATCCAGAACACCTTTGGATTTAAGATCACCTTCCGGCTGGACCGCTTCTTGTAGGTAGTTAAAATGTACAGCAAGATAATCTCCACCAATCATCTTTAGGGCTTCTTCAGCTTCTGCAACACCGTACGGCTCTTCGCAATTCTGACGTATCAACTGGGGAGCCCCTATGTTACCCATCAGCAACGGTATAGAGTAATCTGACAATAATTCGTAACTGTCCCTCAAATCTTCATCCTCAAGAGCCGCTCTTTGACTTCCGACCCCCAAACCTATGCCTGTTTTTTCAGCCACGCTAGCTAATCTCCTGTTGATTCTTTTCGCGCCCTCATATCCTCCTGTTATACCCGTGACCATTATAGGCGCCTGCAGTCTCGCCTCTAGAAAATCAGTACTAAGAAGAATATCGTCAAAATCGATCTCAGGGATTGGATCGTGAGGTATTTTTATATCCGACCAGTAATCTTTTTCGATCTCTACATCTTCATACAAGCAGATATCTATATGATCTTTCTTCCTAGATTCTATCATCTTTTTACCTCCGTGCAGACTACTTCTTCTTCTTTTAATATCTTCTTCAATCTGTTTTTCACTTCGCCGTTGACCAGATAAGTTTCAGCTTCAGTAGATATATCCAACATCTTCCTCACCTTTTTATTCATCCCTCCCGTTACATCGATCTTTCCTGATGAGCCTGGATGATCACTGCTTTCCAAGGGATACATCTCTTGCGTAAAAGTTTTTTGGAGTTCACCATCTTTATATACGCCGTCAACATCACTCACGAAAACAGCTTTTTTCGCATTTTTAGATAAGCCCTTCATTATGTCATCACCCGAACATATGGTGACACCCCTTTTTTTATCGATCGTAACGTCACCAAAAGTCACAGGAATATTTCCTCGGGAGATGTAACGTTCTATCAATCCATCATCTATACTTTCAAGTTCGCCCTCATCAAAAATCGTTATCAAACCTCCCGGTATCGAGACACTCCAAATCTCCTCATCCAAAAGGACGTCTAAAAGTCGATTATTCATCCTCCGCATATCCCTTTGGACCCGGGCTAAACCCTCCTTCGGATTTAAAGGTTCAGAAGAATTCAGTTTGTACTTTTCCGCTCCTGGATGACCAAAACTACCCCCTCCATGTACAATCACATATTCTTCTAAAGGGCTTTCCTTTATCTCCTTGACTAACCTTTTCGCGATATTAGTTCTAAAAGAATATTCTTTATCTTTGTGGGTCAAAACACTGCCGCCTAATTTTATCAAAATCAAATTTCATCCTTCCTTTTTTCTGCTACAGATAGCATATTTGTCTCCATCGAAGAAGACCTCTCTATCGGGATTCTCTTCCTGGATCTCTTTGATCATCCCCTGGATGTCAGAGATAGATATGGATTCATCGTGTTTGTCTATTTTTTTGTGGACTTTTTTATCCATTCAGATTCCTCAAGTATGTTAAAGATAGCGATTTAACTACTTATATTTTTTTGATGATTTCTACTGTTTTTTAGCTTGATTTTATGGATAAACTATATATAGGTGTGACTTGATTCATATACCTGTCATAAAGTTGTATGACGGATAGGTGATTTCGTATGACGGAAGAATTCAAAGAAACATTAAACGAAAAAAAGTACAACATAATATACTATATTTATTTCATCAGCTGTATTTCTATCGCACTATGGGTTGCCGATCCAGTCAATGTCTTGAGCTCACTGATGTGAGAAGGAAAACGTTTTGAGATAGCTCTTTTAATTTTTTAATTTTCTTCTATCAGAGCTTTTACGGTTTTGGCAATAGCTTCTGCGCTGTTAAACTTTGGAGACCATCCCAACTCTTTGATCTTTTCCAGTGAAAGAAGCATCACTTCAACGTCTCCCTTCCATCCACCTTTGCTTCCATCCTCTCCCCCTGTCCAATGATATTCGACATCATCAAGTCCCATTTCTTTACAGACAATATCAGCTATCTGCTTGACATCTACGTAATCCTCGGACCCTAGATTGAAATACTCAACTCTTTTTTTTGCATTTCTCGTTCCGAACAGCATCCCGTCGATGCAGTCAGAGATATAGAAATAAGATTTGCTCGTTCCGGGAGGCGATCCCAAGATCTCCAATTCCGATGATTTCTTTTCCAACTTCTGTACAAAATCATAGGTCACTCCATGTGTACTTCTAGGGCCCACAACGTTTGCGAATCTGAAAGAAACAGATCTCATGTCAAAAGTATGGCAGTAAGCAGATATCAAGGATTCGGAGCTCAATTTAGATGAGCCGTATAACGAAATCGGCTCTAGGGGCCCTAAATCCTCAGGGGTCGGAATAATATCAGTTTCCCCATATACGGTAGAAGAGGAAGTGAACACAATCTCATCGACATCCTTTTTTCTCATGGCTTCTAACACATTATGTGTCCCGATAACGTTGTGCTCGATATGCACGAAAGTATCTTCTGCACCAACTTTTACGTCTGGGTTGGCAGCTAGATGAAAGACCATATCGCATCTTTCCATCTGTTTTTTCAGATTTTCTTCATCTAGAATATCACCTACAACAAGTTCAAAGTTTTCTTCTCCTTCAAGATGCTCTACTAGTTCCTTCTTTCCCGAAGAGAGGTTATCGTATCCGATAACCCGATTTCCTTCGACCAATCTATCGACTAGGTGACTTCCTATGAAGCCCGCGGCCCCTGTTACCAAAATCTCTCTATCTTTTAGTTCCATATTCCATACCTCTCTTATGATTCAGGATCTTTGAGTAATCGCGTTTTAGCAATGTAGTAAAAGAATATAAAGACTACGATCAGGACAGCTATCGCACCTATTCCAGCCCATATGTTTCTTTCAAAAGCCTCAGAAACCGCTTCTCCCATATAAATCGAGAGGACTCCAAGAATAAAACTTCCCAAGGAGGCTCCAATTATTATAGCCACCCAGGCATAGAATTTTTTCAACCCTATAATCCTACCTACAATGGAAGCACCGACACCACCGCTACCCTGGAAAGGAAATACAACAAAACTAGCAACGCCTAGAAAAGAAAGTCTCTTTATCCAATCGTTTTCTTCTATCTTTCGAGCTCCGTAATCCTGGAAATCATCTATCCACTCGCCCAGATACGGAATCTTTTTCACTATGTAAAAATTCCACATCAAAAAGTATGAATTTATTATATCGATAAATGCTATGGATCCCGAGACCAAAATCACCGTTGTTGCAGGTTCTAGCGTGCCTTGAAGCGCCACTACGGTACCTGGAATGACGGATTCTTTTCCCATGGGCGGGAAGAAATAGAGGACTATGCCTCCGCCCATGATCCAAAATACATTGTTCACATCATTGAATATCAAATACAGCAAACCAATGTAAGAAAATCCGATGAAAAAAGGAAAAAAGAAAAGGAATACGGGCCCCCACCAGTGCTCATAAAACACCTCTTCCTCTACCATTAACCTCTCAAACATCGAATTCTAGATTGTTATAAGTGTGTAAAATATCTTTGGACTGTCAAGACTTGATCTAATTATTAAAAAAAATTCAGCCTCATTTTGGTTCTGATTTAAAATTTTTCCCGACAATCACTCGAAACAAGTTCCCGTGATCATATTAAATTCATTATGTTGATGGAATTAGTGAAATCAAGTCCCTTAATTATACATCTCTCTGCCCATCAATTCATAATTTAAATTTCCATATATATCAAATATAGAACGATTTTTGGAAAAATATATATACCTTTATGTAATACTAAACCCAAGGTGTATATATTGCCTGAAGAAAGAATAGTGCACAAAGCTAAAAAGGAATCTACCGCAAAATGGATCATAATCGCTTTAATACCTATAGTGAACTTCTACTTTCTTTGGAAGGTAGCAGAAGCAATTTCCGGACATGAAAAAATCGTTTCTGGGCAATACGAAGCTATGGGCCACACAAACAAAAAGGAATCCACCGTAAAATGGTTTGTGCTCGGTTTGATCCCAATCGTAAATCTGTATGTGCTCTACAAAGCGGCAGAGATGGTTTCTGGGCACGAAAAGATCATCTCTCAACAGTACGAAGCTATGAACCACAAAGATAGTAAGGAATCTACCGCAAAATGGATAGTATTCGCTTTGATACCTATAGTCAACCTATATTTTCTACTGCAACTCGCGAGAACGGTAGCAGGACATGAAGTCGTGCAGGCCCAACCAGGATGGCAAGAACCACAGCCACAGCCACAGCCGCAGCCGCAGCCACAGCAACAACAACCACAGCAACAACAACCACAACAACAACCACAACAACAACCACAACAACAACCACAACAACAACCACAGCCACCACAATCACCGCCACCCAGCGGACCCCAGAACGAGAATGCTTGTCCAAATTGCGGTAACGAGATGCGGTACATAAACGAGTACAATAGATGGTATTGTGATAATTGTCAAGAATACAAGTGAAAAACAGTAATGAAAAGATAAACCCCTTCTTTTTTTTATTTTAGATCATTATGTTAAAGAATCTTTTTGGAATTTCATCGATTCTTAGAAATTAGGGATTTTTCTAAAATGTTCCGTCCATCGTAAGGAAAACCAACTCATAGGTTCATATACAGCGTCAACAAGATTGAAAAGGGCGATTTTGCCCATTTTGAGTCGACTTTTAGAGTTCACTTTTCTATAACCAGGACCGTATGATCTTTTTGCCGTGAAGAGATGTCTACTCTACTAAGCACTGATATCTCCTCTTTTTCTAGCTCACTCTCAACTTCCTCGAAAATTTTCTTAGGACTGCTAGATACGTCTATACTTCGAGCCTTTACGGAGATCATCCCTATGCCCTCTTCTTCAAGAAAAAAGAGATTCCTTAGAAAGATTTTTACTTGATCTCTCTGGGCGATGTCTTGATAAACCAGGTCCACTTTTCCAACTATATCACGATAATCCTCAGGTTTTCTAGCATCCGCCATGATCGGAAATATGTTTTTTCTCTTTTTTGAGAGGTCTAAGAGATTTCTGTATGGATTCTTCGCAACTTCTACAGCATATATTTTACCATCAGTGATGATATCGGAGAGATGGGAGACCGTGGTTCCGTCTCCAGCTCCCAAATACAGTACTTCAGTATCATGGCGGAAAGGTAAACCACCTTCTTCTTCAAGAAATGCCCCAAGTTTACTCCTATCAGGGTCCCATCTTCTATATTCTACATCTTCAATGTTCAACATTTCTTCTCCATATACAGAGGTACCGGGGTCCAAACTCAACGTGTACAGCTCTCCATCTATTTCGAAAACTCCATCCGATATCGCGATTGGTTCTTCGCTCATCTCAGATCTTCCAAAACAACTGGCAATTTTTCTGCGAACTTCTCTGCGCCTTCCTGGGGAACTGTAAATGAAACCCTGATGAATTTGTTTCCAGCGGTATTTGAGAGATAATTTCCGCCCCTAACGAACACGCCGTGTTCGTAAAGAAGCTTTTTCTGTACCTTCTGGGGATCTAATCCGGTCTTCTCTATATCGATGACGAACATGTTTGTATTGGATGGATAAACCGGGAGGTGTATATCTGGTATCTGATCTACAGCCTCTTTGATGATCTTTTGATTTTTTCTCGATTGATCGAGCATATTCGGCAGCCACTCTTCTTTGGTCTCCAAAGCCTTCTTGCCGCCGACCTGCGCTATCACATTAGCGGAAAGTACATTGGTACGGTATTTGTGTAAAAGTTCTGAGTACTCTTCAGGCATGATTAAAGCACCTAACCTCATACCAGCGAAACCTACGTTTTTGGAAAATGAGTATACGAAAATAGTCCTTTCCGGAACGAATTCAGAAGCTAAAGTATGTTCATAGGCGAAATCTCGATAGGTGATGTCGTGGACCAGCAAGATATCGTTGTCCTCTGCTATTTCCGAGATGCCCTTGACTTCTTTTTCTGTGTAAGAAGTACCTAGTGGGTTCAAAGGATCTATCAACAAGATCATCTCGGTGTTCCTATCCACCGCTTCGTTGACTTCTTCTACGGTCAACTTGTAGGGATCTTTGTAGACGTCTATCTCCTTCGTTTCTGCATCACATAGATCAACCTGGTGATGTATAGGCATGAAACTTGGATCCGACGCTACAACGTTATCACCTTCAGATAACATCGCTCTCGTAAGGGTATAGGTCGCTTCTATCGCTCCATTCGTGATCAGAGCATCGTAATTGTCTTTTAGACCAAGATCATCTAAAAGCACATCTTTGAACCCTAGTACCCCGTCGCGGTGGGGATAAAGATTATGCTTCCCTTCTTTCAAAGCCTTGAGCATAGCCTCCTGGATTTTAGATGATGTTTCGAGCTGATTGGTGTTCTGGCTCATCCAAACGATATCTTTTTCCCTCTCGTGGGCGTAAACGAACGGATCTTTTTTTTCCAACTTACCACCATGAGGGTATTACAAACTCAGTATAAGTTTTTCGGCCTTAGAGCGGGATACTACAGTTGGAACTAAACAGGAGAAAAATATATATTATGGCCGACTTGTAGCAAAAAGTCAGCAGACCTCGTAATTTGCTCCTGTGGTGTAGTCCGGCCAATCATATCGGCCTTTCGAGGCCGATTACGGCCAGGGAAAGCCGATTACGGGGGTTCGAATCCCCCCGGGAGCACTCTTTTCTCAATGGATTCACTAGGACCTATACTCCTTCAATAGTCTTAAATAGTCCAGAGAAAACTTATTCCGTAAGCTTTAAGATTGATCGATTCTGAATCGATACATCTAAAAGGCGTCTTTTTCTCGAAGTGAATACGGTAAGACTTATTATACAGTTATATATGGAAAGGTCGATGTCTTTGAACGGTAAGATCGAAGAATTGAAGGAAAAGAACGATGCGGTGATAGTAGCTCACAATTACCAGGTCGGAGAGATCCAGAATATAGCGGACTTTGTAGGAGATTCTTTCGGCCTGGCTAGAAAAGTTGCGGAACTCGACGTTTCTAACGTTGTATTCTGCGGTGTTGATTTCATGGTAGAATCCGCCGCTGTTTTGAACCCTGAAAAGGATATCATCCATCCAGAGCCGAATGCTACCTGCCCAATGGCGAAGATGGTCGATCTAGACGAATTGCGGGAGTACAAAAGGAAAAACGAAGATGTAGCCGTAGTCTCTTACGTGAATACCAACGTAAAAACTAAGGCAGAATCAGATGTCTGCTGTACTTCCTCTAACGCCGTAAAAGTAGTGGAAAGTGTAGACAAGCCTAAAGTACT
>PWHR01000055.1 GCA_003554965.1 Thermoplasmata archaeon | reverse complement strand
TACAATATATTGGAAGGAAAGATTGGATTTGAGTACAATATAGGGCGAAGCGCTTCAGTTTTGATCTGGGGCCATGGTGGCTATAATTTCCTCACTGGATGATACTTCAACGCCGAAGATGGTTCTCATATATTCCAGAGCATTTTCATGCCTCTCTTTTGAAAGAGCCGCCGTACAATCCTTCAAGACCGTTATATCGAAACCTCTGTAGAACGCTCCGGCGGCGGTGTTCTGAATACATATGTCCGTCGTTACTCCCACCAGTATGACCCGATCTATTCCGTTCTGTTTGAGTATCTTTTCCAGGTCTGTCTTATAAAATGAGTCGTAAAATCTTTTGTTGATTTTTTTATTCGCTAGGCCCTGAAGTTCCGGTATGGTCTCCGAACCTTCTTCGTCCTTCATGGCATGTTGGCCCCAGTGTGGTATCTCAGGGTCGTCTTCCTCGTGGCTGTCCTGAACGAATATCCTCATCATGTGTTTTTCCTTTGTTTTTTCCAGGAGTTCTCTCACATCGGGAACTATGGCTTCGGCATATTCACCGCCCAATCTTCCGGTGACGAAGTCGTTTATCATGTCCACGACTATGATAGCTTTATTTTCGTCCATCATCTGGCCTCACATGCAAAAAGTGAGAGACACCTATTTAGAAGTATCGAAAAGTTTGACTGGTAGATGGAAGTAAAAATTTTATAAGTCGTCATATCCTCTAAATACTAACATGCTTATCAAAAAGATCTTGACCGTGGTGATATTTTTATCGCTCCTTTTAACTCTCGGTGCATTACCAATAGAAAGTTCGGAAGGTAACGAAGAAGTAGTGTTAGCAGGTAGTGAAGACGAGCCGTACCTCATAGAGAACGTTCACCAACTGCAGAACATGAGTGAAGACCTTACCGCGCATTATGAGCTAGCCGGTAACATCGATGCACGGGAAACGGAAGAGTGGAACGATGATAGGGGTTTCCTACCCATAGGAGATACAGAGAACAGGTTCAAAGGCGTACTCCATGGAAGAGGATACAAGATCACGGGATTACACATAGACCGTGGGAACCAGGACCACGTGGGTCTTATAGGATTCTTGGATGAAGAGGGCATAGTGAGAGACGTAGGTCTCGTGGACTCATATGTGAAAGGATACTGGCGTGTGGGGAGTCTTGTAGGATGGAACACAGGTCTAGTGGAGGATTCTTACGCCTCCGGACGGGTCGCCGGAGACTATCACGTAGGAGGGCTCGTGGGGCTGAACCGCGGTACCATAGATGGGTGCTACGCCGCCGGAAGTGCCGTGGGTGACGAGCTGTATGATCATTATATAGGTGGATTGGTGGGTGAAAACGGAGGCACCGTATCCAACTCGTATGCTGCTGTGAACGTTACCGGCAACGACTACGTGGGTGGACTCGCAGGAGGGAACGACGGTGTATTGAACGGAACCTACGCTACCGGAAGCGTCGAAGGCGAAGAAAGTATCGGTGGGTTAGTCGGAAAAAATGAGGACACGGTGGAGCACTCCCATGCCGTAGGGAACGTTCTGGGGCATGAAGAAGTCGGCGGACTCCTGGGAGTCAACTCGGGAGTCGTAAAAAGCTCGTATGCCCAAGGAACGGTAGGAGGCGACTCCTTTGTAGGCGGACTCGTCGGACGGAACGAAGGGTACAGTACGGTCAAGAGGTCCTACTCTGTAGGGGACGTGACCGGCCAGGTATGCGTCGGCGGTCTCATAGGAGAGAACGGTAGAGGTTGTTTGGTGGAAGATTCCTACGCCCTGGGGAACGTGGATGGAGACGAACGAGTCGGTGGATCGGTGGGACAAAATTTTGAAGGTATCGTAAAAAACAGTTATGCTACGGGGAACGTGAGCGGGTATGAGGAAGTAGGAGGTCTGGTGGGAAGGAACAACCACGAGGTATCTGATTCTTTTTGGGACGTGGAAACCACTGAACAAGATGGATCCGATGGAGGCACGGGAAAGACCACTGCTGAGATGAAAGACGTAGCTACGTTCACAGATTTATCGACCGAAGGTCTGGACGAGCCGTGGGATCTTGTGGGTGATCCTTATGACGATGAAGACGGGTATGATATATGGGACATGGACGGGGTAACGAATCAAGGCTATCCGTTCTTGGCCTGGGAGATAGAACCGGAGGTATACGAACTGAGCGTGGGTTCCACGGAAGGCGGAACAGTTCTTCAGCCCGGCGAAGATACGTTCGAATATACACGCGGTACTGAGATAGAGCTCCAGGCCGCTGCGGACCAAGGTCATACTTTTGTTGGATGGGCCGGCGATAACGAAACCATCGAGGACACTGAATCCTATAAAACCACTATGTTCATCATGGGTAACTACACCTTGGAGGCGCGATTCCAAGAAGAGATAGAATACTACGAACTAGAATTGAACATAGAAGGGGAAGGAGACGTTGTGGTAGAGCCGGAGCAGGAAGACTACGAAGAGGGCACGGAAGTCACTTTAACTGCCGTACCTGAGGAAGGTTGGGAGTTTGTTGAGTGGGTAGGAGATGTTGAAAGCGAGGAAGAAGTGATAACGGTGGTGATGGATGAAAACAAGTCGTTGACCGCATACTTCTACGAAGACGTAGAACACTTCTATCTGATTGTGAAAATTCAGGGCGAGGGTCACGTGGAGCTGGACCCCGAGAGGGACCGGTACGTGGATGGTAGCGAAGTTGAATTGACGGCGTTGGCTGACGAAGATTGGTCTTTCGTGGAGTGGACCAACGGTGTGGAAAGCGAAGACGCAAAGATCACGGTGGTGATGGACGAAAACAGAACGGTAACGGCACATTTTGAGGAGTTGGCTCCTGCGGAATTCGAATTCTCTGCTCTAACGGTGGAGCCGGAAGAGCCTGAGCTGGGGGACGAAGTCGAGATAAGCATAGACGTGACCAACGTGGGCGAGTTAGAAGGGGTATATACAGTTGAGTTCTACTTGAACGGTGAACTGATCTGTGAAGAGACGGTTGAAGTCGAAGCCGGTGAGACCGAGACCGTTACGACTATTTATGGTCTAAAAGAAGCCGGTGACTACGAGATAGAAGGGGAAGGACACGTATTCATCTTCAACATACCGAAGGAAACTTACGAATTATCCATACATATCGAAGGAAAAGGTACTGTAGAAGTCGACGGTGATGCGGTGGAAGACGGCTGGACTGAGATATATGAAGAGAACGAAGAAGTGGTCCTTACCGCAGAGCCGGATGAAAAGTACCTTTTCCAGGGATGGACCGGCGACGTTGAAAGCAGCGAAGAAGAGATCACCGTTGTGATGGACCATGAAAAGATGGTCATAGCCCGATTTGAGGTAGAGACCTATGGATTGACCATAGAGATCGGCAGAGGAGAGGGAAGGGTAGAAGTGGATGGCCGGGATGGGGAACTTCCATACAGCCAGGAGTACGAAGAAGGTGAAAGCGTGAGCATCAGGGCGCTCCCCGGAGAGGATCACGGATTCCAGCTATGGGAAGGAGTTCCCGAAGGCTTGGAAAACGAAAGCGAGATCACCATGGAAGTCGAGAGCGATATGGATCTAACGGTGCACTTCGAAGAGGAAGAAGACACGCCTGGATTCACCGTGGCTTTGTTGGCTGTGGCGGTGATCACAGCGGCCGTGCTGAAAGGCTGGGTAAAAAAAGTGGACAGGTAGAAAAAATCTTTTTGCATATTTGATGACTTGTTCGATCACACGTTGCTCTATGGCAGAAGGAAAGTGGGCAAGACTTTTCTGGTGAAGAACTTCATGGCTGTTTTGTCCATGGAGAGTTGGCCGAGTTATTTCATGGATCTTTCCATCTTTTCTAAGTCGACGAGTGTAAGATCTTCCTTTGTAAAGTCGTTTTTGAAGGATTTAGCGAAAAGTACGAACTCTTCTTTTCTGTTTTGACCGTTCCACCTCACTTCGTTTTTCTTTTCTTTCAGCTTATGGTACAACGATCTAGGGTCAACATCTTCAGACCATTTACATTCTCCGAAGAGGATCTTTTTTTGATCAGAGTTCAACCCTACTATGTCTATCTCGTTCTCTTTATACCACCACCTACCCACTTCTTGGTAGTCGTAATCGTCCCAGACGAGTTCTCTACATATATCTTCGAAAAGCGGTCCTATGTAGTTGGGAAGACCTTCCATCACTTTGTCCGCCAACTCCTGCGATTTGCTCCGTTCTAACAACATCTGATTG
>PWHR01000001.1 GCA_003554965.1 Thermoplasmata archaeon | reverse complement strand
GTTCCGCTATCTGAACCAGATCTACCATAGCCCTCTCGATATCGATATCCTCTCTTTTACAGAGAAGGGATATCTCTAACACAGTTACTATCGATGTCCAGATATCGCCTTCATATTCCTCGAAAACTTCCCGAGCATCGCTCTTCAACCAGTCCTCTTCTTTAATCAACGCTAAAAAGAAATCGGTATCAGCGTAAGCCATCTTCTCAACCCATTGATTCCAATGCTTCTTCTTTGATTCCTTTTTTCATCTCTTCTATCGACTTCCCTTTGAGTTTATCTGTGATCTTCCGCAGATCTTCTACAGGATCGTCAGGGATCGGTATGAGTTTGATTTCATCTTCCAGCTCTATCTCAAGAAACTTTTGACCGTATTTTTCCCTAGTCTCTTTAGGGAGATACAGCCTGCCTTTTTTATCTGTTTCCACCACTCTTGACATGTTCCCACTATAATCCTATTCTCCCACTAATATATAAAATTGTGGGAAACCTTCGACTTACAATCCGCAATCAATGCTGAAAAGATAATGTTTGTATCCAGTTACCTTCTCCCGACGCCTGAAGGCATCGGGCTTCCAGTTCGTTCACCGAGTGAACGTTCCTTCACAGGAGACGCCTGCACCTTCGATCTTAAGGATTACATCCTTACGATGTCTGGAACAAGTTCCAGAAACATGTGCAAGGAAGCTTCTTAGGAATGAGTACATTCCGTCTCTCCTTCGAAAGACTAAGTCTTTCTGCGGATTACGAGGTCCAGCACTCAAGGGCTGTCGTCTACGCAGTCACGGACTGCATCAGGCACGGCCTGATAGGACATACACCCAATCATCTGCTTCACGAAGCACACCTGCTGAGTGTCTACTGGAATTGTTGTCCAATTCCATCGAGTATCAGAATTTACGCAGAAAATTCTAATTTAGTAGTAATTTCTTATAAAATTACTACGAGTATCAGAATTTTCACAAAAAATTCTAATGCTGAAGGAATACCTTCCTTCAAGTCTTGGAATAGAATATTCCAAGTGAGTAGGAATGTAAAATTCCTACAAGTCTCGGAATTTCCTTCGAAATTCCGACATAAGAGCAGGAAATTCTTTCCTGAGGATTCATCCCTCTCCCTGAACGGAGAGGGGCTTCTGTCTATCTCCATCTAATATCACTAAATTCTTGACAGGCTCCTATAATCGTCAAAAATAAATTATCAGATTGGATCTCAAAAAACATCCTAGGGGTACGGAGGAGGGCGGGTGGGATGGAATTATACCTAAAGTCCAAACCTTCACGCTCCAACCACATACCCCAGTCTCTTCCCATCGATCCTATCCTCATAGCCGCGAAGGCTCGATCCAAATCGACGAGTTCGAACACTATGATCCCGTCGTGACAAGGGGCCCTGATCAACCGTCACTCTCACAATCCTCTAATCAGATCTGATATTTATCGATTTTGAAAATCAAACTTTTGCTTTCATTGCAGAGAAAGGCACCCTTCACACTTCCAAAAAGTCTTCCCTCTCCCCGCCTTCTTCACATGCTCTTTAGTTTCACTGCAGTGGGAACAGTACATCTCTCTTTTTTCGTTACCCTCGTCTGGTGATGCATTCTTTGCCCTCGCTAAACCTTATTTAATTTCTGATATTTTTAATTGGGGATTACATAACACAAAAAGAAAAAATTTAGATAGCCCATCTCGATTAAGGGATGTGAACTCAACATCAAGCTTTACAAGAAGGAAAAAATTTCATGTCCTCCTGATAGTGTCCAGTCTGTTCTTTCTTCTGGTCACCATAGTAAGCACCGACCTGGGAGCACCAGAAACATCGGTTCTTTGGTACGCCTCCAGCCTTCATCCGATCTTCTACGTCGGTATGATCTTCTGCATCGCGGCTATACTCCTCTCTATCAAGTACAGAAGAAAATACTTGGGTCTCGCTAGCATATCGATGCCCGTTTTTTACTTACATTCTCTGCCGAGCATAATGCACGATATGCTTCCGGTCTTCGACGTTTATCACGTTATACCATCTGTATTCTCCATCATGGAAACCGGTGCCTGGGACCCTGAAGCGATCACCTTCCCTATCTCACACATATTTCAGGCCAACAGTATGATGATCTTGGACATAGAAGCGATGACGCTCGCCCGTATCTTTCCAACGATACTCACATTCACGATGGCGATATTCATCTTTGTAATCGCCAGGAATATATCAAAGAAGTGGGCTCCCATCGCTCCGATGATGTTCTTAGCACTCAACTGGTACATGGAGTATCACATGGCGAGACAGCCCTTCGGTATGATGATCTGGACCGCCTTCTGGTTGGCCCTCTTCTTATATATAGACAAAAGAGATCACCATCTTTTGATAGCTCCGGCGGTCATCCTCCTCGCTCTTATACCCGCACATCCCGGTATGGTGATCATCACCGTCTTCAGTATGGTTGCCTTGACGCTTGCCATGTTCGTCTCCTTCAGAGACATGGAAGAATGGAACTACTTTTCGAAGTTCGTACCCGTCTTACTGATCTTCAGCGTAATAGCAGCATCTATCTATGCTTTCGTGCCCGGCGCGAACGAATACCTTAATTCTGTGATCATCGACTTCCAGGAAACCGTCTTCGAGAACGGTGCCATGGAACTGGGGCTTGGAGGTCCTGCAGCCGCGAGCATAGGCTACGAATTCGTGAACTCTTTGAGAGCGCTGACCGGCGCGCTCCTCTCCCTTTTAGCCTTCCTAGGCTTCATCGCTCTTTACAAAACAGATTCCAAAAGAGCTCTTCTCTTGGGAGCCTGGTTCTTCTCTATATTTCTCTGGCTCGCCTACCCTCTAACACACCAGGGCAGGTATATGGAGAGGACCTTCATGTATGCACTCATACCTGCGACCATACTCACCGTGGCTCTTCTGAAACACCTCAACTCAAAGAACTTCAAGACGTTGGCCATGACAAAAAAAATTCTTATAACGGATTTAGATCAACTGATAAGGATCACGACCGTAGTCATCATCGCTGCCCTACTCCTTACCATACCTATAACAAAGAACAGCATCGACACGATAGAAACACCTTCTCGTTCAGCCTTTAATGCAGGGCTACACGCTGAGGATAATTTTGACGAGGGAGAAAGGATATACGTGACTGATACACATACTGGCATGTTCCGATATATCGAATCTATTACCGACGAAAATCGTTCAACTACTCATCAGTTCCGACCTAGGAGCAAAGCCCCTCCTGACCAACCCTATGGTTACCGTATACCTAGAACGGACAGGGAACTTTCCCCTTTCCTTTTCACCGATTACTTCAACAACTACATCGAGATACGGTACGGCAACACCACAGCTGTGAGAGAGATCGAAGAGTACGAGAAAGAGATGGCAAGCAAAAACGGACGTATCTATGACTCTAGCGGCGCTAGACTGTACCTTGAAACTTGATTCAAAACTCCTTAAGGTCACGAAGCACACTTGCTGATCCGCAGCATCACATCTGAGGATCCGTAGGAATCAAAGATTCCGAGGATTCTCGGAATTGTAAAACAATTCCAAGTAAGCAGGAATTTGATTCCCGCGATCGAAGGATGCAATCCTGTAGATCGAATGGATGAAATCCTGAAGAGTGAGCTAAGTAATTATATTCCTTTAAAACCTCTCAACTCTTTACCTTCACTCTTCTTCACCTTCTCCCCGGCCCCATCAACCCAAAATCCATCGCTAAATCCACTTCTACCAACCGTCTTTTGCACGCATCACGAGGACAACGTCCTAGTGAGCGTAGGAATCTCTGATTCCTACTTGTCACGAGAGCTTGCTCGAAGTGAAAAGAGGAATCTTATTCCTGCCGCATCACGAAGGCTATGCCCGAAGTGAACGTCAGAAACTACGTTTCTAACTTTGTAGGAATCAAATTCCTACGCTCTATAGAAAACATTTTTGTTTTCTAGTAGATCACGACAAAACAAGTTTTGTCGAAAAGAAGGAATCGCCAAACTTCAAAAGTAGGCGAGAGTAGGAATTTTCAATTCCTACGCAAACAACGTTAGGTGAAAATACATTAAGAATCAAACATCAATATCTAATCTTCCTAAAAATCTGTTTCGTCAAAAATCTTTAGGGGGACGGAGGTGACGCGGGATAAATCCCACTTACTCGCCACCTTCTTTGAAGTGGCGGAAGGAGTAACAGTAGTTACTCCACATCACAAAAATGAATTTTGTTC
>PWHR01000036.1 GCA_003554965.1 Thermoplasmata archaeon | reverse complement strand
CTATGAAAAGCATCGTTATAGGTTTGATTCAATGGATGAGTTTATCGATTTTTACAACCATGTAAAACCTCATTTCAGTCTAGATCTTAAAACTCCTGAGAAGATATTCTGGAAAAGACTTTGTTCATATATTTTAGGAAACTTCTTCGAAATATTTATGGAATTACATTCCATATATCGATGGAATTGATTAACAATTCCAGTAGATGACCGAAGAAGGTGATAAAACATGAAACGAAACAATTCGCAGATAACAAACCAGGAATCCGTGATCTGTGATTTCTAAACTCGAAGCGCGGGTATATGAAAAAGA
This sequence comes from Thermoplasmata archaeon, assembly GCA_003554965.1. Classification (GTDB taxonomy): domain Archaea; phylum Thermoplasmatota; class Thermoplasmata; order Halarchaeoplasmatales; family Halarchaeoplasmataceae; genus Natronoplasma. Next base: position 17,407 of record PWHR01000036.1, on the reverse strand, counting down.
ACCTTTTATAGTCAAGGACACGACTTTTCTTTGATTTTTTAGTGTACTTGACGTCTACATGAATGCGGAACATTCATTCGATCATAGGAAAAAACCATATTTTCCTAAATGATCTGCAGGAATTCTTTTTGAATTCCTTTGAGCCTCGGAATTGTTCAAAAATTCCTAGTTAGAAGGAACATAGTTCCTTCACTTCGAGGAATTTGATTCCTCGTAAAGTTGTGGATGACGCAATGGAACAAAGTTCCACTTACTCGTAAATCAGAGATTTACTCACGCAACGCAATTACAAATAATCACGAGTGTCTTTTACCGAGATCTACTGGAAAATAAGATTTTCCATCGATATTCGGAAAATTTGAAACATTTTCCGAAAATAGAGACGAGGATATTATTCCTCAAAGTTGCGTCTTCCACTATAACTATCGAACATCATCCACCGATAACAATCTCCGTCTCACTATAAGCGTAAACCTCTCCAAAAGAGAGGATCTCTACTCTAACCAGCTTTTCATTTTCTCCTACATCCATCGTAACATTTCCCTGCAAGCTCTCGCTACCTTCAGGCATGAGTTCGATCTCTTCGTCTAGTGGAACTCTCTCGAACTCGTCCTCTATCTCTAAGTTTATCTCATCCACAAGTATGGGGAGATCCCCTTGGTTCTCTACCTCAGTATTGAGCTTCCAAAGTCCCTCTCCCTCTTCGGGTCCAGTGGAAAGTTCGATATCAGTTATCTCTACATCCGGTCCTTCGAAGGTAAGCTTATCCTCATAGATCACCTCACCACCTGCGGAGCCTCTTACTACGATCGTATATTCCCCCGTGATAGGATTTCCTTCCTCGGCCAGTGGGAGCTTGACGGTGCTCTGCATTACTCCGATGAACCGCCGGGTTATATCTTCAGAGGTCACTTCCGTTTTGCCCACTGATTCGTTTTCAGGATTGTAAAGCTCGATCTCATTACCTTCTTCGGCCGCTTCAAGATTTATCCTCAAACGCATATCCTCGACTACCTGATAATTAGCACGGAGCTCAGGGTCGTTTTCACCGAAGCTTATCGCAACGGCTATGATCAATCCAACCACGATGATCACAACCGCGATCTTCTTTATCTTCTCCATGAGATTCCAGCTAGCTTTAGATTGTCGGCCCCATAAAAGATTAACCATGGTAAAACAATTTGAGAGCCAAAAATTATATCCTTTTACCGAAAGGGATATGTATTTTAAAGTCTTTTCAACAAGACGATATCTATGATGAGCGAATCGAAGATAGTTGAATTTTTGGATGATCACCTTTCTATAGATGAGATTCAAGATGAAAGCCAGAACGGGATGCAGGTCGATGCGGCTGGGGAAATAAATAAGATAGTTTTCGCTGTAGACGTTAGAAAAGATATCGTAGAAAGAGCTACAGAAGCAGGAGCGGATATGCTTTTCGTACACCACGGCTTTATCTGGGGAGAGGGTTTTGGAACTTTAACAGGGAAGTATTACCAGATAGTCAAGATGCTCTTCGAGAACGACACTTCCCTTTACGCAGCACACCTACCCTTAGATATTCATCCAAAAGTAGGTAACAATGTGGAACTTGCTAATTTGTTAGGAGCCGAGATCGGTGAACCCTTTATGGAATATAAAGGTACAAACATCGCTAGGATGGCTAATTTTAAAGAAGAAAAAGTTGTGGTTGAAATAGCTGAAGAACTGGAGAGAAAATTAGATACTGAAACGTACACTGTAGGTGAGAAAAAAACGGCCAAAAAGATCGGTATTTTGACAGGAAAAGGGGGTCAGGCTTTGGAGGACGCTAAAAATAACGGTGCAGAGCTCTTCATAACTGGGGAGCGTACCTATACGACCTACAACGAAGCTATAGATATGGAGATTCCCATAATATTCGCTGGACACTATGCTACTGAAACACTCGGTTTAAAAAAAGTCAAAGATCTTCTTGAAGAAAAATTCGATGTTGAAACGGGATTTTTAGATGCAAAGACCACTATATAAAGCTCAACTCTTAGAATCGTTATCACTATGTCTAAATGATTGTATGGTGATGCAAAGTTTTTAATACTTGGATTTTAGATGCCTTTTTTGAAATTCGATGGAGAAAAAACTGGTTAAACTTTTAAAATGGATCTATACACGCATAAAATTCATATTGTTTTTTCCTATAAAAATTTTAAAAGGCATAAGGAGCGAGGGCTTTTACCCGTATTTCAAAGAAAGGATGAAAACGCCCAGCAAAGAAGAGATTTTAGAGGGTAACATCCTTGGAGTGATGTTCAAACTTGGATGGCCCATGATGATCGCTACTTTTTTGAGGACTCTTTACAACCTGATAGACACTTTTTGGTTGGGTAACATGCCCAATCCGGAGATCGCCGAGTACTCCGTTACCGCGGTCGGGCAGGGGTGGACAGTAGTCTTCATGATGATGTCCATTGAGATGGGGTTCGGAGTAGCGGCTCTAGCTCTAATAGCCCAGTATACAGGGCAGAAAAATTATGAAGAAGCCGATAGGACCGCTGGTCAACTTTACTTCATAGCTATCATAGGTTCGCTCTTGATAGGCATAGCCGGTTACTTCTTAACACCTGCATTCATGCATCTTTTGACAGGAGGTGAGGCCGAACTCGCCTATTACGGGACTCAGTACATCCAGATAATCTTCCTAGGTCTTCCCTTCATGTTCCTGTTCTTCGCTTTCATGTACACTCTAAGAGGATGGGGAGACACGATAACTCCGATGAAGATCACCGCTTACGCCGTAACTCTGAATATGATCATCAATCCAATCCTGATCTATGGTTCTGGTACTGTCCTATCACTTGGACCTTTGGAATTTTCCATCCCCACTTTTTTTGGCCAATCTATACCTAGGTTGGGTGTGAGAGGAGCGGCTATAGGCACAATCATGAGTCGTGGCATCGGTTCTCTTTACGCTACCTATCTATTATTCAAAGGTAAGTTGGGGCTAAAGCTGGAACTCTCCTATCTCAAACCAGATCTATCTCGATTGAAGAGTTTTCTGAGTATCGGAATCCCTGCAGGGATCGGTAGATTCGGCACATCTATAGGATTCGTAATCCTCTGGGCCGTGATATATAGGTTACCGAATCCAGAGGTCGCTGGAGCAGCTTATAGTGTCGGGAACCGTATATTGAACATAACTTTCTTGATCATGGGTGGTTTCGCTATGGCTATAAGCACCATGGTCGGTCAGTCTTTAGGCGCTGACGATATCGAACGATCCGAGAATATAGCTAAAAAAGGTTTTTTAGCTGTGGCAGGTTTGATGTTATTTTTCAGTATAGTTCTGTTCGCTCTTAGAAACAACCTGATAATGATATTCATACCGGATTCGCCCGAAGTCATAGCTGAGGGAGCAACCTTTTTGGCGATCTTCTCTTTAGCTATGCCTTTCTTTGGTGTTTTCAGAGGAGTAACCTCCTTGTTAAACGGCTCTGGTCACACCAAACTAAAGATGGTACTAAGTCTGGTAAGGCTCTGGGGTTTGAGACTTCCGTTCGTCTTTTTCTTCGCTCTATTCGTTACTATGGGCTCAACAGGAGTTTGGACCGGCATGGCTGTCAGTAACGTAGTAGCTTTCGTTCTAGCTCTAGGTGTCTATAAGACTGGATGGTGGAAAGAAAAAGTGATAGAGGATAAACCTGTTGGAAAACCAGATGTGAGTCTGTCTGAAGACGAGCCTAGTAGAAAGCGTGAATCAACAGTGGAAACGTCGGAACATACGGACTGACTTTTCATCTTGCAACTTCTACGTCTTTGATCTCCAAATTTTCCTTTTCCTCATCTATTTTTACGCTGATCGAACCTTTTTTATCGTCATCTACACAGTAGCCTCCGATGAACTCCTCCAAAGTCAACTTCTGACCAGAGTGAGGAGGGAAAAGTGAACATTTTAAGGCTTCAGAAACACCATAAGGCATACCGTCAGAACCAAAAACTAAATCTTCTCCAGGAACGAATCCTACTTCATCTATCAACATCCTGAACGGGTTGTTCATCTCCTGATACTTTTTGGTTAATCTATCCTGGTAGTAGACAGAATCGAGGCTGAAATTTGGCTGCATACAGAGTTTCATACCTAAACTTTTAGCTTCTTCCGCTTTTTCTCTAGAGATGAATTGAGCGTGCTCCATCCTTATATAAGGAATTTCATCATTTTGTTTTTCATATTCCTTCACTGCCTCTATGACCTGGTCTATCGCACCGTCACCTATAGCATGGATAGCTATCTTGTCTTTATCGATGGATTTTAACTCATCTAAGAACTCCATCAATTTTTCCTTTCTATAAATTAGAAGGCCAGATCCTCCCTCTGTATAGGTCTCATTCATCGCGGCGGTCTTGGGACCTAAAGCTCCATCTGTGAACACTTTTATCCCTTTTACTTTCGTTCTAGATTCTCTACTCAATTCATCATATGTATCGAAATCGACCCAGAATTCAGCTCTTTCATCATATCCCGTTTTCTCAAATATGTTCAATACCTCTTCTGAAGGCATGAGCATGTCTTCTGTCTTCCAGATACCTTGTTCAGAAAAAAACCTATAGGTTTTATCCAATTTTCTTTCAGTGATTCCTCCAACTTTGTCAAGAAACTTCATCACCTTTGGAAGATTTTTCTCAGTCCAAGATGGGTATCTGAGTTTTTCAAGTAAGCGTCCCTGACCGAACTTTTCTTTCAATTTCTTTTTCGCTTTGCTGTTTAAGATGAATCCGTGGAATGAAAGATCGCAGATAACTACAGGAGGAAAAGATTCTAACTCTTTTTCTGTGAACGAATAACGTGAAGTGATCCATCCTTTCACCACGTTGACCTCCTCTTTAGAACAACCTTCTTTTATCATCCTTACAGCCTTCTCTTTATCCTCCACCTCTGAGATATCCACACTTTTCCACAGCGCCGCCTTACCGGAAGCATGGGTGTGGTGATCGTAAAGTGGAGGTATGGACTCTTCTAGCACCATAGATATCATTTGAACTAACAACGAAGGATATATTAAATATTTGTAATGTATCGAATAGTCCATGATGATTGAATTCAAGACTCCTTCGATCGAAGAGTATGAAAGGATATTGGAACTCTGGGATGAATCTGATTTACCTTACAAACCAGAGGGCAGAGATAGAAAAGAAAACATAAGAAGGGAACTGAAAGAGCAGCCAGAATACTGGATAGGTGCTTACAAAGAGGAGGAACTTGTAGGGATCATCTTCGGTACCGATGACGGACGCAAGGGTTGGTTGAACAGGTTGGCCGTTGACGAGAAATACAGAGGAGAAGGCATTGGAAAAGAATTAGTAAAAAAACTGGAGAGTGTTTTTGAAGATAAGGGTTTCAAGATCTGGGCCGTCCTCATAGAGCCGGATAATCCAGAGGCGATGGACTTTTTTGAATATCTTGATTTTGAAGATGACGGCATAAAGTACTATTCAAAAAGAGAGAGCGACAAAGTCTGATTTTAAACTCTATCCTGGGCATCAAGGTCTCTTAGTGAAGCTTTATCCGGCTCTTTTACCGTCGTTCCGATAAAGAACACTCCGAGTATACCGACCAAGAATGCCGCGAAAAAAGGCGCCCTAAGGCTCATCGCATCCGCGATAACTCCCCCTAAAAATGAGCCGCTGGCGAAAGCGGCGTTCTGTGCAAAGTTATAGACACCCATCATCTTGCCTCGGTGCTCGATGGATGAAAGAGAGGAAACAAAGGCTGGAAAGGAAGGTCTTGCCAATGCTCTCCCGACGGTATACAGCGAAACGGCTAAGAGAAGGAAGGCTAAAGTATTGGAGAATCCGATCACCCCTGAAAATACAGCAGAAAATGCAGCGCCAGAAAGTATCAACTTTTTCCTACCGATCCTGTCCGAAAGACTCCCTGCAGGGAACATCACTAGAACTTGAACGACCCCTATCAAAGTGAAAACGATAGATATGTAGAACTCACCGAGACCTAGAACTTCATCTCCAAAAAGAGAGAGCATCGACCAAACCATAGCTAGGCCGAAAAAAACGGTAAAGGACCCTATGGTGAGACCAAGGAAAATCTTGGGAAACGGAGTGATTTTTTTTAGGTAAGTCCATGATGATGTCATGGCGTTCTTAGGTAGTAAAAGAGTCTTTTTCGTCACGCTCTTAATATTTTTTGGTAGCGAGACTATTTTCTTCAACCTGGTCTTTAATACCGAAAATGAAAAGGTATAAGTGGAAAAGATCCCGCCCCTCTTATATATACTTCCTTTGGCCTTTTTGCTCCCTTCGTAAGATTCTTTGACGCCGAAAAATAAAAGTGCGCCGCTCACAGCTGCCAATCCAGAAGTAAAGAAGAACGGCACCGAGAGAGTGTAATAACTCGCTATAATACCACCCAGTATCGGGCCGAAGGCGTTCCCGCTGGCAAAAGCCATCGTGTAGAGTCCCATGGCCTTTCCCCTATCCTCTTCCTTCACCACATCGCCTATATAAGTCATCGCTACCGGCCAGACCAGGCCGGAAGCGGCTCCCTGCCCTCCTCTGTAGATGAACAGCTCCGGCAGTGTCCGGGCGGCACCGAACATGAACATGACCACCATGTAGGTGAACATCCCTCCGACCATGACCGGTTTTCTTCCATATGTATCGGCTAATTTTCCTCCTATGGGAGCTATAAATATCTTGACGATCGAAAAAATTCCGAGCATCAAGCCGATATGTGTCCTCGTGGCTCCGAAGTCTCTAGCGTAGATCGGGAGAAAAGGCATGATGAGACCGAATCCGAGCATACTCACGAATACAGCGAAGATCAAAATCAGAAGCTCTTTATACTCCAGTACTATCTTCAGATCGGAGAGTATACTTTTTAGACCAAAGGGCTCTAGTTCTTCGGAGTCGCTCATCGTAAAAATCCATCAAAAAGGTATTATTAAACGTTTGCATTGGTGTACAAACAAATTTTTCATAAGAGTATTGTTTTAGGAAGGCAAATGACCGAAAAAGTAGACATAGTAAATGAAAACGATGAAGTGATAGGGAAGACCACCCGAAAGAAAGCCCACGGCGATGGTTTGAGACACAGGAGCGTGATGTTCTTCGTATTCGATCCCGAAGGAAATTTACTGGTCACCAAAAGAAGTGATCAAAAGCGTTTCTTTCCAGGATACTGGAGTGTGGTTCTAGGCGGCCACGTACCTGCCGGGTTCAGCTACGAGGAAGCTTTAGTAAAAGAAGTCGAAGAGGAGATAGGTGTTCCAGCGGATGAATATGAAAGGATGGCGACTTTCAAAAAAGAGATAGAAGAGGAGAAAGAAAACGTCAAACTGTTTAAAGTGAAAGTCGATCCTGATAAAGTTGAATTGTCTTCTAAAGAATTCGAAAAAGGGAGATTCGTCCGGCCTAGAAAATTGAAGGCAGAACTAGAAAATAAAGATTTTCTCCCAGAAACGGAGATGGTTCTTGAGCATTTGGAACTATATGGTCCAGCCTAAAAACATGGAAAAATATATTATACTACGGGCAATCATCTTCGGTTGATGGCAGAGCGACTAGAAGATGTGAAGCCTACTCGGATGGAACTTCTTCGGATAAGAAAAAGAAAGGTCCTTGCGGAGAACGGACATGATCTTCTCAGCGAAAAGAAGGATGCATTGATAAACGAGTTCTTCAAGATCGTCGACCAAAGAGAGGAGGCAAGGGAGGAATTAGAGGAGACCCTTGAAGAGAGTTACGAAAAGTTGACCGAAGCACAGATGATCATGGGCAGTGCCGAGGTCGAATCTATAGCTGACGGATCAGTAGGGATGAAAGACTTAAAAATCAGTTCTGATAACATAATGGGGGTCAAGGTTCCAGAGATCGAACCAGAGGTTCCTGAAGAAAAATTTTATGGTTATGCGGACACTTCTGTAAAACTCGATGAAGCTGTGGAAGAATTCAGAAAGGCATTGAAACTATCACTAGAAGTGGCAGAGATAGAAGGAAAACTTACTAAATTGGCCGATGAGATCGAAAAGGCGAAACGAAGAGTGAACGCTTTGGAATATGTATACATACCCAAATTAGAAGCCACCATAAAATACATCGAAAGGCAGCTCGAGGAAAGGGAGAGAGAAGACTTCTTCAGAAGGAAGAAGATCAAGTCGATGATGGAAGAAGAGAATTGAGCGATGAAGACTTGACTGATCAGAGGGTGATAGTTTGAAGGAACTCATTGAGAGATATTTTGATACCCCAGAAAAAAAGGCGAAGTTATATCTACTCGTGACGATAGCTCAGATATGGGCTGTCATCGCCATGATGATAGGCATCGGGATACTCATATATTATGTGCTTAGAGGTGTAGATATATTAGGAGTGATGATATGATGGAAGCGGATATACTTATCGAGAACTGTTCGGAAATACACACTTTGAAAGGACCAGATCGACCAAGAAGAGGAGATGAGATGCAGGATACAAGTAAGATCAAGAACGGCGCCCTAGCGGTTAAAGGTGAAAGTATTCTGGCTGTTGGTTCCGATAAAGAAATAAAAAGAGATGTTGAAGCCGAAAAGATCATAGACGCCTCTGGTAAAACTGTCATACCCGGATTCGTTGATCCCCATACTCACCTCATATATTCTGGTTCTAGAGAAGATGAACTGGCGATGAAGATCCAAGGAAAAACTTATATGGAGATCTTAGAGGAAGGTGGAGGGATTTTACGCACCGTTCGAGCCACTAGAAAAGCATCTAAGCAAAGATTGTTAGAAGAGTCAAAGGCGAGGATGGACAGGATGCTAGCTCATGGAACCACTACTGCTGAGGCAAAAAGCGGTTACGGTCTAGATAAGAAGAACGAGATAAAATGTTTAGAAGTCATAGATGAGTTGGATAAAAGCCACGATCTAGACTTGATTCCAACGTATCTAGGAGCTCATTCACTACCTCCTGAATTTGAAAGATCTGAAGACTATATCGATTATTGCATCGAAGATGTGCTTCCCGAGATCGCTGATAAAGATCTAGCGGAATACTGTGACGTATTTTGCGAAAAAGGAGTCTTCGATGTCGAGGAGAGCCGCAGGTTGCTGAAAAAAGCAAAGCAGTTCGGTTTGAAAGCAAGGGTTCACGCTGATGAGATCGAGAACATAGGATGCAGTAAGATGGCAGCTGAACTCGATGCTATTTCGGCAGAGCACCTGGTGAAAACCGATGAGGAAGACATCATTATGATGGCAGAGAGCGGAACTATAGGTATCCTTTTACCGGGAACTCCTTTCATGTTGATGGAGGAGAAATACGCCCCGGCTAGACAGATGATCGAAAACGGCATGGCGATCGCTCTAGCTACAGATCTAAATCCCAACTGCTGGACCGAATCGATGCAGATGGTGATAACTCTCGCCTGTTTACAGATGAAGATGACACCTAGTGAAGCTTTGACCGCAGCGACTTTTAATTCCGCTAGAGCTCTAGATAGGCCGGACATCGGATCGCTGGAAAAGGGTAAAAAAGCTGATTTTTTGGTGTTAGATATACCTAATATCGATCATCTACCATATCGTTTTGGAGTCAATCTTGTAGAAAAAGTATATAAAAGAGGTGAAAAGGTTTGAGGACCAAGTTTCTTATATATTTCAATTTTGATGCATGTGTGCATTAATAACGTATAAGCAGTCTTCTTACATAGCTACACTATTTTTCAAGCATCCAAAAAATTATTACCTTCTTTTATCTTATAAGAAGATACCTAGGATATTTGATGACAGAAAAAAATCGTGATCCTGTTCTAAAACGGATCAAAAAGAAGCTACAACGAGCTAAAAAGTCCCGATATTCTGTTTTAATCTATATAGCCACCGTATTTTTAATTTCCGTATGGCTTATATTAGACATCTGTTTGATGACCATCCTTGTGCCAATCCTTGCAGTTTTAGCACCTTACAAACTTTACCAGGAAAATAACATTAAGAAAATAGTGGTGGTAGGGATCGTAGTAATTTTATTGATCTCGGTGACCGGTTCAATATATCAACTCGGTATAATCTTTGAAAAAAGTCCGCAGAGACTGAGTTCTGGCCCCCTTTCCGATGGTAGACTAGACTCACTATATGGTGATCCTGATACAGAGTTCCAGTTCAGTGTTAATTTATCTAAAGACTATGTAAGAGAGATAGAAGATGATTTTGTGCTTGAAAATTTCACAGTATATACTAACTTGACGGTAAGCACAGCAGAGGGTTTTAGAGTCCAGGAGTATGAAGGATTCGAGATGGACCGAGTAAGTCTATTCATAATGAACCGTACGGAAGTCGAACTTGAACATAATATCCCCATATCTGAGAATGATGAGTTATGGGAAGCCCTCCAAAATCATATAGGAGAAATAGAAAATGATCTCAGATTATATAACGAAACAGAGGAGACGGGTCTTTGGTGGATCAGAGATGAAGAAGGCGAAGACAAGTACAGCATCGAATTAGATGAGGAGGACATGGTAGTTTATGATGAAACCGTTGAGGAGTACAGTTTCCACACGGTCGTTTCCGATCTAGATGAAGAATTGTTCAGCCACCGTTTCTCTATCAAAAGGAACAGGACGCACATTGAAACAAATGAGTCATATGAGGATTGGAAAAGAACATCCCACGCTTTTGGGCCCATCACTCTCAGTGAAAGAAGTGCATTTCAAAGGATGATGTACCAGTATTCCTTTTCAACGATGATAATATTTCTTTTTGTAATAGGATTGTTATGGCTGAAGAAAGAGATGGATAAAAGCGTCTCTGAAAGTACTGAGGGGCTGGAAGAAAAGGAAAAAGAATTGGACGAGTACTGTCCTGATTGTGGTACTCTATTGAAAGGGGAAACCATCTGCGAAAAATGCGGATGGGAAATAGGAGCAAAAGAAGAACCAGATAACTTCGATTCGAAGGAAACAGACTAGTCTGAAGTAGCGGGGAAATCGTTATATCTGATCTATATGTTGTCTTTTTTCAAGGTGAAATTATGGAATTGGAGAGAGTGGAGATAGAAAAAGAGGATGAAATGAATATAATACTGGGGCAGAGCCATTTCATAAAGACAGTTGAAGATATATATGAGGCGCTGGTCACTACGGTCCCTGATATAAAATTCGGTCTCGCCTTCTGTGAAGCTTCGGGAGATAGGTTGATCAGAAGCGACGGTACGGAAGAAAATCTAGAAAAACTAGCTGTTAAAAACATGAAAAAAATAAACTCCGGTCATGCTTTTATGATCATCCTAGATGGTAGTTTTCCTATCAATGTGATGAAATCAGTCAAGGACGTACCTGAAGTCTGTAGAATATTCTGCGCCACTGCAAATCGCACCGAAGTCGTAGTAGCTGAAACGGATTCTGGCAGGGGCATCTTAGGAGTGATCGATGGAAAACCAACTGTTGGTGTAGAGGACGAGAAAGAAAAAGATAAGAGAAAAAAATTCTTGAGAGATATAGGTTACAAACGCTAGGCACCGAACTTCTCGGTTCTATCGGCTAGATCCTTCAAGATATTCAAGACGACCATCCCGTTGATCCTATTTAATCCTCCCTGGGCACAGGCTCTTTCACTGAATTGCTCTACATCATCAGTCCTCACATCGCCCCCCAAGATTGTGATCGGAAGAGGATCACCACTGTGATCCTCTATAGTGACAGCGGTAGAATGATCACCAGTTATCGCGATATATGTATCATCCAATCCTTTAAGAGCTTCTAAATGTTCATCGATCTTCTCTATGAAGTCTATCTTTTGCTCTGGTAAACCATCATGGCCAGAAAGATCACAGCCTTTTATATTTACTAAAACAAATTCATAGTCCTTCAATGATTCTACCGTCTCATTCATTATCGCTTCTAGATCGGTGTCTAATCCCCCCGTAGCTCCTTCAACATCGATAATGTCCATTCCAGCAAGGCAACAGACTCCTCTAACTAGGGTTATGCCGGAGATGGCAGCCGAATTTAGACCGTGTAGGGATTCTATTTCCTCTAGATCAGGGACCTTCCCACCGCCTCGCGGTAAAACCACGTTAGCCGGAGGTTTTTCCTCCTTTGCCCGCTGTTGGTTAACCGGATGATCTGAAAGGACTTCGATGCTTTTCTGGGTAAAATCATTTATTATCTCTGCAGTTCTTCTATTCTCTTCGGAATCCTCCACAGGGGTAGACTCATGAATTCTTTCATTAGCTCCGTGAGGGTCTATATCCGTCACATCTCCTCCTAGATCCTCTCCTTTGAGTACCAGGACGCCCCTGTGTTCCACAGTAGCTTCGAACTGAAAGTCTACTTCCAGTTCGACGTCTTGTAGAGCTTTACTTAGTTCCTCCTGACCCTCTTTGATACGTCCTGCCCTCCTATTCACTATCCTACCATCCTTGATAGTTGCGAAGTTAGTCCTGAATGCAACATCATCGGGTTCTAATTCTATCCCAGCACCCGCTGCTTCAAAAGGTCCTCGGCCAGAATATACTTCGTAGGGATCATATCCAAGTAGAGCCAGATGTCCTGTATCACTTCCAGGTCTGATCCCTGGGGCGATAGTATCCATGATGCCGTTAACACCTTTCCGTGAGAATTCATCTAAGTTCGGCGTATCCGCAGTTTCCAACGGCGTTCGATCATCCAGCTCTTTTACAACTCTATCTCCTATACCGTCCAATATCAACATCAATATCCTATCTGCCATAATATACCTCCAAACAAAGTTACTGAGATAAAAATAGAAGTGAAATTGACCGTGGATTTACCGATTAAAGATCTTCTTTCAAGGGTGGCTCCCAGCAAGCTATCGATCTGGCAGCTCATAAAACTGACTACAATACCGGATAATATGAAAATGGGTGAAAGGAGAGACATCCCTGCAAAGTAAAACATCGCTTGGGCAACCAAGAAAGTGTATAAAGGCCCTATCAAAGCCCAAAATTCTCCATATAGAGATATCCCTCCATTGGTGCCGGGCTTCACTCTCTTAAAATTGGTGATGAGGTAAGCTTTATCTGAAACCATGCCCATCTCGGATGCAAGGGTATCAGAAGCCGCTGCAGCGATACTAGTTACGAAAAGAACGAGCATCATCTCTTCTCCCAAAAAACCTATGTTGAAAATTGATCCTGAATCGTACAGAATCAGTATCATAGTTGGTACTGCACCGTTAGCGATCACGTTCGTCCATCCTCTTTCACCCTTCAATCCCTCATGGATCCCTCTCTCCTTCTTATATCCAAATTTATATTTCGTAGCTAAAAATGCGCTGAAAAGGAAGATGAGAAGTAGAAGGATCAAAGTCAATCCACCCTGAATACTGATGAAAACCGCTATAAAAAAAGCTGTAACAGCGCCGTCTAGATTCAACAACCTTTTGTAATATGTTATGAATGAGAGGGCGAAACAGATGATGAATATTAGCAGTATATCAAAGTTCAAAATCCACATTTGATAATTGTAAATTACCGGAGAATATAAAACTTATGTTTGTTATTTAAAGATCAGACAAAGATATCATGAAAAAAGATGTCCAGAGAGCCTCTAAAACATTCGATTTGATAGCAGAACACTTCGATAAGACAAGAAACAGACCTTGGTACGAAGTTGTAGAGTTTTTAGAAGGATTGGATGGAAAGCTATTGGATATGGGTTGTGGAAATGGGAGGCACATCCTCGAAGCAGTGAAAAAGGATTTAGAAGTGGTAGGAGTGGACGCTTCGATAGAGCTACTGACTATTTGTAAACAAAACGTTATAGACGAGTTTTATACTTTGTCAAAGGTCGATCTTATCCGCGCAGATGTTAAGAATCTCCCTTTTTTTGAAAGTAGTTTTGACAGTGCTCTGTTCATCGCTGCGATCCACCACCTTAAAGAAGGGAGAGTTAGAAGTTTGAGAGAGGCCAAGAGAGTGATGAAGGACAACGGTAAAATCCTAATTTCGAGCTGGGCAAGAGAACTCGATAGGTGGGACCTTGAGGACCATGAAAGAGAAGTCATGGTACCATGGCACAGGGAAGATGGGGAAGTGATCGAACGTTTCTACCATCTTTATACTCTGGAGGAATTGGAGGAAGATGTGAGGAGAAGCGGACTTTCCATCATAGATTCTTTCCACTCTAAAGGCAACAACTACGTAAAAGCGAAAAAGCTACCTAAATCTTAAATCCGATCCTGAAATTATGGTTTAATATGAAAAGAGTTAGATTTAAGGATGAATCGGGCGCCGTAAACATCGGCTCCTTCAAAAATGGAAAAGTGTCTTTCGAGGATCGTATGTATGAGATGGACGACGTTGATATTTTACCTCCAGTAAAACCCACTAAACTTGTCTGCATAGGCCTGAACTACGAAGATCATGCCGAAGAGACCGGGAGAGAAGTACCGGAAAGACCTAAGTTGTTTTTAAAGACTCCCAATACCGTCGCAGGACATGAAGATACGATAACACTGCTAAAAAACAAAAAAAGGATCGATCACGAAGCTGAACTCGGAGTCGTGATAAAAGAAAGGTGCAAAGAGGTAGACAAAAACGAAGCGATGGATCATGTGATGGGATTCACCTGCGTGAACGACCTTTCCAATAGAGACGATCAGAGGATCGAACAGAACTGGGTTCGAGGGAAAGCTTTTGACAAAGCTGCGCCGATCGGTCCCGTAGTGGCGGAGCCGAAAAACGTTCCTAAAGATGCCGAGATAAAGGCATTGGTGAACGGTGAAGTGAAACAAAAATCCACCATCGATCAACTGGCTTTCTCAGTATCGGAACTCATCGAGGAGATAACTACCTACATGACACTGGAAAGGGGCGATATAATATCCACTGGAACGCCTGCCGGTGTCGGTCCTATAAAAGACGGCGATGAAGTGGAAATAGAGATCGAAGGAGTCGGTTGTCTAAGGAATTATTTTGCCAAACCATAAATATAACGCCGTTTTTGATGCATATAACGATGAAAACAAAAACACTTTGGATCATAGCGGTCTTCATGGCCGTGATAAGCGTTGTTATACCTTACACTATCCTAGGAGATATTCCTAGGTTTCGGGCTAGTTATCTGTTCTGGACGGCTCTTACGATCTTGACCATCCTGATAGGTTATTTACACATTAGAGACTGGGGGAGAAGTAGATGAGACTCATCTATATAGCCTTAGCTTTGGCGCTCTGGTTCGTTATCGGTGTGGTCATCGCTCACTTCGCAAGAAAGCATCTTGGAAAGGGCATGCCCGAGTTCTTTCTAGCGAACAGAAAATTGAGCGGGTTCATATCTGCGATGACCTACAGTGCGACGACTTTCAGCGCATTCATGATGGTCGGTTTGGTCGGATTGACATACGACACAGGGGTAGGTGCTGTAGGTTTTGAGATGATCTATATCATTTTCACGATACTTCTTTTATTGATTTTCGCACCCCGTTTTTGGGTGGCCGGGAAGAAATTCGATATAATCACGCCTCCAGAACTTTTGACCAAAAGATATGATAGTAAATGGGTTGGTATGGTCGCATCTATAATCTGCTTAGCCATGTTGATACCGTACGCCTCAGTACAGATGATGGGGATCGGATATCTCCTAGAAGGTATGACTTCAGTCTCCTTCCCAACCTTTAGTTTTTTTGGCTACTCGGTATCAAGTCTTTACCTGATCGGAATTTTATTGGTCGCAGGGTACAGCGCTGTCAGCTCACTCTGGGCGGGGATGAGATCGGTTTCCTGGACAGATGCTTTTCAGGCATTGGTGATGATAATAGCTAGCGTGACTCTTCTGATATTCGTTCTTTATCATTTCTTCGGCGGTCCTTTCGCGTTCGCTACCGAGATGACTGCTGATTATTCCCATCTTCTTGAATTCGATTGGGATTTGAGCATGTTCGTAGGGATGACACTCCCTTGGGCTTTCTTTGCCTTGACCAACCCTCAAGTTTCGCAGAGGATGTTCGTCACCGATTCGGTCAAGGGTATGAAAAAGATGATCCTTTACTTTTCACTTTTCGCTCTCATATACACCGTTATTACCACACTTTTAGGTTTTTCAGCAGCAGGAATCGGTATAGAGGTGGCAGACCCAGATAGTGCTATGCCTGTGCTCCTTGGAAAAGTCCCCGTTTTATTGGCATTGGTTGTATTCGTCAGCATATTTGCTGCCGCCACATCCACTCTCAGTTCCGTCGTTCTCACTTTGAGTTCTCTTGGTTCTAGAGACTTGGTAAAAAACGTCAAACCCAATATATCCGAAAAGATGGAAGTCTACTCGGGTAAGATAATCATCATACTGATCATCATTGCATGCATAATCTTCGCTAATCTCAGATTAGACCTGATAGCGGTCCTATCCAGCATGGCCTCTGGCGGTCTACTTGTAATGGCTCCAACGATAATCGGTTCTCTGTTCTGGAAAAGATCCACAACTGAAGGAGCTTTGATCAGCATGATCATCGGAGGGCCGTTCACCGCCGCATTGTATATCGCCGGGGAAGCCTATTATCCTTTAGGATGGTGGCCCTCTTTCTGGGGCTTGATCATCACTACGATAATATTTGTTGTGGTAAGCCTTCTGACGGAACCACCTGAGAAGGCTGAGAAATTCGTAGAAGAAGTGGAGAAAGGTGTTGAGGAGTACGGTATGAGTTGACCGGAAGTTTTCAACAGGTAAGGTGTAATCCACAAGCAACTTTAGAATCCGTTTCCAATAACTCGTTGTATCGTCTGCAGGCTTTTTTGGTAGGATACGATTCGACTTCAAAAACCAATGATTCCACCAATTCAGAGGGGACCTGCATACGGCCTGAATTACCCGTCCCGATAACAAAAATATCGGGTCCGTATTCTATCACGTCTTTTAGATCATCTCTCGACACTCCGTGTCCCGAAACTCTCCACCATCTAGACAGTACTCTTTTTCCCAAGAGGATAACATCGTCGGTGTAATCCTTTCCATCTATAGTTATCTTTCCAAAGCTGTACTGCTCTATGAGAGACATCTTCAAATATAGATTTGAAGCAAGATTTTTATTTTTTTCGTCTAAGTATAGGAAAAAGAAAAGTAAAGCTGAAATTAAAAAAGGAGTTCTATTTTCATATACTAAGATATCATAAATTATAAATATAATGCCGTTATATATTGTAAGTTAAGAGGTGAATAGATATGTTAACGGGCAAATCGGCAACAGTATCGATATCTGTTGTGCTGGTAGTTCTATTAACCCTTTCTTCATTGACTGCAATTGCTCCTTTAAATACCTCAAATGAGGCACCTACGGTTCTCCAGACAGGATCTAGTTCCGATTATTACGTAGAGGTGGGTGACAATTACTTCGATCCGGACGATATAGAAGTGGAACCAGGAGACGAGATAGAGTTTGAGAACATAGGAGATATAGATCATACTGTAACGATAGAGGACACGGACTACG
>PWHR01000025.1 GCA_003554965.1 Thermoplasmata archaeon | reverse complement strand
GCCTGGCCGGCCTGGCAAAAACAGCCCTGCCAGTACAATTTATCGTTTGCAGCTCGAGGTTTCTCTTGACCAGGAAGCGGTTAAACGAACCAAAAAGCGCCTGAGTTGTTTCATCCTGATCACCAACCTTGACCAGAGTTACAGCCCCTTTGAGGTGCTCAAACAGTACAAGGCCCAGAGCAGGGGGGAAACCTCTTTTAAATTTCTTAAAGATCTTCTATTTGTCGGGCCGGTATTTTTGAAAAAACCCAGCCGCGTCCAGGCTTTGGCTTACGTGCTCTTAATGGCCCTGCTCATGTTTGGCCTGCTGGAACGCCGCGTCCGGGAAGCAATGAAGCATGAAACAGAGCCGCTTTTAATCCCCGGCAAGGTGAAAACTTTTAAGCCTACCGGCAAAAAAATCTTGGAAAGCCTGGAGGGGATTATGGTCATGTCCACCGATAATCCCAACCGCCGCGCTTTCGGCAGTCGCTTTAAGGTGCCCAGAGTGGTTGAATTAACTGGATTCTCGCCTGATATCTATCTCGATGTCAAAGAACGGCATGAATATTTTACATAAATTAACTGCTGAATTTTTATGTTTTAGGGTGTTGAAAACCCGCTTTATGGTTAGGAATTTATAGTTTGCTAAACCAGTATTAGCAAGTGCATAGACAAATAAAAGCTATTTGAAAAAATCTCGAAATTTTCATCTCTTAACACCTTTGATTAAGCAAAATCTTGCAGTTAAAAAAGAATATGTGGTACACATGACTAATGTGTAATTAATACTATATAATATGGTCCTCTATATAAGAACAAAGTGATTCGAACTTGGTTCGAAAACTGGGTATCCTCATAAGAAGGTTTCTAAAGAATTGATAAAAAGCTTATAAAAAAGGGCTAGATTATGGAGGATATCAGCTTTGTATAGCTTTTATTTCCTACCTCAAGAACCTTGGTAATAAATGGCTATCACCTCATTTTTCATCCTTAGCTCTTATACGCGAACTCATAGTAGATAACATAAATGTTAAGATTATGATTAGTATGCCGCTTATCAGGAATGCATTGTCTAATCCTGGTCCTTGAAGAGCAATGCCAAAGGTAAAGGCCCCGATTGCAAATACTATGTCTACCGTGTTTTCGTGGAGACTCATCATAGTATTTCTTAGATCCGAAGTGCTCAAATCGATTAGCCAGGCGGCAAGAACGAGAGAACTGCCCTGAATCCCAAGGCCCAAAATTATACCACACAAAATTACTAACACGGGTGAGTTAGGTATAAAGGAAAAGATGATAGCTCCTGCCCCAACGAGAGCCAGGATTGGCCACGCTACTTTCTGCCGTCCTAAGACATCAGAAATTATACCCGCACCAAGGCAACCAATAATGCCTGCTATACCAAGAACAATGAAAAAATAAGGGGCATATGTTTCAAATGTGACAGAACTAATATAAACTGCAGCAAAGGAGACAATTGCACTATTAATATAAGAATAAAGTGCTACTCCGCCAATGATTGGATAAATTTGTTTTTCTGTTATTATTCTAGAAAGTTGATTCCGTATGCTAATGCGGTGTTTGGTTTTATTTTTAACATTTGGCGTTTTTACCATGCTTAGCAGCAACATAGCCAGAGTGCTAGTTATAGCGCTAATTACAAACCAGCTGTTATAATTCAAATTATCAATTATAAATAATGCTGTCGATGGTCCAGCTAGGAGCCCTAAATTTATAAAAATTCGCGAAGCGCCCATGTAGGTACCAATTTTTTTCATCGGGGCCATTTCTGCTGCTAATGTAGGAATTCCTGGCATATATATAGCTAGCCCAATAGCTTGATAAATTCTTGCGCTTAGTAACAAAGTATATGTAGGACTTAGCATGACGATAAGTGGAGTGGTGGCAAAAGTAAATGTTCCTAATAACATTAATGGTTTATGTCCTTTTTTATCCATCACTGGACCAAGGTAAAACCGTAAAATTACTGCCACTAAATAAAAAACAGTATTTTGTAGCCCTGCTAGGAAAGGGCTACCGCCAATAGCAAGACTGTAGCTTGGATATATAGAAATTGAGGCAAAAAGGTTAGATACGAAAAAGAAGACTGATCCAAAAAAAAGGACCCAGTTTGCTGGACCGCTATAAAAATGTTCACTTTGCTGGAGTAAGTTACCTCTTATCTGCATATCCTTATTTAACCTGTTTGTAAATAATCAGATTGTGGTAAATGCTCAGCCTGCTGTCCTTGTTAAGTAATAACTGTCCTCTGCGGCTTGGCGGGCTATGCCTGGGTAGTTTAAAGTTGTGGTGTTATTACAGCCATGCCGGATCAGGGCTTGATCTGATCGGTTAGTTCTTTGGCTGTAATAGCCGCAACATCCGCCGCTACATAGTGGCCGGCTGCGGCATCAAAAAGCATTGTGGCCCAGGCCTGGCCTGAACCGGCAGGCAGGCGGTAACAAAGGCACATTGGCAGGCGGGGCAAAACCCTCCATTCAACGGCCAGGTCGCCGGGGCCGCCCAATTCCCAACCTCCAGTAGCAAGGCATTTTTCGCGCAAGCCTTCCAGGTTATCTCCCCAGGCTTCTGCCAGTTCGTCCCCGCAGTAGCCCTGAAAAGCCTGCTGGTAAAAAAGACCACCGATTTCACTTAAATTGACCCAGCGGCGGGTCAGGGGACTGCCGTCAGCCCGGTCAAGATAATGCAGCCAGAGCGCCTCTTTGTTAAGGTTGGCCGAATTGCCTTTGCTGTCGGTCACAGTTAAATCCGGCCAGGCAATGGTATAGGTTTCAAGAAGGTGGTTGCCGCTTAAAGCCGGTTTGCCATCTTCTTTTTTTATGAGGCTTAAAGCGGCCAGCCCTGCTATTTCCTGGGGATCGCGTTTTTTCAACCGTTCCCGGTACTGCTCGCACCTCTCCTGCAGCGCTTTCTGCCTCTTTTGTTCGTTGGCATTGTGATCGAGCAGGGGGGAATGATCGTCCCGGTTGCCCTGGTTCATTTAAACACCGCCATTCTTAATCGCACTGCGCTCATTATAGCGATAATTGCTGTGATCAGTCAATGCTTGCCTTTTTAAGGTCAGTGGCTTTATTTTACGGCTTTATTTTAAGCTATATAACTGAGCAAGGTTAAAAAAAATACAGGAAAACCGCTTTTGATATAGAATTAATTAGTACAAGGTGATTAAAGCCATGGATTATCGAATGTTTATCCATAGATCATCACTTTGGAAAGGAGTGTGTTATCCATGATTAGGAGTGATATCAGGGCTTATATCAATCTTGGAGCCCTGGTTGTGGTTTTGGTGGTCAACATCCTCTCCAACGCTTTGCCGATCAACAACATGACCCAGCAGGAGTTGTCTGCTGCAAATCCAATTTTGTTAACCCCGGCGCCATATGTGTTTTCCATCTGGGGGCTTATTTACCTGGCCCTGATTGCTTTTGCGGTTTACCAGGCTTTGCCGCGCTACCGGGAAAACCCGTCGGTTAAAGCGGTGGGGATTTTGTTTGCCGTGAGCTGTGTTTTTAATGTGCTCTGGATTTTCCTCTGGCATTACCAGCATGTAGGCTGGTCTTTCATAGTAATGCTCCTGTTCCTGGCCACCCTGGTGATCATATACCTGCGCCTGGGTGCAGTTACGGCGGAGCGGAGCATATATGACCGCATCCTGGTCAAATTCCCATTCAGCCTTTACCTGGGCTGGATCTCGGCGGCTACCCTTGTTAACTTTAACGTGTGGCTATATAACATCGGTTGGCTTGGAACCGGAGCAGGCGGTGCCTTTTTTACCATCCTGATGGTTATCATTGCCGCTTTGCTGGCCCTGGCCGTGTTCTACCTGCGCCAGGACTATATCTATTCAGCCGTGTTTGTGTGGGCTTTGATCGGGATCGGGGTGCGCCACGGTTCCGACATCATTATCCTGACCATCGTGGCCTGGCTGGCCGCAGCAGCCGTCCTGTTCTTCCTGGGGTGGATTACCGCCCGCCAGGGCGGCTTGCCCATCGGGCAAAAATAACCACACCCGGCAAGTGCTGCCGCTGAGTATGAATAATAATTATTTAAGCTGCAACCATTCTTTGACGGGTTGCAGCTTTTATATGGCTGGCTATAGTTACCGCGTTTTGACACAAAGACAGATCCCCGGTTCCAGTTTAAATGATCATTACTCCCAGGACCAGGATGATCAGAAGCAGGAGCCAGACTACGATCAAGTCAAAATTATAGTTCATGGGGTTAATCATCTGGTAAAAGGGATCGCCCTTGGT
>PWHR01000053.1 GCA_003554965.1 Thermoplasmata archaeon | reverse complement strand
TTCAGTCGTCGGCATCACTACAAAATAATCACCTATATCAATACACCTGAAACTTTCTTCATGACTTACCATAACTTCGTGAATCTTTTCTCCCGGTCTTATCTCAGTCAATCTTACTTCCACGTCTTTACCTTCAGTCATCAGTTCAGCCAAATCAATTATCTTCATCGAAGGCAACTTCGGAACAAACACTTCTCCACCCTTACATCTATCCGTCGCATCCAGAATAAACGTTATCGCTTGGTCCAGCGTCAACATGAACCTCGTCATTCTCTCATCAGTAACAGGAACAAACTGTCTACTTTCTATTCTCTTTTTGAAAAATGGAATAACAGAACCTCTTGACCCTATCACGTTCCCATATCTTGCACAGATAAACTTCTTACTCCCATTACACTTATCGTTCCAGTAATACACAAATCTTTCCAACAACGACTTTGTCATTCCCATAACATTCACAGGAGCGACCGCTTTATCCGTGCTTAACACAGTCACTTGCTCTGTTCTATCACTATAAAAAGCTGCCTTCAACACATTATCAGTTCCGAGAACGTTCGTCTGAACTGCTTCAATCGGACGCTTTTCACATCTCGGAACCTGCTTCAGTGCAGCAGCGTGAAACACGAAATCAATATTCTCCATCACTAAACGGACAGTATCATAATCCCTTACATCTCCAACAATGAACTCAACATCAGGATAATCTTTCTCCATATCGTCCTGCTTCAACTCATCTCTGGACAGCACAGTTATCGAACGTGTCAAGTTCTCACTCACAAGTCGTTCCAACATCTTCCCTCCGAACGACCCCGTTCCACCAGTTATCAAACACCTCCCGTACTTAGACAATCAATTCACCTCCTCCCTTTGTTCGGTATGCTAACGGTCATTTCTCTCTGTCACGTCATAATTGTTCGGAATACTAACGGACATTTATCTCAAATCATCTTTTATTGTTCGGATTCTTTTAACACTGCGTGCGTCCACCGAATGTGCTTACACGGTCTTTTCCCCTTCGACTTCTCAAACGCCGGACACGTACACGTTCCTTCATTCATATTCACATCATACTTCTTGTTCTTAGACGTCTCTGACCTTACTTTGAAAATCCCTTCTTCATCTGTCTCTTCAACATACTCTTTAAAATCTTCATCTGTCTTGAACGAATAATCATCCAACTCATCTTTATCCCTCTTCAACTCAGTCGGTGATTTCATGTGCCACTTCACCCACTGGTCTCGAGCAATCTCATACTCTTCATCAGTCAAAGGCTCTTCAAATCCAAGCACATCCAACAACTTTCTCCATCTTTTCTCCACGTTCCATCTATTCCACCAATGCCCGTCCAACCTCTTGTCAGCATCTTTCCCGTGCCCTGCTCTCGTATGTCCGTCTTTCGAAATCGACGGAACACTCATCAAATCCATATCTCTTTCGCCCTTCTTACGATTATAAAAACTGTGTCTTATCTGCTCTAACTCTCTACCCATTTCAGTCTGATACCACTTCTTCGAACGAGCAACCAACTGTATCGCATGGGCTATATGATGCCCCCACAGGGACTTATCTTTCCTCTTTTCTTCCATCACTCTCAACATCGGAAGCAATCTTGGCATTTCACTCGGGCACGAATCCTCTCCAACCAATCCTTCCAACTTCGTCAACACATACTGGTCACTTACATTAAACACCTCAGACAACACAGTGTACGCAGTGAACGCTGCTTGCGGATTTCCTATCCTAATCATCTTATAAAAAGTGGAAATCCACAAATCTCTTGTCGCTCCGTTGTGCTCCTTCTCATCCTTCTTCAATGCTGTCTTCTTCGGCTGTCTCTTTCCAGTCCGTCCTGACGACTTTGCTTGCTGAGTCTTCTTTTCTCTGTCTTCGAGCAAATCATAGATGGACTTTCTCTTTTCACTCAACGTCATCACCCTTCCAATTTTTTGGTATATTTATAGAATAGCATATATCAATCTATTTGTCAACGACAAATCCCCTACTCACAAGTAATCTTGAACACTATAACAGTCACTTCTTTACTCTCGTCACCATCATTTTTATTCTTAAACCCGAAGTCTATCTTGAACTCCCCTACACTTGCGGCAGAATAAGACTTCGCAATAATAATCCCCTTCACGGCCTGATTCACAGCACCAGCACCCATGGCTGAAATATGCACTACACCGTTCTCTTCCAAATAATTTGCTACAGCCCCGCCTAACTTTTTGGCATCAGTATTTCCAGACACTCGTAGTTCTTTCACTTTGGACATTTGCAATCTCCTCCCTTTTCGTTCATCAAAGTCTCTTAAAATCGTTTTTTCTTAAATCACTTTTAACGTCACTATAAAACTAATGATAGTGTACATTTTACACATCAATTTTCATAAAAATATAATTTTTCTTCAAAAGACATCCAAAACAAAAAATACAAATTCTACTTCAACAAAGTCTTACAAAATCGTTATCACGTGAATCCCTTCTCTATTACTCCTCGTCCTCCCCACATCAAAGTCTCTCAAAATCCTCAATCACAAAGTCCCCTTTCTCGCCCTTATAAAACTTGTTATAGTGTTCTTTTGACACATCAAGTTTGAAAAACGTCTAATTCGTCAAGTTCTTCATCTCGTGAATCCACAATTTCATCTCTGAAAAACCTGTTATGGTGGTCAATTAACACATCAATTTTCATGAAATTTCAAATTATCGAAATAACGGTCTCAAGTCCCAACCATACTTACCATCAGACATTTTCATCCTTTCAATCTCAATTCCATGTTCTTTAAACCATTCATACGGGACACTCTTTCTCGGGTCCAACGTGGCTTCAGCATCAAGATACTTTACTACGTTCACTGCGTAACATTCATTCAAACCCTTCGGCAAATCTTTTCTCGGCGAATTCTTCGTAAACCTGAAATTCACTAACAGATACCCTTTGCCTCTACTAACCATCAAAAAATCAAATGGCGTATCAATCTGAAACCTTCTCTTCATCTTCCCGGGAGCAGCACCTGTCGCCATCTTCGTCGAAAACGAAAAATCCTGAAACTCTAACAAACCCTGTATCTGGTGGTCTTTCACCCTATCCATTTCAAGATACGGCTTCGTGCACTTCTTACATTCAAGTGCCAAATTTACAGGCAATCGTTCAGGTCTATCTACGCTAAAAAATCTCAAACTTCTACTTATCTCAGGCTCAAACAGTCTATCTGCCATTTAATCCCCACGCTTTCTACTAAACTCTTTAGCCAGACTTCCCTTCCTCTCCTCAATCTCTTTCTCAAACCCTTCATCCTCTTCTTCATCTCTTCTGGTTCCTTTTCTGACCCTACTTTCACTTGGCTCAAACGGTTCCTGTCCTCTTCTGGACAACTCTCTGGACAGAACATTATAATACCTACCGTAAATCTTCAACATAGCATCTACCAGTCTATGCTTTGCTCGAGCAAACTCATACTGTGTCTTCAACTTTATTATCTCACTGTCTGTTTCCACTCGGGCTTTCTTCTGAGTCTCAGTCAACCCTTTCTCTTCCAACATTCTCAGCGTCAATATCTTCTGTTCATATTGCAACTTATTCTGCTTAGCAATCATTTCTATATCTGCCTTCGCTGCTTCAAACTGCGTGTAGCCCATAACAGACGTCCACAATCCCATCAACTTACCCAACTCATCACTACTCAACTTAGTCACATCTTCGGGGAAATCCAGATTCTCCAACTCTTCACTCGACCACTTTCTCGGCAACGGCAACTCTTTTCTGGACACAAACTGCAACGACTTCTTTAACGTGCGTGACGACTCTTCATTACCCAACTCTTCCAATGCTTCAGCCTTCAAATCAGCATCTTTCTTACTCATCAGTCACCCTCCTTCAATTACTCAAAACACGGAACAGACGCTAAACATTTCTTGGCTCGTTTCTCTTCTTTGCTTTCACAAATCCTACCGGGCAACGTCCCTGCATCATAGTGCTCACAAGCAACACTAATCAACTTCTTCTTCTCGTCTATCAACTCCCTCCGTTCGTCATTCCATGTCAACATAAACTCTTTTCTGTCTTGCGTATCTTTGTCCAGATACAAAACAATCACTCCATCAAACTTACTTCGGACGCACTGCAGTTCTTTCTCCACATCACTTTCATTCTTCTTCTGCAGTTCTTTCAACCACAATTCATTTACACGTCTTTCCGCTACGTCTAAATACAAAAACGACTGCTCTACCGTCCTCTGCGGTGGCTCGGTCAGTCGTATGAAATCATCATGACGGGCAGTCTTAAACTCAAACAAGAACTTCCC
>PWHR01000008.1 GCA_003554965.1 Thermoplasmata archaeon | reverse complement strand
CTTGCATAATAGTCAAACTGTCTTGCGTCTCCGATATAAAAGGCTATCTTATTTATTGGCATAATTAATAATCCTTTGCTTCATAGCTAAGAATCTGATGTAATTAAATGATGCTTCATGTATTGTAGCAATCGTAAAATAAAAAAAGTAGTTGCGCCATCAAAAAAAATAAAAAGCAGTTGACAGTTTTTAAGTAAATGAAAAAAGTAAAAAAGTTACGTTCAAGGGTCGAAATAAATTTTCAAGTTTTTGCAGGTGCGTTGATAATCATACTTTAATAGTGTATGAAAAACGTTCATTAGTAGATAATGCTGCATTCTATTATTTAAATGTTACATAAATATTTTTCAATGCTGTAGCAAACTACATATCAACAATCTCTTAAATTATCAATAAAATGTGACTGCAAAAAGCCACTTTTGCAGTCACAGACATCAGAGATCAGACGACAGGTGTCAGTAAAAACAAATGGTTGTATAAATTGTTGATTTCTAAATTGTTCATATTTTCGACTTTTTGCAGGTGCATCAATAATATATTGCAAATAAAATTATAGAGTAAATGTTACGAACAGATTTTTAGAAGTCGAATCTATCAAAAATTACAACAAAAATTTTTTAATTTTTTTTGTATCTCTTTAAATTCAGGACTATTTTGGTTGTTATAGTAGTAATTCATCATTTTCTCTTTGGATTCCCATGGTTTAAAGTTGTAAAAACCTTTATGATCTGCTGGATTTATTCCTATGCTTTTAACTAAATTATAGCGATAAGTCTCATCTAAAACTAACCTTTCAAATTCTACCTCTATTGTATCCTGAACTAAATAACTTTGAATATTGCTTATTTCATTGCGTAATAATTTCACAGTTTTAATAAATTGTGATACATCTGAAGCATCTAAAACAACCGTATTGTTTTGAGCTGATGCAAAATGAATTCTTGGATCTCTAACTGTAAACGTATATGTGATATTTGAAAATTTTTGTAAAATTTTTGTTTTGTTAAACAAGTCAATGAAAGACCTGTAGTTTATAATGTTGTCATAAATAAAAAAATCATTCTCATTACAATTTTTTACAGAAAGAGAAATATTATCTAATAATTTTGTGAGTTGGCTACAAGTAAAATCATGGCTTAATTTATTTGAGCATAGAATTACAATAAAATAATTTATCGCATTTGCATATAATGACCTGTCACTATTAGATCTTAATAACAGATTGTTATAGAATATCTTAGCTTCTATAAAATTTTTAGGATAAAATACTCCAAATAATTGATTTTTAAAAAAATTAAATAAAGACATCTTAAATTTAGGTAAGGACTCGCTTGACGCAGCTAATGAACACGCAGAATGTGGTCCTCGAAAAAAAGTAAACTCAGGAGGATGAACGGGACATACATTGTTAAAATCTGATAAGTAATCGTATAAAGCGCTAGAACCAATCTTGTAATGACCAGAAGTGAAAACTTTCTTTAAAGGCTTATTATCAAAATAATGAAAAGAATCATAGTTAGAATTTACTATATTTTTATCATTAATAAAACAAGCCAATGCTTCAAAGGTATTCATCCAGGTTTTCTTGTCATAGCTTGACCCCAAAGAATCAAGGCAACTCTCAAAGTACTGACATGATTTGTTTATCTTCCCGTGCCATAAATTACTAAAAGATTTGTTTGCAAGTTCAAGGCCTTGTACGAAATTACCATGCTTGTTGTATAAGTTTATGCCTGATTGTATTCTGCTTTTAGCTGTTTTCTCTCTATTCGTGTCATTTGCAGCAAAAGTAGAATTTTTTGTGTTTTTTTCCGTCTTCAATGGAAAACTTCGATCGTTATTGTTTTGCGAAAGAATCTCTAATTTATTCACTATACTATGAAAATTTTTGTTATCATCATTTACTATCACACATACATCTTTGCTAGACATAATAGTCTTTAAATGCTTTGCGCATACTTCATATGTTTTTAGCCATTGATACACCTCTTCTTCTGAAACATCATTAAACCGATAAGGAAAATGATTTCTTTGACGCATCCGTTTCATACATTCTTCAGGTGGAATATCCAGGATAATCAGAACATCTGGGATAGGTCCAGTGTCCAGTATTTCAGACCATTCTTCTACTATCCCATCTAATCCTATGGATGAAACCAAAATTTTATGGATCAAGCCCTCGTCAAACATTACTCCATTACCAGGAAGTATGTTAGCGTCCCATAATCCAGTTTGGCCTGATGCATGTCTCCAGTATGTTTTTATTAAATTTAATTGCTTTGAACTCAGTCCTCTATGAATATCTGAATCAAGAAGTTTATTTTCTACAGATTCAACAAAATATGGATACTTATTCACAAGATTTTCATAGCCAATTTTTCTAAGGTTTTCTATTGAATAAGATTTATGGTATTTGTTGATAATCTCTTTTTCTGCTTGATATATAGTAAATATGTCATTGTCATTCAGCAATTTTGCAGCATGCTTTAACAATGTGGTTTTACCAGATCCAGGACAACCCACTATCTCTATCAGTAGAGGTCGAGATTTTTTTTCTTTTTTGATGTTTTTGATAGGTAAGCTTAGAGATTTTTTATTGTCTTTATTTTGTGAAATAGAATCATCATATATATCAATCTTTGTTAGTTTTAATGGTTCTTTTCTGTGTATATTTAATTCATGTAAAGTGTCAGCAACTTGTTTTTCTAAAAAGTCGGAGTCTATATAAATTTGTGATTTGTATTTCTTGCCTAACTCAGCACCTATTAAAGCTACTTTAAAATCCATATCCTTTTTCGCAAGCATCTCCCACTTTTGCCACAACGAATTCAATTGCGATTTCCATTTATGAGCATGAACGAAACATTTTTTGGCGATATCTATGTAATCTTGCTCATAGTCATGTTTTCCAATCATGTAATCGGTCTGGAGATACCAATGTCCTTTATCAGCCATCCTCATCACTGTTGTATGTTCTGGGCGTAAGGTACTTCCTTCTTCAGGTATTAAATCAATTGCTTTGTGAAGATGCTGGGTACGGTACAGGTGGTTACCAGCCGGCCTGGTAACATCAAGGAATTTATCTTGAACAACGCCTTGAACTACAAAGTTTTTCTCAGGCTGGAGCTCAGCAAAATTAATCATTTGGTACATATATTTTTTATTTACCAGAACATCCGCATCAATCACCAATGTCCATTTTTTATTTTCTTCAATGCCAATTTCAAAACATTTTTTGACAGATTTGCTGAACGGAACCTCATTAATACAATGTATTGTTGACTGAGGAAGTGCTTCTTGAAGAATTTGTATGCATGCCTCAGTAGTCCTTTCTCCTACGCTCCTGACGATAACCGTGACTAGATCTGAGAGACTTTCAGACAGCTCTGTATCTAGTCCTTTTTTGTCAGTTGGAAAAAATGCATTGGTGTTAAAGCTCATATAGCTGCGAGCAAATTTCTTGTCCTGATTTTCAATCAAAATTTGTTTTTGACGTCTTTTCCACATTTCTGGATGAACCAGGTTCAAAGAGTTTACCTCTTTTTCTGGAGTAGATCTTTGCAGGAAACCATCGGGAGCATATACGATAACATTTTGACGATACCAATCAGGTATATCTTGCTCGTTCCATATTATGTGCCTGACGATATCAAAGGGATAGAAACCATGTGATATAAATTTCTTTGCCCAGTAACTCTGCCATTGTTCGCTGATATGCCCTTTGCCTCCCTGACCTGGTATGGCTCCTGAAAAGAGAACAAGATTACAGTTAGTTGTAAGCCACTGAATTACCTTCGTAGCAGCTTCTTCAGATAAATGTTCGATAACCTCAAGACTAATGCCTAAATCGTATTTGTTGTCGATTTCGGGAAGGTTTTCAAGGTCTACACTTTGAAACTCTCCAGGGCTGATCTGAAGCAGATCTTTATCAACCCATGGGCCATCCAATCCAAAAACTCTGCTTGCTCCATATTCTTTTTTTGCAGTGGACAGCCAGGAGCCCACTCCACAGCCAATATCCACCACAGAATTTAGAGCTACCTGCTCTGATAAGATTCCCAGAATTTTTGAAGCAGCTTTGCGTGTTTTGTGATCTCTGTTTAAATAAAAATCTCTATTATAAGTTGCTTCTTGATGTTGCGCTTCGCAGCATTTTTTATACTTTTTACCGGAACCACAGGGGCATTTGGCGTTGCGGCCTATTTTTTTGGCCCGGGGTTTAGGCTGGGAAGGAGTCTCAGGATCTGCGGGGGCTGAAGGGGCTTGTTGTCCCTGTGTATCTGAAATTGATTGAGAGGGTTCTTTGGCTTTTTCCAGGGCGGACCTGAGCCAGCCGGCCAGGGTGTCCTGTACGGGCTGGTGGTCGAAGTCGCCTGATGGAGGAAGAAATGGGCGGTCCAGGGGGATATTGTCATTGTGGGCCAGGTTTTTAAGGAGCAGGTCTGCAATGTATGCGGCCTGGTCGGTCTGACCCAGGGCTCTTAGCACCCGGATCAGGGCCAGGTCGGTGGTTATGTGCTCATCACCGCTGTTTTTAAGGGCAGCCAGGTTTTTGCGG
>PWHR01000017.1 GCA_003554965.1 Thermoplasmata archaeon | reverse complement strand
CTCGTTAAAATCTATCAATTATATCGAAGAAATAAAAAATAGCAAGGAAAAAATCTCGCTATTTTGTTTAACTTCGAAAAGTGCAACGAGCTATTTATTAGTCAAAATATTGTTCTTAAAATGAAATTCATCAGCTTTGACAATAATATCCTCTAAAATTTTGAAACCATCAAACGTCGCACAGCTACTCTCATTCAAAAAGTTTACTGAGCCGTTAATGATAGCCTCTCGTTTTCTATATGGACTGTGACCGGGAATCCGCGAATTGGGACCAATCAAAACTAAGTCTTTTTTGGACATTTTAAGTTCCTCTTTATACCAACCTGGATGGACGTATATCAGATCGTTCTTTCTTTTTTCTTCGATGGCTTTTTGAATCTCTTTGTAATCTTTTGGTACTTCAACTAAATTGTACTTGTCTAATAAACAGGCCTTCAGGCCCGACCAAGTATCAAACATCTCCTCCACCTGTTTACCTCATCTTCTCCTACAAGATAGAAATATTTGAAGCATCGAACTTTTACACCTCTGCTTCCATCAAAAAATTTTTGTCCGAGAGGTTTGCTTTCAACCGTCCTTACAATGCCTATTCGGCTTTTTTTAAGTATTTTCATTCTTTCACCTTTTTACTTATACGGGCTTGTAGGAGTCAATTGGGAGTATTTAGTCGAGAGGTATCCAAAAAGTCTCCCCTTATTATTACCCGCTTTATGAATATCATATACAGCCTAATTTATAGATTTCATCCGCACATTTTCTATTTTAATTTATATAAAGATAATATATTAAATAGAAAAGAAATTCGAAACGAGGGCTCCCCAAGATAAATCTCGGGACATATTGAGAGAATACGTTCTCTCAATAATAGGAAGTTTATTCCTATGGACACACCTATTGGCCAGCAAAGTTTTGTAGATATTACAAGAATTGCATTCCTGCAGACTAAAAAGTGGTTTTCATCATACCCTTTCATTACCTGAAATCACATTTCAGGAAGTATCAGAATTTCTTTTCAGAAATTCTAATGATAGATTAATTAATTCCTCTAATCGAATGAATTTTTTCAAAATTCATGTAGAAATCAGAGAAGACCTTTCTTAGTTGTTTTTGTATTTTTGGAATCAAATTCCCGTAAAAACTGTAGCTATAAGATCGCACATGTGTCATTTTTCTCGACTTCTGTCAGTACCTAAAGTGCCTCTATGGGATGCGATGCCATCTCAAGAATACATTTCATTCACTAAAACATTTGCTAGAATAGATATTCATCGCCTTGTATCTGCAACGTTAGTGAGAATAAGACAGGAGTAAACTCCTTATATCTATCGGCAGGTATGCCTCAAGATAAAATGGAACTTGTTCTACAAAAGTATCCTACGACCTCAAAGGTGTCAGAAGTAAACTTTCTAAATCCGTTTAGAATAGTGATTATAAACAGCCCGGAGAATTAGGGCTCAAATATTACTATTAACCTAGCACCTGAATTAACATCGTATCTGGAAATATGGGAAAAAGTTCTTGGAGAGAAATACGAAGAACTATTGGATATTACTAGTAGGAAAAAATCCTTCTCAAATGCTCTTAATTTACTGTATAAAGAATTTAGAGATCATTTTAGAGGGAGAAAAGCCTGAAGAAATAGGAGATTATAGAAAATATTGTCAAAAAGGCAAAGAAGATAGGACTGTTTAAGGGTGAAAATAAAGAGAAATCCGAAAAATTATTAGATAAAATAGAAAATAAACAGGTTTAAAGGATGTAAGATTATTTCATAAAATCCCTAGTTCAGGCATACTTGCCTCATACTCTTTCCTTAGCTCATCATGGTCGATCTGATGATAGATGTCCATAGCTTCGTCTCTCATATCGCATCTAAATTCTTTGACTTCTTTCTCCAACTTATCTTGGCTCTTCTTGTAGACTTCAAGGTCTCTCTGTGTATCTTCTAACTCCTCCTCAAGCTCTTTTTTCTCTTCAAGTAATTCTTTCCCAGTTTCAAAATCTTCATCTTTCTCTTTGATAGAATCTTTGACGATTTCTATGACGAACTTGCTTAGAGACTGATGCCGTTCATCCACCTTTTTTTCCATCTTTCTTTTAATCTAAAGAGATAGTAAGTAAACATCACCCTCCTTTGCTTAACTGTCTTAATCTTCGATTTTTTCGATGACATATTCTACATTAACTGCAGTAGCTTATTGATAAATTTGACCGCAAAAAAATGCGAGGGATGGGATTTGAACCCACGGACCCCTACGGGACAGGATTTCTTATCTGGTTTTTGACCCTTTTTAGTGATCGATCTTAAGTCCTGCGCCTTTGGCCATGCTTGGCTACCCTCGCATTTTGAAAGAGCTTGCGAATGAAGAAATCGAGGGAGAATGAGGAATATATTTACTTTACTACCCTTAGATCCCCCATCAAATGCGGGTTCTCCTAGAAACTAGCATGGTTTCAATCCCCTTACTTTTTGAACCTATAAAAATCTGACTATTCTACTGAGACCACAAAGCATAATAATTTCCCCAATCTATCTGAAAAAACATGAAATTATCGACGGGCTGCAGTTCATTAGATTCCTTGCTCGGAGGAGGCATCGAATCGGGCATCATCACCGAGTTTTACGGTAAGGGAGGGAGCGGAAAGACCAATATCTGTCTTCAGCTGGCAAAAAACACTGCATTAAGGGGAAAAAAATCGATCTATATCGACACTGAAGGAGTCTCTATCCAAAGACTGAAACAGATCTCGGGTGATCTATCTGAAGAAGTTATGAAAAACACCCTCTTCTTCCGGGCTCATTCTTTTTCTGAACAGAAGGATTTCATCAAAAAAAGTGCGAAATTGGTCTCTGAAAACAGGGATGATATGAAGCTAGTGATGGTCGATTCTTTCACCATCTTCTATAGAGCTCTCCGCAATAAGGATGGAGAAAAGAACTTATCCCCTAGACTGGGACGACAACTGGTCCGGCTGATGAGGATCGCCAGAAAAGAAGATATCCCTGTTGTGATCACCACTCAAGTCTACGAGAGCGACGATGGCCAGAAACCCGTAGGAGGACATATACTCTACCATAACGCTAAGACCATAATCATGTTGAAGACGATCAACTCTCATCTTCGTAAATGTATATTGGAAAAGCATCGTTCCCTTCCAGAAGGAAAAAGCACGAACTTCAGTATAACTGATGAAGGTGTTGTGACTCCAGGATAAAAGGATTCAAAAGGATTAAATATCTACTATAACTTCCACAAATATGAAGCAGGTTAGACCCGCCGATATTAGAGAAATCTACGCACTGCGTGCCCAGACCATAGATTATTTTTTTCCAGAGAGAGATGATGAAATAGATTTCTGGGCCCAATTGGCTGAAGAGTACGGTGAAGATATACTCCATCTTATGTGTGGAACGGCGGAAGTATCGATAGGACTGGCAAAGAAAGGATTCGATGTGACAGCATTGGATCTCACGGAAGAAATGATATACGTGGCCGAAGATAAGATAGAAAAGGAAGAAGTTGAGATCGATCTGGTGAATGAAGATGCACGGTACTTCAACATGAACGAGAGATTCGATTTTGCCTTCGTATCCACCGGAGATTTCCATCACTTCAGAGATAGAGAAGACATCGATTCTTTTCTAGCTAAGGCTTATGCACATCTAAATCCTGATGGAGGTTTGGCTCTTGAGCTGTTTCAGCTGCCGGATGAAGACTTTCAAAGAGATCAAAAAGAATTCGATCCTCTTAGAGCCCCGCCTGAACATATAGATGTCTGGAAAACTAACAAATCTAGCTACGACTCCGATACGAAGATGCTCGAGATAAAAGAAGAACTCTTCGTAGACAAGCGAGATGAAGGGAAAGTCAATACAGTGGAATACGAGATACAGCTGAGGCTCTTCTCCAAAGAGGAAATCAGAGACATCTTGAAAGAAGCGGGTTTCGAAAATATACGCTTCGTGGAAGTAGAAAAATTCACCCCCTATTTGAAGGACTCAGATACCTGGGTGGTAGTAGGTGAAAGATAAAGCTCACATAAAATCCTCTAAAGTGACCTCTTCGTTTTCTTTCAGCTCTTTATCATCCTTTTCTTCACCAATTTCATCTTGCTCTGCCGCATCTGAGAATTTACTGGAAAATAAATCGGACTGCTTGTTACCGGACAAAAGATCTTTTTGATCCCAACCGAAGACTTCTGTCAATCTAGCTAAAGTCTTAGCTATCCTTTTGGCATAATATCTCCAATCGGGTTCTTCTTTAAATTCTAGGTCCGGGAGCCAGGGCTCTACCTCTTGAGGGGTTTTCTCTGCATCAACCACTATCCAAGACACTTTCATACCAGGTGTGAATTTGTAGTCCTTCTCCAGCATCTTTTTCGCAGCCTGTACGTTTGGCATGCTGTCAGGATTCTTATAAGAGCTGAACTTTTTACAGGTTCGGGAAATAACTAGATTCTCCTTATCCACTTCTCCCCTCCTCACCTCCTCGATCCACCGTTTAGCTCTCTCAACCGCTCCTTCAACATCGTCGTCCAATATATAATCAAATATCTCTCTGAGAGCCTCATCTTGGGCCTCAAAAGAATCGCTCCTTCTGAGCTCATAACCTCGCACCAGTATATCCTCTTCCGGCCAGATGACTTTGCCCACATACCTTTTTTTCATTCCATGGGTGAAAAACGGGTTCAATACCTTTTCGAATTCAAGGATGATCTCGTCGCTGCTGTAATCTTCAGCTATCCTTTCACTGATCTCGATCGTATAATCTAGATCTTCCTCTGGTGAACGAAAGAAGACGCTGTCAGTATCTGAATATATAACCTTCAATCCTTCCTCCTCGAGTTCTTCGATGAGTTCTTTGATATTCTCTCGTGCAAAAGATGTGATGCTTTCTCCGATCTTAGGGTCAGTGAAACGATAAAAGGAAGAAGCGAACACCCCATAAAATGAATTCATCAGGACCTTGATAGCATTTTGAAGACCGCGGTAATATCTTTCTTCTTTCCCTTCGGACTGTCTCATCTTCTTCTTCACTTCGTCCCTTTCATCCATCAGATCTTCGAGTATATCGGGTAAGATGCCTTTTTTCTGCTCCGGACTTAAAAACCTAGTACCTGTTGGACTTTTGATATCTCCTTTTTCAGAAAGTGTGGTAAAGCAGATATTATTCTTGATGATGATGCTGGGATACATACTTTTAAAATCTAGAACACTCACCCAATGGTAAAGTCCCGGCTCAACGGAATGGACATAACCACCTTTTATCTTGCCTCGTTTTCTACCATGTGATGTCAAAGGTACTCCGATAGAGTTCTCGTCAGCTTTCCTGATCAGTATCGAGTCCACAAGAGTAGAGGTTCTAGGGTTGAGTCCTTCCTCTACAGGTAATCTAGCCACGGTGCCCATATCCATCGCCTTATCTATAACCTCCAACTCTTTCAGTATGTCAAGGGCCAACTCAGCATCCTTCACACAGTACTCCTTGACCTTATCTGGATTTTCCTGCCACTCATGATCTATCTCTGAAGGGTCTACATCGTCCTTTTCTTCCCCTAAAAGCTCCTTAGAAACATGATTCAAAGTCTCTCTTTTAAGGTTCAATTCCGATCTAACACTCCACCATGCATCGGCGATAATCCTACCGGTGGCGCTCCAATATCTGTTCCCCTTTTTTCTGAGCTCTCCTCCGTCTCTTCCCATCTTGATGTCTTCAAGTCCCAACTCCTCGGCTCTTTCCTTCATCAACGGAAGATCATAACCATTTATGTTGTAGCCCGTTATTATATCGGGATCTTTTTCTAAAACGTACCCCTGAAAATCTTCCAATATCTCTTCTTCATCGCCATCGAAGCTTTTTTTCTCCCTATCATTTTCTTGTTCTAGAACACTTCCTATAGTCAGTATCTCATTGCTTTTTAAACTGTTCTCGATATCTAAACTTAATATACTAAGCTCAGGTTTTTTCGGATCATCTTTTTGGAACTTGCTGACTTCTATCACTTCATCGGTGGTATAATCAGCGTCATCAATGATCCTTCCTTGAACTTTGACAGTTGAGGTCAAATCTAAATCGTATATAAAACGCTGTACAAACGGTATGTCAGCTGCTAGAACTTCACACCGTTTTTTGAATTTCTTTCTGTAACCTGGAACTTTCCAAGGATAAGTACATACGACCTCTTTACACTCTTTTGTCTCGCCATCGATCCACAATTCTTTATCAACGATCTTTTTGATTTCATCATCCTTCTCAAGTTCTTTTACAACATCTTCTGGTGGTTCCACGAGTTGAAAATAAGGATCGAAATCTTCGTACAAGAGTGTGATAGATCTTTTTTCTACTGTTTTACCAAAAAGCTCTATCTCCACCCCGTCTTCATTCCTCCGATAAGACCCCGAAATTATTCTGACGATTCTTTCTTTCATATGATTCATTTCACTCCGAAACGATCTTTATAATATCTCCGTCTTCGAGTTCATGGTCCCTTCCGATCACTCTATCTGTTCTAGCATCAACAGCTCTTATAAAGCCTTCACCTATGTCAGTATGAACTTTGTAGGCTAGATCTTCTGCAGTGCTGCCTTTCCTCAACAAGTAAGAATCTGGAAGTACCCTCCCTTCTTTATCCGTGTAATCGTTCTCGTTTTCTACGGGATAGACAACGATCATATCAAGTATTTCGTATACAGCTTTCTCCAACGTTTTTTGAACCCCCAAACCTCCATTCTTTTCCATAAAATCCTCTATCTTTTCTAAAGCATCTTTTTGTTCCTTTGAGATATCTTCCTGCAGAATCTCGAAAGTTTCATCACCCGGCGTGTAATCCACGATATCAGAGTTCGCTGCCCTTCTGAGTGCCAATTCATACTCAGCAGATGTTGGCATAACAGCGCGGTCCGATCCTTCTAAAGCACGAAGATCCTCCTCTGTTGCCATATCCATCTTATTAGCAGCTATTATTATCGGTTTGCTTTTCTTCCTGATGGCCTGTGCCAATTCAAAAAAATCCTCTTCACCCCATTCCGTGGTATCGCTGGGTAATTCTACTTTTCTAAGGGCTGAAACCACTTCACCCTCTGATATTCCTAAACCCGATAGACGTTCATGAAGGACTTTGTCAAGTTTTTCTCCGCTCACTTCTATCTTCCTGGCGACTTTATCCCAATTGTCCTTCAATATACCTTTCAACCAGTGATCGATCTCCTCCTCTAAAAACTCTACATCTTTTCTAGGGTCATGTTCCCCAGGTTCACAGGGATTACCTTCTTCATCAGTTGAACCGCTGACATCTACTATATGTATCAGGCTCGAAGCCTGTCGAAGATCATCTAAAAATTTATTGCCTAGTCCTCTACCAGAGTGTGCATCTTTGACCAATCCGGCAACATCGATCAGTTGGACAGGGACCATCCTTGTTCCGTCCTGGCATGGAGAATTATTTGGATCGCAATCTAAACCGAGTTCCACATGGGGACATTTATGGGTCACGTATCCGACTCCACGATTGGCATCTATGGTGGTAAATGGATAAGATGCGACCTCCACTTCCGCCATGGTCGCGGCAGAAAAGAAAGTACTTTTTCCAACGTTCGGTTTACCGACTAAACCTACCTCCATCGTCTCTACCTTCTTTCAAGTCTACCGGTTATAATGTTTATCTTTTTACGATCCTGCAGTATCTACGGAATTATAATTCAGATCCACAAGCGTAACACATCTGTGCATCTGGACTCAGTTCAGTTCCACATACGGGACATGTGTTTTCGTCTTCACTTTCTTCACTCTTTCCACTCTCTTCAATTTCCAGTTCTGCACCACATGCATAACATATTTCCGCGTCTGGACTAAGCTCGGTACCACATTCTGGACAGGCAGATTCTTTCTCTTCTTCACCTTCCTCTACTTCTTTTTCTTCAGGTTCTTCTTCGAGCTCTTCCCCTGGTTCGATATCGTCAAGATCTGTCCCACATGAATAACAGACATCTAGCTCTGCATCCACCATGGTTCCACATTCAGGACATTCGATCTCATCAGCTGGTTCGGATTCCTCTTCTTCAGGTTCTTCTACAGGTTCTTCAGGTTCCGGCTCTTCTTCTGGAGCTTCTTCCGGTTCATCAGCTGGTTCGGGTTCCTCTTCTCCTGGTTCTTCTGCAGGTTCCGGTTCTTCCGCAGATTCTTCTTCTGAAGCTTCGGCTTCTTCAGATATATCAGAGGGGACCTCTATCTCTTCCTCCGGTAACTCTTTTCTCTCCGGCATCTCAAATTTTACACTGGGAATTTCGATCTCATCTTCGACAACTTTAGCTTGTTTATCTAACATCTCTTTGTGGGTCTTCAGCAGCTCTCCTCTCTTCTCAGCAAGGTTTCGATCCAATTCGAGCAGACTCCTTTCCTTCTTGACCACTTTTCTACTATCATCCAAACTTTCTTCCAGCGTAGATTGAAGTTCAGACAAGGTGTGGAGTGTTGCTCTCCTGTCCTTCAATATCTTTTCTTCTTCTTCTACGATCTCGTTTTCTCTTTCATCTAATTCGTCTTCTTTCTCGATTATCAACTCTTCTCTCTCGAGGAGATCGTTGCGTTTTTGGGTGACCTCTCTATGGATTTTCTCAGTCTTTTCTAGCTTCTCAGATAATTTTTCTTCTAGTTCATTGACCATCTCTCTCTCAGTATCGATGTCATCTCTGATTTCTTCGATCTTTTCTCTCTGAGTTGTCAATTTTTCTTTCAATTCTTCGACTTTCTCAGCTTTTTCCGAGATCTCTTTTTCTTTTTCATCGAGTTCCCTTTTTTTCTCTTCGACTCTACTTTCTCTCTCCTCAAGAGACGCTTCTCTTTCATTCAATCTCTCTTCTCTTTTTTTTAATTTCTGAACATAACCTTCCATTTCGGACAAGACTGAGTCTCCATTTTCATCTTCTGCCACAGTGATACCTCCTTAAATCATACATACAAGTTGCTAATGGGGATAAATATACTAATTTAAGTAACTTACGGGTAGGGTTGAAAGATGTGTAGATATCATTCAAAAAGAGGACCTAAAACTTTAAGGCCGTTATCACTGACCTCCAAGGCGTGTTTCTCCATCCCGTGATGACAACCTCTCATCTTCTCGATCTGTATATAACGGGTCAACTTACCCCTTTTCCTATCGATACCAAGATTGATTACTCCATCTACTAGAAAACCCTCATCACCTAGAAGATTCGCTTCAGAGCCAGGGATCCTTTCCATTACCACGAAACAATAGAGATTTAGATCTCTAAGAAGCTTGAAAAAGGAGAACATCCTTTTCCTCATATTTTCTCTATCTTCCATCAAGGAATAAAGGGCTCCCAGAGAGTCCAATGAAAAAATGGTAAATTTTTCTCCCTTTTCTTCTCTGAAGTTTCTCAGTAGATCTTCGATGAATTCTACGTAATCTGTATCCTCTTCTTCTATGATCTCATCGATCTCTCTCAGATCTGTTATATCTGATATATGCATATTTTTTACGAGGTCGACGCCGAGATCTTTTATGTTCTTTATTTGGCTCTGTTTTTCCTCTTCCAAAGTCAGATAAACACCAAAATCCTCTGAATTTCTCAAGAATTTGGTCATGATGTCATAACAGAAGCTAGTCTTCAAAGAACCGGGAGGTCCGGTTACCAGTACCACTTTAGGTGAATCTGTGTCGGTCTTGAATACCCTCTCAAAACCCGGTACGGTATCCTTGAACATGTTTGATCACTTTTACCATATCAATCCTCTACATTTAATTCTATCGTTTATTTTTACAGGACATAGATAGTAGAAAAACCAAAATGTTATTGTTATCCTGTCCATTATGATTACGATGACCCGATTGAAAACAGAGTTGTTCGATTTGGACTTTGACCCTCCTTTGATATTAGCTTCTGGAATACTGGATCAGACCGCGGGCTCGATGGAGAATCTTATCGAAAAAGGGATGGGAGGAGTGGTGACTAAATCTATTGGAAAAGAACCGCGAGGTGGCCATCCAAATCCTACAGTAGTTGAACTGGAAACAGGTCTATTGAACGCGATGGGACTTCCTAACCCCGGCATAGAAGATTTTACCGAAGAAGTTTCAGAACTAAAAGATCGTTCCGAGAACGTACCCATCATAGGGAGTATCTTTGCTTCCAACGCTGAAGATTTTGTATATATCGCCGAGAAGATGGTGAAGAATGGAGCCGATGTTATTGAGCTAAATCTCAGCTGCCCCCACGCAGAGGGCTACGGGGCTTCTATTGCCTCAGACGATAGAGTGATGGGTGAGATATTAGAGGAGGTAAGCGATACAATACATGAACCGATCCTAGCGAAGTTACCTCCCTCTACGGAGATCGATGAGAAAGCTGTTCTTGCTGAGAACAGCGGGGCCGATGGAGTGGTCTGTATCAACACTGTTAAAGGTATGGCGATCAACTTGGAGACCCAGATGCCTATATTAGGGAACGAAGTAGGAGGTTACAGCGGCCCGGGAGTTAAACCCATCGGTCTGAGATGCGTTTATGAAGTCTACAAAGCAGTGGATATCCCGGTGATAGGATGTGGAGGCATCACAACAGGAAGAGATGCTTTAGAGTATGTATTGGCCGGAGCTTCAGCTCTTCAGATAGGCACAGCGATAAAATACCGTGGGAAAGATGCAGGTGAAAAGATAACCGAAGAGATGAGAACATTGTTGAATGAGGAAGAGATATCGGATTTAAATACGATAGTAGGTGATGCCCATGGGTAAAGTAATTAATATGGAGTATGATTATGTAATAAGATCATGGAAGATAAGATGAAAGATCGGGATCCGGAAGAATTCGTAGAACAGCAGAATTCTTCAGATTTCACGCAGATCATAACTCACATGTACAGAGGAGAGGTACAGAGAGCTTACAACTGGAGAAATAGGTTAGATAGAACTACTGAATGGGCTATCGTGATCCTTTCCGCTATCACCACTTGGGTCTTCACGGAACCTGCTAGGAGGCACGAACTTCTATTGAGCGTGATGATCTTCATGTTAGCGCTACTGTGGATAGAATCCAGGAGATACCGTTTTTACAACGTTTGGCTTGGGCGGATAAAAACACTAGAGGAGAATTTTATAGCCAGAACATTATATCCTAAGGACGAAGTGAGTTCAAGAGAATGGATGGAAACTCTAGCTGAAGACCTGCGTGATCCAAAATTTAAGATACCTTTTTGGATAGCGATAGCACATCGTTTGAGAAGGGTTTATTTCTGGCTCTTCTCAGTCACCGTACTTCTTTGGATGGGAAAACTGGCTGTTCATCCTACTCCGGCGTCGGATCTAATGGAAATGATAGGCAGAGCAGAAATGCAGGTGATCCCAGGATTTGTCGTTTTCACCATTATAATAGGGCTATTGGTAACCGCAGGGGCATTGGCCTTCCTAGGTACGAGATATGAAAGGAAGGGAGTCAAATTGGTAGAAGAAGACGAGATAAGGGAAGAGTGGGATAAGATGACGTGATTACGCTCGTTTACTCCCGAAAGAATTAAGAAAGCCCTTTTTGATAGGGGGAACATGACTTTCCGAGGATTCATTTCGATAGATGTAGAGCCGACAGATAAAGTACATGAATTCATAGATGAACTGGAGAGGACCCGGGCTCCACTGAACATGGTAGATCCCAATCAACTGCATATCACCGTCAAATTCCTAGGAGATACAGAGGAGGAACAAGTAGATCAGATAGTTGAAAAGACAGAGTTTGCACTAGAAGATTTTGATCCTTTCAGTTTAAAAGTGAGCAGCACAGGGGCTTTCCCACACCTGGGATATATGAAAGTTGTTTGGATGGATTCAGAAGCTGCTCCAGATGCACCCCATGCAGGGGTAACGGAGGATGAGGACATACCGTTCTTGACTGACATGGCACACAGGGTGGAAGAGGAACTTGTTCCCCTGGGTTTTGAAAGAGATGACAGAGAGTTCTCACCCCATGTTACCGTTGCTAGGGTGAAAGGAGGAAAAAATAAAGAAAGACTGAGAGACGTGATAGAGAAATATGATGGGGAGCAATTTGCAGTCTTTGAAGTTACCGAATTAAAATTAAAAAAGAGCATATTGAAGAAGAGCGGTCCTGAGTATCATACTTTGGAGAAGATACCGCTTTAATTTGATTCATAAATTTCATGGAACCTATTACAGTATTGGGACTCATAAGTTTCATACCCGCCATAGTGATTTTATACTTTGTTTTAGGTGAATTCGAAGCCTATTTCAAGGACAATAAGGCTTTTTTTATGATAATTCTGGGGCTGGGTCTTGGAATGGCTCTAGGATTCGTATCTCTTTTTTTTGATCTTCTAGATTTTTTAGAAGCACTACTGGTCATCGCTTTGATAGAGGTGATAAAGTTCTTTATTTTATTCCAGAGACCTTTCAGGCTTAACCATGACAGTACTTTTTATGGTCTCGCTTTGGGTACTGGAATAGGAGCCATGGTGGTTTTCGTCTACTCCTACGCGGTCGGAACTTTTTGGATTGGAGAGGATATTTTATTGGATCTCAGAACGGGTTTGTTCTTTTTCCTCATATCGTATAATTATACATTGGTTAATGGAGGTACAGGTGCGATCATAGGTTACGGCAGCTATCTTGGTGATTTTTGGCTTTATCTGGGCAAAGGATTCATGATCAGTGGACTTCACGGTTTGATGATGACTATGGTGTGGACCTGGGTGGTGATGGAAAATTTCATAGGTGCTTTCCTGGTGATGATCGTGGGGTCAGTGTATGCTACAGCTATTCTATATTACATCTACACTAAAGTGATTCCGGAAAGTATACCCAAAGAGTTGAAGGAGAAAGTTCAAAAGGTAGAAGAGGATGGAAAAGACTAGTGAGCCCCCAACTTAATATATATCGGGTCTCCATATGCATAAATTAGACTATGGGAAAAGGATCTAATATCAAAGAAAAAAGCAGATGGAAAGCCGAGGAGGGACCGGAGCTTTCGGATAAAGAAAATATTTTCCAGTATGAGGAAGACACCCCTTATTATAATGAGCAACCCCTTCCACCGAGGAATCAAATTGAGTACGGGTCTAAAGAGCAGGAAGAAAGACTTATAAGAGATAATAGTTTAACTGGGATAAAGATTTTTATTGTCTTTTTACTCATCTTCATGATCGTAGCTGCCGTTTTCCTTGTTCCATTTTTTAGCGGAATTAGAGGATATCCTGAAGAAGCGGAATTTGAACTTAGAAGGGATATCACATTGACCACATCCGGTGTCTTGAGCTATGTTATGGATTTTCCAGTTCCAACTGACATAGAGAACGGAATACAAGAGGTAGAGAGCGTTGTTGCCGAACCCGAACCTGAATACATCGAAAAATATGGTCAAGATTGGATGGAATGGGAGGGGGAATTCGGTAGCGAAGAAGATGAAGATGTCAGTAAAACTTTTTCGCTCACTTACAACGTTTCTACAAAAACTGTTGAATGGGATCACTCATCTGATAATTCTGGTACTGTCAA
Organism: Thermoplasmata archaeon; assembly: GCA_003554965.1. Classification (GTDB taxonomy): domain Archaea; phylum Thermoplasmatota; class Thermoplasmata; order Halarchaeoplasmatales; family Halarchaeoplasmataceae; genus Natronoplasma. The sequence goes on along the minus strand of PWHR01000017.1, from coordinate 5,531 downwards.
TGATGTGGATGAGGAATTAAGAGAAACGTATCTCGGAGATCATTGGGAGTTGAAAGACCGGAATGGAGAAAACATCGATAGAAACGATGATGGCCGTTATGATATTATGATAGAGCCGAGTCATCCTCTTTTGGAAGATAAAGCTGAAGAGATAGTCGAGGATGCAGATAATATTTACGAGAAAAGTGAAAAACTGTACGATTGGTTGGATGATAATATAGAGTACCGGCGTGGAACCATAGAAGGTGACGGCAGACCCCAGCACGCAATCTGGACCTTCGATGAAAGAGCCGGCGACTGCGATGAACAATCATTTCTCTATATCTCCATGGCTAGAGCAGTGGGGATACCTGCTTACATAGAATTGGGTGTACTCTACGACAGAGTCAGAGAAGATTGGGGAGGTCACGGTTGGGTCAGGCAGAAATTCGTCGATGCCGAAGGAGAAAGCGAATGGGTGAATATAGATCCTGTAAACGATCAATTCTTCGCTAGAGATGCCCTTAGGATAACATCTTGGGTAGACGATGGTAAAGAAACAGAAAATAGGACACATCTTGAAGATTTCTACACCTTTCTCTCATATTCTGGCCCGTTAGAAGATTGGAGTGAAGAATTCGAGACGCTAAATATGGAGGAAAGGGGCAGAGTGCGCTTGTTAATTGATGAATTCATAGTTGGTGATAACGCAGTTTGGGAGAGAACAAAGATAATCTATAAATCGGAAATATGAATATCACATTTAGAGGGAGAAGTCATTTTGACAGTACCAAAATTTATTATCCATGTACCTACATTTGAATTATAGTGGAACTCGTAACTTTTTGAACTAAGTTACGAGCCCCACTGCTAGTCAAAGACCCTCAAATAGTACAAAAAGTCGGGTCATTGACAATAGTCGGGTGTAAAATAAAATGAAGATGATGGGTAACTGCCACATATGTGGTAAACCCGCGAATCAGTCCTGCGGGCTCTGCGGTTCGATAACCTGCAACAAACATATGGAGAAAGGTATCTGCTTGAAATGCAGAAAAGGAACAAGCAGGGAAGAAAAACACCGAAGTAGGGATTTGACAGAGGACGACGTTTACAGGTGATTTTTAATCCTAATCACAACTCTCGATCAGGATAACCACATCTCCAAGGGTGAGAGAGTCCACCTCTTCGCCCTTATGGACTTTGGTTTTCTTTATCTTTAGTTCTTCCTCGGTCAATGAAACTTCCATTCCATCATCTAACTTAAATCGGTATTCTTCCTCTTCCAGTAAAGAGGAGTATATCTTCTGTGGATCGGTTTCGTTTATATGCTTAAAGATATATTTAGCTTCGTCTTCGAATCTTGGCCCTATCTTAGAGTACTCAGGTTTCACCTCTACAGCTCTTTCTTCTATCTCCTCTTCCTCTATCAATCGAACCGCGTTCGCATTCAAAGTTTGAGCGATGTCATCCTCACACTCATTTATTCTCACATCTGGCGTGACTATTCGAAGTTCACCTATCTCCTGATTCAGCGGTATCCCTTTGTCTGATTTCCATTTCCTGACCTCCGCAATTATATCTTTGACTAATTCTCCTATCTCCTCCGACTCTTTACAATGGTACTGTTCATCCAACTCAGGCCAATCACTTTCATGGATGCTTTTCTTGTTCTTCATGTTTTTAAACATACGAGAATAAATTTCCTCGGTCATGAAAGGGATGATAGGAGAGAAAACTTTCAATATAGATAGTAAAGAGCTTTTTAGCGTATATTGAGCCGCTAGCTTCTTCTCTTCCGGTATATCTCCCTCTTCGTACAACCTGTACTTGACCATCTCAAGGTAATTGTCACAGTAAACGTGCTTGAAGAAATTAGAGATCTTTTCTCTAACTTTACTTATATCATAATCCAAATAATGTTCTCTACATTCATCGATGATATCCTTTGTCTTCGTCAATATCCATCTATCAATTATCGGTAGTTCTGTTGGTTCATCAACGTCATCTTGTTCTTCAAGATGTATGTTCACAAGACGTGAGGCATTCCAGAGTTTGGTGAGTATCTTATGACCTCTGATCACATCTTTTTCCCTGTATATAATGTCCTCACCGGTTCCGGCACCGGCGGCCCAGTACCTGAGCGCATCCGCCCCGTACTCCTCTATGATCTCTTCTGGACTGACTCCTGTGCCCTTACTGCTGCTCATGCCCTCGCCCTCTTTATTGTATACATAGCCGGATATTACTACATCCTTCCAAGGTATCGAATCATGATGAAAGTGGGATTTTAACATCGTATAGAACGCCCATGTTCTTATTATGTCGTGAGACTGAGGTCTCATATCCATAGGATGGTTATCTTCGAAGAATTCCTCGTCTTCATTCCACTTTAAGGCTATCTGGGGAGTCATAGAAGAAGTCATCCAAGTGTCCATAACATCTTCCTCTGGGACCAGTTCATCAGATCCGCAGTCTTCACATGTTTGCGATGATTCGTCGATCCTAGGGTCTACAGGCAATTCATCTTTATCTTCAACGATGGTCTTTCCGCACTCTTCGCAGTACCAAACCGGAAACGGTACGCCGTAATACCTCTGTCTCGAGATGCACCAGTCCCACTTGAGATTCTCCACCCAATCCTCAAATCTATGCCTGTAGTAATCTGGGTACCAGTTTATTTTCTTACCCATCTCAAGCATATCTTCCTTGTGGTCCAAGGTTTCTATGAACCACTGTTCAGTTGGAATGAATTCTACGGGGTTATCACATCTCCAGCATACTCCCACGTTCTGTTCCAGTCCTTCTTGATCGTAGATTATCCCTTCTTCTTTGAGATCCTCTATTATCTTTTCTTTCGCCTCTTCGATCTTCAAACCCTGGTATTCACCGGCTCTCTCGTTCATCCTGCCATCTTCATCGATCGATATCTTTAGAGGCAAATCGTGCTCTTTCCACAACTCCACATCAGTGTTGTCTCCGAAGGTACATACCATGACCAATCCAGTCCCGAACTCCGGATCGACTTCCTCGCTCTCCATGATAGGGACTTCCTGACCGAATATAGGGACATCCGCTTCTTTACCTATCAGATGTTGATATCTTTCGTCATCAGGATGAGTGAAAACCGCAACGCATGAAGGTAGCAGTTCTGGTCTTGTGGTAGCTATCTTGAGTTTTTCCCCCTCGGATTCAAAATATAGGTAGTTCAACACTGTTTCTCTGTGGGCCTCTTCGACCTCCGCCTGGGCAAGTGCTGTGCTGTGATATGGGCAGAATATCGTCGGTTCCTCATCCCTGTAAAGCTTTTCCATCTCATACAGCTCGATAAAAGAGCGCTGTGCCGTACTTATCGACCTTTCATCGATCGTTTGATAAAATGTAGACCAATCCCATGACATGCCGATCCGTTCGTAATTTTTTGTCATGGATCCTTCTAACTCTTCAGCTGCGTCTTTACATTTCTTTATGAATTCCTCTCTATCCATGTCCCTTTTGCTCATCCCCAATTCATCCTCAACGTATCTTTCCGTTGGTAAACCGTTGTCGTCATACCCGACAGGAAAGAAGACTTCGTAGCCGAGAAGTCTTCTAACTCGAGCGATCATCTCGAATTCGAGATAGTTCTTAGCGTGCCCCATGTGAAGAAAACCGGATGCGTACCTTGGAGGAGTATCGATGGAGTAGACAGGTTTATCTGAATCTGGATCGAACTTGTAGAGGGCCATCTCATCCCATCTTTCGATCCACTTTTTCTCAATCTCTTCGTGATCGTACTCACTGGTGGGAGTCATGATAAATAGAGCCAAAACGTTGGATTACTATTAAATTTTCGGAGAAGTTCCTTTACTGCAAAAAAGATCAAAGTAAAAATAGGTTAACTGGAAAAGGTTTTTAGAGGTCCTACAGCTGAAAGATCCAATTTTTATTTGATGTATTCGTCTACCTTCTGAGCCAACTGTTCTTTCTGCATCGCGCCGACCATGCGTTCTACAGGCTCTCCCTCTTTGAAAAGAACCATCGTAGGTATACTCGAGACTTGAAACTGATTCGGGACGGTACTGTTGTCGTCCACGTTGAGTTTTCCCACTACTAGATCTCCTTGATACTCGCTGGCCAACTCTTTCAGGATCGGTTCCATCATCTTGCAAGGGCCGCACCAGTCAGCCCAAAAATCAACCAATATGAGGGGATGGTCCTCTATCGTTTCTTCAAAATCATCGTCGGTTATTTTTACTGGCCCTTCAGGATAGTTTTCTTCACTCATGATATCATCCACCATTTTTTTCTTTATTTTTTCTAATTCTTTTTGATCTTTATTTTTCTCCATCTTTATCACCTTTACCCATCTTTAGAAGATCTTGATCTCTAGAGAGTTCCTCGAAGAGTATCTCTCTAACAATTTCGCAAGCATCGATTATCTTCGGATAAACCAGATCGTATCTCATGTTTGCGCCGTCTCTTTCAGCTTTCACTAATCCGCTTTTCTTCAGTTCGCTCAGGTGTTGAGACACCGTAGATTGATTCATATCTAGTGTTTCCACAATTTCACTGACTGTTCTCTCTTTCTCTTTCAATTGTTCTAAGATCCTCAAACGGGTAGGATGAGACAACATCTTGCACATCTCAGCGTGCATGTTGTATATGCGATCATCATACTTTTCTTTACTTATCATCATATTATCATATTATAATATTCTTAATAAACTTTGCGGTGGCAAAATTAAAAAACTAGCTCGTATCTTACCACTTATCATGAATGAAGAAGATAGTTTTGAAGAGAAAAGAGAGAAGTTGAACGAGCTAGTCCTAGAAAAAGGTAACCTTGAGATGAAACGATTTTTTAATCTTGATACCCAGGTGTATAGAGAAGGGGCTCTGACCAGAAAAACCAAAGAACTGTTGGGTCTTGTAGCTTCGATAGTGCTAAGATGTGATGACTGTATAGAATATCACATGAGGCGGTGTCATGAAGAAGGGGTCTCTGACGAGGAGATGAACGAGACTCTTTCCATAGCACTCGTTGTGGGTGGTTCTATCACTATCCCACACATCCGAGAATTGTTCGAGAAATGGCAGAAGTTAAAGGAGGTATAGATATGGAAAGGATCTTATCTCAGGTTAGAGAAGTTTTAGATGATGGAACTGATAAAGAGCAAGTAATGAAAAAAATATGCGAACTGCTTCATGAAGAGGTTGATCACTACGATTGGGTCGGTTTCTATCTTGTCGAAGATGGTGAGTTGGTTCTTGGGCCCTATGTAGGAGAACCTACGGAACATACCAACATCGATTTCGGTGAAGGCATCTGTGGACAGGCAGTCGAGTCTGAAGAGACCTTCCTGGTAGATGATGTATCAGAAGAGGACAATTACCTGGCGTGCAGCTTGAAAGTAAAATCTGAGATAGTGGTCCCGATCTTCAGAGATGATGAGATAGTTGGAGAGATCGATATCGATTCCCACGAAAAAGAAGCTTTCGATAAAGAAGATGAAGAGCTTTTGGGAAAGATAAGTGAAGAGATAGGCCCGATGCTGTGAGTTAGTGACGCCGAT
>PWHR01000029.1 GCA_003554965.1 Thermoplasmata archaeon | reverse complement strand
GTTGGAGAGATCGATATCGATTCCCACGAAAAAGAAGCTTTCGATAAAGAAGATGAAGAGCTTTTGGGAAAGATAAGTGAAGAGATAGGCCCGATGCTGTGAGTTAGTGACGCCGATGGAAGCAAGGAAGAAAGAATTAAAGGAAACCTACAGGGAGATCAAGCCAACCATCGAATCTAGAATAGAGGAATTCGAAAGTATATGGGAAAAGGGCAATAAGAACAAGATATTTGAAGAACTCACGTTTTGTCTTTTCACTCCTCAGTCCAAAGCCAAAAAGTGTTGGAAAGCGGTTCAAGACCTGAAAGAAAAAGAGTTATTTTACGAGGGGTGTGAAGATGCGATATCAGAAGAGATAAATCAAGTTAGATTCAGGAACAATAAAGCCGGTTATTTCGTAGAGGCCCGTGATAAATTCGAGGCTTCTTCGCTGAAAGACCGTCTGGATCGATTTCAACGACCAAAGGAGGCGAGAGAATGGGTAGTGGAGAATATAAAGGGATTGGGTTACAAGGAGGCGAGTCACTTCTTACGCAATATCGGTTATAGTCAGGAACTGGCGATACTCGATCGACACATTTTGAAAAATTTGGAAGAACTGGACGTTTTGGAAAAAATACCTAAAACTCTCACAAAAAAGAGATATCTAGATATAGAAAAAAAGATGAAAGAGTTTTCTGATGAGATAGGCATACCGTTGGGGCATCTAGATTTGCTTTTATGGTATTTAGAAACGGGTCACGTTTTCAAGTGAAAATATTCTAAATCAGTTCATTTTCTTGATGAATTCCTCCGCCTCTTTTCTCTCTGGAATTTTCGGTATCTCTTCTGGATATCCTAACGGTGTGACCGTAGCCACGTAATGATCTTGGGGTATTCCAAGTTCTTCTTTAACATCCTCTCTATCCATGGCCGCTATCCAGCAAGTGCCTAGACCGTGGAGCCAAGCGGTGAGTGTGAAGTGGTAGGCCGCTATATCACCATCCTGTTTGGGCCTGCCTGTCCCTTCGGAGTCCACACAGATAGCTACCGCCATAGGAGCTTCCCTTATAGGAGAGCTGTTCCTACCTCTTCTTTCCGACATGAACTGTATCGTTTCTTCGTCCTCGATAGGTATAAAGTAATATGCTTGTGAGTTTTTAGATGTCGGAGCGTATCTACAGGTCTCAAAGATCTTGCCCAACACGTCGTCCGGTACCTCTTTCTCTTTATAATCTCTTACACTCCTCCTTTCTTTTAACAACTCTTCACCATCTAGATAAGGTTTTAATGGATGGAGGAATGTTTGGAACTCCAGAATTCTGCCTTCCGGGTCCTCGGCGAAGAACTGATAGATATTGAACTTCTCGTTTTCGGAGGGTTCTCCTCTTGCTCTATCTTCGAATCGCTCGTACTTCTCGTCCACTTCTTCCTTCGTAGGATAGAAGAAAGTTATAGTTCCTCCCTCATCCGTTTTCTCGCTTTCGCAGAAACCTAGGATCATGTTACCGTGCTTTAGAATCTTGCAGTATTCCTGATCAAGCCAAAGATCCATGTTCAGCTCTTCCAAATAGAACTCTGTTATACCTTCCAGATCCTCGCTACCGAAGAAGTTTATCCCTGACATAGATAGGGTATTGAATCAAGGTAGAAGTATTTTGTGCTCGGGTCTCTCGATTTTAACCTTGTTCAAGCGCACTTCTAACTCTATCGATGTCTTTTTCAGGCAGATCTAAAGCGATGCCGAGTTCAATACACCCCTGCGAACCTGAAGAGCTGATCATGTTAGATATCAAGAGAGCCATGTTGATCTCGCTGTTGCATATGACCGAGGGGAACGCAGGGGATCCCTTCACCGCGAATCCGCTCAGAGATATGTCCTTTTTACTGAAGCGGAACCAGGGTTTTTCTATGTTAGGAGGTGTAGAGAATTGCATCTGTTGATGTAACCTTTTCCAGTCCTCGTACTTTCCGGGGCACTTCACCTTAGTACCTTCAAGAGAATCGTTCAATAACACGTCTATGAAAAGCTCGGCTAGCCAATCGATCTCTCTTCCCTTGGGGTCTTCATGATCCACCTCTATCTTGATGAGTTTTGTTCCAGGCAGTGTCAGATACTTCACGGAGAATTTTTGACCTCTCAGATGATCGTGTTTTTGGATCTCATAATCGACTTTAACACCTTTCCATATTCCTTCTCTCACTTCTTCAGAAGAGTTTTTCTCAGTCTCATAGAACGAATAATAATCTTCAGGAGTCATGAATCTGGGCTCGATCCCACCTAGTAAGTTTTCAAACCAGCTTTTAGGTTTTGATTCAGGAAAACTATCGGCTAGATAGCTGTTTCCCTCCGATGTTTCAAGATTAATAAGATTGCCTCCCAGCTTATCTAAAACATCGAATTTTATCTCGCCGTTATCCACGCGGAACAGTTTCTCTCCTTCCCTAGTTTGTGGTCCGATCTTTACATCTGTAGAGTCTATGATTATCACCGGTATCTCAAAATCGAGTTCTCTTTCACCGCTGAAATGTAGCTCCATTGTGTCTAGATATTCTTCAGGATCCTCGGAAACGTTGATCTCTAAAGGCAGTCTCAACTCTTTTTCATCCTCCTCTTCAGACACCCGTATTATTTTTTCACCATTTTCGAAAGAGACTTCTACCTGTTCAGAAGATCGAAGGCTGTATTCACCCGGCATGGGGTAATCAGTATTTCTGTCTATGATGAGTTCCCTTTCGATCGATTTTCCAGCCTCTATTATATTTTCATCGATCCTGACTTCCAGATGTTTCCTGCATTCCTTCCCATAAATTCTTTCGTTGAGCTCTATCTCCTTTTTTCCCACCAATCTATTCCAAGTCTGCCTAAAAGAATTCAAAGATGGTTTTTTCATAGAGATCCATAGATGTGAGGTTTTGAAACTATCGCCAGGTTCGATCTTTTCAGTCGCGCTCTTCAACTCTTCCAACAATCCTCTGGCCATCTTCACTTTTTTTATTTTTTCATCATCCCAAATGATGCCAGAGATGGCACAATCTCCAAAATCCTCATAAGCGGTCCATGTTTCCTCCCATTCGGCAGGGTCAGTGGGCAGTAAAGTCGAGGACAGCATATCTGTAACCGGGTCGCTCTCTATTATCTCATCTCCTAGAGGAGTATAGATCCTAGCTTTAGACTGATACAGCTCAGTATCTAGACCCCATTTCCTGGTATTGGTTTGAGCACCACATTCGAGCGGATCGTCAGCAACGTTTTCAATTTCAGACCAGAACTCTATCTCTGAGGACCTTTTCTTTAACTTTATGTACTTTTTCATGAGTGCTCCAGGTTTGTGTAGACTCTCTGCGTTCAAAACAAGTATGATATAGTCCTCTTCTCTTTTCACCTCGTATTCATATTCTATAGAAGAATCCGGGCTTCTGCCGAACGGTGGACCTACCTGCTGTCTGATCTCAAAAGGTAATTCAGAGTCCCTCATAAGTTCGCTGACTTTCACATTGCCGCCTTCGAGCTCTACTTTAACTTTCGCTTGATCGTTTACCAAGAATAATTCATCATCTTTCTCCACAAATTCTAAAAGCTCTTCTGTATCTCTGACCACCGGATGTTTGTAGGTTTCCATAGGAAAAAGGGAGCTATCTTTTTTTATGGATGGTGTAAATCTCAGATATCTGATACAGTCATCTTTGAAATCTACTTTTACAGGGAGCTTGAATCCACGATTTTCTTTTTCATCTAACTCGAGATCGATGATTTCCTCTCTATCTTCTATTTCACATTCAATTTTCACTTCCAACCTTTTTTCCGTATTATTTTTTAGATCAAAATACAGATCCTTTTTCTGAGCTGAGAAAATAGGATGGAAGTCTCTCTGGCTTTTCACTTCTACAGCGGGCTTTATCTTTCCTCCCGTAGTCAATTTGAATTCTTTCTTATCCATCTTTATTTTAGTGTTGATCACTTCAGATGCTTCATGATTGGATGTGTACGTTTCCACGTCCTTCTTGACCAAAAATTTTCTAGTCAGCGTTTTTTTCTCACCTTTTTCTACCTTTATCATCGAGGGAAAATCGTCTTCGAATTCGATTCCTGGGAATGGATCGATGTCGATCTTTATCTCCTTATCTTCTTCAGTCTTATTTTCTATCAAGAGTATATATTCGTTTTCTATACCTATGTGAAGATCATGGGATCTGACTTTCGCTTTCACAGTGATCTCTTCACCTCTCAATTTCCTGTTTATCCCAGTTATGCCCCAGCCGTATCTGTCTATATCGACCTCTATCCGATCTTCTTCATTCTCAAATATATAACGGTATATCTTCACGTCGTCGATGGTCAGATCATCTGGTTCCTGCTTCAGCTCTCTTCGCTGAGAATCATACCAATCGGGATGTTCGTTGAACCATTCCTTCGTAAGATCGTTCTGGTGAAGTAACGGTATGTAATCCTGCATGTATGCCGTTGTTTCCGGGACCCAGAACATCCCTACCTTCTTGTATAGCGGCATGGCTTTGAGGTTCCCGGACCACGTGTGAAGGTCGACTCTCTTTATGCCTTCCTCAATAGCTTTTTCGATAGTTTTCAACAAAAGGCGCTTGCCGAACTTTTTGCCTTTTGCCCTTGATATCACGCCCAATAGTTCTACGTAAGCTGCATCCTTATCTTTCCAGTGAGGTTCAAGGTTACAGAATCCTACGGGAACACCCTCTTCATCTACAGCTACATAATCCACAATGCTGAAACTCTCGTCAAGCCAATCTCTAACTCTCTCCTCGTCGAATGGTATGCCGCCTCCAAAGCCTCCCGGCCATGATTCCTTGAACTGGTTGAACATCTCAGCTACATCTTTTGCCATTGAAGGATCATATTCAACGATGTCACCGTCGATCTCGCTCAAACTATTCACCACTTTCAAAGGAAATCTAATGTACTATTAATAATGTTTATGACTCTGTCTCTCAAAAAACTTGGTATTTCCTCTAGTATTGATATCAAGATGATGTAATGATTTATTGGATCTCTAAACTCTTCCCACCTATCGACAAACTTAAAGGTCATACTTGTAAGTAATATACTCATAAGTATATAACATTTAGAGTGATCGATCCATTGACTATAAAAGTGACTAGGAGATCATGGAAGAGAAGAGACCTTCTGTCTAGAGTGAATCAAAAGTCATTCAAGGAACTTTTTATCTCTTTTATGATATCCTCTTTTTCCGGTACCCTGTGGATAAGGTCCTGCATATCTCTTTTCCATTCATCCTCGATCAAATCTTGATCGGAAAGGATCTCGGTTGGTGATTTGGGTGAAATGTTCAAGTCCTCAAATTTTTCATAAAGTAGATCAGTATCGAGATCAGTACCTTTTTTCAAGATGAACCATATATCGTATAAATCCCTTGGAACATCCCTTTGAACCAGAGACCTAAACTTTTCCGCCAATATCTCCTCCAAATCCATCACTTTTACACTGTAAGTTCCTGTATCGGGGTAAGTTCCGAGTATCGTCTCCCAGGAGGGTTCTTTATGAAGAAGATGCTTTGATATATCCATTTTCAAAGTTCCTTCTGAAAGTTTAGTCCCTTCATACAAAGGTCCCCTGTATCTTATCTTGGCAAGATAGACATCTTTTCTATCGTCGAAGTGAGCGAGTTCAGACTCGATCCCGGTTTTTTCCAGCCCTCTTACGCCGGATCTCAATATATCTTCAGCGTTTTTCCCGACTATATTGAAATCTAGATCTTCGGAAAAGCGATTCAGATCGTAGACTTTTCTCAAGGAAGTACCTCCTTTGAACACTATAGAATCGTGGTTAAGATAGATATGCTTTAAGACTATGCTCTGAATGTAATCTAACTCTATGATATGTAGCGGGACATTTTCTTCATAGAATTCTTTTAACTGCGTTTTTGTCAGCATTTTTTCACCTTATATATTGTCGATCACGTTCCATCTATCGTTTTTGATTCCTTCAGACCCTGAAGGATTTAACGGGATAGGAGATCTTGAGATGTTTTTCTTCAGGCGCTCTTCATCAAAATCTTTCTCAGTTTTTTGTAAAAGGTAACCGAGTCTAGAGCAGAGAGATTTTTTATCCACTTTTAGGGCGTAATCCACTATCTTTTTTCCGTTTATTTTCGCTTCTGCCATAGCATCTTTTATTTTTTTTATTCCGCCTGCGTACTCTGGATAGAAGAGACAATCTATGAACAGTTTTTCCGGTTCCGCTATGACCAATTTCTCTTCCGAGGTATATCCGAAAAAATGGCTCGTTTTTACGAAATGTATGTTTTGATTTTGGAGGGATATGCTTTTCTTTGGAGTAGTGACCATCACGTATACTGTTCTCGGGACCTGTGTGGTAAAGCCATAATGGTGTAAAGCCGAACGTAGGGATATGTATGAAGGACTCATAATTTGAGCAGCTATATGATAGATATGTGTTTCTTCTAGTTTTTCAGTCGGAATATATTTTCCTTTCTCTATCCTATGGATAAGATCTTTAGATTCCATCCTGCTCAAAATACGATAGGTGTTTTTTCTGCTTTCCTGCAAGATGTTGGAGGCCTCTATCGGATTGAATACAAGGATACTTCTTCTAGATAATTCTTCTAGAAGGGTCCTTTCTCTTGATGATATTCCATAACTCATTTGTCTAACCTCTTAATATATGGGAGTATGGATGGTTGAGTTATATAATCTTTTTGACACAGTAGTTGTAACTGTAGCGAGTTTTTTGGAAGGGTAAAAGATGTCACTTGCTCTCTATCATCAAATTTTTGCCGTTAAGTTAATTTGAAGCAATTTAGTTTTAAATATGCTATAAAAATTACTCAAAGTCATCTGATATATCTTAGGAGTTTCGATCGAAAAATGATGATGGGACTCTAAGAGTATAAGATATCTTCCGATCGGATACATTGAACCTTCTTTTAGAGGCATTCTTCAGTGTTTTTGAATCGTGATTATATAATCGTGTTTCGTATTGTTAAATCTTTTGCTCTCTAATTAGAGAATTTTTTTACCAAGGAAAGCAGCTGTCATCTCACCTACTTCTGAAAACTTCTGCCTTTTCTTTCAGCTTCTTTCGCTTCATCTTTGGATACGAGTCCTCTATTTTTCAACTCGACAATGACCGCAACTAATATCTTCTGTTTAATGCCCTCTTCACCCGCCCTATCTTCCGATTGAGATGCGGACTTGATATAAACATAAAAGAATAAAATATTTATACTTATTTATTATACTTCATTTGGAGTCAAAGATAGCTATGCCTAAGAAAAAGAAAAATAAAGTAGGATTCACGAAACTGCATTTCTATTTCCTTGTATTTGGAGGTCTTCTATTAGCGGTGTCGTCAACTTTTGAATATGGGGAGGTTGATTTTCTACTTGGGATCATGTCTGCTTCTATTTTCCTTACTGCTCTATCGACCGAACGTTTCACGAAGAAGTTCGAAAAAAAGAGAGAAAAAAATCCTAAAAACAGGGGCTTCATAGGAGCCATCTTGGGTGTTTTGATAGGAGCGATCTTCTCAGGGCTAATAAATGCACACTTCATGATTTTCAGTAATGGAATAGTGGATGAGAAAAGCACGGGAACTATCATTCTTTCTCTTCTGTTAGGTATCATTACAGGCGCGGTCACTGGCTATGCGTTAAATTATATCACGGCAAAACGTGGACTTGAACCATTATCATGCTCGGATAAATGAATATCAGGAGGATAGAGGCTAAGATGAAGGGGAATCTGTATAACAACTTTGAAAACTCGATAAAATCTTACCTGATCATATTTTTGATCTTAGGATCAATGATTGCAGCAATATCGCTTTTTTTACCATACTCTCAGCCCAGATATCTTATCCTTGCCGTAGGTGTTACTATAGTGGGATCTAGTATATTGACTGCTTTGATATGTCCGATCTATAAAGGATCGTTTTACTTTGTGATAGGCACCTGTGTAGGATTAATGGTGAGCTTGGCTCCAGCTATAATGCTGAGAACTAGTCCTATACGTTTTGATGATCTTTGGGTATGGATAATAGTTCTTGGATGGACCCTAGGAGGTTTTCTGAGTGTTAGAGACACCGTGGGAAGAAGCGGTGATTTTTTAGATAGCCCTTTAGTAACTGGGATGTCTGTTCTAGGGGTTTTTTTAGGTTTCATCGTTAGCTTTTTAATCTTGACTCTGCTCATATCCCTGATGATCGAAGGAATTGTGATAATTATTATCTCTTTCATCATCGTTAATGTCACAGTCGTTGAGTATTTGAGTAAAAAGATATATTCAAAGGATTTTGAGGGATTAGAATACACACCTCATGTTCGTGGAGTATTTGGCTCATTCTTAGGAGGGATGACTGGATTGGGATGTTCTTTCCTTCTCTTGTATTTTTTCAGGCAGTCTACAGATATCTTTACGAGCGCCTTCGTGTTGAGGTCTTATCCTGGACTAGTCGCGGGGGTTTTGATCGGATTTTTAATGGGGTATGAGATCGAGAAGATCACAGCCTTTAAATACTAAGACAAATATAAGAAAAAGGCATATAGATTACGGAGGAATAGATATGAACGATAAAAGAAAAGCAATTCTACAGATAATCACTGTAGCAACAGCCGTCACGTTAGGCCTTATTATAGTAGATTTATATGAGGGGAGGCCAATCGAAACAATGATTATCGGGAATAGCTTTGTATTCGGAATAGGGATTATGATAGGAGTCTTTATTAAAAGGAAAGAGATTTTTAGCAACTAAAAATTCTGCATGAGATCTTATCGAAATACCATACCATCTCGCCTTTTTACGTGACCTAGATCTCCTCGTACTCCGCAACAAACGCTTTTTCACCAGCTCCGTAAAAATCGACAAATTCGACTTCTGCCCCTAACTCTTCTAATTCATAGACCAGATCGATGAAATATTCGTCCATGCAGCAGCTCAGACAGAAGTTCCCCTCAAATTTAACTTTGATTTTTCCCTCTTCAAACTCGATCAGCTCTGCCTCGGCTATAGCAGATTTGTGTTCGTTGTGAGATTCTATCGCCTTTTTCACTACTTCTTTTTTCATACTTTATACACCTCACAGATCGGGATTTCTTTTAAATAATAAACAGCGCCGCCATCATATCTCAGTTTAAGTGCGTGGACGTCCACGCCCGCTTTCTGAGCTTCTCTAAAAACTTTAGAGAATTCTGGATCCTGTTCTTCATGAGGTGCAAAGCATCTCGCGCCCGGTCTGAAGACGAGAAAAAGTAGAGACGCCTCAAAACCCTCTTCCAAGGCTTTAATCAACTCATCCACATGTCTTCTTCCGCGTTCGGTGGGAGCATCGGGGAATAAAGCGATATTGTCTTGGGCCAATGTACATCCTTTGACTTCGAGCCAGATCTTTTCCTCTTCCTTTTCAAGCAAAAAGTCGATCCTGCTCTCACCCAATTTTTTCTCGGCTTCGTAACCTTTTATTTCTCCAAAAGGACTCAACTCCGGCATATTAAGTATGTTTTCAGCGATTTCTCTATGATAGCCGGAGTTCACGAAGATCCAGTTCTCATTGACCTTTCCTGCTAGAAGAGTCCAATCAGTTTTTCTGTCCTTCTTCTTTGCTTTTTCCAACAAAACATCGTTTTCCGGATAGAGTATCTCTTCTAAACGACCAGGATCTCTGACGTGAACTTTTTCCTCTTTTCCATCCACCTCTACGATACCTAAAAAGCGGTTCTTCCTCTCCAAAAAGGTACCTTCAGCGTCACTCGGTACTTCCAAAAGTTTGTCTCTCATTGTATCTTTTCTAGGAGTATCGCGGGGCAAAGATCTCTAACACCCTCGATCTTGGTTATCTTTTCAGTCATCAATTCGGATAGGTGATCTCCATCTTCTGTCCATATCTCGGACATGATCATATGATCTCCTGTGGATTTCGCCACCCATTTAACTTCTTTTATCTCCCTCATCTCTTCTATGGCGTCCAAAAAGTGTTCCGGTTCTACGTCCAATCCAAGTAGAGTCACCATATCGAATCCTAGGCTGGAAGGATCTAACTTTATAGTGAATCTATCTATGACCCCCTTTTCTTTCATTTTACCTATCCTTTTTCTAACAGTAGCTTCACTTACGCCTACCTCTTTAGCTATCTCTGTATAAGGAGTTCTAGAATCCTCTTTCAGAATTTCAAGTATTTTTTTGCCTTTATCGTCTATTTTCTCCATCTAATCGTTAATAATGTTGCTCTTTTATTTAGTCTTTTTCCGTTATTAAGAAATAAAAAATCAATAATCGAAGGAAAAATTAATATATATCGTACTTATTAGGACGTTATAACGAAATCGAGATGTCCGATATGAACGAACCTACAGATAAAAAATTTGAAGAAAGAACTTGCAACACCTCATCAAAATCAGGTAAAACTAGAATCGACGATAAGATTAATAACAAAGAAAAAGTATTACCGGATGTCGGGAAAGGCGAAGATAAAGATAGAAATAAGATTACAAATGGAGGAATGAAAATATGGTAGAAGATGAAGATATAGAAGATCTAAGTTTTGAGGAGATGCTCAAAGGTGCTGTTAAGGCGGAGATCAACGCTAAAGAAGTTTACGAGCATATGGCGAACAGGGTGGACAGTTTTATAGTGGCTGACAGATTTGAGTTCTTGGCCGGAGAGGAAGGGAAACATGAAGGATTTCTAAGAGACCTCTATAAAAATGTGACATCAGAAAAGGATATAGAACTGCTAGAGGAGACCCCCGTGCCGCTCCCTTACATAAGATACGGTGACGACATGGACGAGAGCGAAATCATAAAACAGGCCATGGATGCCGAAGTAGCTTCCAAGGAGTTCTACCTGAAGATGGCCGATAAGGCTGACGATGATGGTTTGGAGAAGAACCCCAAGAAATTACTCAAGTACCTTGCAGGCATGGAGCAGAACCACTACGAGATATTGAAAGAGGAAAAAGAACGGATGAGCGAATTCGAAGAGTTCGATGAATATCATCCTGGCATGCATCGTGGACCTTGAACAAAAAAGGTGTGAGATATGGCAAAGTGGAGATGTACTGTTTGTGGCTACATATACGATGAAGAAAAAGGCGATGAAAGCAGCGATATAGAGCCCGGAACTAAATTTGAAGATCTGCCCGATGATTGGTTATGTCCCGTGTGTGGAGCGCCAAAATCGGATTTCGAGAAGATGGAGGGGTGAATGTGATATGTCAGAAAGAACGGAGGTAATAGAACCCGGTGAAAAAGCACCTGATTTCACCCTTGAAGACCAACATAATGATGAGTTCACACTTAGCGATTACAAAGGGAAAACGAAAGTACTCCTTTCATTCCATCCTCTAGCCGGGACTAGCATCTGCGCTAAACAGATGAAATCTCTTGAGAAAAATATGCAGAATTTTCAGGAATTCAACACCATCCCTATAGGGATAAGTGTAGATCCAGTGCCTTCAAAAAAGCTCTGGGCCGAAGATATAGACCTGGAAGAACTGAGAATATTATCGGATTTTTGGCCCCACGGAGGAGTAGCCAAAAAATACGGGGTCTTCATGAAGGAGAAAGGTTTCTCTAAAAGAGCTAACATATTGATAGATGAGGATCAGCAAGTCATCTTTTCCAAGGTTTATCCGATCGGAGAAGTTCCCGACGTTAGAGCTGTACTAGATGAATTAGATTGAATAGGAAAAATATAGGAGGTAAAAAATATGGATGAGATAAAAGACATGTATCAAAAAGACGATTGGAAGACAGAAAAGCACGTTCCAGTGATCAAAGTTGAGAAAGAAGGCGAGGAGTTCAAAGTGAAAGCATCGGTGGGAAGAGAAGAGATCTCACATCCCAACGAGACGGAACATCACATCAAATGGATCGAACTGTACTTCAAGCCCGAAGGAGAGCAGTATCCGTACCAGTTAGGAAAATACGAGTTCACCACCCACGGAGAATCGGTCGAGGGACCCGATACAAGCACCGTATACAGCGAACCCGAAGTGGTTAGTGTTTTCAAAACCGAGAAAGCGGGTACGCTGATAGCGAATTCATACTGCAATATCCACGGATTGTGGACGAACGAAGAGAAATTAGAGCTATAAAAGAATAGATGATAGGAGGATTTGATAGAATGGAAAAAGAAAAAGAAGATGGAATGCCTTTGATAGGCGACAAGTTTCCAGAGATGAGCGTACAAACGACGCACGGCGAACTGCAGCTTCCGGATGAGTTCGAAGATAGATGGTTCATCTTGTTCTCCCATCCCGGAGACTTTACGCCAGTTTGTACTACTGAATTCTATGGATTCCAGAAAAAATATGACGAGTTTCAGGAGCTAGATACGGAACTGATAGGTCTGAGCATCGATCAGGTCCACAGCCACCTCAAATGGGCTGAATGGATAGAAGATGAGATGGGAGAGGAGATAGAATTTCCAATCATAGCTGACGGAACAGGTAAGGTCGCTGACAAACTCGGTCTCATACATTCTGCAGGAGCTACCGCTACTGTGAGAGCTGTTTTCATAGTTGATCCTGAGTCCACGATAAGAGCTATCCTTTACTATCCTGCTGAACTCGGTAGGAATCTAGATGAGATAGTAAGGATGATCAAGGGATTCCAGAAATCAGACAAAGAAGGAGTCGCTATCCCTGCTGATTGGCCGAACAATGAACTGATCGGCGATAATGTGATCTTACCTCCAGCAGGCGATGTGGAGACCATAAAGGAGAGAAAAGAGGCCGAAGAGAAAGGCGAGATCGAGTGCTACGACTGGTGGTTGTGCCACAGAGAATCATAAAAATCCCTTTCTATTTATACTCAATATTGATATTAGGTGAAAAAAATGACGGATGAAGAAGAATTAGGCGATATGACGAAAAAGTCCTTAGAAGAGGCGTTCCAAGGCGAGTCTATGGCGCACATGAGGTATCTACATTTCAGTGACGTAGCCAAAGAGGAAGGTAAGGAGAACATAGCTAGGCTCTTCAGAGCTATAGCTTACGCGGAGAGAGTCCATGCTGGTAACCATTTCGAAGAGCTAGGCAATATAGGCGATACTGTGAAGAATCTGCAGGAAGGTATAGACGGTGAAAATTTTGAAGTGAACAGCATGTATCCAGCTTATAGGGCGATAGCGGAGATCGAAGAAGAATACGGCGCTAAAACTTCCATCAATTACGCCCTTGAAGCAGAGAAGATACACGAGAAGATGTACGAAGAAGCCAAAGAAGCAGCTGAAAAAGATGAGGACCTAGAATTAGGAGACATTTCTATCTGCCCCAAGTGCGGTTACACTAAGGAAGGAGAACCTCCAGAGAACTGTCCTGTTTGTGGTATCTCGTCAGACAAGTTCAAAGTATTTGAGGCATGAGGGATCATCATGTTGGACCTAGAGATGGAGGAAGCACTGAACGAGCAGATAAACGCTGAAATCTATTCTGGTTATCTTTACCTATCAATGGCTTCGGAGTTCGCTTCAAGAGGACTTGACGGTTTCGAAAACTGGATGAGAGGTCAGTTCGTTGAAGAGCTCAATCATGCCATGAGGCTCTATGAGTACGTTGATAGCAGAGGCGGCCGAGTAAAGCTTCAGGAGATAGAGAGACCCAAAGGCGAGTGGGGATCCCCTCTTGAGGTATTCAAAGACGTTTACGAGCACGAGCAGAAGGTCACGGAGATGATCGCTGATCTAGTTGATTTAGCCGATGAGAAGAACGATCTTCCGACTATACAGATGCTTCAGTGGTTCATAGAGGAACAGGTGGAAGAGGAAGAATCCGCCGAAGAGATCGTCGAAAAACTAGAGATGATCGGAGAGGATTACAGCGGACTGATGATGCTGGATAAGGAACTCGGTCAGCGCCCCGTGGGAAGTATCTTCCCGATCAAGCCTCAAGAGAACGAGTGACCCTCAGTATTAAACAAAACCCTTTTCTTTTGAACTTTTTATATGTTTAAGATATCGACTTGAAGTGATTAATACTAAATATAAAGATGTAATACTAATTTAGGGTTATGATAAAATGGGAAAAAAAGACAAGTTCACATATATTATAGGAGGTAAAGCTGGTGAGGGGGTAAAAAAAGCCGGAACAGCAGCGAGCAACCTTTTTACGAAGATGGGTAGGAAAACGTTCCAGATGGACGATTATCAAAGCCTGATAAGAGGAGGACACAACTTTTCAGTGGTAACGACTTCTAAAGAAAAAGTATACAGTCATTATAAGAAAGGTGACCTAGTGGTCAATATAGACGATAGGAGTTACAAAAAACATAAAGAACATCTAGCTGATGAAGGAGTCATGGTTTATGATTCCGGAGAGACTGAAGATGAAGAGGGTATAGGAATACCCATAGGTGAAATAGCAAAAGATTATACTAAACCTGATCTGATCAAAGGTGTAGCGGGTCTATCCATACTGTCGGTAGTTATTGGTCTGAACAAAGATGAACTCTTAGATCAGGTAAAAAACGAGTACTCTAAAGGTGTGGAGGAGAATCTTTCTTTTGCTGAAAAGATCTACGAGAAGGCAGAAGAAAAGATAGATAAAAGATTCGAACTCGATGAAGGGGAAGAGCAGATGCCAGTGATGAGTGGTAATGAATCCATCTCGTTAGGTGCATACTCTGCCGGCCTCGATATTTACATAGGTTACCCGATGACTCCCGCCTCTTCTATACTCCACTTTTTCGCCTCTCATAAGGATGAATTACAGGTGATGCCTATCCACCCAGAGAACGAGATAGCGGTCGCCAATATGGCGATAGGTGGAACCGTACCTGGAGCAAGGGTCATGGTAGGGAGCAGCGGTGGAGGCATGGCTTTGATGGAAGAGGCCATATCACTTGCTGGGATGAGTGAGTCAGCAGTCCTCTTCGTACTCAGTTCTAGACCTGGACCTTCCACGGGAGTGCCCACTTACACCGAACAAGGAGATCTGAACTTCGCTCTAAATCAGGGGCACGGCGAATTCCCTCTGATCGTCGGATCACCTGGAAGTGTTGAGGAGGCGTTCTACCTCTCAGGGGAGATGCTTGAACTCTCCTGGAAGTATCAAACCCCTGCCATATTATTGACTGAAAAACACCTCTCTGAAAGCAGGATGAATGTTTCACTAGAACTTTCAGAAAACGGATGGGCCGAAGCAAAAAAATCGTCCTCAAAAGAAGGAGAATATGGAAGATATGAAAAGACCGACGATGGTATCTCTCCTCTTAAGTTTCCCCCATCAGAGGAGGTAATAAAATGGAATAGCTACGAGAGCGATGAAAGAGGGATAACTACTGAAGATCCAAAAGAGATAAAAAAGATGCATGATAAAAGGCGTGAGAAGAACGAAACTTTGATCTTTGATCTCCAGGAAAAGGAAACTGTAAATAAATTTGGAGATAAAGGCCCGATCATATTCACCTATGGTTCCACCACTATGAGCGTCAGGGAGGCGCTGAAACTGGCAGATATAGATGCTAGGATAATCCAGCCAAGGTATCTCAGACCTTTCCCTGTCTGGGAGTTGGAGGATCATATGGACGAAGAGGCCATCGTGGTCGAGCAGAGTTCGACCGGCCAGTTCGCTACTCTCCTGAGAGAGAAGTGCAGTATAAAGCCGAAAACGGTTTTGAGGAAGTACGATGGAAGAGCTTTCGAACCCAGTCGATTAGCTGACGATCTGAAGGAGGCGATATCATGAGTGAAGACCTAGGTACCGAGGCAGAGAACACTTGGTGTCCTGGATGCGGGAATTTTGGCATCTTGAATTCAGTGAAGAAGGCGGTCAAAAAGCTCGAGGATAGAGGGCTTGGAAAAGAAAAACTTCTGATCTCAGCAGGTATAGGCTGCCACGCGAAGATATACGATTACCTGGACCTGAGCGGCCTTTATTCTATACATGGAAGGGAAATAGCGACCATACAAGGGATGAAATTTGCAAATCCTGAATTAGAAGTAATAGGATTCGGTGGTGACGGAGATGCTTACGGGGAAGGATTATCACATCTGATCTATGCGGCCAAGAGGAATTCCGATATAACGATGATAATCCATAACAATGGTAACTACGCACTAACCACAGGACAAAAATCCCCGACCAGTGAAGAAGGTTTTAAAGGCCCTTCTACTCCGAAAGGCAGTCCAGATGAACCCATAAATCCTCTGACGATCATGCTCTCTTCTGGCGGAAGTTTCGTTTCAAGAGGTTATCCAGGAAACATGTCTCATTTAACCGACCTGATAGTGGAAGCCGTTGAGCACAAAGGTTTTTCTCTGGTAGACGTGCTTCAACCGTGCGTGACTTTCAACGACACTTATGAAAAATACAACGAGGCGGTTTATGAACTCGAAGAACCCGCCGAAAACAGGGAGGATGCTAGAAAACTCGCCTTGAAGGAAGAGGAACTGCCGATAGGTGTATTATATAAAAAAGAGAGACCAGTATTCCACGAAAAAGTATATCCAGAGAGGAACCCAGTAAAAGATAGAATTGACAAAGAGGAAAGAGTTAAACGGATGAAGGACCTAATAGAAGGAAAATAAGAGGTGTTTGATATGGAATTGGATGAAGCGATGCAGAAAAGAAGAGCTTTTAGAGCTTTAGAGGAAGTAGAGATCACAGATGAGATCATCGAGAAACTCGCTAAAGCGGCTCGGCTTTCCCCGTCCTGCTTCAATAATCAACCTTGGAATTTCGTTTTCGTAAAGGATAAAAAGAAATTGGATAAGATGGAAAACGTGATGATGCAGGGTAACGAGTGGACACAGGAAGCTTCTTTGATAATAGCGGTTTTCAGTAAAAAGGAGGACGACTGCGAGGTACAAGAGAGGGAATATCATCTTTTCGATACAGGGATGGCCTCCGCCTTTTTGCAGTTGAAGGCTACTGAACTAGGATTGGTCGCACACCCTATCGCCGGCTTCGACGAGGATGATGCGAAAGAACTGTTGAATATCCCAGAGGAATACAGGCTCATAACCCTGATAAATGTTGGCAAGCATTCAGATGAGTGGGAAGATAACGAGATTCTGAGTGAGGAGCAAAAAGAAATTGAAAAACAGAGACCGGAAAGGAAGAATTTAGAGGAGTTCGTCTACAAAGATAAATTCGAAGAGTGATATCCGGCCCGTTTCATGGTTCCCAGATGGGACTGCCTAATGGTAAAATTTCTTTTCCGGCCATCGTGTTCAATAATACGGCAGCTGCAGCATAGAATGAAAGTGCTGATGTTACGAGCAGAAGAATTCCTCCTATTGTAGCCCCATAGTCCCATAGATAATAAGTTATCAGAAAGGGTATAGCTAGATCTACGACGAACACTATTGAAAACAAGACTTTATTAGTCATCATCGAAGCGAATGTAACTATTATTAAAAATATCAACACCGCGATCAAACCAGCGACATAATGGTTAGTATCTACTGTCACATCTGTAAAGACATTGATAATCGCAGTCAAAGCTATGGAATACATCGCCATGGAAAAGAAGGTGAATACTGTAGCCCCAAAAATATTATTGCGCTTAAATTCCATCAAACCAGCTACAAATTGTGTGGTAGCACCGAAAAACAGAACCCATGGTATCAGAAGTGCATTGTCGGTGGCATCTGCCAGACCCATATATGTTACACCCAATACTAATACGGCCACTGCCAACCCGAAGAGACCTAAGGAAGCTGGCTCAGTCGATAACTCTGGAAGTTCCTTGATAAATATATCTCGAGATCGATCGTCATTTTCCATGAAGTCGGTTTATAACATGGGTTTATTTATACTTGTGGTATTTTTCATCTTCTTAGAGAATAAACTCCTTTGGTCCAGTACCATTCACCTTCGAATAGACCTACCTCTGCGATCTCTTCTTCATCTTCAGGTTTCAATTTTTCGCCCGTTGCTTCAGCTCGAAAGAGTAAGTGCCATCGTTCCAATTCGGCGTTAGAGAACTGGAAGTCTACCTTCCAGATCTCCTTGAGTTCCTTTATATCTACTTCTAGACCGGTCTCTTCTTTTGCCTCTCGTTTAGCTCCCTCTAATATACTTTCGTCTTTCCATATGCGCCCCATGGGGAGGACGAACTTATCTCCTCCTTTGTGTCTCACACCGACTATCTTCCTGTCTTTGTGTATCTCTAGAACCGCTTCTCCTTTACAGGGAGGATAATCTCCAGTGTATTCTAAACTTGTGAGGGAGACCTCCTCTTCTTTGATTTCAGGCTTCCCAAACTCATCATAGAGTTCTTGCATCTCCCCTTCTTCCGGTCTCTCGATCTTCATCTCTATTTCACAGCCCCAGATCTTCATCTATA
This sequence comes from Thermoplasmata archaeon, assembly GCA_003554965.1. Lineage (GTDB taxonomy): Archaea > Thermoplasmatota > Thermoplasmata > Halarchaeoplasmatales > Halarchaeoplasmataceae > Natronoplasma. Next base: position 42,351 of record PWHR01000029.1, on the reverse strand, counting down.
TCCTGCAGTGCTCTCAACGCTAGCTCCAGAAAATCATCCTTATCGATACCGATTTTTTCACAGAAAAGTATCCTGTCCCTTTCTATGTTTTTAGCAAAGGAGGAATCATCGAATTTTTTCTTCACTGATTCCGGTCTAGCCTCTTCTAACTTACTGTTCGGCATAACCAATGCCGTAGCTACGACCAAACCGGAGACAGCATCTGCAGCTATAAGGGCATGCTCCATTTCGTTCTTTGGCTCAACATTCGTGTGCTCGTGATTATGTGATTTGATAGCTCTTAGTATGTCTTTAGGCACCTTATCTTCGACCATCTCCGCGGATTTCGTAGCATGTCTCTCCGGTTCGTTCTTGGTCTTTTCATAATCCACATCATGTATAAGTCCTAATATCTCCCATTTTACCTCATCTTTATCGAGTTTCCTCGCTAGTCTTTTCATTATCTTTCCTACCGCAAGCATGTGATTTTTCAGATTTTCCGTATCGATCTCTTCTTCTATCATCTCAAGAGCTTCCTTCTTGTCGATCATCCTATCAGATTCGAAAGATAAAGAAGAACATTTAAAACATTTGTTGATCTATTCCATGAGAGGCGAAAAGACTTATTACTGTCCGAGAGACTTATCGATCCGAAGATAAAAATATAGGGGAATAAGATGGTTTCGATATATAAAGATCAGAGAGTAGGCGTGTTTGTTGACGTTCAGAATATGTATTATTCGGCAAAAAATATCTACAATACCAAAGTAGATTTCGAAGGGCTTTTGAAAAAAGCCAAACAGAACCGCAAAATCATAAGGGCTATAGCTTACGCAATAGAATCTGAAACACCTGATGAAGAGAACTTCTTCGATATCTTGGAAAGCATAGGTTACGAGGTAAAGAAAAAGAAGTTGAAGACTTATTACGGCGGAGCTAAAAAAGGCGATTGGGATATGGGTATCGCGATCGATGCACTTAAGATATCAAACAAACTAGATGTGATATGTCTTGTCACAGGAGATGGTGATTTCACACATCTCGTTAACCATCTCCAAGCGGGAGGCTGCAGGGTAGAGGTGATGGCCTTTGAACAGAGTGCGGCTAAGGAATTGAAAGAAGCTGCTAACAACTTCATAGATATGAGCGAAGATCAGGACGCCTTTTTGATGTGAAATTGTCTTAGTGGTAAAGTTAACGGCAAATCCGATGGGTTGCTGAGAAGATGATGGATGTCGAAGATGTGATGGAAAAATATTGGAAGGACTACAGTGAAGATCCAAAAGGATGGAGTTTTTGGACGGATAAATCTGAAGATTTTTACAACGTTTATGTAATCAGGGAAGGAGAAGGCTACTTCATCAAAGTCGATTCCATCTATAATAAAAATCCAATGGGGATCGGAACAGAGATAAAAGTGGAAAAGGATCAGTTAGAAAAAGATCTTCCCGAATCAGGATTCAGAAAGTTCACTAAGGATGAATTGAAAGGTTTCTTGAGATCTTTAGCTGAAGTCCAGGATGAGAAAGAGAAGAAGGAACTGGTTGAAAAACAGATGAGAAAAAAACCCACCCTTCCTACGGAAGTCGACAAAGAGGAGTATATGATGATAGGGCCTCTCTACACGGGATCTCCCTTTCGCTATTCCCTAGAAAACCAGGAGAGCAAAGATAAAGAGTTAAGGAAAAAATTGAAAAAGAGATTCCGAAAAAAATATCCCATGTACGGTTGATCTTGACCGTAACTTCAAAAAGTAACAAATAAAAGGAGAATTTATAAGTTAGTAATGCGAAGAAATCTGAAAGTAGCGATCACCCTCTTGATCATAGGAGTTTTACTCCTTTCTGGTGGATATATCAGACTCAGAAATTTTCGTGAACAGGAGGAAGAGGTCGATAGGACCGATCCTGATGAAACCGTCTTGGGCCAGGGTTTGATCCTGGCGATGAACTTCTGTGGGCTCGTTTTACTCATAGGTGGTGCAATTTTGTTGTTAATCACTGTTTTTAAGCTCAAAGATAGAGACCCCTTTTCGACGAACGAAGATAGGAAAGTTTAAAAAACTCTAATAAGTCTTTTCTTCCGCAAGTTTGAGATGATAGAATGTCAGTTAGAAAATTAGTCGATGAAATATATGAAGTGGGGGCACGTCATCACGATAGAGAGTTGTTCGACGAATTGATACCACTACCTGAAGGAACTAGTTACAATTCTTATCTGATAAAAGGTACCGAGAAGAACGCCCTTCTCGATGGAGTAGATCCCTCTAAAGAAGATAAACTGCTGGATAATTTAGAGAGACTTGACATCGAAAATCTCGACTACATTATATCTCATCACGCCGAACAAGATCACTCCGGCTCGATACCCGCTGTCATCGAAAAGTATCCTGAGGCAGAGCTAGTGACCAATGAGAGATGTAAAAGATCACTCAAAGACCATTTGGGACTTGATGATGATGCTTTTAAGGTGGTGAGCAGCGGAGATGAATTGTCCCTAGGAGATAAAACTTTAGAATTCATCGATATGCCCTGGGTGCATTGGCCGGAAACACTTGTCACTTATTTGAGCGAGAAAAACATCCTTTTTACCTGTGACTTTTTCGGCTCCCATCTAGCGACCAGTGATCTATTCGTTCAAAATCAAAGAAAGGTCTACCTTTCCGCAAAAAGATACTACGCAGAGATAATGATGCCATTCCGAAGTTCGATCAAAGGTCATCTGGATAGGATAGACGAGATGGATGTCGATATAATAGCACCCAGTCACGGCCCTGTCTACTCCGATCCGGACTTTATTTTGAACGCATATAAAGAATGGATGAAAGACGAGACCAAAGAAGAAGTAGTTCTCCCTTACATCTCGATGCACGGCAGCACAGAAGAGATGGTGGACCATCTAGTTGAATATCTGGAAAAGGAAGGGACAACCGTAAAACCCTACAACCTGACCACTACCGATTTGGGAGAATTGGCTATGGCGTTGGTGGACGCTTCTACAGTAGTCATAGGAAGTCCAACGGTTTTAGTCGGTCCGCATCCTAAGGTGGTTTACGTTGCTCATCTATTCAATGCACTGAGACCAAAAACAAGATATGCATCCCTTATCGGATCATATGGATGGGGTGGAAGGATGCCTGAGCAGATCAAAGACATTTTAGGCAACTTTGACGGTGAATTTTTAGAACCTGTCGTCGTGAAAGGTTTACCTTCAACAGAGGATAAAAAAGAGATAGAAGAGCTAGCTGAAAAGATAATAGAGAAGCAGGAAAAAGATGATCTTGTTGTTTAAAAATAATAATACCACCAAATAACCGAATGGGATCGGAAGAGATATACCGCGGATTTAACCAGCGCATCAGACTTTTATGACTTCGTCGTTTGGTCTTACTCTCTCTTTGACTTTGATCCCTACGTCGTCTCCGCTTTCCGCTATTTCAACACTCTCACCATCAATTTCCATCGATTTTACTCCCTGTTCAAAATCTGTGTTCTCACCCTTGAATCTCACAGTATCGCCCACTTCCAAAGATCCTTTTTTTATCTTGATAGCTGCAACTTTTGGCTCTTTAAAGTATTTGAAGACTTCCCCGATCTTTTCCTCCATATCTATCACCTCAAACCCGTTATTGTGTTCTCTGTAAATAATTTTTTTGCAAAGTTTTTGAAAAGTTCAAGCTCCTTCAACTTCTTCTTTGAGTTCTTTAAATAAGATGGGATCCTTCCTAAATAGGTCTTTTTCTTTCAGCATATCTATAAATTTATCCCTTTGGCGTATCCTTTGTTTGTAGAAACTTTCGGCTCTTTTCCCTATATCACTATTATAAACAACGAAAAGAAGATTCGGTTTGTTTTCTATATTAAAATAGACTTTTTCTACGTTTTCAATAGGTATCCTAAGTTTTGAAATTTTTCTATTCGGATTGTATTTTATTATATCCCCGTCTTCAAAGTGTAATTCATCGAGAAGCGAGGACATTGCGGAAGCATCCTTATAAAGAGAATATGCACTATAGGCGATGATTAAAAAAGCTATGGCCATAAGCATAACCGCAGCTAGTCCTGTATCCCAATCAAAAAAGAATCTGTAAACCAAGTAAGCAGCCATGATCAAGATGGCGGCAACGTGACGGAAGATACGGATTTTTCTCCTTTTCCGCTCCTTTTTAACTTTTTCCTGGAAATTATCGTAACGAACTTTCATACAGTATATACCTCTATTCAAGGATGAAAAACGTGACATTTAATTTTTCCGTTTCTTCATAACCATTCCATCCTCACCGTTCTGATAGTATCCTTTGATCATTCCGGCTTTTTTAAAACCTAAACCCTTATAAAAATCGATTGCACTTCTATTAGAAATTCTAACCATCACAAAAAAATACTCGGCTCCCATTCTGCTTTGGACTGCTTTCATCAATGATGTCCCGATCCCTCTTCTCCTATAAGAGGGTAAAACAGCTATCGATATTATGACTCCATACCCTGCCTTTTCCTCTCCGATAACGTAACCGCTGATATTTTTATCCTCCGAGATTTCATATACTATAAAGAGTTCACTACCGAGGTAGCTATAAAATACTTCATCTGGATAAGGATGATCAAAGCATCTATTCTCGATCTCTATCACCTGTTTGATATGCTCTTTTTCACATATCCTTATCGACATCGTGTTTAGGACCCATCTTCTCTCTAAAAATCTTTGCTATGCGAAAATCGATCGACCACAAATTTAATTATCCATTAAAAACTAGGAACTCTCGAAATCATGAAAACCCCTGAACCCTTTAAGATTAAGATGGTGGAAAATCTTAACAGATTGTCCAAGCAGCAGAGGGAAAAGAAGATCAAAAAAGCTGGTTACAACGTCTTTAAGCTTAGGAGCGAAGACGTGTATATCGATATGCTAACAGACTCTGGAACTTCAGCGATGAGTGATAAACAGGTCTCCCGGATGATAGAAACTGAGCAGGCCTATGCCGGGAGCGATTCTTACTATGATTTGAAAAAAACGGTAGAGGATATATTCTGTTTTGAGAGGTTTTTAGTCGTTCATCAGGGTAGAGGTGCCGAGAACGTACTTTATTCCGTCATATTGGATGAAGGAGATTACGTACCCAACAATATGCATTTCGATACGACCAAAGCGAACGTTAAACATAAGGGAGGAACACCGGTGAATCTGGTGATAGATGAGGCCTACGATCCTGAAAAAAAGCTTGATTTCAAGGGGAATATGGATACCGAGAAACTCAAGAGTCTCATAGAAGAGAAAGGCCCAGAGAACGTTCCTATCATCATGCTTACAGTGACGAACAATACGGGTGGAGGTCAGCCCGTTTCGATGGAAAATATAAAAGAGGTTTCAAAGATCGCTAAAGATCATGATATACCATTTTTCTTGGACGCTTGTCGGTTCGCAGAGAATGCCTATTTCATAAAAAAGAGAGAAAAAGGCTACGGTGACAAATCCATAAGGGAGATAACTAGAGAGATGTTCTCTTATGCTGACGGATTCACTTTCAGTGCCAAAAAAGAGGGTTTAGTCAATATAGGGGGGCTACTAGGTATAAGAGACGAAGAGCTCCATCTTAAATGTAAAAATTTAAGTATAATTATAGAGGGTTTTCCAACATATGGCGGATTGGCATGCAGGGAACTATCAGCTATGGCCCAGGGAATGAGAGAGGTCATCAAGGACGGATATCAGGAGTACAGGCATCAACAGGTCAAATTTCTTGGAGATGAACTGCTTGATAGAGACATACCTCTGATCGAGCCTATTGGAGGACACGCAGTATTCGTTGATGCTAAAAGGTTCTTACCGGATATACCTCAGAAGCATTTTCCCGCTCAAGCCTTGACAACCGAACTTTACAAAGAAGCGGGTATAAGAGGCGTTGAATTGGGAACCAGCGCTTTCGGCGAGACCGACGAAGAGGGCAACATCGTACCCGCGGAGATGGAAAATATGAGGTTAGCTGTTCCTAGAAGAGTTTATACGATAAACCAGCTGCGTTATGTTGCTGAATCTTTAAAAGAGATATTTGATGAAAGACATAATATAAAAGGTATGAAAAGGACCTATGCTCCAGAGTTGTTGGGGCATTTCACCGCTGAGTTCAAACCTATCGGATGATATTCATCAGAGGGAATAGTTTATATAGACCGCGTCGGCGTTTTTACTTTGATGTCTCTTTCCATGACAAAAAAATTATCTGCTTTGACCGGCACTATAATAATCTCGTTCCTACTGATCAGTTTAAGTTTCATCCCTATCCTTTCTGTTGGAAATGATCACCTTGAATCCAACATAGAACTTAATTTTGAAAAACCAAGGCTCTTCGGTAATTTTACAGAAAGAGGTGTATCATTGGAGTGGAATCTCGAATTCGATGAAGGAGAAATAGAAGAGTTTAAGGTATATAGAAGCTTGACCGATAGCTTTAGGTCCCTCTATAAGGAGTTGGACTCCGAAGAAGCTTTTAATGAAAGTCTGGACGGATACCGATATCTCGATGATGAGGTGGAGGACGGAAGAACACATCATTATTGGGTAACTGGAATATCTGAAGAAGGACAAGAGACACCCTTTTCTAATGAAATCAAGGTCCAAGTCGAAGGCGATGCCGAGCCTACTCCACCTAGGAATCTAGAAGGGATCGCTGGTGATGAAAAGATCCAATTATTCTGGGACAGACCAGTAGATCATGGATCATCTTCATTGGAAAACTACATACTTTATAGAGAAAAGGAGGGTGAGGACGAGATAAAAGAAGATAAACTAGGTAATGAAGCTACTAGCTGGTTTGAAGAATATCTAGAGAACGGTGTTGAATATTCCTACAGTCTTGAAGCCAAGAACACTGTGGGAAGTAGTGAACCCAGCGAAGAAATCACGATCATACCTGACCCTGATATCCCTGAGCCAGGCGAGATAGAAGATCTTCAATTATATAATGACGAGGGGAGCTTAAAACTACATTGGTCATCTCCAGAAGACGATGAAAATATAATCTCATATATTATATATAGGGATGAACAAGAACTTGAGAAAGTAAGTCGAGACCAGCAGCACTATGTCGATGAAAACGTAGAGCTAGGAAGAACATACAACTATTCTGTCGGCGCCATAAATATCGAGGGGGAAGAAAACTATAGTTCTAATGTCAGCGGTTCCATAAGTGAAGTTGAAAGACCCGATAGCCCCTACAATTTAACACTAGAAGGAAAAGACCAAGAAGTAAAATTGAACTGGAAATTCGATGGTGAGCCTGAAACTGATCATATGATATACAGGGGAAAAAACGAAAGAGATATAGAGATTCTCTCAAAAGTAAGTGAAGCAACTGAGTTTATAGATGAAGGATTGGAAAATGATATGGTCTATTTTTACCAAGTTAGATCTGTCGATCAAGACGGTAATCTTGGAGAACCTTCTGAGATCAGACACACCGTTCCGTCAGAAGAGGAAGAAGATGAACTCCCCGTCCTAAGGATCATAAGATTTTTAATTATAATAATAGGGATAGGTATCATTTCGATTATCGCAGCACTAAGGTGGAAACATCCTAAAGGACCAGATGTTTCTGATGATGAGATCCAAAGATGAAAAGATCTTCATTCGATAGGACAGAAGTTTGCCTCGAATCTTCTATTAGGTGATGGAGACACCTTCAACATGACCTCTTTTTCCACTGAATAATATCTCCTCCTTCCCTCTTCCCTAGATGAGATCACACCTGCCTCTTCCATCATATCCAAATGATGCTTAGCCGTTTTACCATCCATCCCGACTTCTTCCATGAGTTCAGATACATACATGTCTCGGCTAGAGAGTTTATGCAGGATCTCTAATCGGGTCTTAGAGCCTAGGAGTTCCAACGGTTCCATCTTATCACGTATAGAATTCCTAAGAATCTTTATATATTTGAATCTTGTGTTGTATAATGGTGATGATATGCCGGAAATACCAGAAGATGAGCAAAAAGAAGAAGGGAAAAGAGTGGTAAAAGAAGGAGATTTGGAGCATGAAATATATCTTAACAAGTCGCAGGTAGCCGATTTTCTAGAGTCGGTGGCAAAACAGTTGAGAGAAGGCGACACTCTTACTATAGAAACTAGTGAGTGGAAGATCCCGTTCAAATTCAGAGATGAGATAGAACTAGATATTGATTTTGAAGGATACGGAGAACGAGAACTGGAAATAGAGATAGAATTCAAAGGTAAAAGAGATGATGAAGCACCCACGATTTCCTGAAAGAAACCTTTTCCTTAACAAATTTTTTATCCTTTTGATTTCTTCCTAATGCGGGAGGTCAAGACGGTTTACAAGGACAAAAGAACTCACACCCCAAACTCGATGATAAACAGGTCATCAAGCGAGGCAGACCTCAAAATTAAAATCGTATCTAAAAAGTCAAAAAAATTTTAAATACAACCCCTATCTAGACCCACCCGTACAGGTGCCTTGATCGTGGATAAAAAATCTAACGACTCACTTTACAAGATGCTCGATCTGGATAAAAAGCAAATCACTTATATCGGCATAGGCTTGATACTGTTCCTCTTCGTTATAACCATCCCAATAGGTCCTTTAGAAACCTTGGATTGGAACATGAGGGCTGCACTAGGAATACTATTATTGGCTGCAGCGCTCTGGATGACTGAAGCAGTTCCTCTCTACGTCACATCGATAACCATCGTACTGATGCAGATTTTGTTCATCAGCGAAGAAGTAGTTGCGGCCGATGAGGCGCTTGCGCCTTTTTTCAGTCCAATAATCGCGTTATTTCTGGGTGGATTTGTTATCGCAGCGGCGCTGAGCAAATATAAACTAGATATAAAGATGGCAAAAGGTATTCTCAAAAAAGCAGGAAGAGCCCCTATAAAGGTCATGCTCGCTATGATGGGAACCACCGCATTTCTCTCGATGTGGATGTCGAATACAGCAACGACTGCCTTGATGGTAGCTCTGGCTTTTCCGATATATACTCAAATACCCAAAAAAGAGAAATTTAAAAAGGGACTTATTTTAGGCATCCCTTTCGCAGCAAATATTGGTGGAATGGGTACTCCGATAGGAACACCCCCTAATGCTATAATAATGGATGAGTTGGCGGATCCTTCCTCAGAAATAATAGATGTGTTTGGTGCAGAAGCTATCAATCTTACCTTTTTGGATTGGATGCTTTTAGCTTTACCTCTAACTTTGATAATGCTCGTGATCACCTTTTTACTTCTTTACTTCTCATTCAAACCTAAAACAGACAAATTGAAAGTGAATTTTAAACAAAAAACAACTCCAGGATACTCGAAGAAACAGACGTTTGTTATGATAATCTTTCTTGTAACCGTGTTCCTTTGGTTGGCATCTTCGATAGAAACCATCGGAGATATATTTCAACACGCTGGTATAATTGCTCTGATACCTGTAGTGGTTTATTTCGGTACGGGCATTCTAGACAAAGACGATCTAGCTGATCTTAACTGGGATGTTCTATTATTAATGGGAGGAGGACTTTCACTGGGGAATGCATTAGACGCTACCGGACTAGCTGAAGTGATAGTCGAAGCCATCCCATATGGTGGGTGGGGTCTGGTCCTGATCATAGTGGTGTTCGCGGCTATAGGTATCATACTTTCCACATTCATGAGCAATACGGCGACAGCGGCTTTGATGGCTCCGATAATCATAGTGATAGGGTGGGATCCTGAGATAGGAGCTCCTTTAGCATTGATGGCCGCGGTAGCACTCGCCTGTTCTATGGCTATGGCTTTACCTGTCAGCACACCGCCTAACGCTATAGCCTACGGCACTGAGGAGATAAGAGTCAAAGACATGATCATCTATGGAACGATATTAGGTGTGATCGGTATCATACTGCTGATGCTCCTGTTTGGATTTGGTTTATTCTATAACCCCTTATAATCACGCTAATAAAGTAAAAGTATTGAATCTGTAGCAATAGGATCTACATCATGAACAACTAGCTTTTATTCTCACTCTTACAATTTTTCTAGTTCTTCCATCACACTTCTTCTGACGTTCTCCGGGGTGAACTCTTCTAGATGTCCAGGGACCTCAGCAACAGGGATTCTATCTTTTAGATGATCTATCATCGGCTTGGTCTTTTCGTGGAACTCTTGAAGTCTAGCTCTTATCTTTTCTTCAGTATCGTCAGACCTTTGGATGACCTCAACTCCACACTCCTTACAATTTCCATCTTCAGGAGGATCGTACTTCAGATGGTAAACTTTTCCGCAATCTGGGCATATTCTTCTTTTTACAGTCCTTTCCACTATCTTCTCATCTGTATTACGGACCCAGACGATAAAATCGATATCAAAATCCTTCTCCTCCATCAGATCTAGAAGATATTCAGCCTGGTCTTTCGTTCGAGGATATCCATCCAGGACTTGACCGGAATAATCTTTCTTTCTGAAGTAGGATTCAAAAAGTTCATTAGTTATCCTATCCGGAACGAACTTACCTCTATCAACAAAATATTTTGCTTTCAGTCCCAGGATTATCTCTTCTTGATCAGTTCCGATCTCTTCCGCTATCTTCTCATCCGGAATGAACTTTTTTTCATCCTTTATCCAGAATTTTTCAAGATCTTTGTCCAGGCCAAATTCATCTACTTCTTTGAGATAAGACCTAAATATATCCCCTGTAGAGAGTTGTTCTATATCATACTCATCTACCAAAACATCTATCCTTGGCTGTTTGCCGGCACCGCTTTTACCTGTAACTATAACATTATCCACATCATCAGGAGCATCTTCATACATGCTATCTAATAGGTCATAAAACTCTCATATATAATAATTTTTTAAGTCTCGCAGTTTGAGTTATTCGTTTCTGCACCTTCAGAGGGGAAGCTTTAAATAACAGTGGCCTATTTGCTCTAATATCACGATAACACCCTCCCACCCCCCTTCCTATTACTTTTTTTCTTTTCTGTAACATACTAAAGTCATTTTTGAGTCAAGTAAGTCCATCCATTTCTAAAAAATAAGTTCTGATAAGAGTAAATACTATTCAATATAATAGTTATTAGTTTAATAAAAGATAGTGGGGCCGCCGAAATTCGAATTCGGGTGCCTACCGCCCCATGGTAGAAGGATGGACCAAGCTACCCCACGGCCCCGTTTTGAAAAATACTTTCTATTCAGTACTTCATCACGTCGTCTATCAAATCCTTATGTGATAAGAACATCCTTCTACAGCAGTACCGTTCTATCCCAAGCTCGTCGAGGACTTCTCCCGGATGTTCTCCCTGTTCTTCGACTCTCTCTTTGTAGACCTCATACACGTTCCCGATCACTTTTCCGCAGCTGAAACATCTTACAGGTATCATCATAAATGATCACCTCACCTGTAAGACTTCTGTCTTTTCGATCTGGCTCCACGACCCATGGGTTGTTTTGGTAATTTTCTCCTTGGATCTGATACGAGCAAGCTTCTGTCGTATTCTTTGAAAAGCTCCTCAAGTTCTCGATCTTCAAAATAATCGATGAGACAGTTCGCTATCGCTGTTCTAGCGGCATCGGCCTGACCCATTATTCCTCCACCTTCAATATTTACTGTGATATCGACCTCATCAGATCGATCACCTACAAGCTGTATGGGTTCTTTGACTTTCAATTTTGCCATCTCAGGTTTATAGATCTCTAAAGGAGCAGTATTGATCCTGATCCTGCCTTTCCCCTGTCTTATCGTCGCCTTGGCTATGGCTTCTTTCCTTTTCCCGGAGCGGGTCACGGCTTTTTTACCTTCATCTTTTCCTTCTTCGTTGCTCATATTTTACACCTAGAATTTTGCTCCAAGATGCTTAGAAACTTCTTCAAGGGTGATACCAATTTTACCTTCAGAACTTTTCACATCTGGATCCTCGATATCTTCATCTTTTATCTCTGAAGGTACTTCGATATAGGCCCGTAGCCTTTTAAATGCTTTTCGGCCTTTAGGCTTTTCCCGCGGGAGCATCCCTCTCACAGTCCTTTTAAAGATCCTTTCAGGTCTTCTAGGAAATTCTGGAGCATTGATCTGTTTTCCCCTTGCTCTTTTTTTCTCGTAATCCTCTAGAATATTCTTCTTGTTCCCGATTATGAAAATCTTTTCTGCATTGACCACTCTCATCTCTTCACCTTCTAAAAGCTCACTAGCTACTTTACTTGCAAGTCTACCCAATATCTTTCCATCACCATCGTACACTTTCATACATATCACCCTAATATCCTTATCTCACTGCCGTCAGGTTTTCGTTCTGCCAGCTCACGGATCTTGAGGTACTCTCCGCCAGCCTCCGATATACTTTCCTTTGCGCTTCTGCTAGCTTTGAAAGCTCCTACTGTGACTTCTTTATCGAGTACTCCGGCTCCTAAGACTTTGCCTGGAACAACTATCGTATCTCCTTCTTCGACGTGCCTCTGTATCTTGGACAGGTTGACCTCAGCCCAATTTTTCATAGGACGTTCTAACCTTTCCGCAACGTCTCGCCAGATAAATGCGTCGTTTTTTCTTGCCTGATCCTTTAGATCTTCGATCAGACTAACCAAGTTCGGATTCGTTTTATCTTCTATTGTCATATCTGACTCCTCCGACACGGGAAAGGAAAATCTGAAACAATTTTCCTCCGTATTCGTGCTTTTAAGAGTATCTAGAGGCAGTGATGGTGGTAAGTTATAAATGTTACTCTTAGAAAACTGCGAAACATACAAATTGATTCAACATTTACTGTACTCAGATCATGCTGAGATGTGTATCTTGTGGGAAGAAGTTCATGCCGGAAACAGGCAGACATCTATGTGTATGTAGAGAGCCGTTGGAATTAGATCATTTCAAAGGTGATATCAGATCTGGTAAAACTATATGGGATAAGTACCGTGATCTTTTACCAGGTGTATGGAAGAGGAAATTCTCACTCTCTGAGGGTGACACCCCGCTAATAAAGGCTGATAGTCTATCTAAAAGATCAGATTTCGATATCTATCTTAAAAATGAAACGGTGAATCCCACTTGGAGTTTCAAAGACAGAGGTACGGTGATGAGTATCGGTAAAGCTTCAGAGCATGGTATAGATAAAATTGGGACCGTTTCGACGGGTAACATGGGAGTGAGTGTGGCAGCTTATGGTATCCGGGCTGAAATGGATTCATACATCTTATTCGGGAAGAATATATCCGATGAAAAACTGTCCCAGATCGACGTCTATAGTCCCAATATCTTACGTGTATCAGGAGATTACGACAGATTGTTTTATGAGAGTCTTAAAGTGTCAAGAGCTGAACCGAGCATATATTTTTCAAATTCGAATTCACCCTATAGAGTTGAGGGTTACAAGACCATCGCTTTCGAGATCTCTGAAGAAATTGTGCCTGATTACATTATGATACCAACTAGCTCAGGAGGACTATTCAGAGGCGTGATGAAGGGTTTTAAAGAGCTGAAGATGAGCGGTCTGATCGAATATATCCCTACTCCTGTAGTGATACAGGCTGAAGGATGTTCTCCAATCTTCAGGGCCTTCAATTCAGGAGAGAAAAAAATCAAAAGATGGGGAAAACCGGAAACTATCGCTTCAGCTATAGCCAATCCTTATCCCCCTGGAGGAAATGAAGTTTTGAGAAAATTGAATGAGTTAGGAGGATCATGTTTCACAGTGTCTGATAAGGAGATCCTCAGGGCTCAGGAAAGGATAGCTTCTGAAGGCATCTATTCCCAATATGCTTCCTGTGTTGGAGTCGCCGCACTAAAGAAACTCGAAGAAAATGAAGTTGTAAAGAAAGGGACAACCATTACGACCATAATTACAGGTTCAGGTTTGAAATATAAAGATAAAACTGTACCAGAAGGTATTCATGAGGTAGATATGAAAAAACTAGAGAGGTTCTTCGAAAAAGATATAGGAGGAAAAAACGGACAAACTTTTTAAGGCGAAGCTGAATCAAAAGACGATACGATGACAGAAGAAGAGGAAACAGGATCCGAAAACGACGAAAACGAGGAGAAGGACCTTCGAGAGAAAATCAGAGAGCGGATGGAAGAAAGAAGAGAAGAGATGTCCAAGAGAGGCGGTATTGAGGAGCAGAAGGGAAGAAGTAGACAGAATCCGATGGGTCAGATGATGCAGCAGATGATGAGCCGTTCAGGTAGAAGAGGTTCGGCCGGACCTGAAAGAGGTCAGAAAGAACTCGTTAGGGAGATAAAAAAATTGAGAGAGGACATGGGAGAAATAAAGAATGAATTGAGAGAGATAAAGGAAAAATTATGAGCAACGAAATCTTTTTAAGAGAAGAGTCTGATTCAATATCTGAAGATAGAGTGGATTAAGGAGGTTTGATGATATGACTGAAATGGATTTATCGAGTCCGGTTTTCGAACATGGAGAAGAGATACCTAGGAAGTACGGTTATACTGAGGAAAATAAGAATCCACCTCTTGAAATCAAAGGGGTTCCAGACGAGACGAAATCTCTGGTATTGATAATGGATGATCCTGATGCTGTGGAACCAGCTGGCAAAGTATGGGATCATTGGGTCCTTTGGAACATTGAACCGAACACCACAGAGATTCCCGAAGATGAAACCCCCCCAGGTGCGGTAGAAGGAAAGAACGATTACGGTGAAAGAGGATACGGTGGACCGAATCCACCTGATAAAGAACACACGTATAAGTTCAAATTGTACGCAATCGATAAAACATTAGAGCTTCCGCCTTCCTCCACAAAAGAGGACGTTAGAAAGGCTATAAAGGGGCACGTTGTGGATAAAACACTTCTAGAAGGTACCTACGCACCCTGATCAAAACCTTCTTCTCTTCATTTATACCTTTAAGCATTTTTCGACAAAGTTTTTGATTTTTTTCTTGTAGGTGTTGGAATTTAATTCTTTCTCAGTTACAGCGACCGAAGCTACAGGAGGTTCACCATAGAGTTCTTCTAGTTTTTGAAAAGTAGTTTTATCCCCCGTCCCTCCAAGAGTACAGAAAAAAGCAATGTCACCTACTTTCTCCTCCAGATCGGTGATAAAGGTCCTAACTGCAGGAGAAGGTTTTCCTGCCCAAACCGGGGTTCCAACCACGAGAAGATCATATCTAGATGGATCAAAATCCTCTGTAAAGCCTATATCAGTTCTATTCTCTCTCCAGGCATCCCATCCACCTCTTATATAACCAGACAATCCAGACCTATCTTTTTTATCCAATATCTTGGTGCTCTCGCATCCCAATCCATAAGATATAAACTCGGCAACTTTCTTCGTATTTCCTGTCCTTGAATAGTAAAGCACTATTGTTCTTGTGCTCATCTTATCATCTTTACTATATTGGTCTTCTTCATTTTATCTTTTCCGCACTTTCCAAATCAGTTCCGTCAAATATAAAAAGGTGAAATGCAGTCATATAATCAGGTGAGAAGTTTGTTCGCGAAAGAACCTATAGATCTGGATAAGATAAGCGACGACTCCACAGATAAAGAGATACTCCGCTTTGCGCTGGCCGCCGAACTAGACGCTATAAATTTCTATGAACAGATGGCAGAATACACTGATGACGAGGACTTGAAAAAGATCTTGCTCGATGTTGCTGCCGAGGAAAAAGAACATGTGGGAGAGTTCCAGACGCTCCTTTTGGATAGAGATCCTCAGCAGGTAGAAGAGATGGAGGAAGGGAAAGAAGAAGTCAAAGAGATGTTAGGTTGGTGAACCCTCTTAAAAAATTTTCTTCTTTTTTTCATCTAAAATTTTGAGGAAAATTTAATTTCTTGGTGACCATTCTCTTTCAATAGAAATGACAAAAAGAAACGATACCGGTAAAAATGTAGCACTAGCCAGCGTTGTACTTAACGTAATCATATTTGCCGTGAAAGGAGTCATCGGTATCCAGGTAGGTAGTTTAGCTTTGTTGTCCGATGCCGTGCATTCTATCACTGACAGTGCGAGTTCAGGGGCGGTTTATATTGGATTAGCGGTCGGAGAAAAACCTCCTGATGAAAAACATCCTTACGGGCATGGGAGGGCTGAACAGGTCGCAGTTTTGGTCGTTGGTATCATCCTTTTTATCGCCGCATTGTCTTTCTTCACGGACGGGATAGAAACAATCTTGATCGGCCCAGAAAGATTAGAAATAGCTAGACACCTTTATCTCTATATTTTACTAACCGCGATTGCGAAAGAGGTTATGGGAGAAATCAGTTATTTCGTCGGTAAGAAAAGAGGCTCAGAATCTTTGAAGGCGGATGCTTGGCATCACAGAGCTGACGCGATTACCACTATGTTAGTGATAGGGGCCCTTTACGGGTCAGAGGTCGGCATATTGTTTTTAGATCCGCTCGTAGGTATCGGGATCGCTTTTCTTTTGGGATATTTAGGAATTTCATATGTGAAGAAGTCAGCATCAAGATTATTGGGCGACAGACCCTCTGAGAGAACATTGAAAGACATCAAAAAGATAGCTAAAGAGCTACCTGGGGTAAAAGGAGTACATAACATAAAGGTTCACGATTACGGTGACAGGAAAGCTATCTCGTTACACATGGAATCTGAAGACAGTTCGCTTCGAAAGGCTCATGAAAGATCACATCAGCTTAAAAAAATACTGGAAGAAAGATTCGGGGCGACCGCTGAAATCCATTTTGACCCTAAAAGTTTACCTGAAAAAAAAGTGAGGAGATTGATCACGAATATAGCAAAAAAGAAAAATGACATATTAGATGTACACAAGATCAGGATAACGGAAGACGAAAAAAAGATGATGGTTTCGATGCATCTGCTCCTTCCGAAGACTTTCTCAGTAGAAAAAGGTCACGGGATAGGGACTGACTTTGAAGAGGAACTCAGAGAAAAGATAAATGAAATTATAAAAGATGATGTTGAGATACAGGTTCATATAGAACCATGTCAAAAAGATTGTGAAGAATGCGAAAGATCATGATTTTTTCCGATCACTATTTTTATTTAAATTAACATCGTTTGAGTTACGACAATCAACTAATGCAAAATTTTATTATAAAGCTGAGAGTGTTCTTCAAGATAATAGATGGCCCTATTTAGTTAATATATTAAAGGGGCATATCCTATATAATTATAAAAGTATATCAAAAAAGGAGGAATGAAAATGGCAGAAACTGATCTATCGGATGAGAGAGGTCTTACGGAAGAACAGAAGCTTTTCAGAGAGAGCATCTCAGATTGGGGCGAAAGGAATCTCCCTCTCGAAAGAGTAATAGAGATGAATCGTGAAGGACATCCTTTCCCTGAGGATATAATACAGGGGCTTGCCGACTTAGGCGTTATAATGGGTCCCGTGCCTGAGGAGCATGGCGGCATGGGATTGAGTTGGAAGGATCAGTCCATTATAGAGGAGCAGATCGGTTATATCGATCCGAGTATCGCCACTGCGGCTGGATTCATGGCAGTAGAGACCGGATGGGGCTTTACGATAAACAGATATTGTAATGAAGAGATAAGAGAAAAATATATCAAACCAGCTATCCGCGGTGAAAAATTCGTTGGTATAGCCACTACAGAACCCAAAGGTGGGTCAGACGTCGCAGGCTTCGAGTCCACGGCAGAAAAAGATGGCGACGAGTGGGTGCTCAACGGAGAAAAGACTTTCATAAGCGGAGTCGAGGAGTGCCAAAAAATTGGAGGGGGCTACTGGGTCAACGTTAGAACAGGTCCAAAGATAGATGAGGCACCGCATAAAAACATGACTGCTTTCTTTGTTCCAATAGATACGGATGGTCTCGAACCCCAGGAACCGTACGACGATGCCGGAAGAGGTTCTCTATCAACTTCCGGTTTTGTGATGAACGACGTTAGAGTTCCAGAAAAATACATGTTAGGAGAACAGGGAAAGGGATTCTACTACACCATGGAGGGTTTCGACAACGCCAGGATCATGATAGGAGCCAGCGCAGTAGGTGTGACCAGAAGGATACTTGAGGAGGCCGCGGACTACATAAAAGAGAGAGAAACCTTCGGAAGGCCTTTAGCGAAGTATGAAGCCATCCAATTCCCATTTGTAGAGAGATACACCGAGATGGAGGCTAGCAAATTGATGGTTAGAAAAACTGCGGAGATGCAGGACGTGAGGTATGATGAAACGGGATGGGGTGAAAAGACTGGAGATCCAAAAACTTACAAGCCCACTGAGATAGCCAAGTGGATCTCTATGATCAAATACAAAGTTCCACATCTAGCTAAGGATACTGCCGATGATGCGATGCATTGGCTCGGTGCTGCAGGTTACAGTTCAGAGTACGTATTCGAAACCGCTTGGAGAGGCGTTATGTCCTATTGTGTAGGTGCTGAAGGCGGAGCCAATATACAGAAGATAGTTATCGGAAGAGAAACTTTAGGGAAGGATTACGTGCCTTACAAATAGGGTGATCTAGTGAAATTCGTAGTCCTGGTCAAGCAGGTTCCTGATACGAATGAAGTAGAGGTGGACGAAGAGACAGGCACGATAATAAGGGAAGGAGTCCCTTCCGTTCTCAACGCCTTCGATGAGTTCGCGCTCAACGTTGCTGTAGATCTTAAAGAAAAGATCGACAAAGAAGTCGAGATAATCGCATTGAGTATGGGACCTCCACAGGCAGAAGAGGCACTCAACAAATGTTTAGCTATAGGGGCAGATAGGGCCATACTCCTGACAGATAAGATTTTCGCAGGAGCAGATACTTGGGCGACAGCGGTAACTTTAGGGAGAGCCTTGAAGAAGATCGGCGAAGTAGATCTGATATTTGCGGGCCAAGAAGCTTCGGACGGAAATACAGCCCAGGTAGGACCTGAAGTGGCCGCTCACCAGGGTATATCACAACTCACCTATGTCACAGAGATCGAGGATTTCGATCCTGAAGTCGGAGAGATAATATGTAGGAAAGAGATCGACGAAGGACACCTGATGGTAAAAGGAGACATGCCTTTACTGCTCGCCTGCATGCCTAGACCAGATTTTGAACCGAAGATACCCAACATAAGAGAGATAATGAAAGCTAAGAAGAAACGGAAAGAAACTTGGAGCTATGAGGATTTAGGTGGGGATGAGGAAGATTATGGCCTAGAAGGATCTGAGAGCGTAGTAATAAAGACCTATTCTCCACCACCTAAGGGTGAGGGAATCAAGATAGATGAAGAACCTGAAAGGGCGGTTGAAAAACTTCTCAGGTTTTTGGATGAGGAGGGGATACTTTGATCGAGATCGACATGAAGGTTTGTACTGGGTGCGAGAAATGTGTCAAAGTATGCCCTGTTGATGCTATACATATGGAGGAGAGGACCGCTATACTTGATGAAGATGAGTGTATCTCGTGCAGTGCCTGCATACCCGTTTGTCCCGTCGATGCAATCGAGCCGGTCATAGAAACCAAAGAGTTGGAAGATGTTTCAGATTTTGAAGAGGTTTGGGTTTTTGCAGAGCAGGACCAAGGCGAATTGAAAGCGACCGGTCCTCAACTGCTCGGCAAGGGTAGAGAACTCGCTGATGAGCTTGATCAGGATCTTTGTGCTGTTATCATAGGTGATCAGGTCGAAGACTCTATCGAAGAACTCTTTTCGTACGGTGCAGAAAAAGTCTACGTAGTTGAAGATGAGATACTTGGAGAATACTCTACTGAAACGTACACTATCGTTCTCGCAAAGCTCATATCAAAATACAAGCCGAATGTGCTTTTGTACGGCGCAACTCACCAAGGAAGAGACCTAGCTCCCTCTGTGGCAGGTAGATTGGGTTTAGGATTGACTGCGGACTGCACAGGACTTTCGATAGAGGAAGTTGAGGGCAAAAAAGTGTTATTACAGACAAGACCAGCTTTCGGAGGAAACGTGATGGCTGACATCGTCTGTCCCAATTCTAGACCACAGATGGCTACCGTAAGGCCTCACGTGATGGAACCTCTCACCCCTGATCCAAATAGAGAGGGGGAAATACTCCGGGAGGAAGTAAAACTCTCTGAAGAGATGATCTCTACAGAGGTTCTAGAAGTTCTTGAACCAGAAAGTACAGGTGAGATACCGGTGGAAGAAGCCGATATCGTGGTGACTGGCGGCAGAGGTGTC
Source organism: Thermoplasmata archaeon (assembly GCA_003554965.1). GTDB lineage: Archaea > Thermoplasmatota > Thermoplasmata > Halarchaeoplasmatales > Halarchaeoplasmataceae > Natronoplasma. The sequence goes on along the minus strand of PWHR01000029.1, from coordinate 22,309 downwards.
GGTTCTTGCAGGGAAGACTTTGAAATCCTGAAGGATTTAGCCGACTTTTTTGGTGGAACAGTAGGATGTAGCAGACCCATAGTTGAAGAAGACATCATGCCGAAATCTAAACAGGTTGGGCAAAGTGGAAAGACGATCGCACCGAAGATATACATAGTCTGTGGAGTGTCAGGAGCGATCCAGCATCGAGTAGGAATAAGAGATTCTGATTACATCATAGCGATCAATAAAGATCCTGATGCCCCGATCTTCGAGATGGCCGATTTCGGTATCGTGGGAGATGTCGATGAGGTTTTACCGACACTGATCGACAGATTGAAAGAGATGAAAAATGGGACTGCAAATTGAAGACCTTATTTGTCCTCCATCAGAAAAAGAAGAATGTTCCGCTGACAAACAGCCATAACACCACGGCCGCTACCAATAAACTGAAAGGAAGTATAATTCTTCTATAAAAACTCTTCAATTCTATCTCAAAATACTCTATAGTTAAGATGATGCACAGGTGGAGAGGTGAGGTAAAATAGCCTAGTAAAACGAAGATGAACATCATGCTAACCGTTCTTACGTTGACCACTGGAAGCAGTTCCATTATTATCGGGAAGCCTACCCCTACCGCAGTCGGAAGATGGCCTATCAATAATCCTATCCCGTAGGAGGCGAGAATAACCAATAAAAGCAGAGGGAGTTCCCCTTCCAAGGTTAGTATCACGGGTTCTAATGCTTCTGTTCTCTCTATGATCCCTTTAAAGAGCATGATACCGTAAGCAGCCATGAGTATATCCAATGAAAAGCCCTTTTTTAGAACCCCAGGGAGATTTTTTGAAGAATATCCTTCTCGATTTTGGAAGAATAGTAAGAGGATACCGATGAATAAAGTAATGTATAAAGGGATCTGTAATATAACATTGAGAGATAATGCTATAATTATTGGGAGCAGTTGGTAGATCAGGAGTAAGGGATCCACTTCAGTTTTTTCCAACGGTTTAGATTCGATCTTCCACAGACCCAAAAAAATTCCGATCATAACATGAGCTGAAAAGATGGGAAGATTGAATAACGCTATATGGTAGATATTTATCTCAGATATACTTGCGGCGAGTATCAAACCCATCGATAGAGGATATATCCAGAACCATATATGCCGCCACCACCAGTTCAAGAAAGTTTTTTCAGTACCATCTAGATCCAAGGCCTGAGCTTCATCTTCTATCATCGGTGCCGAAACGTATGCTCCTCCCGGCATGGGCATAAGACCGAAAATTGCAGGTATAGAAGATAAGACCATCCTTCGGTCTGGAAATAACGATTTGAGTTCTTCTATCATCCGGATAACTTGACCGGAATCTTTGTATAAGAACCCCAAAAAGACTATCTGAACTATTATGGCAATAAGATTCAAAGTTTCATATTCTAAGGATATCTCGATGATCCAACTGAGGCCCTGAGCTGTAGGCTCAGAAAGGATTAAGAGAACGATCACAGCGGCTAATATTGCTTTTCCAAAATCAACTCTTCTATATATCAGGTAGGCTAATAAGGAAAATCCTGCGATGATGCCTAAGAGCCCTTCTGAGTACATCGAGTTGTTTGATAATCCCCCATATAAAATAATTTGGCATGCTGTATCAGGATTTTGGAAAGAAGTCTAAATGAGGCGAAAATATTAAATCTCCATGATTCTCTTTAATATATATGGACCCTATAATCGTAATAGGAATTATCCTCCTCATGTTTGTCATCTCGGCGATAGGGGTTTATTTTTATCTAGAAAGAACAAAAGATAAACGGCTTGAGAGAATAAGAAAGGAGAGGAAGATATCTCCTGAAGATGAAGCTTATAATAAGGTGAAAAGGACCAAAGGTATCACAAAGATGATGAAGCGGAAAGGAAAAAATACCGAAGATGTTGAGCCCTTAGTCGAGAGAGCCGATAAAATAATCAAGAGTGGAGGGGACGCCTCCACAGCTAAAGAACTGGCCGAGAAGGCAGAGAAAAGATTACCAGAAAAACCTTCCCCAGAGGATGAGGACGATGAAACAAAGAAAAAGGGATACACGATAGATGAGTTGGATGAGATCGAATTCGAGGAGAGTGAGGAAGCCAAAAAGAGAAGGGAAGAACTTGAAAAACAAAGAGAAAAACTGAACAGCCTTCCTGAGAATTACTTGGAATCTAAATTTGAAATGAAAAAAATCAGAGAGATGCTATATAACGAAGATGTAGAAAACGAGCAGGCAGAAGAGTATTACTTAAAAGCTGAAAGATGCTTCGAAGACGAGGACTATACTGGCGCTTTAAAATATTCTGTAGAATGTAGAAAGCTGATCAAAGGCGATGATGCAGGTCTGATACCTTCAAAAGATGGGGAAGAGGAGATGGAAGAAAGGATAATAAAGAGTCCTAAAGAGCTGGACATGGATTCGTATGAAACTGATGGGAAGGAAGCTAAAAAGACCATCGATAAAGAACCAGGATTAAAGGAAGTGAGTCAAATTCAGAAAGAGGATGAAGAGAAAATACCAGAAAAGGTATGCCCTGACTGCGGATATGAGGGAGGAAAAGAGGATAAATTCTGTCCTAGATGTGGGGCTGATTTAGAAGAAAATACTTTTTGTCCCGACTGCGGGGCTGAAGCCGATGAAGATGATAAATTCTGTAGCAAATGCGGAACCGAACTTCCAGAGATGATATTTACCTGTCCAGATTGTGGAGCAGAAGTGGACGCCGATGCTAAATTTTGTCCGAAGTGCGGAGTGGGACTGGAGTGAAGAAATATATATCTATTTCATAATTCACTTTGAAGAGATCATATCTTCATCGATCAGATGATTCACCAGCACATTTATGTCTTCGGGCTTTATATTCCCAACTCTTTTTTCACCGAATGGAACAGAGTCAACATCTAATGCTAATCCTGTCTTTAGGGCATTTTTTATCTTTTTCCTCCTGTAATTGAAGAGTTCTTTGACCACCTTAGCGAAGACCTCTTCATCTATTATGTCAAAATCGGGTTCTCTAGGCTTCAATCTAACGACACTCCCATCCACATCGGGTGGAGGGTGAAAATTTCTCCTAGATATATCAAATAATATTTCAACATCGGCCAATGTCGAAACCATGACAGAAAGTCGAGAATAAGGCCCTTCTCCAGCTTTGGCGATCATACGCTGAGCATACTGCTTTTGATAAGTGAGTATACCTATCTCAAATTCTTCATGAAGTAGTTTGAAAGTCAAGGGTGATGATATACTAAAAGGAAGATTCGATATCACTTTATCAAAGTAGGGTAGCTCTATCTCGAGCACGTCACCTTTGATTATGTCTAAGTCTTGATCTTCTTCAGAATATTTCTCTCTTAGATACTCAGCAAGCTTATCATCCTTCTCTACTACAACAGTTTTTTTTGCCTGCTCAACTATTTCATCGGTCAAAATTCCGAGGCCAGGACCTATCTCTAAAACGGTCTCATCAGGAGATAGATCGGCAGAAGATACCATTCTTTTGGCAGTCTTCCCATCTTTCAAAAAATTTTGTCCTAAGGCTCGGTTCGGCCGTATACCGAGTTCTTTTAAATTCTTCTTGATGTTCATTTTCATCAGATATCGCCTTTTTAAGGTGATCTACTTCAGATACCTTGAAGGTCAAAAATAAGTGTTTTCTGACATGGATAAAAACCAAATTAAACAGGCAGTATCAAACTCATCGAAATTTTGTTCAGACTGCTCATTCAACTCCCCATTGGATAATAGGTGGTCATATATAGGGTTTAAAAAAACCCCTGGGTTTCAATCGAGACTTATATTATCCATCACAACGACGTCTTTTACTGACCTCATCCCTTTATAGGGCAGTACCAAACGATCTTCAGCATCGGTCGTGAACAATCCAGTCTCTATCTCTTCGTCGGGTGTAACGAGCACGTGTTTGATATCTCCGCTATCCGTGTTGATCACGAAATTATCTATTTTACCGAGTATCTGTCCATCATTTGTCATTACGGTTTTGCCTCGCAGTTCGGTGACAAACATCCTCATCTTTTTACCTCCTTTCTAATCTTTGTTACTATATCATTTTATTTTACTTATCATTATCGGTATAAGTCAACCCCATTAAAATCTTTCTTCTTTCTAACCCCTTTTTTCATCTCTTTTTCCCATTCCTCGTACATCTCAATCACTTCTTCATCAACAGAGGATGTGATTTCATCCAAACTATCTCTGAAATGACTCATGTTGACTTTTTCAGAACCATCTTTTATAGCTTTCAATCCTGCATTTCTACAGACCGATTCGATGTCGGCACCGACAAAAGATTCGGTCCTCTCTATAAGATAAGGGAAATCGATATCCTCAGATAATGGCATATCATGAGTATGCACTTCAAAGATCTTTCTTCTAGCTTTCTTATCCGGGACAGGGATAGATAATCTATGATCGAATCTGCCAGCACGGAGTAGAGCATCATCTATCTTATCCGGTCGGTTGGTAGCTCCAAGAACGACCACATCCGTCGTCCGTTCGATACCGTCTAAACTTGTGAGCAGTTGATTCACTACCCTGTCGATCGTTCCATCAGTTCCTGTTCCCCCTCTTTTTGGAGCCAAAGCGTCTATTTCATCTAGAAATACGATGGAGGGGGCGGTCTGACGAGCTTTCTTGAAAACCTCTCTGATCGCCTTTTCACTTTCACCAACCCATTTAGAAAGCAGTTCAGGACCTTTGACTGAGATAAAATTCGCGTCGCTTTCATTCGCTATCGCCTTGGCTAGAAGTGTCTTACCGGTACCTGGGGGCCCGTAAAGCAATATTCCTTTTGAGGGTTCTACTCCCATCTCCAAAAAGGTGTTGGGATCTTCTATAGGTAGTTCGACGGAATCTCTCAATCTTTCTTTCACATCTTCTAAACCGCCTACGTCATCCCATGAAACCTGTGGGACCTCTACCATGATCTCTCTCAAGCTGCTTGGTTCGACTTCCTTTAGTGCTTCCAAGAAATCTTTTTTTTCCACTTCCATCTCTTCCATAACATCGCTAGGGATGGGTTCATCTAATTCTATCTCAGGTATATAACGTCTCAAAGAGCGCATGGCGGCTTCTTTGACAAGGGATTCAAGATCAGCTCCTGCGAAACCGTGGGTGACTTCAGCCAAGTAGTCTAGATCAACGTTCTCTGCCAGAGGCATCCCTCTAGTGTGTATCTGCAGTATCTCTTTTCTGCCTTCAAGATCAGGTAGGCCTATCTCTATCTCTCTATCGAATCTGCCAGGCCTTCTGAGAGCTGGATCTATGGCACCGACTCTATTAGTAGCGGCAATAACTATAATCTCCCCTCTGTGTGTCAGCCCATCGAGCAGAGTCAAAAGTTGAGCAACCACTCTCCTTTCCACCTCTCCTTTGACATCGTCTCTTTTGGGCGCTATAGAATCGAGCTCATCTACAAAAATAATCGAAGGTGATTGATCTTTAGCTTCTTCAAATATCTCCCTCAGCTTCTCTTCACTCTGACCGTAATACTTGGACATTATCTCTGGTCCTTGGACGGAGAAAAAGTTCGCCCCGGCTTCGTTAGCAACCGCTTTAGCTATCCATGTTTTTCCGGTACCGGGAGGACCGTGAAGTAACACTCCTTTTGGAGGTTCTATACTCAATCTGTCAAATAATTTAGGGTGCTTCAAAGGGAGTTCGATCATCTCGCGCACTCGTTTAAGCTCCTCCCCAAGGCCACCTACATCTTCATAAGTCACTCTTGTAGTGGCCATCACCTCTCCTTCACTAACTGGCTCCTCTTTCACCACTATACTCGTTTCTTTTGTTATCACTACTGCATCGACTGGGTTGGTTGAGATCACCATGAATGGAACGCTTCCCCCCATCAAAGCGATACCCGGAACAACTATCGCATCTCCAGAGAGTACCGGCCTTTTCAACAGGCGTTTTTTAACATAAGAATCGATACCTTCACCGAACTTCAACCTATTTCCCTCTTCGATCACTGGAGCGATGACCACTTTATTCGCTTCCTGGATAGGTACCTTTTTGACTTTTACCTTATCCCCTATCGAGACCTTTGCGTTTTTTCTCACCAGACCATCTATCCTTATGATATCCTCCCCTTCATCCTGAGAAGATAACCTGAACACTTTAGCGACAGTCTCTTTCTCACCCTTTATCTTCACTACGTCTCCTACTTCTAAATCCAGAGCCATCCTAACTTTTGATCCTAATCTAGCTCTGTTTCTCCCTATATCTTCTTGAGGAGCCTCGTTCACTTTCAAAACTTTTTCGTCTGACATGGTACGTCTCTGGTAGAGTTAAAATCAAGAAGCTATTAAAGATTTTGGAGGAAAGTTTTACTAGTGTTTTTCTTCGGCTATCTTTATCTCCTCTATCGTCTCTGAGTTCGTGTTTCCGTTGACGTCCTCCATCTCGATACGGATCCTGGGATCCAACTGTAAGAACAGATCATCATCCCTCTCTTCAACTGGAACGTTTTCTAACTTGGTTTCGCTTTTAAACCAGTGATCTCTGTCTGCCATTGTGGTCACCTCAAGATATTGATCTTCGCCTATGGTCATATTTACGCCGTTTTCGGCGATTTCCGTATTGGAGGTGACTCTAGCTCTAATTGTTACATTGACTTCAGTGAGAAGGTAGTCCTCCTCTTCGAGCAATGTTTCGTTAAGATTTCCTTCGTTATCGTAGTAATCATCCTCAAGCTCGATCTCTATCTCATCTAAACTCGGATCCACATAATCTGATACCGGTGGATTCATGAGCACTATCCAAATAGCTAATAGTGTGAGGGAATAAACACCGACATTTTTCAACCAACCTTTGGCTCCAAAATTCTCGATCTTTATATTCTGAGTTTCAAAGATGGGTTTCAAAACTATAGCACCAGCTAATCCAGCTAAGAGTCCTACTATCCACTCACCTGTGAAATCGAACACGAGCATACTGACAACCGAAAATAAAGGAGCTACTGCAACACTGATCAGTGTTGCTTTGCCTTCGTTGATCTGATCCTTCATGTACTGCTCTCGATCGAATTCAGGCATATCGAAATCGTAGTCTTCTTCATCTTCGTCTTTCTTCCTTCTCTTAGCCATCTATAGACGGAATGACGGGGACTTGATTAAAAATGTTTTGTATAGATGATTATAGTTTATGAGCAAAGGAGAGGTGCGCAACGATAAAATACCACTAACCTCTAAACAGACAGGATGCGGTTGATATTGGATGAGAACCTACCGGCAAAGGTGAAAGAAGAGATCATCGAATTCCAGGAGATCGAAGAATTCATAGATATCGATGATGAATATGAGGGTATGTTGGATTTCAAGATCGTGGATATGATGGAGGATGAAGACGTGATGGTGACCAGGGATAGAGAGCTGCACAGAAATCTCCTAGATATAGGAAAAAAATGTGTATATTATGACATAGAGAAAGAGAATCTAGTGGAGATACAGACCAAGATAGCCTATTACTTAAAAGGTTACGATAGCGAAACGGTCCACAGCACATCAGAAAAAAATACTCATATCCAGGCCGATAATGATTCTCTACTCAAAGAACGATTTGAAGAGCTGAAGAAAGAAAACGCCGAGCTCCGCTCCCGTGTCAACCTATTGGAAGGAAAATTGGAATCCATATTGAAAAAATCCCAGTCGGCCTTAGAAAACTATGAAGAAGGATAGGAATGTTAATTTTAGAAAAATCTGTATCTTCTAGACATGAGTTCTTTATTTTTTATATGATCTCTAGCAAAACATTAATAAACATTCGAACTTGATTTATTGATTGTATTGGAGTAGGAAAAACAGGACTTGGAGGGATAAACTGGATAAAAAAAAATTCATCGGTGTGACATTAATCCTATTTCTGGTCGCCTCCTGGAGCCTCGGCAATATTATGTTTTTATCTCCTGAGGCAGACAACGGTGCTCAAGAAGCAGAGCTCCCTGGTTATTTTATCTGGATACTTTTGATCTCATTTCTACTTCTATTTATAGTACTTGTTTACAGGTCTAGAAGCACCTCTATGTTCGCGGCGATATTGGTGGTCACCTCGCCTTGGATAGCGTCATACTTCATACTCAGATTTAGATCTATTTATACCGGTTTCTTGATCGGTATAATTTTGATGGCCATAATACTGGCATGGAAGGGTTTTGGAAGAAAAGAAATAATGGCCGGTTTAATGGTTCTTGGGGGCGCTGTACTCTTTACTCAATTGTATGATTACTTTTACTCGGATGAGGCAGATCCTCTGTCACCAGGCGGTACGGGAGAAGAAGCTCCTCAAATACTACCCTGGGATGAACCCGGTGCTATAGTAGAAACTGTTTTCGGCAGCTGGGGTACATTTCTTCTTTTCTTTTTGATCATGGCATTTTTGGCTTTCATATTGTATCAAAAGGTTAAACCGATGATCGATTCAGGAGAAGATGAAGAAGTCGAAAAAGACCTTGTCTCTGCGGTAGATACGACTATTACCGAACTACACAAAGGAAAAGATGTGGAAGCTACAATATTGAGATGTTACCAGAGGATGTGCATGATACTGGAAGAGAAAGGCGTTGAATACTCCGATTTTTTGACCCCACGCGAATTCGAAAGGAGAGCTATAACATATCTAGATGTTCCAAAGAACAGAATATTCGATCTAAGAGGTTTATTTGAGATCGCAAAATACAGCGATCACAGGTTAGGAGATGAGGACAGAGAGAGAGCAGTAAAATCACTGAAAGCATTACGGGAGGAAATAGAGTGATATAATGGCAAGATGGAACCCTGTAGAAAAAATAAACAGGTCAAACTTGATCAAAAAAGGTGATGAGAGAGGGATGAAATTATATTATGTGCTGCAAGGAGTATTGGTGGGAGTACTGTTTTTGATAATACTCCTACCTGAAGGAAGTGCGTTTCACTTAGTAACTCATGCATTGAATGAGCAAATTTTGGCATTCGCTATAATCTTCATAATCGGCTTCAATGTGGTATTATGGATAGGTAGAAAAACGGAGAGTTTAGAAATTTGGTCTGGTGAAACCAATATGACCAAAGATGAGAACTTTAAACTGGTGGATGATTCCAAGACCATCAACCGAGCTGGAAAAGGGATGGAGTTCAGCAGAGGTAAACTGAAGAAGAGGATCAAAGATCTTATCTTGGATAAGATAAAGGTGGAAAAAGATCTCACTGATGAAGAAGTAAGCGACATCATCGACGACGAAGAAAGACTCAGAGAGAGCGTAGATGATGATGCGATCGTAGAGTTCCTTTTATCTTTTGATAAGAAAGATGATGGGTCTTCAAAGGAAAAAGGTATCTTCAAAACAAGTCTGCTTCGTGATGATGAAGATTATAAAAAAGAGATAGCTTCGATATTGGAGAGGATCGATAGATGGGAATGATAATAGTGATAGAAGGTAAATCAGGTTTATAATCAAGAGGGATAAGATGAAAATTGGGAGGATATTTTTTTACATAAGTATTATGGTCGTCATGTCAGTGATTTTAGGTAATCTTTTTGGAAGTATCGTATTTTTTATCGGGGCCATCTGTTCATTGTCGATGTTCGTGATAGCTGCTATGTCGTCACCATCAAAAGATATGAATGTGTATATAAAAAGAGCGTCAGAAGAGAAGGAAAGAGAAGTATATGTAAAAGATGAATTAGAGATTGAGCTAGAGGTTGAAAACAAAAGCGGGCGGATCAGATTTTTGGAGGTCCACGATATCCTACCTCCCGAAGTAGAAGTAGTGGAAGGAAACAACCATCAACTCATGGAGCTTGAAAAGGGAGAGACCAAGAAACTGAAATATAGGATAAAATGTCCCGTGACCGGAAGAGTTGAAATTGGGCCTATCAGAGCAAGGTATAAAGATGCCTTTCATTTTTTCTCAGAAGAGCTCAAAGAAGAGGATAAATTCACACTGCTAGTTCTTCCAAGGACTGAAGATATGGATAGCGTTGAAATCCATCCCACCAATACTAAACATTGGCTTGGTGATATCAAATCCAAGAACATAGGAGTGGGAAGTGAGTTTTTCTCTATTCGTGGATATAATCCTGGTGATGAGATCAGAGACATCAACTGGAAAGCTACTGCGAGATATCTAGAACCTTATACTAACGAGTATGAAGGTGAAAAATCAGGTGACGTCATATTGGTCGTAGATGGGTATAAGAAAGGTGCTGTTGGTGATGAAAAAGATAATACGCTGAATGCATCTATAGAGATAGCGACATCACTCGCCTCGGCGGTTATCTCTTCACGAAACCGGGTCGGGCTGATAGTTTCTGGAGAATACTTGAATTGGGTCTATCCAGGAACAGGAAAAAACCATTACTATCGTATACTGGCAAATCTTACTAAATTTGAAGGAGGAGGGGTGTGGGGTCTAGAAGGTGTAAAGTGGTTATTGGAAGACTTTTTTCCAAGAAAAAGCATGATAATACTGATCTCACCCCTAACTGTACCAGAATTCAGCGAGACCATAATCGATCTATGCCTGAAAGAATACGATGTGATGATCATATCTCCGAACCCTCTCAAAATAGAAAAGAGACTATTAGATGAATATGAAGAAACGGCAGAATCACTTTATAAGGCAGAAAGATCCCATACTATAGATAAAATCTGGAAACATGGAGGCTTAGTTGTGGATTGGGATCCTTATGAACCTTTGGAGCCCGCTATAGAGGAGGTGTTAAGATTCAGAAAGAGATAAACAGTGATATCTTTATAGTTCCATTGATTATCTTGGCTGTTTCTTCACTTGTTGGAGTGGTTTCTTCACACTCAGTCTATTGGTTTTTCCCCTTTATTTTTGCAGGTATGATGATATTTGGTTTTGTAATGAAAATTGATTTCATCTTGGACTTTGGGGCCCTTTTTTCTGTCCTTTCCTTTCTTTTCGTAAATAGAGGATGGCTCCATGCATTTTCATTTTCTAGACTCCTTGTCATAATAGGGGTCTTCTTTCTATACATGTTAGTTTGGTTTTATTCCAGAGGGGTTCTGTATTATCAAGAAATACAGAAAAGTTCTCAGGAAGAAGAGGCATCTCCCAAACCTCTCTTGTTAAAAGAGATTTCCGGCAATCTTGGTATAGGGACGTTGTTATCCGTTTTAGCATCAACGATGGCAATATATAGTTCATTGGGGATAGCAAGAGGTGAATTTTTACAGATGGTCATCTTCTCAACGGTTGTGTTTTTCACGTTTGTTTTGGCAATAGTACTTTTATCTAAAGCAGGGAACTAAGAAAAGTTCACAGGGCAAAACATTTTATATGAGGGTTTATTGATTGTGTTACGATAGATACTTAAATTTATCATCAAAATGGAGTGTGTATTGATGGAATCGATTGTTGACGAGGCTCTATCCGAAACCGAAAGTGGCGACTCAGGAAGGTCAAAAGAGCAGGACCTATCTTCCGCCGATGAAGAGCTTAGAGAAGTATTGAAAGACTTGAAAACAACCATCAAGATAGTGGGAGTCGGTGGTGCAGGCTCTAATACTGTCGAGAGGATATCTGAAGAAGGTTTACAGGGTGCCGAACTTATTTCTGCGAATACTGATGCCCAACATCTATTGACGGTACTAGCCCAGAGGAAGATATTGTTGGGGCGCCGGAAAACAGGTGGTTTGGGTGCAGGTGCTCGTCCGGAGATCGGTATGGAAGCCACGGAAGAAGCAAAAGAAAAGATAGCTAAGATCCTAGAAGGCAGTGATCTGGTGTTCGTTACTTGTGGATTGGGTGGAGGAACTGGTACTGGAGGAGCTCCAGTCGTCGCAGAAGTTGCAAAGGATCAGGGGGCTTTAACTGTAGCGGTGTGCACCACTCCTTTCGAAGCAGAGGGTGCTGCAAGGATGGAAAACGCTGAGTGGGGGCTTTCTAGATTGAGAAAAGTGGCTGATACCGTCATAACCATACCGAACGATAAGCTACTCGAACTCTGTCCCAGACTATCATTGAACAAGGCTTTCAAGGTCGCAGACGAGGTACTTACTCGATCGATAAAAGGTATGACTGAATTGGTAACAAAACCAGGACTGGTAAATCTAGATTTCAATGATATAAGAACCGTCATGGAAGGTGCTGGGGTGGCTATGATAGGCATGGGCGAGGATGATTCAGAGAACAGAGCTGAAAAAGCGATAGAAGAAGCTATAAATTCACCTCTTCTCGAGGTCGATATAAGTGATGCTAACGCTGCATTGATCAACGTAGTCGGTGGACCCGATATGACGGTTTCAGAGGCAGAGAAAGCCGCAGATATAGTCGAGAGTAAGATAGGGCAAGATGCTAGAATAATTTGGGGTGCCTCTGTAGAACCTACTCAGGAAAATACATTGAAAGTTATGGTCGTAATCACTGGTGTAAAATCTAAACAGATTTTTGGAAGTGAGATATCGACCAAAAATGAGGAGATACAAACCGTGGCATGAGGGGAAGTAGATGGACATAGTTGAAGGCTCTTGGAAGATACAGGATAAAATCGAAGAAAAAGCAGGCAAGGTTGGAAAGGGCAAATACGGCCGAATATTGAAGATGGCAAGGAAGCCAGACCAAGAAGAATTCAAAAAGACCCTTATAATAGTAGTTGGAGGTCTTCTGCTGATAGGCGGTGTTGGTTTTTTGATATTCTGGTTATGGAATAATTTGCCAGATTATTTTGCTATCTTGGGGGTATGAGGTGAGACTATGGGCCTGTTAGATGATTTTACAGAAGAGGATCTCATTGAAGAAAAGGAAGAAGAAGTTCCCGAAGAGGAAGAAGAAGAAGAAAAAAAGGGCATCTTTTTGAAGTGTGACCCAAATAAAAAATCCATCCCGACTAGAGACAGGGCAAATTACAAAGTGAAATTGATAAACTCAGCATCATCATCGATAAGTGTAGATGTTAGGATGCATGTTTTCTACAGTTCAGAAATAGAAGATCCAGTACCTTGGCAGATACGTGTTTTTGAAAGGGAAAAATTGTCAGATCCCTCGGATTCTGTGACAAAAACGATGGAATTGGAAGGTGGAGAAGAAGAAATCATACCCGTCGATATCAGAGCACCAGAAGGTGCAAAATATGGGGATAAGGCAGAAGTCATCGTGGATGCCACCTCAACTAAAGATAAGATGCTGTCGGATTCTTTAACCTTGATCACGACAGCTCGACCCTCTGTAGTCGCGATGAAAACTCAGATAAATCAGGAAAAAAATGTTGCTGATTACATAGCTTCTTGGGCCAAAGATAAGGATATGGGTGTTTTCTCCATATTAGCTCCAAAGCCTGTTAGAGGGTATGTCTTCATCGAGGCCATGAATCCCACTATGGTAGATGAGATCACTGAAGGGACTAGAAAGGCCAAAGGTATAATAGGTGGGGAAACGAGTATAGAAGAGATCGAGCATTTCCTCGCACCAAAACTCGCTGTTGAAGGAATAGCTGAAGGAGATATAGTGGAACTCTCTGCAGGACCTTTCAAAGGTGAGAAAGCTAGGGTCGCTCAGATAGATAAAGATAATGATGAGATAACTGTCGAGTTGTTTGAAGCGACAGTTCCTATCCCCGTAACCGTAAGAGGAGATCACGTTAGAGTCCTGGAAAAGGAAGATTAAGAACAAAAGTAATATATGACCGGTAAAAAGAGATGATAATATGGCAACAGAAACGATTGAAGCCTTGATAGATGGTGGCGAAGCTAGTGCAGGTCCTCCATTAGGGCCAGAGCTTGGACCATTAGGTGTCGACATAATGGAGATCGTCAATGCGATAAACGAAGAAACTGAAAAATTTAAAGGTATGAAAGTTCCGATCAAACTAACCGTAGATACGGAGTCAGGTGATTTTGAAATAGATGTAGGAACCCCCCCTACTTCGGCTTTAGTGTTGGAAAAAGCAGGCATCGAGAAGGGGAGTGGAAGTCCAAAGAGCAGTAAAGCCGGAAACATTACCATGAAGGAAGCTACGGAGATCGCAGAGATGAAAGAGAACGATCTACTTGGAAAGAGTCTGAAAAAGAAAACTAAAGAGATCATCGGAACTTGTGTTTCTATGGGCGTAACCATAGATGAAAAAGAACCTAAGCAGATCCAAAAAGAGATAGAACAAGGTCAATACGACTCCCTCTTCGGATAAAAAAAAACGAATCCTTGCCAGTCTAGAGTTTTATTTTTCTAGCCTTGTCCCTTTCTATTAGCACCTGAGCTATATCTTTATTTAGAGTCACTACGTCCTCTTTATTCAGATCGTAAGTAGTATCAATATCAACGAACGGAGGGATATCATCGGTGATATGGATCAAAAGTTCTTCATGAGCTTTTGCATTTTTCTGGAGGCTCTGATCTTTTCCTCTTTCATGCTTCTCTCCAGTGCTAGGTTCTACTATCTCGTCTTCCTTCTCGGGTTCTAGATATTCCTCTTCTTCCATCGTTTTCTCACTCAACTCGGCCTCCGTTTTTTCTCCACCCATACTCTCTTCTCTTTCTTCTTTGAGCGGATCTAACTCTTCTTCCTCCTTGTCCCCTTTAGTTTTCCTTTTGTATTCTCCTAAAAATACGATATTTTTTTGCTCTTCTAGAAGGCTAGACACTTCATTCAAAAGTTGAAGTTCTCTATCTATCAGATTAGAGGCGTTCACGTCCTGTCCAAGTGATTTATGATATGCAGACAAAACGATCTTTCTTTGGCGCTCTTTAAAGAAACGATCAGCTATATTTTTGACTCTCTGATATTGTTTTTGTATCCTTCTTTCCCTTTTATTTGCAGGAGATAAACCGATCTCTTCTGACATAACTTCAAGGTCTTGAATATACTCTCTGAGCCTTTGATAAAAGTTATCAGGCAGAGCACAAGGTTGTTCTGAATCTCTTTCTCTCTCCCAAACATCTACCACATCTTCATAATCAAGTCCGTCGTCAGTCATATTTTTCTCAATCTCGTTTATTTATTATTATTTTTTGGAATAGGGCTTTTCAGGAGGACCGATTCAAAGAATGAATAAAGTACCGCAAGATGGGCACTCTTCCCTTTCTTCGTCGACTTCAGCTCTACAGTTTGAACAGGTAATTTTAGTTCTTCCGTCTATCTCAAGCTCTACAAGTTCGTAACCGCACAAAGAACACTCAAATTCGTTAGGGACGAATCCTCCGCAGAACGGACATTCGATCAATTCCTCAATGAAGCCCTCTTCCTTATCTTCTTCCATCATGGATAGTGTAAGACAATGAAGATATTAATCCTTTTTGCTGAGAGAATGTGTGTTGAACTAATCGAGTACCTGAACCTCGCCCCACTTGCCTATGCTTATCTGTTTTCCATAACCCTTGTCCTGAACATAGCCGTTTGCCACCCTTATATTCGTTCCGACCTCGAACTGATCTTCAACCATCTCCGTGTCCTCGTTCCAAAGGACCAATTTTATAGAACCAGTTCCGTCGTCGATACGGACGTTTCTAACTCTACCCTCACCGTTCTCATTCTCGAAAGTCCTTAAATCTCCCAGATCTACTATTTCTCCTTCAATGGTGCATTCCTCCCCGATCTCAACTTCTTCGAGGTTATCTACTGCTTCGTCGTTCCTTCCTTCCTCAGCCACGATAAGATGTGCCAAAGCTTCTTCGTCGAAAAGATCTTCAAATTCTTTTCGTCTCTTATCTATCTTCTCATCGAACTCATCTTCGGTATATATGTCTGAAACTTTCTTATACAGTTCCTCTATAGAAGTCATCATTATCAGCAAATAAACACTAGAGATTAAAATCTGTCGGATTAAAAATTGGGAAATATATATATAGATTGTTGAAGTTATCTTATTTGTGGTGAAAATGATAGGAGACATATTACTGATTGTAGCAGGATTGATACTACTGACAGGATTACTTGGAGTAATACCAGCTCTAGGTGAACACATAAAGAAGTTTGCCAAGTGGTTAGGCGGGTTCCAGGGGATAATAGGAATAATAGCCCTGATCTACGGTATATGGACATTCAGTGTGAGTTTGGGACCGATAATGCTTATAATAGCGGGCATAATGTTAGCTACAGGCTTATTGCAAACACTTCCAGCTGTCGGCGACTACATAGAAAAATTAGCCAAAGTCCTGGGGAGCTTCCAAACGATAATAGGAATAATCACCCTGGTTGTGGGTATATGGGGTCTAATCGCTTAGGTTTTCTACTTCGACAAAAATAGTGAATAGAAAAATATCAGGAAGAGTACCGGGTGTATCACGATAATGCCCGGACCCTTACCCTTTTTCCTTTTTTATCAATAAATATGAGGAATGGTTTTTGTAGTTGTTGTTTTAGAGCCAACCTCTTGCTTTGCAAGCCTCTGCCACTCTTTTGATAGAAATTATGTATGCGGCTTCTTTCATCCTTATATCTTCTTCTTGAGAGAGATTCCATACTTCATGGAACGCATTGGTCATTTTGCTATCCAGTTTCTCTAGGACTTCCTCCTTCGACCAATAGTAATTTTGGTTGCTCTGTACCTGCTCGAAATAACTGCAGGTGACGCCACCGGCATTGGCTAAGAAATCAGGAACGACTAAAAGATCGCGATCCTTCAATATATCGTCGGCTTCCGTGGTTATGGGACCATTTGCTCCAGAAATGATTATGTCAACACTTTCAGGTATCTCCTTCACGTTATCTTTGTTTATGGCGTTCTCCAGAGCGGCGGGAATCAATACGTCAACTTCTTGCTTAAGCCAGTCTTCGCCAGACAATCTTTCATAACCCTTTTCTTTCGCCTTTTCTTTGTCTATACTGCCGTACTCATCAGTTATATTTCTCAGTTCGTCAACGTCAACACCGCTCTCTCTGTAATAGCTGTATGGTTTCTTGTCCTCTTGATCCCAGCACGAAACTGAGACCAATTTACCTCCATATTCCGTGAAAAGTTCAGCAGCGTGCTGAGCCACGTTGCCGAAACCTTGGACAGAAGCAGTGGTGTCCTCAAAATCTCTATCGAGTTCGTTGAGAAGTTCTCTAAGAACATATATAACACCGTAGCCAGTAGCTTCGGTTCTACCTTTAGAACCACCCATATCTTTTGGTTTTCCGGTTATGACTCCGGGATATCTTCCACCCCTTATATTTTCATATTCATCCATCATCCAGAGCATGTGTTTAGCGCTGGTCATCACGTCAGGTGCCGGAACGTCCTGGAGGGGACCGATATTCTTGTTTATCTGCTTTATGTACTCCCTAGATACACGCTCTTGTTCTCTTTCCGACATCTCTCGAGGATCACAAATAACTCCTCCTTTGCCGCCTCCCAAAGGAAGATCAGCTACAGCCGTTTTCCAAGTCATCCAAATGGCTAGAGCGCGGATCGTATCTATGGTCTCTTCAGGATGGAACCTTATACCGCCTTTACAGGGTCCCAATGCATCATTATGTTGAACTCTATAAGCTTTGAAAACCTCAGTGCTCCCATCATCCATTTTCACTGGGAGGTTGAAATGGTATTCTTTGATTGGTTCTCTGAGCAGATCTCTAATCGATTCGTCAAGATCACACTTTTCAGCTATCCTGTCGAACTGCTCTTGGGCTTCCTTATACGGGTTGTAGTCTTCTTCCGACATATTTTATTCACCTCAAGGTGTCTGGGGCAAATTATTGGTGCTATAAAAAATTATCTTACAATATCGGAGAGTATTTTTGAAGATGTTGACCTTTATTTATATCCAAAAATAACCAACATCATAAAGCCATAAAAAAGGCAAACGAAAATTTTCATCAAATTGAACAAAACAGGGTCTAACTCAATTGCTCAACTCTTTCAACCTTTTCTCGATAAATCCCAATGATACTTTTGAAGGATTTATTAAGTGTATCATTTTGGAAGAGAGTATCGTTTTGGATATAGCACCTATGCTCTCAGGGAACTCCGATCTTATCCTCTCACTCCAATCGAAAAAATCTTCGACGGTTCTGAATGCCGTGAATACCAAAAAATTGTATCTTTTAGTGCTGGTCTCTACAGCTCTAGGAACGTTAGGATCTTTTTTCAAGTAATCCTTGATCTGATCTCTTTCCGCGATGGCCTCTATCATAGTGATTATCAAATTGTAGCTAGGAGGGACTAATAACTTAGGAAAGAAACATTTCGGTTCGTCTATGATCTCGTGGCTCAACAACTTTTCTATCCTTCTCTTAACCGTTTTTCTGTTCACTCCCAACTCTCTAGCTAGATAGGAATGATTTGTCCGTATATGCTCCCCTTTCATGACTCCGTTCAATATGTGGAAGAATTCTCTATCCAATTCCTCCCCACCCAGTTCTACATGCCCTTCTCGCTCAAATTCATCTTCCAACTGTTCTATGAAAGAATTTGGTTCATATTTGAAGGTGAGTTTATTGCTAAAAAAATCGGCGTTAGCCGGAGTCCTCTCCTCTCTGGAGGGGATCTTGTTCTCTTTAACTATGTCATTCCGCCAAGAATGATAATCTTCTAAACTTTCAAAGAATTCTATCAGGAAAGTGTTGTACAGGCCTTCCATGCAGGTGAAGGCTGCGAAGATGTGAGAATCATTTTGATAAAATTCTTTCACCCATTGTGTTCTCGGCATATCGGCTCTGACCAAGACTAGAAGAGGATACTCGTCGTAAAGTTGGATGAAAGGATATATCGGGGGATTCAACAGACCTTTTTTATAGAGTGTCTCCAATTTCTTTTTCGCGGTCGCCCAGTGGACGTCCATATCCCGGGCCAACTCGCTCACGTTAACGTGTACTCCCTCACCTGATAGGAGATACCGGAGTAAACGGAGATCCTTTTTATTGTGAAGATAATCCATGTTTGCGTATAGGATGATTTATTTATCAAAGTTTCGATGGTTGGATCTTCTCAACTTTAAAGTAGAATATCTAATCTTTAAATTTGAGGTAGAGATTTAAGAACATAGCTATCCAGGCTAGCAAAACAAAGATCTCGGTGAAAACGTCAGGTATAGGGCGTAATATGAAAAGATCGTTCGCTGTCACATTAAAGTGCATAGAAAAAAATACAAAGATCTGAAATTTGATGACAGTCAAAACTTTCACCCTATCTTTCATGTATTTTTTGAAGACCGTTAATATGGCTTGACTGACTCCTAAACCCAGCAAGATCACCGCTATTCCTAAAAAATCCGGTACAAAAAACAGGGTGCTCAAGAAAAGAAAGAACACAACTAAAGTTTGAAAATAAGGTAGTTTCGGATAATAGATCAACCCTTGAAGTACCTCTGGGGCAGATTCTTCGAAATCTTCCTTAGCTCTTTTGAAAGATAAATATATGAAAGTGATCCCTATCAGAAAAAAAATGGAGCTCCCTGCCCTGTAATGACCTGAAAGTGAAAACAGTACATCTGATCCTAAGACCAGAAGGATCAACCCAATGAAAAAGTTTTTTTTCTCGAACTCAACCATTATCGTGAAGCATGATTTATTTCTAAAAATAATTTACGGTAACCGGATAAAGAATTAATACCTTCTTTCAATTTAGTTTTTACAATATGTCATCCGATATCGACATCTCTAAAAAAAATGTGATACTATGGGTTGAATGTCCGATAAGCGATTGTGATTATGAAGGTCCTCTAAAATGTGCTAACTGCGGAGGATTGATCACATGGGATAAAGAAAAAGAGATATGGATATGTATGGACTGCGATTCAGATATAATCTCTCCCGAGATGAAACAAGAGGGAGAATCTGGGATTCCGATCCGCTGTAAAGATTGTAGAAGCAAGGCTAAAATAGATATCGTAGCTTTAGAAGGTGAAGATCAATAAATAGAGTCAGATCAACTTATCAATGATTTCTAAGTGTTGTCTTAAAATCCTGTGTAGACTGTGAGTTCCTTGGTATATTTATCCTTATAAACGGAAATTTTTCAATTTCAACTTTTTTTGACCTTCAAACCTTCCTTTGTCCTCTCGTATTTCCCGAACTCCGCCATATCTTTAAGCTCTCTCCCGAAAAAGACCGGCCCGTCGACACAGACCTGTTTTCCATCTATAGTACAAGAGTCACAGATGCCTATGCCACACTTCATATAACGCTCTAAAGAAGCTTGAACAGGGATATCCTTTTTCAAGCACATATCAACGACTTTTTTCATCATGATCTCTGGACCGCACGTGTATACGGAATCGATCCTCTCTTTCTCCACAACCTTTTCAGCCAGCTCGGTGACAAAACCGTGGTGCCCTGCACTTCCGTCATCGGTAGAGACCTTCAAGTCAGTTAGATCGGAGAATCTATCTCTGTAGAGCAGTTCTTTTTCCGTCTCTCCACCCAAACAGGTTACGATTGTTTTATCCACTTCCTCAGCTGTACGGACCAATTCTATCATTGATGCTCCCCCGCATCCTCCCGTTATGATCAATAATTTTTCACCCTTTAGCTTGTAACCGTTACCATATGGGCCTCTTATACCAAGCTTTGTACCTCTTTCTATCTCATGGAGCCTTTTAGTGGCTTCACCTCTATTTTTTACGGTGATAAAATCAAGCCCATCGTTCGAGATGGCCATCGGTATTTCATCCAACCCTGGAATCCAGACCATCACGAATTGACCCGGTTTGAACTTTTCACCCCAATCAAAATAAAGGGTCTTTATAGTCGGGGTTTCGCTCTTTATCTCTTCGATCTCGACTATCTTTAGATTCTCGCTCATCAATAAGGGATGATCATTAGACTTTTAGATATTTCGGTATTTGTTGATCACCATATCAGTCGAGATAACAGGTATGTACCGGCTGCCACACCTACAGAGATAGCCAACATCGGTATCATGATTTTCAAAAATTTACTCATCTTACCGTCGAAATATTCTAAAGATATGCTGATACACGGATGTACTGGAGTTATTATATAGCCGGTAAAGATAGCGATATACATGGCCTGGAAAGCTGCAAGAGTAGCTAGTGTAGGGAGTCCATCTACTCTAGCCATACCGAAGTAGATCGGCGCGATTATTGACGCCGGTAGCATTATCCTTCCTGTACCAAAACCTAATAGGAAACCGAAAACCACGAGCAGAACCCCCCCTGGAACTGCCAATCCTCCGATCTCTCCTCCCATCCCTGATTCTTCAAATACATTGATGAAGAAGTAAAGAGCGAAAATCAACACCATGAAATTCCAGGGTTTCATCTCTTTAGCCGCTTCCGGCAGTATGTTCTTCTTGGAATCCATAGTGATGATTATCGCAAGGATGAAACTTATAGAGACAGCTATCAGCACGAACATATTCTCAAAATCTTCATGGATTCCCACACCATAATGCATTCCAGCCCATATAACAGGAGCCACTACTAGGACAGACATAGGAGGAACCAAAGAGCCAATATCCATCTCAGAATCGTAACTCATCTCGCCTTCTGCTTTCCTTAAGAGGAAAATATACCCTAAAAATATAGAGAACAGAAAGAATGGAAACTGGAATACTACGATACTGAAGATGGACAAGTCAGCCGCATCTGCAGCCACGATCAAAGCATAAGATATAGGATAGATGAAATAGATGACATGACGGAACCAAACGTTGATAGCGGCTTTTAGATGTGCCGCTAAACCTTCTCCGGCCTTGTCGACCAGTGGTGCGGAGAAAAGTGCACCGCCCGGGATGGGCAAAAGGCCTATAAAAGCCGGTGTTGCGCCCAAAAATGGTCTTTTTCCGATCCGGAGATTGTTCACTATGTCCTCTAACTTTCCACTAACCTGTAATATACCTCCGATCATCGGGATCATACCTAACGCGAAGATCAAAAATATAGTATTAGGTGTGGTCAAAGTTTCATAGAACTGGGTCAATATCTCAGCGGGAGCAAGCGTAAAAAAACCCAATAGTATACTGCCTGAAAAAAGCGCTAATATCAGGTGATAATTGGCACCTATCACGATGACGGCCATCGCAACGAAAAACCCTATCCACTCTATAGGCATTAGAAAATCAGGAGAAATGCCTCAACTTTAAGGTTTTCCCTTTCTTATCCATCTTGTATTGTCTGCAAAAAATTTCGCATGGGTGCTGTGGCTATCGCTGAAAGACTGAGAGAAAGACATGGAGTGAATATAGACAACAACAAAGTCCATGAAGTCTACTGGAATTTGCCTGCAAATTCCATCGAATCTCAGAATTTTCCAGGGAAAATTCTAAGTTAGTAGTAATTTTAAAGAAAATTACTACGATATGAGGAATTTGATTCCTCAGTATATTGCTGGAGAATAACATGGCTAGAGAAAATGATAATAGAAAAGGAAGAAAGAAACCTTGGGTCAGATTACGAGGAACTTG
>PWHR01000047.1 GCA_003554965.1 Thermoplasmata archaeon | reverse complement strand
CACACTATTTAGACATCTACTTAGGAAAGGGAGGTCAGTGAAAGTGGCATTCATCCCCGCGGCAGAGCCGTGGGTTTTCGGCTTTCACAACTCTATAAAGTTCATCGATTGGGAAAAATCGATTACGACCCGAACTCAACACCACTCTCGGGATACCTTGCTAAACTATCATCGATCCAGGCTTTACACTGGCTGCACTTCACTTTGGTAGAACTGAATTCGATACCGCAGTTTGGACAGTAAGAAACTTCTGCCGGTACCTTCTCTCCGTACTCTGCACATCCAGAAAGAGCTTTGTGAAAATTTTCTAATTTTCTCTGACTAGCAAACGCGTTTCCACAATTCTCGCAGTTTAGATCCTCTTGAGGATTCAAATGTCTGCACCTTGAACACCAACTTATGTTCGTTTCCCCAGCAGATGAGAGGGTGGAGGAGGAGATTGACCACGGAATCCTTATCGATCTTGACACCAGTCTTACCCATCCTGCAGTTATAACACCGAAACTCGTCTTTTGAAAAGGATTCACCACAGGGATAATCATACATGGTCACAGAAGATCTTGGTTGGCCGATAGAGTAACTTTCGTATTGTTCGGATTCATGACCGGGACATACTTTTTTTCCGCAATTTTCACAGGTCAAAGTTCCTTTAAGAAATACCTTTTTCCGCAGATATCGCACTGTTCGAACATTTAAAACATTCAATCTCCCTTTATAAATACGCCCTACGACCGATACATTTTGTCTTTCCTATTTAATCTTATTGACATTCTAGAGCTGGCTGTTACAGATCCGACCAAAATCAGGACAACCTCAATTCTCAGCTTATTTTTAAGCGAGGGATCAATCTATTAGGTACTTTTTCACGGTATCTTTTGTATTTTTCTCCATACTTTTTTCTCAGCCAGCTTTCCTCTGCTGGAATTATTAGTAACAGAAAAGCTAGGTGAAAAATAGTCAGAACAGATACCGCTTGTGAACCTGTTAAAAGGATAGCTCCGATACTCAGTATAATGAGTCCTAGAGTTTGAGGGTTACGGCAAATTCCGTAAGGTCCTTGAGAACAGAATTCTCCTTCAAAACCGAAGGTTTCTCGGAGATGTAGACTAGAAATGCTCCATAAAAAGAAACTCAAACCGAAAACAGTCAAAATCAAACCTGACCAGTTAGATAAAGTAAATTCAGATACAGGGCTGACAGATCTCATCAGAGTAACTGTGAAAGAGACGTAAAATATACCTAGCAAGGAATAGACCAACCAAGCCTCACTTTTCCGTTCTAAAGGCCAAAGTTGAATGGAAGAGATCAGATTTACCGCTGCTCCCACCGCTAGTACCGACCCGGATATGATGCCCAGGAGATAAAAAATCGAAGAAATACCCATTTTACCATTCTTTTTTTTATCTATATCAACTAATCAATATCTTTTCGAATATTAATAGATTCGGGTCAAAGCAGCCTGTCAACTCTTTAGTGATATCACTGATTTGACCACTTTGCCCCTTTCTTTTCATTGATACATACAGTCCCAATTGAGCATAAATTAAATAAATTACTTATCCATAGGAATAGAGAGGAGGACAAAACATGTTGTTCGAAAGAATAAGATCGAAAGGATTAGCCCATTTCTCTTACGTAATCGGCGATAAAAATCAAGCTGCCGTAATCGATCCTAGAAGAGATACTGAAGTTTATTTAAAACTGGCAGAAAAGCACGGGATGAATATAGAATACGTTTTTGAAACACATCGAAACGAAGATTACATAATAGGCTCGAACGTCATCAAAGAGAAAACAGGAGCAAAAATATACCATTCTGATAAAGAACTCGATTATGATTATGGTAATGCAGTCGAGGAAGGTATGGAATGGATGGTAGGACGTCTAAAGATCGAGGCGCTCCACACTCCAGGTCACACCGAGGGAAGCAAGAGCTACGTACTTTACGATCCCGATGGAAGCCCTTGGATTGTCTTTACAGGCGACGCTCTTTTCGCGGGAGATGTTGGAAGAGTGGACTTCTACGGCGAAGATAGGGCCGAGGATATGGCTGGTAAACTTTACGATTCGATCTTCGAAAAGATCTTCCCGTTGGGAGACGGCGTAATAGTTTGTCCTTCCCACGGTTCTGGTTCCGTGTGCGCGGGCAACATAGCCGAGAGAGAATGGACTACAGTAGGACTAGAAAAAAGACACAATCCCAAACTTCAGGTAGAAGATAAAGAAGAGTTCATCGATAATGTGGCTGAGATGTTGGAGTACCCACCTTACTTTGAAGAGATGGAGAAACAGAACCTGAATCCTCCTTCTTCTGAGATCGGCACTATCGAGTTCCTAGATCCTCTCGAATTCAAAGAAAGAGCAGAGGATGCATTAGTGCTGGACACAAGAAAAGAGGTCGGCTTCGGCGCAGCACATATACCCGGTGCCTTATCGATATGGGAGGAAGGACTACCAAGCTTCGCAGGTTGGTTTTTACCTTACGATAGACCTATACTCTTGGTTGATGAATCCGGTGATCCTTCAAAGGCTGTAACTTATCTCCATAGGCTGGGATATGACAACGTAGAGGGTTGCTTATCAGGAGGCATGCTTTCGTGGCATATGACTGGGCAAGAAAGCCAGTCGATAGATACAGTCAGCGTTCAAAAAGTATGCAGCATATTGGACGCGGAAAGACCTTCTTTTCTGCTTGACGTGAGACCGGAAGAAGAGATAGAAGAAGAAGGAAATATCGAAGGCGCCCACGAGATACACATCACAAAGTTACCTGAAAGGATGGACGAAGTGCCAGAAGATAAACCGATCTACATCTTCTGCGGCAGTGGTCTGAGGTCGATGACTGCAGCAAGTATACTAAAGAGGAATGGATGGGAAGATCTTCATGTTGTGTTGGGCGGTCTTTCGGGTTGGAGTTCTACCACCTGTCCGGTAGATTGACCTAACTGTTCTATTTTTTATTTTTATACTTGAACTTGTACCAGACTAGAAGGAATGTCGGCGAGACGAAAACTGCTACGATGAAAGCGAAGAATATGCTTAAAGCGCTCACCTGACCGAACTGTGCTAGTGGTGGTATGACAGCGAAAGACAAGATGCCGAATCCTCCTATGGTGGTCGCAGCTGAACCGAAGAGAGCGCTGCCAGTATGGCTGGCGGAAACACAGAGCGCACATTCAGGATGGGGGATCTCTTCTGTATCCTCGTTGAATCTCTGGGTGAGATGTATGCTGAAGTCGATACCAATACCGACTATTATAGCTGCTATAGTGACAGTTACAGGATTGAGCGGTATACCGAAGAAATACATGGCTCCGAAGGTCCAGGTGATCACGAAAACGAGAGGCAGTAAGGTCACTGCGCCGAGAAGAGGTCCTTTTCCTAGATAGACGTATAAACCTGCTAAAATCAACAGGGCGAGTATGAACGTTATAGCTAACGTCTGTATCTGACCTTCGTTTATAGATTCGAAGACGGATTGACTGACTATCGGCCCGCCAGTCACTATAACTCTGTCGAGATCGTCATCATCGAAGACTTGAGCAGCTTCCTCCATATCTTCCTGAGTTTGTTCAACTTTTTCTTCTTCCTGTGTATCTACCGGTATTCGCAAAATCATCCCTGTGTAATCTTCTTTCAAGACCCTTTCTGTATCTTCACGTCGCTTGTTCATCATCGCATTGTAAACGATCTCTACATCTTCAGGAGTGGGATCATCATCCTCTACTATTTTCCTCCAGCTTTCTGACTCGGTATCGTTAAAAGTACCGTCGGCGTTCATCTCTTCTCCTATATCATAAACGCTCTCGGTGCTTCTAGCTGGGACAGCAAAATCGCTTCGCATAGCTTCCTCTCTCGCTTCTCTAACATTCCTTAAAACTTCAGGTTGTGTAAGGTCGCCCTCCACAAGTATATAGACCGTTTCCTCACTAAAATCGAACTCGTCGACGAACATGTTGATGTTCTCGGTCACCTCCTCGCCCTCTGGGAGAAAATCCGTAAAACTGTATTCCGCTTCTATCTGCAGGCCTCCATAGGCAGCGACGGAAGTGATGAGAAGAACTATGACCACCACCACTACTGGAGTTCGAGCGGCTATGGCGCCTAGACCTAAACCATTGTTCACACAGTCTCTGTCTGCTTCGCAGAAAGTTTCAGGTTCACCTATCTTGTTCCAAAATTTCTGCCCAAAGCTTTTTTTATCTTTTTTCTTTCTCTTAGAAGTCTTTTTCTTGACCAGTTCTTTACCTCTCTTCTTCCTCCAGCTGTCTATTAAAGTTTTAGTGGCGGGGAAGAAAGTGAGCATCAAGATGAAAGCGCTAACGATGCCTATTGCACATAACACGCCGAATTCTCTGATTATGGAGATATTAGAGCCAAGGTTGCTCAAAAAGCCCACAACAGTGGTTACAGTAGTCAACAAAATCGCAAATCCAACCGTAGCACCAGTCTTAGACATCGCGTCTCTTACCTCTTTGCCTTTCCCAATCTCCTCTTTATATCTTGAAGTGAAATGGATACCATAATCTATACCTAGACCGATGATGAGAATCGGCACCGTGGTCATCATCGGATTACCGAGGTTGATGCCGGCTAAAACCCCAATACCATAGGTCCAGATCACCGCCATGATCAGTGCTATTAGGTTCAGGATGGTATCGGTAAAGTTGCGGTAAATTATTCCCAAGACTACGATCACAAAAACAAAAGCTAGAGGCATCAGGATGCCGATATTGCCGCTCGAAGCTTCGTTCACTTCCTCATCGATCAGAGCGTCACCTATAACTCTGAATCTAGTTCTCGTATCACTGCCTTCTTCCACATATTCAGCTATACTTTGGATCTCCTTCTCAGTGTCAAGAAGCTCATCATCTTCCAGTCCTTCAACTATAAAGACACTAGTGATAGACTTGGATGCAAAGTTGCCTTCCCCGTAGTCCTCCTCCTCATCATAATCATCTGAAAGTAAAAATGGTAAAATATCCTTGAGAGGGAATTCTCCTTCGTAAAGGTCATCAAGATCCTCTTCGGCATCGAACTCATCAAATTCTAGAGGTGGAAGCTGATCAGGGATTTCTTCTAGTTCCAAAACTCCTCCCTCCAAAATCTTCCTTAAATGATCTGTTTTTAGGGTAAACTGTTGGGCTAACTCATCCGGATCAAAATCTTGTTCTTGCATCAGATATGGATCTTCTGGCATCCTTTCATTTTCTCCTCCAAATGTTTCATTAGCCACTCTTATGAACCTTGCTTGAGCTATCAACCTGGCGGGAGAAGAAACACCTGTAGGAGCTTCAGAAGTCTTTCTTAACCTCTCTTCTACCATATCGTTTCCCGTCAGATTCTCTTCAAGATCCACCTGCATCAGAAGATTATCCAGACTCAGAACATTGTCCGGGGCATCGGAGATGATGTTAACCTGTACACCCTCTTCACCGTATTCCTCTCTGATCATTCTGTTTGCTTCCGCGATCTCCGTATCGGGCTGGAAATCCTCGTCCCCTGCATCGAACTCGAACTCAGCGACGTTAGGAGCTAAGAAAAGAGTGATCACTACCAAAACGAGTAAAAAGATCTTAGGATATTTAGCCACAATGTTTTCATATTTACCGATTATATTCATCTTATCCTCACACGAACAAAGAGCATTGTTTCATTATATTTAAATTTGTCTAAAATCTGCAAAAGCACTCATTCAAATCCATCTAAACTCTCTTCATAGAACTTCTCTTCAGTAACATTCCTTGCTCTTTTTCTGAACTTTTCTGGCATGTTCTTTTGAAAGAGTTCTATGTTCTTCCTTTCTTCAGCATATTGGCTCTTGTAATATTTTTCCCACAGATCTTCAAAACCTTTTTCGGTTTCAGCTCCCAATATTTCAGCGAGTTCTTCTACAGGGTCTTTAAGTTCCCCGCTATTTTCGCTCTCTATACCTTTCTCAGTTCGGATCGACACCCAACTCTCTTCTTCATTGCCAAGAATTATGATGATCCCTGGAAAACGTTCTGCAAACCATTCTGAGATCATAAGTCCGATGTCATGCTCAGGTTTCATATACCCGTACTTCAGTTTCTTTCCCACGTGTTTGAACCGAACGAAACCTTTCATCTTGTGGATCTCCCTACTGACTTCTCTTATCAAATTCCTAATCCTCAATAATCTTTCTTCCGTTGCAGTGTGAAGATCGTCTTTATCTATCTTTTCAGCTAGTTCTATATCATCAAGCGTAACATCTTCGTTCGCTTTCAAAAGCTCCATATCCCTATCAGGAAGTGTCATGTCAACCACCTGTCCAGAGTAGTATCTTTCCATCCATTCAACTTCAAGAAAGGTCTAGCTCTTTTCAGTACTACACCGAACTTCGCAAGTTCTCTCCTTTTAGTGATCTTTTCTTCCTGCCTTGCTTTCACTATCCTAGATGCGCTTTTAGGTCCTATACCCGGAACTCGAAGAAGTCTTTCTTTAGAAGCTTCGTTCGGATCGACGGACTCATCCAATACATGCCTTGCTATCTCTATCTTTGGATCCTTTTCAGGAAGGAAACCGTCCTCGTCGAAAGCTAAGTTTATCTCTTTAGGTTCAAACTCATAGATCCTAAAAAGCCAGTCGGTCTGATATAGACGGTGTTCTCTTTTGGTCGACACGTTCTCTTTTTCTTCAAACGATGTTTCTTCCACCGGCGTGAACGCGGAATAATACATCCTCTTTACCTCCATCCTCCTGTATTCCCTGAGCATGCTTTCGAATATCTCTTTATCATTCTCGCCCGAAGCCCCAACTATGGTCTGAGTGGTGTGCCCAGCCGGAAGGCCTATCCTCTTTTTTAGGTCCCTTATGTAGCGCTGCCTCTTCAAGATATCATACCTGTAATCTTTAGTGGTGGTCAACTCCTGCATCCTCGACTCAGAGCAAGTCTCTATATTCAAACTCAATCTATCTACTAGTCCAATGGACCTTTTGATATAATCTTTTGAAGTACCGGGGAGAACTTTTAGGTGGATGTATCCCTCGAACTTGTAATCCTCTCTCAATAAACGAACAGTCTCTATCAGTTCTTCCATCACCATATCTTCGTCTTTTCCCATCCCTGAGCTCAAAAACAAGCCCTCGACGTAGTTGCTCTGATAGAGTGAAAGTGTGACCTTGGCGAGTTCCTCAGGAGTATAAGAAAAGGTTTTCCCATCTGCACCGCACGAAGCAGAATTGGGACAGTATCTACAGTCTTGTGAACATCCGTTCGTGTAGAGTGTCTTGAATAAGCTCACACATCTACCATCAGGAGTGAAAGAATGACAGATACCGGCGCTGGACACAGTACCAATTCTGTCAAGACTATCGACCATCCTAGGCGTGGCTGTGGAGGCACAGACGTCGTGTTTGGTTCCTTCACCCAGCGCGCTCACTTTCTGCAGATCGAACTCTCTTTTAGAATCCATCTCCGGCCTTACAACATCATATTTACTTTCCTCTGCAAGGCGGGCGATCTTTTCCAGGTTGGTCATTGATCAAGTGAGTTTTAGATAGTATTTAAAGATCAATTCGGGGGTCAAGTGAAACTAGAACTCACATTTTTTGTCAATTCTTTAATACCACCTTACAGTATTCGACTACAATGCAAGTCATCAGAGAATTCGATCCCTGGGACGGAAAACTCTGTACCTGTCCTGATAAGTACTCGTTGAACCCTTACACCGGATGCGATCATAGGTGCATCTACTGCTACGCCACCTACATACCCAACTTCTTTAGACCTCGGAGGAAAAAGGATTTAGTGGAAAGGGTCAAGAAGGATCTGAAGAAGATCCCAGAAAGCTCCCTTATATCCCTATCGAATTCCTCTGATCCATACTTGAAGATGGATAAAGAGTACAAAGATACCAGGCGCTGTTTAAAGGTACTGAAGAAAAACGGTATGAAAATACTGGTGGTTACGAAAGGAGTCCACGTTAAAAGAGATATAGATATCCTAAAGCGAGCTGATTGTGCAGTCACTGTCAGCTTATGTACAATAGATGAAGAGGTCAAGAAGAAGTTGGAACCGAACGCTCCCTCTCCAAAAAAGCGTTTGGAAATCATTCGTCAACTGGTCAAAGAGGATATCCCTACCGGTGTGCGTTTTGATCCGATATTTCCTGAGCTAACCGAACAGGAGATCCCAGAGATTGTGAAAAAGATAAGTGAGACCGGCGCAAAGCATGTTGTCTCTAGCACTTTGAAGTTAAGGGGTGACAGTTGGAAGAAGCTCAAACTCGCTTTCCCGGAAAAGGCTCAAGAACTCGAGAAAGAATATTTTAAAGAAGGAGAAAAAATAGACAACAGTCGATATCTTCCCGAAGAAAAGCGTTTGCACATCCTTAAAAAGGTAGTTGAAGAGTGCGAAGAGGAAGGATTGAGTTTTGGTACATGTAGAGAAGGTTTTCCTTCTTTGACCACTCCTAATTCTTGTGACGGGAGTCATCTATTTGAATAGAGGGTAATCAAGCTTTTAATCCTGTTAATGAAAGTTGATGGAGTCCAAGGAAACTTGAAAAGTGACATCCTCCTAAACACCTGAAGGTGCCGGACTTCCCGATTGGTCTTCTAAGGTTTACAACTTACCAGTTCTTTTGGCTGAAAGATGCCAGCTTTCTATCGTACCTGAAGTCCTGTTGTTTCCATGTGACCGTTGACTTCGGTTGTTTATCACCTCTTTTCCTTTAACCAGGCGGATTTTAGTAATCATCTTCGGAATCTGTGACTAAAAATCCGTATATCGTTTCCGGTCTTTTAACTCCGTTTTGAGTGTGTAACCGTTCGGTATTTCTCCTGTATCTTCCTACTCCTGCTCTATGTAGTGTCTACCGAAATCCTAGAGTTTAGATGTGGAGAAACCACACTGATTCAATTCATCTTCGACCTCGTTGTGGTTTAGTATCTTCGCTCGATATTTTCGTTTACTCCTAATTGATCCAGTAGTGATCGTCATCTCGTTTAAACCCTAAACGAGGTGAGATCTATGAAAGTTGATATGCTATCGAGATCCATCTTACTCCTTAAAGGAGGAAAGTCTTCTCCCTATTTTATTATAAATAAATACCAAATTAAAAAACTCGATAAAATATCGTAATTTTTTTATAAGAGAAATACGAGGACCCATTTTCATATATTTCAACTAGGATATATTTGGTAAAGCCCCGTAAAGTATATAAATAGAAAAAATCTTAAATAATAAATATTTCAATACCTCCCTCGCATGACTCAACAACTATTGTTGAGGAGGACCCAACGATGAAAAGTGCGAGATATATTTTTGCCGTTTTGGCAACTGTTTTTTTGGTAGGCTCTGTTCTTTCTGCAGGGATCGCTTTTTCTGCAGAAGAGACAGAAAACGATATGGAATCTAGGATTTTAGTGGACAACGAAGACATAGATACCGAATTTCTACAACAGGAATCCGAATACGATATTTTGGCAGAGTACGACTCTTTTTCGCTAGTTGAAACCTCTGAGGAAGGTTTGAACTCTATACAAGAGTTCGATCACGCGGTAGAAGAACTTAACAATAAAGATTTGGTCAGTCTTCAATCGCATACCTTCCATACGAGCGAGGGCGAACCTGAACTATCAGAAACCCTGACTGTAGATAGCGAATCTACCCAAAGTTACCACATAGTACAATTGATAGGACCGACAAAACCAGAATGGAGAGAAGAATTGCAACAAATAGGTGCAGAGCTCCACGGATCTAGACAGCGCTTTAACTATATTGTAGAGATGGATACAGAGACTAGAGAAAAAGTCGAGGAACTAGATTTTGTAAACTGGGTAGGCGATTATCACCCAGCTTACAGCTTCGATGAGGAACTCATGGATGAAGAAGGCACTTCACTGCTTGACGTACAGATATTTGATGGAACAAATACTGATATGATAGCTAGTGAGATTTCCCAAACCGGTGCAGAAATAAAATCAGTCGTTCGCAACACGATCACAGTTGAAATAGAATCTGAAAACATCGATGAATTAGCCAGCATCTCTGGAGTAAATTCGATAACCGAAGGTGTAGAAGAATACGAACTGTTCAACTCCGATGCTACATGGGTGGCTCAAACTAATGAACAAGATAACAGGAAGGTTACGGACGAAGGAATTACCGGCGAAGATGAGATAGTGACAGTGATGGATAGCGGCTTGTATGAAGATCATGAAGCTTTCTCTAGAGAGGGTAAGCTCATAGACAATTACGTGCCTCCCGGTGCGGACGGCGACACGGACGAAGGTCACGACCACGGTACGCACGTTTCAGGGACGGTTCTAGGCGAGTCACCTCCATACGAGGAATACAGCAATGAAGACGGTAACGCTCTAGAGGCGGATTTAGTGCATCAGGATACTTCAACAGATGGAAGAGGAATGAATCCTCCTACAGATATGTACAGCGATGGTTACGGTGGATATTATGATGAAGGGTCCCGTGTCCATACCAATAGTTGGGGCGGAGGATCAGGTGAATATGGAGACGACGCTCAAACCGCGGATGAATTCATATGGGATCACAAGGACTTCAACATTTTGTATGCTATGGGTAACGACGGTGATGGTGCAGATTCACTCTCAGTTCAGGCCGAGGGTAAAAACATATTCAGTGTAGGATCTCTAGATAATGCCCCCAACCAAGATGATGTGTCTGGTTTCAGTAGCAGAGGCTATGCTGAAGACGGGAGGATAAAGCCAACAATTCTTCATGTCGGTGAGAATCTGATGTCAGCAGGAACGGGTGGACCTGAAGATTATACCAGTATGCAGGGTACTAGTATGTCTACGCCAGGAATAGCTGGACAGGTAGCTCAGGTCAGACAGTATTATGAAGACGGTTTTCATACAACTGGAACAGAGAATCCTGAAGACGGCTTCAATCCCAGCAATGCTTTGGTTAGAGCTACATTGATAAATAGTGCAGTAGAAGTATCAGGTTCAGGTGCATACAACAACGATAACAGATTCCCGAATAATGATCAAGGCTTTGGAAGAAGCCAATTGGACAGGGCAATGTATTTTGAAGGGGATGATAGAAATGTTGAAGTATTCGATTCTTGGGATGAAGGTTTAGAACTTGATACAGGTGAAAGCTGGGACATGGAGCTTGAAGTTGAAGATCCTTCTGAAGAATTAGAGGTCACTCTAGCGTGGACCGATCCTCCCTCTGATCAAGGGGCAGATCCAACGATCGTTAATGACCTCGATCTAGAGGTTGAAGCTCCAGATGGTACCAGGTATGTAGGTAACGCTTTTGAAGGATATAATCCAGGCTATTCTGAACCCAACCCTACGAGTAATCCATGGGATGGGCCAAGAAATAGTGAATATGATGGGTTAAATGTAGAAGAGAATGTCCTGCTCTTACCGGATGAGAACGGAGTCGAAAGTGGAACATATGAAGTAACCGTAACGGCACATGATGTTCCGGAAGAAAGTCAACCATTTGCTGTAGTGGCTAGTGGAGGAATCGGAGATGAACCCATACCCGATGAACCAGAAGCAGACTTCACCTACGACCAGATAGAACCTACAGAAGAATATACTGTAGAATTTACTGACGAATCTGTCCCGGGAGATTATGACATAACTGAATGGTACTGGGAATTTGGAGACGGAGAGACAAGTACAGAACAGCATCCCACGCATTCATACACTGAAGAAGGAACCTATACTGTAGAATTAACAGTGACAGACCAAAACGACATCTCAGATTCTGTCAGTGAGGAAGTAGTAGTTGAAGATGAACCAGTAGATCCACCAACGGCTGAATTTGAATTTGTCCCGGAATCACCAGAGGAAGGCGAAAGCGTAGAATTTTCCGATGAATCTACGGAAGGTGACGCAAATATAGTTGATTGGTCATGGGATTTCGGCGATGGAGCAACGAGCAGTGACGAGAATCCGACACATGTATATGATGAAGAAGGAACCTATACTGTAGAATTAACAGTGACAGACGAAAACGATCTCTCAGATACAACCACAGATCAGATAGAAGTCGAAGAAGACGACGAATATGATGAGTTCACAGCTACTAACAGCGAACACGAGGATGCGGGACGAGCTTACAGTGAATTTGACTGGGGAGAATGGGGCTACGTATATTACGCTCACGGTTCAGGTGACTATCTTGGAGGCAGCGGCGACGTAACTACGCTCAGAGAGATAGAACCTGGTGAATACTATGAACTGGTCGAAGACGAGGATCCTGAAGGACCTGATGCAGAGTTCACCTTTACGCCAGAAGAGCCAGAAGTTGAAGAAACCGTGGACTTCACTGATCAATCAACGGAAGGAGATGAAAGCATTGTGAGCTGGTCGTGGGATTTCGGCGATGGAGCAACTAGCGGTGACGAGAATCCGACACATGTATATGATGAAGAAGGAACTTATACTGTAGAATTAACAGTGACAGACGAAAACGATCTCTCAGATACAACTACAGATCAAATAGAAGCGGAAGATGATGACGATGATGAATATGAAGAATACACAGCTTCAAACAGTGAACACGAAGATACGGGGCGAGCTTACAGTGAAGGATGGTGGAATCCAGAGTATTATGCAGTCGGTTCAGGTGACTATCTTGGTGGAAGCGGCGACGTAACTACGCTCAGAGAGATAGAGCCGGGAGAATACTATGAATTAGTAGATGATGACGATGATGACGATGACGAGTACTGCGAAGTAGAAGGCGGAGATACGAGTCACGGAGAATACATCACCAATGTTCAGTTCAACGGTATAGATGTAGATTCAGGAGATGAAGGAGGATATGCGGATTATACTGAGCATGTGTCTGATCCTATAATACCTGGAGAACAATATCTATTGTCAGTTACATTGAGTACAGGTGGATTCGAGAATTATGTATCGGTAGTTATAGACTGGGGACAGGATTATGACCTGACTAATGAAGATATCTACGGACTGGGCAGTGGAGACGATGATCCTTTAACTCTTTCAGCTTATCTCGAAGTTCCAGAGGACGCGGAACTAGGAGAAACAAGGATGAGGATAATGCAGGAATATGGTGATTACCATACAGAACCATGCGAAGATCAGGATTATGGAGAAACACATGATTTTACGGTGGAGATTGGAGAAAGTACTGCATTCGTCGTTGAGGACAAAATAGAAGAACCACAAGACTACAAGCATACCCATTATGAAGAAAGAAAAAGACTCCTGATTGATCAGCAAGCCTATGACCATATCGATTAGAAGAAACTAGAGACGAAAAAATTAATCTAAAAACCTTTCTTTTTCTTCTTTTCAAAATACTTAAAGTAAAATAGGTAGTTATTTGAAGATGATAGATTTTCTTGAATAGGTAGTGCGATCAATTAGATGGTAAAATAAAAAGGAAGAAAATTAGATTAGGGTGAAGAAAACATATAAATCTGATAATTCAAAATAAGGGATATGGAACATGATGAAAAGATGGAACTGTCACTTTCTAGAGAGAGTTTTTACAGGGCTGAGGAATGAGTCGGTCATCGGTATAAACTGTTTGATTATAGCTAAGAGTTGATACAAAATGGAAGAAGGCTGGTTTGAAGATCAAAAGTTTTGGGAGGACTTTCGTTCCGTCCTATTCCACAAGGATAGGATGAGGAGCACTTCTCAGCAAGTCGACAAGATCTTAGATTTACTTGATTTAGAAATAGGAGACAAGATACTCGATCTCTGCTGTGGAGTAGGAAGACATTCTTTAGAAATCGCTAGAAGAGGGTATGAAGTCACAGGTGTAGATCTAACGGAGAAGTATATTGAAAAGGGTGATAGGAGAGCGAGAAAAGAGGGCTTGAACGTTGAGTTCATAAATAGCGACATGAGAGATTTCAGGAGGGAAAATACCTATGATGCGGCGATAAATTTTTTCTCTTCATTCGGTTACTTCAAGGAAGACGAAGACAATTTCAAGGTTATTCAGAACGTTCACAGCTCCTTGAAAATTGGCGGAAAGTTCTTGATAGATGTGATGGGAAGAAAGGTCATGACTAGGGAGTTTACCCAGGAAAGAGAAGGAAGATTGGACGACGGTTACTTCATCGAAGAGCGGGAGATCAAGGGTGATTGGGAGCTGTTGGAGAACAGATGGACTTTGATCACTGAAGATGATGTGAAAAAGGGCACCTTTTACATCAAGATATATTCTGCTGAAGGTTTGAGAGAGATGTTGAGAGAGGCTGGATTCGCCGAGATCGACCTATACGGCGACTTGGACAAATCAGAGTATGGAGAGGATGCAGAAAGGCTGATAGCTGTAGCCCGCAAGTGACTACAGTTCGTATTTCAGATTCGGCATTTTTTCGATCACTTGAAAACCCAGCTTTTCGTACAGTTTTTTGGCAGGATTTTCAGAATGAGTGTCAATATAGACTTCTTTTCCTCCCTGCTCTTTCAC
The DNA here is from genome assembly GCA_003554965.1 of Thermoplasmata archaeon. Classification (GTDB taxonomy): domain Archaea; phylum Thermoplasmatota; class Thermoplasmata; order Halarchaeoplasmatales; family Halarchaeoplasmataceae; genus Natronoplasma. Next base: position 4,737 of record PWHR01000047.1, on the reverse strand, counting down.
GATACTGATCGTACTTTTTAACAACTCAGTCGCTATGCCCTTTCTCCTTTCCTCGGGATGGACACCAAATTCTTTGATCCAATACATCGTTTTCCCGGTGAAAAGTTCTCTCACCTCTATACCAGAATATCCCACTGTTTTTCCGTCTTTCATAGCTAGATAGTAACTCATATCCTTCTCCAGCTCCCTCTTTAATCCTTCTATCATATCTGCTTTGCTAAAGCGAGGTGAGATCTCAGCTATGATGTCTGCTAACTCCTCCATCTTTTCGTTTTCGGGGCTAGAGAGTTTTTCTACCCCTATTCTTCTTTTCTCTACCTCTTTTTCCTCCAGTATTTCTTTTCTCATCAGGATGTGGTAAGGAGCTCTCTCATCAATGGAGAATCCTACATTTTTCCAATCTTCAAAATACTCTTGTCTTCCAAAGGATGGAGACAACGATATCACGCCTTCTATTTGGCTCGATGACTGAAGAGTGTTCACCACTTTCTCGAAAACTTCAGGTTCTCTTTCTTCAATCCAATCATACAGAAGACAGAAGTCTTTATAGGAGAGAAGCATCACAGCCCCTGATATCTCCTCACCTTTGTCTACCAAAAAAGGTTTACTGACGCCCCTAGAACCTCCAAAATAATAGTGAATGAACTCCCTTTCGCTCATTTTAGGGGAATATTTTCCTTTAGTATTTTTCCAAATAGAGTATAAAGTCTCTGAATGTTCTAGCCCGACTTCAGTCACTTTCACATCATTGTATATGACCAGAGCCTTATTTATCTTTAGGCAGAATAGTAGTTGAGAGAGGAACCAGGGGTATTAAAAAAAGAGATCGAAAAACATGGCAGCAAACTACCGACGATAATGCTGATATGGGCATAAAATCTTAATGGATAGAAAGTAGAAAGAGAGAGGTTTAGTCTTCTTCGTAATTCTCCGTATACTCGCAGTCGGGGAAATCGGTACATCCCCAGAATTTTCCATGTTTACCGTCTCTCACTACTAGATCATCTCCACATTCTGGACAAGTTTTCTTATAGTCGCTCTTCAATTCCTGGGCAAGGAAATGATCTTCCAATGCTTGCTGAGATAATTCATCAGCTTTTACATTGTTTTCTCGATACACATGCTTTATCTTGACCTCTTTAGATCGCTCATCAAAAAAGGCGATAAGTTCCTTAACCTCCTTCCAAAGATCTCTCATGTTTTCTGATTTCACCGACCATTCCCCTTTTACCTGTTTAACTACCAACTTTGAATCGGTCTGGATCAACATCTCATCGAATTCTAGATCATTTTTCTTGATCCATCTCAATGCTTTTATTAGTGCCATGTATTCGGCATAATTGTTGGTGGCTCTTTCTTCGAGAAGTAGCCCATAGTCCTCCTGTATCTTTCTAGAATTTCGACTCAATACGTAGCCGTATGAAGCTACGCCTCCATCTTCACCTCGATAAGCACCGTCGGTTTGAACTAGTAGTTTAGTCATAGACCAGGACTCCAAATTATGATGTAAGGAAGAATATCTCCGTATAATAATTTATGGGAAATCTCTACATTGAACTTGAAGGCATTGAGATACCCAACTATTCGAGCCTAGATGAGATCAGTACCTAACTTTCAATCTTTTTTCTTCGCCACTATCAACTGGATGCTAGAGTCATCAGTAAAATCATCCCTTTCGTGATTACCATATTTGTTTTCCACCTCGAACCCGTTGTACTTGAGAAGTGCGTCGATCTCTTTCGGGAACAGTATCCTGAGATTCCAATATATCTCTTTTTGCAGTTCTTCTTCTAGGTAATAGTACCAAGTGAGGTGCAGTATCTGTGTTGAGGAATCGTATCTAGTTTTCTCTTTGAGTTCAACCTTACCTCGGCCGTAGGGATCGTCATATTCAGTCACTTCAAACATCTCATCGGGATCTCTCATCATCACGCTCAGATCCGGATTGAATATCTGGAATATGAACCTCCCATCTTCAGATAGATGATCATGAACATTAGAAAAGAGGGCTTCATAATCTTCTATGTCGAGTAAAACTTGCATCGTGTTTACAGGCAGTAGGATAGTATTGAAGGTTTTTTCAAAAGAAAAATCGGTCATATCAGCTTTAACAAGATCCAAATCGACATCTTTCTCTTCTACCTTATTTCTGGCTCTCTGAAGCATCTCTTCGGAGATGTCTAGACCTGTAACATCTATGCCCTCTTCAGCTAAAGCTAAAGAGACCCTTCCGGTTCCACAGGCCAGTTCTAAAACAGGTTCCCCATATTTTTCTATACATTCGATATAAAAGGGGATATCATCCTCTAGGTCCTGATGCATCGCATCATAATGCTTACCATCTAGATATACATGGGCATCTCCTTTATTCATCGTCTCACTATGAGTTTACTGTTAAATAATTTCTTCGATAAAAATATTAGGAGGACAGTTTGAAAACTAATGTATACCACCTATCATGAAAATGTATAAATAGTTGTTATACTTAAGTATTACATAATGATAGAAGTAGAGATGAATGTTGGTTCTAAAGGTCAAGTGGTGATCCCCTCAGTCTTCAGAAAGAACTTCAATATAAAGCCAGGAGATAAGGTTATATTTGAGTCAGACGGAGACAGATTGATAATCAAGCGGGCGGAGAAAGGGTCTGTCGAAAAATTGAAGAAGATTGCCAAGCGGACAAGTGATGTTGAAGTCGATTCAGACAAGGATTACGAGGAAAGGATGAAGGAGAGGTTGGGATGAAATATATAGATTCTAATATGTTAATCTACGCTACATTAGATGACAATAAAAAGGGAGAATGGTGCCGATCCCTTTTAAAGAAGATAGAAGATGGTGATGAGAAGGCGGGAACATCCTATCTGACCTACGATGAAGTCCTTTGGAAAATAGATAAAGCAACATCTAAAGAAGACGCCTTGGAAGTCGTCGAGACCATCTTGACCATGCCTAATTTGAGATTTTTTGAAGTGGACAGCGAAGTTATCTGGAAAGCTCATCAATTGATCAAACGGGAGGATTTCGATCCCAGAGATGCTATACACCTTAGCACTGCAGTTAACCACGGTATCTATACGATAGTGTCGGAAGATACTGATTTCGATAAAACCTCTGAAGTCGAAAGAGAATGGATGGTATGATATGGCTTTTTGACTCGCTCTATTCGTTTTTGTTCTTCCATTCTTCTTCCTGCTCATAGTTCGTGGGATATCTCATAGTGGTATACTTTCTGATCTCTGGATCGTTGATGTTGTCTTTCATCCATTCGATATCCTCTTCCTCTATTGTTCTGAGTTCTATTTCCTCGTCTTCCATGAATATAGAGCCGGTCATGGATGTCTAATAGATAATACAATAATTTATTTTAAAGAGAGGACTAAATTTTATTAATAGGAGCTTATTTCTTACTGACTATGGAAGAGGCGACAGTATAGCCCAAAACGATGGTTTAGTGGTGAAGGAAGAACATAGAAATAGGGGCATCGGTGGTGCTCTCCTCCGAGATTCGTTCCAAAGGGCTGAAGAGAAGGGCCACGATAAGATGTATATCTCGATCCACTCCGAGAACCCTGCCCAGAGATTGTATAGAAGAGTCGGCTTCGAACTGGAGAGAGAACATCCGAACTTGAGCTACGATATAGAGTAGAAATCTTAGATCTCTCTCCAGTCTACAACGTCTAACTCGTCTATCCTCTCAAAGTGGTCGACGTTAGTAGTCAATACTGTCTCTTCGTTTAAAATAGCAGTCGCCGCGATATACAGATCGTTTATCTCTATTCTTTCGCCTTTGTCGATCAGACCTGCAGCGATCTTTCCAGCCTTCCTTGCAACTTTTTGGTCGATCGGTATCACTGTTAATGGTGATACGAATTCATCCAATTTTATTGCCTTTCTCCCGGATCTAAAAAAACTAGTCGATATCTCCATCACACTCGCTGATGACACTATATGGGGTGAAAGAGAAAGGAGATGTTCCATTTTTTGTTGCTCTATCCCTCTATCGATCTCGACCAAAATAGATGTGTCAAGTAGCATCTTCTAACCTTTCCCATTCCTTTTCGCTCATCTCTTTTATCTCTCTTTTAGTATCTTCCCAGTCCACTAAGATGTTCATACCGTTGATATCTTCGAGGCTTCTTCTTTTCTTCAATTTTCTTATCGCAGACGAAAAACTGTCCTCTCCTTTCACTTTTTTAAGCCATTCATATACGTCGTCCGAAATAGATATGTTCTTTGACATTGGTACATATATGTACAAATAGGTTTATATACCTTACCCTCTGATAACTACACAGCCCAATCCTTTCTAGTCACTCCAAAACTACGGTTTGAATCTCATCTATATCTTCAAAATCAGGATCGCCGGAATATAATCTTTCGCAGTCACTCAAAATAGCAGTAGCGACATGTATCGCATCGGCATAGGATAGTTCTCTCACATTTCTTTCATAGTATTTATCACGTAGATCCGCAGCATATTTTGCAACTTTAGAATTCACGGGTAAAACGGTCAGGTTATCGAAGGCTTCGATTGCGTGGATCGTTCTATCGGAAAGCTCTCTATCGTATTTTTTCTTGATCTTGTATTTGACTTCCATCAAAACAGTGGAGGATATCACACCATCTCTTTCTTCGAGTTCTTCAATGATTTTTTCGGCCTTTTTGCTTTTTTCTCCCTCGGAAAAGAATTCTATCCAAACCCAAGAATCGATGAAGATCATATCAACTCAACTT
>PWHR01000081.1 GCA_003554965.1 Thermoplasmata archaeon | reverse complement strand
TGGAAGAGTACCAGCCCTCTTCTACCAATTCGTCTATCTCTTCCAAAAGTTTAGGTGTGACTTTTGCCGGCAGAGTTTTCATAGGCATATAAAAGTATACTATAGTGATACAATATAAACCTTATCCTATAAACCTCCTCTTAAAATCAGACCTTTGAGGGTTTCACCCTAACACCCCCTTTATCCCTAAACCAACCCATTCTTCGCAAAAGACAGCAGATACCTGCCGTCCGCAGAGCTTTGCTTGAGGTATTTCGGAATTCAAAGTGAATTCCACATATCGATGGAATTCATGAAAAGAATTCCAATAGACACTCAGCAAGTGTGCTTCGTGAAACCGATCGAAATCGAGATCCTAGATGCTTCTGAGACTGCTCTTTCTATTATCAAACCTATACTCTCAAAAAAGAGGAAAGTTCACGCCTGAATTTATTGATGTTTTTAGAGGCTGTCCGGATACTGTTTTATCATTCTAGGGAGGAAGTCACTTCATCAGAATCTTTAGATGTTTCATCGTCTTTGGTAGGCTGAATATCGTCTTCATCTTTGTATTTTTTATTATCTTTCTTCACGACATACCACACCGATGATCCTATGATGATCAGGCCAACTACGGCACAAATACCGCCATCGGGCGGCTGGGGCTCTTCTTCAATGGGTTCGGCTTCTTTTCCACTTAAAAATGGATAAGTCTCACCTTCAACTATATTCCATCTGTACTCTATATCTAACTCATCTTCATCTTCCACCACGGTGATATCCCATCCCGCGTCACTGAACATTTGCTTCTCTTTCATCTCCTCCATAGTTTTTCCTGTCCCACCATCGCTTCTTTCGGTTCCTGAAGTATCTTCATTCCAGAATGAATCTTCTACTTCATCATCATTTCTATTATAACCAACCAATCCTCCAACCGCTTCACTTCCGGTGACTTCTCCTGTGGAATAGGAATTTACTATAGTCCCAGTGTACTGAAAACCTACTAGACCACCTACATGTCGAGTACCGCTCACATCACCGGTCGCAAATGAATTGTATACCCCTTGTCCACGATTGGAACCTAGGAGTCCACCAACATTTCTTTCTCCTTTAACATCACCAGTAGCATAGGAATTGAGAACCTGACCACCGGAATTCCATGCGATCAGCCCGCCCGCGTGTTCGTCACTTTCCACTTCTGCAGTAGAGAAAGAATTCATCACCTTTCCATCATTAGCTCCAACAAGACCACCTGAAGCGAGACCACCATTTACGGTCCCCCCTGTACCTGAGTTGACTATGATCCCTCTATTTTCACCAGCTAAAATACCTATATGGTTATTTCCACTCACATCCGCGTCAACCACATTCGTATTGGCAACTCTTCCTTCTTGACCGATGTAATCAAAAAGACCAACGTGTTTGTAATCATCGACATTCAAAGATAAACTTTCAATAGTATGGTTATCACCGTTGAACTCCGCCTCCAGGTAGGGTATGCAAAAATTTTCCGCAGTAGAAAGATCGATGTCTGTCGTAAGTTTGAAACTGTATTCTTCATCGCCTGCAAATCCTAATAAATCCTTTAAACCCTGTAGACCGTCTATCTCATAGTATTCTTGTTCAGAATCCGATCTATCGTAATAATCCGAGACATCTATATTCAGATCATTAGATATCCAATCTTGATACTGCTCATCGAAAAGACCTGAAAAGCTTATACGGTGTCTACCATTGATCCTCACCGAATCTATGTTATAAAAGGAATTCTCAACCGTACCGGAATAATGATCTCCTCCAACGAGACCACCTACCCTCTCTGCATTTACCTCTCCATCAGAAAAACGTGAATTCAAGATGACGCCTTCGTTATTTCCGATCAAACCTCCAGCAGCCGGCCGAAGACCTCCAGTAGCTTGGATTCTTCCTTCCGCCCAGGATTCATGGACTGTTCCACCCTCGTTCGATCCGACTAGAGCACCGACGGAAGTAGATCCACTAACGTTCGCATCTTTGAGTCCGACGTTCCTTATCTCACCATCTTCTTCTAAACTTCCAAAAAGACCTATAGATCCTTCACGGGTTCGATGGATGTAAAGTTCATTTACAGTGTGACCCCGCCCGTCAAAGGTTCCAGAAAAAGAATCTATCGGTCTAAACCCTGAACCCACGTTCCAATCCTCGACCTTACTCGCGTTTATATCATCGATGAGTTCGTAATGTGCATCTACATCGCCTCTGATCGACTGTAACTGGTAGATATCAGAGATAAGGTAAGGATCATCCTCAGTACCTTTTCCACCTTCAAATTCAACGTCCCTCCACAGATCGCTCTCGATCCAACTAGTGAATTTCTCATCCGGTATACCGGCAACAGTTTTGTTGTGCTCTCCGTTAATCAGTACTTCCTCATAGTTATAATATGAATTATCGATCCTCCAGCGGTATTCATTTTCGCCCACCAATCCTCCAAGTAATTGATTTCCCATCACATCTCCTTTGGAGTAGGAATCATCGATCATTCCACCCCAATTATACCCTACCAAACCTCCAATCGCTATATCCCCTCTAACGTCTCCGGTAGAGTGGGAATTCACTACTCTGCCGTCCCAATTGTATCCCTTCAATCCTCCTACTCTTTTTTCTCCATTTACCTGTGCAGAGGTTTCAGAGTCATATACTCTGCCACGATCCCCTAGACCAACCAGTCCACCTACAGACCAATTTCCTTTTACTTCTCCCGTTACACGGCAATTAACTAACTCACCTCTAAGGTCTCCAACAGCCCCACCAACTCTCGATCCTCCGTTAATATAAACATCTTCTAAAACTAGATCTCTCACTTTGCCTCTTCTAATACAACCGAATAAACCGATATAATCTTCCGTGCGGTTGATATAAAGACCAGTAATTTCATATCCTCGTCCGTCAAGACTTCCAGTGAAAGAATTCTCAAACCTTTCAGGACCTATCGGTTCGAATCCCTTCCCATCGTTCCATTCATCTGTCTCGCTGGCATCTATATCGTTCGCTAGAGCATAGTGCGCGTCGAGATCTTTATTCATATCCTGCAGGTCTTGAACATCTTCGATCATGTATGGACGTTCTTCAGTACCTCTTTCCCTCGGAAAGAAGAACATGTAAACTCCAACACTGACCAAGATCAGTATTATCACAGCGATGGTAAGGAGTTTTTTATCCATCATTTCTCACTCGGTCAACCTCTTACAAGACAGACATATGACGAGCTAAATAATAAATTTTTGTTCCCAAAGAAACGGATTTGAATATCTCAGGATGCTTTTAAATCACTTTCAATGTCGGTGCGCCCCTCATCAGCCTTTCCTCTATTGACTTTGGAGTGATTACCGAAACGAATGCTTCCTTACAGCAATCCCTCCTTTTTGGCCCGATGATGCCATGTAGCTAGTGTATCGAAGAGCGAATCTTCTTCGGATATCTCTGATCTCATCTGTACCAAGTCACCAAGCTGCATACCTTCCTTGAACGTGTCCTGGTCAGCCAGGTACTCCAATTTATCCATGACCTGCGGTTTGCGAAAGCATGCTTCAGCCTCTATCAACCGCAACATGCCTTTGTGATCGTCTGCAATTATCTGAGCGGTCTCCGGATGTTCCGCCAACCTATGAAATCCGATCATCCTCACTCCTACCTCATGCACCAAACTCCTCTTGGCCAAGTTTACGCCGTGCCGTGCACCGAAAACAATTTTCTCTGGACCTAGACTGCTGGCCTTTGTAGGAGACTCGGGACAGATGACTAAACTGAACTTCTGGTAAGGATAGGATAGATCCGTCACCTCTTCCCATGCGGTTATGACTTCTACTACCGGTAATTGCGAATCCCACTCGTCAAAAGCAAATTCTTGACGCCAGTTGGAATACTCAGCTTCAAACTGCGGCCAGAGTTCTTCAAGATAATCAGCGAATCGGTCGATCAACTGGTAGACTTTATCTTGATCCTCCAACAATGGTTCGCAGATCAAATCAAACCAAGACCCGATGTACCACTTTTCCCACTCAGAAGTCCTCTCAGGATATTCTCGCTGCAGATGTTGGATGGTTTTGGATTCTACTATCTGTTTCACTCCGTCGAATATCTGAAGCATCTCATCTGGCCCCTGTGGATCCAGATAGCCAGGTATTTGATATACCAGTGTGAATAGGGGTCCTCCTGCCATAGGAGGGTTGAATTTAAAATATTTTCCGATCTCACCGATTTCCTCACCGATGTCTTTATCTTCACCAGTTGACTCCGATCCAGCGAGTCCCAGACGCTTTAATCCCCGAAAGCACAGTGAAGGATAATAGTGAGAAGTTATCGTTTCAGGCATCGTTTACACATCTCCCTCTTATTTTTGGATACACCAAACTTGCGAGAAGATCTTTCATATGATGGATTTTGGTGCTTCTCATTTCCATCTCAGTTCTAGATTTTTTTCTACTTTTTCCTTCTAAAATATCTTCGATCTCTTCTAAGTTCATGTTCTCCTCATGGTGATAGTGACCATCTAGATATTTAAAATTGACTCTCCTCCTGGGATAATTTTGTTATTCTCCAAAAGACTTATAATCCGCTACCATATCCGTAGTTCGGCGATGAGGTCCGCCTTGGCCATCTGGCCTGAACTGTCCATTTTAGGACTGATGACTTCTGTGGATCGAAAGGAAGTCTCAGCCATGTTCAAAATATACCTGTATGAAAAAACAAGAGCTCCTAATACAAT
>PWHR01000026.1 GCA_003554965.1 Thermoplasmata archaeon | reverse complement strand
TTTATACTTTTGTTGAGGCAGAAAACCCTGCGGCTCTGCCGTGGGGATGAATGTCACTTCCACTCACCCCTCCCCCTGGTGAATACTTAAATACCCGGAGATGTATGTTTTAGGTAGAGGTTCCAGACACGGGCCTGCAGAAAGTTTGAAAAGACCGCTTTTGCAGGTAGGGGCCTATCATGAATTGACATGGTGTTGTGGCGCGGCCCTTCGAGCTGGAGCGATGACCCGACCTCTGTGTTTGGGTAAAACAAAAGTCGGCGAGCGGAATGCAACTTCCGGGCTTGTGCAAGGAGTCAGTGGCTCCGTAGGAAGTCTCACCCTTCTAGGGTGAAGGAGGACGTCACATAAATGTCTTTGATTCGATTATATACGAGAGTCAGGATAGGATGAACAAAGAAACGAAAGAAGAGTATTTAGAGGCTCTGTATAAAATATCTTCAGAGCAAGAAGAAGATAAGATAAAAACAGGACAGATAGCCGAGATGATGGGGATTTCGTCTCCGTCTGTAACAGAGGTGCTTTCCAAGCTTGAGAAAGAGGAGCTAGTAGAATACCGACCGTACCACGGAGTTAAATTGACCGAAAAGGGAAAAAAGGAGGGTGAAAGGATAGTCCGCATCCATAGAGTTCTAGAAGTATTTTTAGATGAATTTTTTAGCATTCCGAATGAAGATATACATGAAAAAGCCTGCGAGTTAGAACATATATTTGACATGGACATGGTGGACGAGATATGCGAAAGATTGGGAGCTCCTACCAGCTGCCCACATGGTAATAAAATACCTTCCTGCCGATCAAGAAGTTGTCCGATTGAACAGGATCAAGATTGAAAAACTATATAAAGCTGTTTTCAATTCTATTGATATAGTTTGGATAGAGGTGAGCATAATATGACAGAGAAGAAGATAGATAACCTTAGGAAAAAATTCTTAGATGCTGTAGAAGATGAGGAAGAAGATGAGAAACTTATAAAAGATTTAGAGGATGAATTTCTAAAAGATGAGATGATCGCACTTTTGAAATGCGTAGATATCGAGGTTAAAAAGAACTGGACCAAATACGACATCGCTGAAAAGATGCTTTCAGAAGATTTTAAGGAAAAGATAAAAGAGAACTTTTCACCTCCTGAAGATGAAGAGGATATCGAAATAAAAAAGAGAAAAGACAAGATACCCTTATTGGATGATTTTTTCTCTCCATCCAAGTTATTCATGAACTTCAGTAAGGGTGAGTATGACAGTATCGAGGGATTCTGGGAAGATCTCCAAAAAGAGATCAAGGGAGGTTTCGAAGAATTCAAATTCCCACCTAAGAGATACTGGGAGAGAGTTGAGAATGACTGGAAGAAGAGAGTCCGGAAGATAGAAAAGAATCTTGAGGAACTTTCTGACACTGAGATCCCCTCTGAGGAATTAGATGAATTGACCGATCTCTGGAAAGGGTTCGTTAAAGAGATGAACCTCTTGTTGGGAGAGATACCCATCGAGCTCCAATTGAGAAAGAATAAAGTTTTAGAAATAATCAAGGATCATTCTGAAGAGAGCAAGGAGATAATCTCTGAGAAGGAAAGAGACCTCAAAGAATTGTATCCTTTATGGTTTGACATGTTAGAGAAGACAAGAGGAGAACTCGAAGAGGCTAGGAATTACATGGAAAACAAAGAAGAAGAGATCTACGATCATTGGGAGGAGTTCAAAGAAGAATTTACTTTAAAAATTGAGAAGATGGCTGTAGAACACGCCGATAAGATGGAAGACGTTGAGAGATTGTGGTCATCCCTCTCTGAAAACTTTGAGAAAAAGTTAGCGGAGGGTTTTGCAGAACACGATCATATTTACAAGGCCTTCTGGGAAGAGATGGGTCGAGAAAAGCCATTGGTCCTTAAAAAGTTCGAAGACGTCCGTAAAAAGATCGAAAAAGATTACTCGCAAGTTGTAGAACAGGCACTAGAATCGATAAAAAAAGGTTACGAAGAGATGGTATCGCCTGCTGAAGAGGAAAGAGGGAAAGAAGAGGAGATAGCTGAGTTGAAAAAGAGGATCGAAGAACTAGAAGAAAAATTGGAAGAAGAATAACGGTGTTTAAAAACCGTTTACCCTCTCTTTTAATTCTCTCGTATTTTTGGACAGTCAAGACAACTGCATCTAGGACTTCAGTGATCGCTCTTGTATCCCTCCAAACTTCAAGAACTTCTTTCTTAGTTCTAAGAAAAAAATGTTTATTCCCAACCATGGGAAATTGATAAGTATTCCTTTCTCATGCTAAGACCGCTCATGAAAAAAGAGGCATTTCAATTAATAGGCTTGTTGGCCGTCGGAATACTAATCATATTCTTTCTATTCCGTTTCATAGGCTTTGACGAGATATACAGTTCACTAAGAGAGCTCAATATATACTACTACTTGATCGTGATCGCCCTTGTTATCGGAGCTAGTTTTCTCTGGGCGCTGAGATGGAGAGTGTTCGTGAAGAAGATCGATCCAAAAATCAAGATCAAGGATCTTTTCAAGATGATGCTGGTCGGACAAGCAGTGAACAATCTAACCCCGATCGTAAAGATGGGGGGTGAAGTGGCAAGGGTCTACCTGTTGAAAGAGAAATTTAAGATAAAGGTGAAAGAAGGGTTCGCCACTGTAGCTACAGATCTGACCTTAGAATTCATCGTGGATATAGTAATAGTTACTGTTGCGGTCATACTCATGATGATATTCACTAGTCCTCCCACAGTTGTTTATCTTATGATCCTGGTCTTCGCGCTAGTCTCCTCGCTGATAGTTTTCATAATCTTAGAAATCTATTTGGGCTATTCTAAACTATTCCGTATGCTCTTATGGCTCTGTAAGCATATAAAAAGTATAAAGAGCAGGGAAAGCGAGATCCTGGAAAAATACACAACTTTTAGAAAAAATTTCAAAAGGAGCCTCCAGGACAGGAGGATGTTCGGTGAAGGGATGGCCCTTTCGTTTTCAAGAAAAGGTTTAGACGTATTGAAATACTATCTTCTACTTCTTGCGTTAGGTCATCATCTAAGCTTTGTGAACATCGTAATAGCTATAGGGTTAAGTATAATGCTTCTCCTTATCCCAGGGATCCCGGGTAACGTTGGAGTTTACGAAGGAGGTATGGCTGCGGTTTTTATCTTTTTGGGAGTTCCTAGTGGAGTTGCAGGAACGGCTGTTCTTCTAGACAGATTAGTATGGTACTGGGGAATAACCGGTGCAGGTAGTATGCTTGGAGCAAAGTACGGTATGGATATAATCTCTCGAAGAGCACACAAAGAGGGATATAGTACGAAAAAAGGATGAAGTAACAACATCAATGCATATGAAAAGAGATCCACAAAGCCGGAAAATTTAAATCGTTTTGTATAACATAATTGACTGATAAGGTATATATCATGAAGTCCGCTAAGTTCCTCAAAAAGCTTGTTGTGGATATCTATGAATCCTTTAGCATCTCTTATAGATGATCTGGCTAGCACCTATAATTTACTAAATTTGATATGTTTAAGAGGTAAACTGGTATGGATATAAAAAGGGCTTTAGAAAAATATGTATTCAAACCTTTCCCAAGGTTGGTAAGCGGTAGTCCTTTGAAGGTCATCACCATCATCATCGTGCTCTCTCTCTTTTTAGGGTACTTTGCAATGCAAGCAGAGATGGAGACCGACGAAGAAACCTTTGAGCCTGATACTGAAACTGCGGATTGGCTAGATGAGGTTGAAGAAAAATTCGGAACAGCAGGTGAGCACAACCAACTCATCTTCATCGGAGAGTTAGGAGATGCTTTGACTCAGGATGTACTCTTAGATATGTTCTACGCCAAAGAAGCGATATTGGAAAATGAAAAGATAAACCAAACTTTGTTAGATACAGATGATATGCCGGAAGGGGTAATGACCCTAGCCGATATAATCATACAAGCTAACAGAACACAGCAATTGAGTAGAACTTTAGAAAACATATATGAAGATTTAGAATATTTTAATGACGCAATTGAGAACCAAACCGACATGTACGAAAAGTTAAAAGCCTCTCTCGAAAACAATCTTATTTTAGCCCGCTCAGAAGATCCTGATATAAGAGAAGAATCAGTTGAAACCTTCAAGTCGATGTCATATATAATATCTAATCCTGAGAGTTGGGCAGTCCTTCAAGAATACACGGGCTTTTTTGAAGGTGGTTTACTAGCCGTCGAAGATCAAGAGATCGAATCCGACTCAACAGTTATGGATGATGTTGAGGAAGATGAGGTACCAGAAGAGGGTCAATACTTTTCGAATCTATTCACTGCCTCAGGCAGGATACTGATGAGCGATCCAACTCCTGAGGAGATCCAGGCCGTAGGAGAGATGTTGGATACATTCTTGGGCGTCGGCGAACACGTCGCTCATATACAACCAGACTTTGAAGTCGTTGAAGACATTCCTTCTGTAGAACCTTCTCTCGATGAGAAAATAGAGCAAGTCAAGAATATGAGTGATAGAGAGATCAAGGCAACTTTAAGAGATGCTAAAGAATATGATCCTAAGCCTCTCCAAGATAGTATTGAAAGAAGTATTGATATACTAATTGAAGGTGAAAAAAAGGAAGAAGAATCATTAACTCATCTAAATGAAACTGAACATAATCTTGATGAGATAGAAGAGATCCATTACGAAGAAAATTGGGACGATGAGACCAAACCGTATATCGAAAATTACCGCTCGACTTTAGAAGGGTATTTTGATCTCACTGAAGGAACAATCGAAGTGATAACTCAGATGAGTAGCACTATGCGCTCTGCAGAATTTTTACCGGATCTCATAAATGAAATGGCCCGACAAACAGTCAGGTTGAGTAGTGAAGAATTCGATGGGGAAGATCTCACAGTAAGGAGGATCAGGGCCGAAAGCGCTATGGGGATGGTGTTGATGGACGAGGCAATTGACAGTGATACAAGAGAAGAAGCCCAAGAAGAGCTAATAGATTTAGTTGACGATGTGACTGAAAATTCAGAAACAAAAGTTTATGCACCCCAAGTAATGCTTCAGGAAATAAATGATAGTGCCACTAGAAGTATGAATCAATTATTACCCGTTGCTTTTGTTTTCGTGATCTTCGTTTTGATGCTGGTCTACAAATCTATAATCGAGACATTGTTAAGTCTTTCATCCTTAGGTATCGCTATCGTTTGGACTTTTGGAGCAGGAGTACTTTTAGGATATAAATTCAACCCCTTGATAGTTGCAGTTCCTATCCTTCTGACCGGCCTTATAATAGATTACGGTCTTCATATGGTCATGAGGTACAGGGAGGAGAAGGCGAAGTCAAAGAGTCCAAAAGATTCTACAAAGATCGCTATTATGACAGTTGGAGGTGCACTTCTATTAACTACTGTTACTACGGCTATTGGTTTCTTATCGAACGTTTTAAGCGACTTATTGGTCATAGGGCAATTTGGAATCCTTGCCGCCATCGGCATCTCTTCTAGTCTGATCTTGATGGTTGGCTTTTTACCAGCGACCCTTCAACTCGTTGAAGAAAGAAGGATGAAAAAGGAAGAAGGTGACAAAAAGAGTAGTAGAAAATCTGATAAGGATAGTGATGAAAATAATGAAGATAACAAGTACATCAAAAAATTCCTTTCCGTCTCTAGTATAATCGCTGATGAGAAACCTTGGGCCATGATAATCGCGACTATCCTGCTTACGGGGGTGGCAGGATATGGCGCAGCTAATGTAGACACTACTTTTGCCATCGAAGATTTCCTTCCCGAAGGGGAACCACAGAGCCAAAATATTGAATATATAAATGACAACTACAATATCAGTACCTCTACAGTATATATTCTGAGTGAAGGGGATGTGGCCGATGTAGATTTCCTATATGCCATCGATCACGTAGAATTTAACGTTGAAGACAACCGCTATATAGTTGAAGAAGAAGGTATAAATTCACCTCTATCTGTTTTGAGGCATTATGGAACTGCTACCGTTGGACAGGATCACTACAATGAGACCCTTGTAGATGCATTTAGAGAGAGCGATACTGAAGGAGATGAGATACCTGATAGCAACATAACGCAGCTTTATGATCTCATGTACGAGGCGCCGGAAAGCAGAGATGCGATCCAAGACGTTTTATATAGAGATGAGGACGGTAATTATGAAGCAGCTACATTGACCCTTACGGAAGACGAAGCTCTGATCGAAGAAGATCTGGATAATGCCGCTGTTATGAGAGATCAGCTAGAAGAAGACTCAGAACCTTTGAGAAATGCTGGGTATTCAACACAAGTAACCAGCAGAAATATTGTCAATCAAGAAACGACAGACGAATTAACAAGTACTCAAATTTTTTCTCTAACTTTGACGATAATAATAGTCGCAACTATTTTGTCATTCATATTTTTATCCGCTATAAAGACTAAGGTCCTTGGGTTGATCACGGCATTCCCTGTTACGTTAGTGACCATCTGGATTATAGGAACTATGTTTGCACTCGACGTTCCCTTGAATGTTCTAACTGTAACTATAACCGCATTAACTGTAGGTATGGGAGTCGATTTCAGCATACATATAACCCATAGATTTTTAGAGGAGATGGAAGAGGGAAAAGAACTTTTCGAAGCCTGTCAGGAAACGGTTTTGAATACAGGAGCTGCACTATTTGGTTCTGCGGCGACCACCGTAGGGGCTTTTGGAATATTAGCCACTTCTGATATCATCCCTCTTGCTCAATTTGGCTATATAACTGCTATGGCCATAGGATACAGCTTCATCGTAGCAGTATTTTTACTGCCTTCTGCTTTGATGGTCTGGGCAAAATTTACAGGTGTTCAGGATAGTCTTATGGAGAAGAAAGAAGAATCTGAAAGAAAGAAGAAAGAAGGCTTACCCATGATCGAGAGGAGAGAAGTAGATCAAAAGAAAAAAAGATCTGACCTACCGATAATTGCAGTAAGGAAAGCATGGAGAAGAGGTCCTGATGTTAGAAGCAATCCCGAGTCCAAAGAAGGGCTCCCGGTGATCAGGACTAGAAAAGATTGACTCAGGATTTAGCCTTTTGAAGTTCTGGTATGTCTGGTGGTGCCAAAGGGGCACCACATTCAGGGCATTCTTTTGATTCTATCGGTACGATCTCTCCACAGTTCTCACAAATACCCTCTTTAGGTCTTTCTTTCTTTTCACTTTCTCCTTCACTTGATCTTTTAGTCTTTATTACCATTCCTATAAGAGCAATTGCAAGAATAGCTATGATGATCCATTCTATCTCAAGTTCGATATTTTCACTTTCGAACTCCGCGGTTATATCATGATCGTCGGTCATCTCTATGGAGCTCAATTCAGCATCTGGATCATCGATCTTGTCAGTATCTCCCGTCCAGCCTGAAAAATCATATCCCTCATCAGGCTCCACTTCTAAGATGATCTCATCACCATATTCGTGGGATGATGTTTCTTCTTCTGGCCTTATCACTTCGCCTTCTCCGTCGATATCTATAGAAAGCTCATGCATCTCTTTTTCAAATTCTGCAGTTATATCATAATCATCTTCCATTATAATGGTAGTCAATTTCGAAGTAGAGTTCTCGATACCCTCAGTATCACCTGTCCACTCTACGAACTCGTAATTTTCAAAGGCTTCTGCCTCAATGACGATCTCTTCGTCTCTTTCAAATTCAAAATCACCTTCGCCCGGTCGTATCACTTCTCCTTCACCATCGACATCGATGGACAATTCGTAGTAGTCTTCTTCAAATTCCGCCGTGATATCGTAGTCGTCTTCCATAGTTATGGTTGTGAGGTCAGAGTCGTAATTCTCGATATTTTCGATGTCTCCGGTCCAAGCCTCGAACCGATGCTTTTCGTCCGCTTCTGCTTCGATAACTACAGTTTCATCGTATTCGTATTCAAAATCACCTTCGCCCGGTCGTATCACTTCTCCTTCACCATCAATATCTATAGAGAGCTCGTAAGTTTCTTTTTCAAATTCCGCCGTGATATCGTAGTCGTCTTCCATAGTGATCGTAGTTATATTTGATCTCGGTCTTTTTATCGTTTCAATGTCACCTGTCCATCTTTTGAAGTCATAGTGTTGGTCAGCTTTAGCTTCTAGAACTATCTCTTTCTCCCTCTCTATTTCATGATCTCCTTCACCATCGGGTTGTAATATCTCTCCCTCACCATCCACATCTATCGACAATTCGTAGTGATCTTCTTCAAATTCCGCCGTGATATCATAATCGTCTTCCATGGTTATGGTGGTGAGTTCATCTTCAGTATCTTCTATCTCGCCAGTATCGCCCGACCATTTTTCGAAAACGTAATCTTCGTCTGGATCGGCTCTCAAGTTCACTTCCTCACCATGTTCGTAGGAAAAATCTCCCTGGCCCGGCTTAGTGACTTCTCCCTCGCCATCCACGTCGATCGACAACTCCCGGGTCTCTTTTTCAAATTCCGCTGTGACTGTATGGTTAGCGTTCATCTCGATATTAGTGTTCTTTGATTCAACATTATCGATATATTCGGTGTCGCCGGTCCATTCCACGAATTCATAGTTGTCATCGGATTCAGCTTCGATAACCACACTGTCTCCTTCGCTGTATTCCTTGTATACTGGTCCATCCTCATCGTCTTCAGGCTGGACTATATTCCCACCTTCAGTTGAGGTCAATATGAGATGATACTCTTCCTCGGAGGCTTCCGCGTGGAAGGTAGTTAAACTAAAGCTGGCTAGAATCAGAATTAGTATAAGACCCAAGCTGATGGACTTTTCTGAGGACATTTTATCACTATATCTAACTATTCGGGAGTATATAAAGCTCCCATCTATTGGACTCTGTTCCGAATATAATAATTTTTTGATGTGATCCCAGAGCGCTTCATCTTTAGAAAAATAGGTAGCATGTTGTCTACTATAACAATTTTAAATTTTTACAAACCTATCGATGTTCACATCGCTTAGGCGAGTCTAAAACATGTGAAATCCTCTTCTCTACACCTAAAAAAACGCAAAACTTATATCCTCTATTCCATTTCGAAATTCAGAGGTATCAGATCATGAAAACGACCATTGGCCAGTTACTGGATGATAGGGCTGAAGAGTATCCTGATGAAGAAGCGATAATATTTGAAGATAGACGGATAACCTATGAGGAATTGAACGAGAAGGCGGAAAGACTTGCGAATTTCTTGATGAAGCGAGGTATAGGTAGGGATGACAAAGTAGCAATATACTTACCGAACGTACCAGAGTGGATCGTGGCTTGGTTCGCCGTCCCTAAGATCGGAGCTGTGGTTGTTCCAACAGACCCTTGGTATAAAGGCGGAGAGATCGAGTACATGTTCAATGATTCTGATACGAAAGCAGTGATAACCACCGAAGAGTACGGAAAATATAACTTTTTAGATGTTTTAGAAGATAAAGCAACAGAGTTGGATAAGTTGGAAACCCTTGTTATGATCGATGGTGAAAGTGAGGAATTCGAATCCTTCTCATTCGAAGAGGCTTACGAAAAAGGAAAAGAATGGCGGGACGACGAAGAGTACCTTGAGAGGAAAGAGGGGACTGAACCCGACGACGTCACATTCATACTTTACACTTCGGGCACAACGGGAAAACCCAAAGGAGTTATGCTTTCTCACTACCAGATAGTTAAGAATGCCCACGATCAAGGGGAGATATTGGAAACAACTGATGAAGACAAATTGGTGATACCGGTACCGTTCACTCACTGCTTTGGCAACGTGATGAGCATCACGCTGATGGCGGTATTCGGAGGTACGATGATCCCACTGGTAGACTTCGAACCACACAAGGCCCTTGAACTCGTCGAAAAAGAGGAGGCGACGATGATACATGGTGTCCCTACGATGTTCATAAGGGAGTTAGAAGCTCTGAAAGAGGAGGATTACGATACCAGCAGTCTCAGAACAGGCATAATGGCTGGCTCCAGCTGTCCTGTCGAGACCATGAAGTCAGTGATCAACGATATGGGCTGCAACGTGTTGATAACTTACGGACTGACTGAAGCCTCTCCAGGAGTGACCATGACAAGACTCGATGATTCTGTAAAGGATCGTGTGGAAACCGTAGGAACTGTGATGCCTGACCAGGAAGTAAAGATAGTGGATGACGAAGGAAATGAGGTCCCTTCCGGTGAGACCGGTGAGCTGTTGGTGAAAGGATACAATGTCATGAAAGGTTACTACAACAAACCTGAAGCGACGGAGAAAACCATCGAAGATAGTTGGCTTCATTCCGGCGATCTAGCAGTGATGGACGAGAGAGGTTACGTGGAGATAGTGGGCAGGAAGAAAGACATGGTTATAGTTGGAGGACTAAATGTTTATCCAAGGGAGATCGAAGAATATCTGATAGAACATCCAGAGATCCAGGAGGTAGCGGTAGTGGGAGTACCCGATGAAGAGCTAGGTGAAGTGATCGCTGCGGCCGTAGTACCGACTGAAGATGGAGACATAACCGAACAGGATGTAGTTGATTTCTTGTATGGAGAAGTTGCCAGCGCAAAAGTCCCTCGTTACGCTGAGATAACCGATAACTTGCCCGTTTCTGGAAGAGGCAAAGTACAGAAGTTCAGGTTGAGAGAACAGCTGGAAGAGAAACTTGAGAAAGGTGAACTGAAAAAGATCGTACCAACCGAGGTCAAGAGTAAGTAAACCCTTTTTCTCTTTTTTACACTTGTCAAGGCGAAACAATTAATACGGTAATCAAAAATATAGTCTTGATGAAATGTCCACGCTGCGGCTTGGAGATGGACGGCAGCAAATGTAATACTTGCGGCTATGAACTGCAAAGTACTAGAACAGATGAGGACGGAGATGCAGTCATTGATGAATCTACCAGTCTATTGAAAAACTACGGTACTACGATCGCGCTTTATCTATTCATCGCTTTCTTGGTGATTATTTTAATTTTACTTGTGGGTTCCATTGAAATAATATTTCCCGAAACTCTAGCGTATGAGGAATCTCCCACACCTGATCGGTTGGATCCAAATCAGATATTTCTCATAATGCCTGTAGCGATCAGCCTGGGATATCTAGGGAGTACGGCCTTTGCAGCATATTACCTTTTGATGGTTGCTGCAATTGTTTTCTCTGTATTCTATCTATTTTATAAAGGATGGGATGACATGGTGGAATATCTGAGGGATGTCTTCAGAGGGAACTTCAAGAAGATAGAAAAAAATCGCTCCTTCATGTCCTCCCCTGTACTAAGGCTGGTGACGATATTCACTGCACTATTGTTCTTCAGCCAGATGTATCTGATAATAATAGAGATTTTCGCTGGCTTACCAGAAATGCCTGGGTTCGATCAGCGCTGGAAAGAGGTCTATAGTGTGATGAGAGCGTCTGTATGGGAGGAGCTCATCACTAGAGTTCTGTACATAGGAGCGCCGATGGCGTTGCTCGGACTATATAAGGGAAGCGGGGCTAAAAAGATCGGTCGTTACCTTTTTGGAGGTTTCGGATTCGAAAGGAGGTTGGTCGTCATACTTGTGGTGGTTTCCTCTATAATATTTGGAGTTGCACACATCGGAGGAGGTCTTTTCCGTATACCACATGCTGGAGTAGCTGGTATAGTATTCGGATACCTCTACGTTAAGGACGGTATACATTCTGCCATAATCCTGCACTTTTTCTGGAACTTTAGGGGTGTGCCCGACATGCTGCTGAACATACCTAATTATCAGCTTTTCCATATTCTTCTTACTTTCATATGGATGGGTGTAGGTGCATACTTCAGCTATCGTTATCTTAAGAGTTTTGGAAAATGGTTCCAGGGAAGACCTTTTGAAGATGAAGAAGAATCTGAAGACGTGGAGTTGGAAGAGAAGGCTGAACCGAAGACGGCTGGAGTCACTACAGGCTACGTGTGTCCTAACTGCTCTTATGATAAGGCGATCTATACGGAGAAAAGTAAGCTTAGATGTAAAAGGTGCGGCAGAGAAACTGATCCTAAATCCGATCATCTGCAGGATAACGCCGTGAAAGTATCTAGAGATCAGGAATGGCCCCCTACTTAAAGCTCTAAAAAAGATCTCCTTTCAAAAGTTTTATATCTTCCTGATATCTGCCCGGATTTGGTAGAATGTCTGAGAAGATCAAAATAAAGATCGATAGGGAATTTTGTAAGGGATGCGGTATCTGCATAAAGTACTGCCCAAGGGATGTTTTGGACGAATCAGATGATCTTAATCAATATGATAATCATTTTCCGGAAGTCGTGCGCTCTGAACGATGTATATCCTGCAGAAGATGTGAGCTTTACTGCCCGGACTTCGCCATAGAGGTAAAGGAGGAAAAAGAATGATGAACCCTGGAGAGTACTTCATAGAGGGAAATATAGCCTGTGCAGAAGCTGCGATGAAAGCTGGGGTGAAATTTTTTGGAGGATATCCTATAACGCCGGCCTCGGAGATAATGAACCACCTTTCCGATGAACTTCCTAAAGTGGGAGGTCGTTTCGTGCAGATGGAAGATGAGATAGCCAGCATTGCCTCGGTGATAGGTTCATCCTGGACAGGTTTGAAATCGATGACCGCCACTTCAGGACCTGGGTTTTCATTGATGCAGGAGAATCTAGGTTATGCGGTTATGACTGAAACGCCGTGCGTTATCGTGAATGTGCAGAGAGCCGGTCCTTCTACAGGTCAAGCTACCAAACCGGGAACCGGAGACGTTATGCAGTCTCGCTTCGGAAGCCAGGGAGATTACGAGATCATAGCTCTTTCACCGAACTCCGCTCAGGAGATGTTCGACCAGACCGTCAGGGCCTTCAATCTTGCCGAGAGGTACAGGACGCCTGTGGTCATGTTGGCTGATGCCGGTGTCGGACAGATGAGAGAGAAAGTTACGATACCTGGTGAGGTAGAGGGGGAAGAGAGGAAAAGACCAACTTCCGACGAGAAAGAATTTTTTGATACCGATGATGAGGATTATGTACCTCCGATGCCAGATTTTGGTGACGGTTATGAGTTACTGGTAACGGGTTCCACCCACCTAGGCGACGGTACAAGGGATACAGCAAGTTTTTCCGCTCAGGACCGGTTGGTCAGAAGATTGGTCGCTAAGATAGAAGAAAATAGAACCGAGATCGAGGATTGGGAAGAGCATCATGTTGAAGGAGCTGATCTAGTGGTAGTCTCTTACGGTTCGATGTCAAGACCGGCAAAAGGAGCAGTCCAGAAAGCTAGAGAAGATGGGAAAGACGTAGGATTCTTCAGACCTAAGACGATGTGGCCGAGTCCTGAAAAAAGGCTTAAAGAGATCGGTAAGAACTCGAAAGTACTTCTGGTTGAGCTATCTCTAAGAGGCTACAGGATGGAAGTCGAAAGATGTGTCGGTAGTGAAGACTTTTACGTCCATGACAGACTGAATTCTTTACCTACGATAGAAGAGGTCCATCAAAAGATAGAGGAGGTTTTAAGATGATAAACGCTGAAATGATCAAAGAAAAGTACGTAAGGAACCACCCCTCTCCTTTCTGCCCCGGGTGTGGAGGAGGTATGGTCCTGAACGCGATGTCAAGAGCTGTAGAGAAGAGTGGATTGGAGAAGGAAGATGTTGCTGCAGTGAGCGGTATAGGTTGTGCAGCCTGGATACCTTCTCCTCACTGGAGAGTCGATACGCTTCACACCACCCATGGCAGAGCTGTGGCTTTTGCTTCAGGGATCAAGATAGCTAATAGAGACCTAGAGGTGATGGTGGTCTCTGGAGATGGAGATTGTGCCGGGATAGGCGGCAACCACTTGCTGCACGGTGCTCGAAACAATATCGACTTGAACGTCCTTATGGTCAATAATGGATTGTATGCGATGACCGGCGGTCAGGTAGCTCCCACGACGGAACATGGGGAGGAAACCTTAACAACCCCACACGGGAATCCATCGTCTAGCTTTGAAGCCGCAGAAGTGGTCAAAGCTGCAGGAGCTTCACACGTAGCTCGATGGACCACTTATCATATGGATGAATTGATAGAGGAAGTCGAGAAGGCGATAAATACGGAGGGTTTTTCTTTTATAGAGGTGCTGGCTCAATGTCCGACCAGAAAAGGCAAAAAGGAAGGCATGGATGGATTGGACATGCTGGAATGGTATAAAAACAATACCAGCAAAGAAAAAGACAGGGATAAGCTTTATGTTGGAACATTAGCTGATATAGAGAGACCGGAGTTGACTCAAGAGATATATCGACAGATCGAAGGGTTTAGAGGTGATTAAGATGATGAAAGTAAGGATAGGCGGATGGGCTGGACAGGGAACCGTTCGAGCAGGCACTATCCTAGGTAAGGCCCTTGCACTGGAGCAGGATCTTCACGTAGTTCAGCAGAGATCTTATTCTGCCGCTGTGCGGAGCGGTATAGCCTACTCAGACGTGATAGTGGATAAAGATGAGCTGAACGAACTCGTGATCGAAGTCCCTGACTACCTATTGGTGCTTTACCAGGATACCCTTGACGAATGGTGGGATATAGCTGAAAGAACGGAACATCTAATAGTGGACACTACAAGGGTTACCGATTTCAGCGGATTTGAAGGAGAAGTTCATCAGGTACCTGCTGGTCGTATGGCCGAAAAGATAGGGACTTCAAAAGCCGCTAACGTGGTGCTGCTCGGCTCGCTTGCTGGAATTTCAGATGAGATAAAATTGGAGAGTTTAGAAAAGACAATTCGCGTCGAATTCCCTGAAAAATACGTCGATCTCAACGTAGAAGCTCTCAAAAAGGGTTATGAACGAGTGAAAAGGTGAACAGGGTCATTCGGATAGGATGATCTTTTCCTCTTCGATCCTGTCTACTTTTTTTACGGAGATCCTTTTACGTCTTTTATAAGGAGAGAGATTGGACGGATCTACTAGTATTTTCCAAACGACCCATGGTTCGAGATCTAGGGACAACTCATAGTCGTAGGGTCTACCGATCTCGACTCCACTTGCCGTTTTCACAACCTTTCTATTGATGTCTTCCATGTAAAATTCGCTGCTTTCACTCGGTTTTTTCCTAGCTTCATCCATAGTTTTCCTGATCCTGATCGTATCCTCTTCGTCAATATTCCTTAGTTCATAGGTGAAATAAAATCTATGCTCCTTGTTTATCCATCCTTTAGCGACCACCACTTCGTGTACAGTCCAGATACCTTCTGAGGGTTCTATCAAAATATCGACTATTTTACCTTTCTTGAATTCAGGAGGTATCTCTATCTTCTTTTGGGTCAGATCTGAATACAGCATAGTCCTCATGGGGCTTTTTACCTCCTATTATCATTCATCATCGCAGGGCTATTTATATCCCTATGTAGAATTATCGATTTCATTCCAACAACAATAATCCATAATAATTTTGAGGGCAGTCTCTACTTCTTACAACTTCAATCGGAAATCCCGCTTCTCTAGCGGTCTGGTATACATCTATACCACAGGCCTCCATGGCTGGCCGAGCCTTACGAGGATTGATACACCCTTCTTCTACACTACATTCTTCACAGAGCCCACACGGTCCCGCCGGCATGGAGAACGCTTTGTAAAAGCCAGAGAGAAAAGCTTCCCGTTCAAGATCCACCATTATATTACTGATGTCCTCTACACTGGTGGGAAAATGAATCAAGAGAGCATCTTCATAATCCGATAGGATCTTCTCCGTTTCTTCTGGTTTCGGTGAATAAGGAGGACATGTCAAGCTCTTTCCGTAGCCACCGCACCCATATTGGCATTTCAGCCTGACCCACCGGCCGGTAAAAACGTTTTCAGGAGAGATGATTTTCACCTCTTCAGCTCCCCGACCAGTGGCTTTTTCTATTAGTGTTTTGACCGCTCCTTCCTTTTCCTCCATGGTGAAACCTCTAGACTTCTATTCTTTTATCCTCTCTATCCTTTCTTCAAGATCTTCTTTCAGTTCATCACCCTTGAATTCTCCTCCAAAGTAGTCCAATCTTGCCGCGATGGCGATCTTGTTAGCGAAGGCTCTTGCTATCTTACCTCTCAAAGATTTCGGAGCCTGATGGACATAAGGATGCTGGAGGAGTGCACCGTGTTTAGGTGGATCGGTACCCTTGTTCAGGTGTTTGAAAAGAGCCTTTTCTGCCCCAAGGACCTGGATAGTGCTGGCCGGCTTTTTTGCCAGTTCTTCCAAGGATCCGGCGAGAGAGATCAGTTCTCCCCCAAGTTTAGGACCTGTTAGAGCGGTCATATTTGGGGCGTATTTTTCCATACGCCGCCTCACGTAATCATGCAATTTCTCTCTGTAGGCCATATCGTCCTTCAACCCTTCGGCCATCTTTTTGAACACATCTTCTTCTTTCTCAGTTATCTCTCCCCCTGTATGGTCCTCTGAGATATCCCACCCTTTCTCTTCGATTATATTTTCCCTAGAACCATGTTGGAATATCATATTCACGTATTCTTCATCGCTCACCCCTTGCTCAAGTTCCGGAAAATGCAAAGAATACCAATCTCTTAACCTTTCCATCTTGATATTGATTATCTCGTTGAGATCCTGTATAGCGTCTACAGCCTTTGCCAGATGTTCTCCAAAGTCGATAGAATCTCTGATCTTTTTACTACCGAGCTTGACGAGAGCTTCTTGAAGGAGCGTTTCTTGGTATGAATATTCTTCGAGGTCTACCTCTAAATCTGAAAGTTCTCCCTCCCAGAGTTCCCCTATATCGTTCAGCCTTTTTGATGTTACACTGAAACCATCCCATCTTTCCGCTAAATTTTTCTCTTCTTCTAGGATTTCTCCCTTCTCCATACTGAATTTTTTCTCTGCCAGTTTCTCAGGATCTTTAGAAAATAGTTCTTTATCTAAAACCTTTGAATCCCCTATCATAAAAACGCCGAACCAAGTTGTGTGAAGGACCCTCGTGTTCTTTTCTTCTTTATCGTTCATAGAAAAAGATAACTCTTGTACGGTATAAATCTTATCTTTGTTCAGGTATCAAGATCAATCTTTTTTTGACCTTGATGACCTCCACTTCTTCTTTTCCGGTCGGTGAACCTTCAGGTTTTATGAGCGTTTCGGTTTCGTAGGTCTCTGGATTCAAGACCTGGATCTCTTTTTCCTCTTCTGAGACCACGACCGCCTTCATGATCAACTCATCCCCTCCGTAGATATCGGCCTCCTTCATCTCCTCTTTATCCAAAGTGGTGATCTTGTTATTTTTTAGATCTCTAACGGTCACTGGATCGCTGCCGCTCCTGGTTTTTTTAACCCTGTATATGTCTCCTTTGAGAGCGATAAAATCTCCTTCTTCGTAAGGAGGCAACCTCACCGAATAGGTCATCCTGTAAACGTTCTGTCCGTCCTCTCTACCCGCTAGCTCCGACGAAGTGGTGACCATACCCCCGAACTCTTCAGCTATGTCGTAAGAAAGGTTCTTGCTCACTCTTTTATCGCTGAGATAAAAATCGAGACCGCCATGTATCTCCTTTTCGGCCGTGATGAAAACATCCCTCTCTTCTTTCCTGTCTTTTTCTATCCTTTCATGTACGGTCCTTATCACCTTTTCTTTCTGCTCCGGTGTCATCTCCTTTTTTGATGGTCTGACCTGTAATACAGCTTCGTAATAATTACCCTCTCTCCGACTGCAGTCAAGGCACTGGTCTTTTTTTAGCACGATGTTTGTGGACAGATATTTTTCTGTTGAGAGATCACCTATCTTCATGTCTACTTTTATATCGGCGTGGATGTTCCTGGGATCACCTTCCTCGAATTCAACTTCGAAGGAAAACGTGTCGACCGCAGAAGAGAAAGATAACGCGTTCTCTATCCTGTCCAGCATGACTGATTGAATGTCCGGCCTTTTGAGCCAATTTTTTCCTTTCCTTATGCTCCCACACTTCGAACATACTTCGATCTCTATCGGATCTTCGATGTCGACATCCACATGTTTTTCGACGAAGCACTCTTCGCAGAGTCCGTCTCGCAGTGATCCTACTTCTGAACCGCATTCTACACATATCATCGTATTTACCCCTAGATCACATCCTCACTATCTGTAGATGAGGAACACCTTCTATCATCAGCAAGTCGTCTTCGTTTCCTATGCCTGCCTCAACGGCTGCATCGATAACGTTTTCTCCTACAAGGTTAGCTATGGTACACCTTTCAAATTTTCTTTTTAAAGCTTTTTCACCATGCTCTTGATCAATCCTTATTGTA
Organism: Thermoplasmata archaeon; assembly: GCA_003554965.1. Lineage (GTDB taxonomy): Archaea > Thermoplasmatota > Thermoplasmata > Halarchaeoplasmatales > Halarchaeoplasmataceae > Natronoplasma. The sequence goes on along the minus strand of PWHR01000026.1, from coordinate 43,026 downwards.
TCCTGGTCATAAAACTCCCTCTTCACTTCGAGACTAAGATCTCCTTCTTCCAAAGTTTTCCCCAAAAGATCCTCATCGCAGGCTGCTAGCAAAACGTCTTCGCCCTGGTCATACATACGGTAACTCACTTTCATCTTTTAACTCCTTCACGCCAAATCATAACTGTCTGGAGATGGTTCATATATCTGTCCGTTGGTCTTCATCCTTCCCAGCTCTTTTCTGACTTCCTCTCTCGAGAGTCCTCGTGATACTGCTTCCTCTAAAAGGTCCTCAGCGGGAACACCTCCCTCGTGGACTTCTCTTTTCTCTTTTATTATGTCCCTTATCTGGGCGAGGAGGGTCCTTTCGCTCGCCGAGACGCTAGATGCAACTATATCTATATCCAAGGTGTCGCTGTCGGTTGAAGCAACCTGTTCTAAAAAGTACTGAGTGACCTTGATAGCTCTTTCTGCATCTTCGATGGTGGCTTGTTCCCTGAGATGAGCTCTAGCGCTGGCTTCAGTGAGCCTCACAAGTGATTCAAGCTGCCTGGCTGTGGCGGGTATAGAATCCTCGCTTCCTTGACTCCTGAGGTCTAGATAAAAGTCTTCCAATTTCGTCATGGCCTCGTCTGTCATAACTGGAGTTATGGATTTTGCATGGGCAACGTATTTTCTCAGGAACTCTTTACTCAATTCGGGACTGAATTCTTTCTCGATATCTACATCCTCTTTTTCGATCCTTTCTCCCTCTTCATGCAGGTTGAGGATGTGCTCTGCTATCTCTGAATCTTTTTTCCGATCTGGTTTGTCTATCAAAGCGAAAATAAGATCGAATCTAGAAATGAGAGGCGGCGGGAGATCTATCTGCTGGGAGATGTTCTCATGGACTTCGAATCTCCCGTAAACCGGATTTGCGGCGCCGAGTACAGCACATCGTGAGTTCAACGTAGCGTTTATCCCGGCTTTCGCGACCGAGATGGTCTGCTGTTCCATAGCTTCGTGCATAGCACTCCTGTCTTCTGCACGCATCTTATCCAACTCGTCCACGCACGCGATACCACCATCGGCTAGAACAAGAGTGCCCGCTTCTAGGACCCATCTGCTCTCTCCCATCACTTCCTCTCTGACGGCTGCGGCGGTTAATCCAGCACCTGTAGAACCCTTTCCTGAGGCATACATACCTCTTGGGGATAAATCCGCTATATATCTCAATAATTGTGATTTTGCCGTGCCGGGATCGCCGACCAGCAGTATATGGATATCTCCTCTCGTCATCGAACCGTCGGGCATCTCCTTTCTCACCCCACTAAATAACTGGAGAGCCAATCCGATCTTCTCGTTGTGTAAACCGTGTATGCTGGGAGCTATGGAATTGACTATCCTGGCGAAGATCCGTGGATCATCACCGGCTTCCTTTATCTCCTTTCTATCTTCTTCTGAAAGTTCAAAATCCTCGAATTCGTACTCTTTTACTTCTATCCCGTTGACCCTCATGAAAATGTCAAAAACTCTGCTCTTCGACCTGCTGCTTTTCCTTTTAGGTGATCCGTCCAAGATCCCGTTAAGTGTTATCCGGTCACCGGGTGAGACCTCACCAACAAGATCATCTTTCACCCATGTTTTCAACCTCTGCGGCTGTTCCCCTCCTCTCAGTTCGTCTGGACTCTCCTGTATCTCTATGTTTTGGAAATTTTCGAATTCTGACTCGTCCTGCATGAGTATAAAATTCGTTTTATTGGAGGACTTTCCGCACTCGGCACACTGTATCGGTTCCTCGATATCGCTTCCGTTCTGCTTAACTTTGAAGTCTGATTGACAGGTACTGCACCTGAAGACCGCCTTCGAGAGCTTTGGCCTGACTTCGGTGGCTTTTCTGACAAGTCCATCGATAGCCAGATAATTGGCCAGATCGTTAGCCCTGAGGTCCCTGACCATCTTTTTTCTGGCATCAGGTAACCCCTTTAAACGGATGAATATCTCTATGTCGTCATAAGCGCTCCCCAGGACCTCATTGATGGCTTTTTTACCCTCCTCTAAACATAGCTTTGGATTCTGAAGCACGAACCTTGGAAATTCTAGATCTTCGAAAAAAAGAGTCAGATCCTCGTAGCTCATCGATATAGACATCTCATCAGGATAATTATCCGCCACCTTGATCAATTCTGAATGAAATTCTTCATCCTCGAACAGTTTCCTGAAGTTCTCTCTTATCTCTTCTCTCTCGTAATGGTATTCGGCCATCTATATCTCCGGAGTGTTGGATTAGTTGACCTTGGTTATTAACTTTTTCTGTGTCTACATTATCTTTCCGGAATGAGACTTTTCGAGTCAGAAAAACCTGATCTAGATCTAAAGAAGTAGATTGAAAAATAATATAAGAGAAGGGTTTTTAGGATATTACAACTCCCCTCTTTTTCCGTTTTTTAACTATTTAGAGTAACGGATCTTCTGATTTACGGCTTTCTCCAACTGAATGAGTTCTTCTTTCGAGAAGTTCTCCTGCAGAAATTCAGGGGTTTTCGCTTTTTTTTCATGCATCTTTTCAAGCAGGGAATCTATATCTGCATCCATCATTCCACCATCGTCTGACATATCGTCGTACAATAATCACCTATTTCCCCGTTAATAAAGTTTTTGCTGAAGGCATTTAGATTGCTGGATGGAAAAAAAGTTCATTCTTGATCATCTGTCGCCGATCTTTTTGTCAGACAAAATCACTCATTTCTGTTTTTTGTGTACAGTGGGAAACTATAAATAAGGTTCTGAGAATAGAAGTTTTGATGATCTCCCAGAAAATAAGGGCCGTCGTAGTGGACGATTCTTCCTTTATGGTTACAATTTTGACCGACATATTGGAAGGGGACGAAAACATCGAAGTGGTCGGTAAAGGAAAGAATGGTGAAGAGGCGATCGAGCTGAACGAAAAAAAAGATCCAGATGTAATGCTGATGGACATAGAGATGCCGATCATGGACGGCCTTACCGCTTTGAAAAAGATAATGTCTGACAATCCAACTCCCGTGATAATAATATCGGGGATGGAGAACAAGGACGTCAATATGGCCGTTGAAGCTCTCACGGCCGGAGCTGTAGATTATATACAGAAGACTTCAGGGACTCTCTCTTTGGACATAAGAAAAAAATCCGATGAGATAATAAAGAAAGTAAAAAAAGGTGCTCAAACAGGCATTGAAGAATCCGATAAGACCGAAAAGAAGATAGAAGAGAGTGTTTTAAAACCTAAGAAAACTGGAGAATATATAGTTACGATAGCTTCTTCGACCGGCGGAGTCAGGGCGCTTGATGATGTTCTCGCCCCTCTGCCCAAGAATTTTCCCGTACCAATTGCCATAGTTCAACACATCCCTCCTGAATTCAGTACTCATCTGGCTTCAACATTGGATAAGAAGATCGAATTGAACGTGAAAGAGGCCGCCGATCGTGAACCTTTGAAAGAAGGTTTCGTTTACGTGATCCCTTCTGATAGACACGGTAACGTGGTGAAACGCGGTAGCAAAAGGTACATCAAGTTGGATAAAAAACCGAAGGTGAACGGTGTCAGACCTTCCGCGGACTACTTATTCAGTAGCGCTTCAGAGGTTTATGGTAGCAATACGGTGGGAGTCGTTTTGAGCGGCATGGGTAAAGACGGAGCTGAAGGATCAGAATCGATAAAGAAGGCTGGGGGCTTTCTCGCTGTTCAAGAGAGCGATAGCTGTGTGGTTTACGGTATGCCCAAAGCGGCTAAAAAGAAGGCAGGATCCGATTTTGAGGATAGACCTTCCAAGATAGGTGAGATGCTTTTAGATATGTTCATGGGGAGTTCATGATGAATGAAGAGTATCAGGAGATGTTCGAAGAAGAGACGAGAGAACAACTAGAGAAGATGAATCAGAACCTTCTAGATCTGGAAGAGGACCCTTCAGACGAAGAGCTAATGGGGGAACTCTATAGATCGAGTCATACCCTGAAAGGTATGGCAGGAACGATGGGTTACGAAGGGATACAGAATATAAGCCACAAGATGGAGGAACTCTTCAACGAATTGAGAAAGGAAAAGGGAGCGGTGAAGGAAGAATCCTTCGATCTACTGTTCGAATGTTTGGATGCTATTGAGGATCTGGCGTTCGGAGGTGAAAAAGAGTACGAAAACATCGTCAAGAGGTTGGAAGGGGCGATACAGGACGGCGTGACAACGGAGAAAAAAGATGAGAAAGAGACAGAGAAATCCACAACGAAACGAAGGGAGCTGAGAACATCCGATAAGATCAAAGTGGATCTGAAAGATCTAGAACATGTGATGAACCTTGTCAGCGAACTGGTTATGTCCAAAGGAACACTTGAGAATCTGTCGGAATCACTCGAATCCAACCGTCTTTCTAACGTGACAGGAAGGATCGATAGGATCACCGGTGATCTCCGTGAGTCGGTCCTTGACATGAAGATGACCCCTGTTGAAACAGTATTCAAACGATTTCCCAGGATGGTCCGAGACGTGGCTAAAGAAAACGACAAAGAAGTGAACTTTGAGATGGAAGGGGAAGAGATCGAGCTCGACCGGACGATACTCGACAGGATAACCGATCCTCTGGTTCACTTGCTCCGGAACGCGATAGATCACGGCATAGAACCTGTGAAGGTGAGGAAAGATAAGGGAAAATCTCCAGAAGGGGAGATTAAGCTTGTAGCGAAACAGAAGCAGGACAACGTCTTGATAGAGGTATCAGACGACGGAAGGGGTTTGAATAGGGAAGATATAATCGAACAAGCTGTTGAGGAAGGATTGCTCGATTCAGAAGAGGCGAAAACGCTATCTGATGAGGAGATCTACATGTTCATATTCCATCCTCATTTCTCGACAAAAGAAGAAGTCACCGAAGTCTCGGGTAGAGGTGTGGGCATGGAGGTCGTAAAGAAAACTATGGACTCTATAGGTGGAGAGGTCCATATCGTATCGGAAGAAGATGAAGGTACTACGATAACCTTGGTCCTCCCGCCTTCTGCAGCGATAGTCAGATCGTTCCTTGTCAAAATCGGAGAGAGAACTTATGCTGTACCTCTAGATGATGTGGTGGAGACCGTTAGGATCAAACAGGAAAGTATCGAGGAGATAGAAGGTTCGGACTTCATAAAATTGAGAGGCGAGTACATACCTTTGATATACTTATGGGAGGAGTTCGATGAAGAGAATCCTCTTGAGGACTCCGATGAGAGGTTGACGGTCACGATAGTCTCTAAAGAGGGGAAGATGGCCGGTTTCGTCATCGATAAGATGTTATCGGAAAAGGAGATAGTCAAAAAACCGCTTCCCAAGCAGTTGCAGGCCTTGGACGGCTTCAGCGGCACCACGATACTCGGAGACGGGACGATAGCGATGCTTTTAGATGCGTTACACTGGATAGAGAACGATTCTTCTTGAGCTTGTATCTCATACCGCTATCGTCGGGACTTCTTTAATCTCGAGCTTTTCTTTCAAGCGTGCTAAATTTTTCTTGCTAATAGAGGATGGGGGTGCGTAGAATATTATAGTGCATCCACTGTTCTCTATGTTTTCCTCTATAGTGTTGAGTGCTTCGATGATCCTTGGATCGTGGTTGCTGGAGAAAATCTCATCCAGCGCGTCTATGAGGATGAAATCTATATCTTGGGAGAGGAAGATCTTTATCTCTAATATTATATCATCCAGATTGTCGGGGGAGACCGCCACTGGATCGTTCTCTGAGGAGACCCAAAGAGAGTCTTCAAGTTCTATATCGTACTCTTCCATCAGCTCTTGAGGATGGGTGGTGGTCACGCATGAGATCTTGGAGCCTTGCCCGTTCAAAATCTGGAAGAATGATTCTCTATCTTCGGACTCGAAGAGATATATGGAATCTTTCTCTAATCTCTCTAGAGTTTCAGCCTCCTTTTCAACCGTGCCTCTGCCCTTTTCTTTTTCGACGGGGATCTCTTTATCAGGTTCTGTCGGGATCTCTTTTTTAGTTTCGGTCAAGATTTCTTTCTCATCCCTTGGTTGTCCTTCTTCTATAGGGATCCCTCTCACTTTTCTCTCACTCTTTTTCTCTAGAGTTGAAACTCTCTTCGCCTCTATACATATCTTGCAGACTTGGATGGGTTTTTCCTTTCCTTTGACCCAACATCTCCAGTCGGTAACGTACGGGCAAAGATATTTCATATCTCACACCTTTCTTTGATCAGTATCCTGTTCAACGGCAGAGGTATCTGCTCGGTTGATTTAATTCTTAACGGTCGTTTTCTGAGTCTCACTGTTATCAATAAAGTCAAACAATTTATATAAAATTTTTTCAATGACTTTTGACGAACATCAGAATAACGAGTGTAAACTTATTGTTTATTTAGTGTTAACGTTTAAATAAGTGAAGTGGTGCCACTATTTTAATTTTTGTTATCAATGTTTTTCTTCCTGTTAGAACATGAAAACAATTATATCGAAGGATATGATATTGAATAAGGATTACCATGGGAGCTCAGAGAGAGAAGATCAGGATTTTGTTCGTCGATGATGATGAGCTGTTGTTGGAACAGGCGCAGATCTTCTTAGAGGACCTTCACGAGAGGTTTGAAGTTGATCCCGTCACCTCGGTCGAAGAAGGGATGAAGAAGTTGAAAGAGACAGCTTACGATGCGATAATCTCGGATTACAAGATGCCCAGCACTGATGGTCTAGATATGTTGAGAGATCTGAGGTCGAGAGGCGATGATATACCTTTCATCGTTTTCACGGGTAGAGGTGATGAGGAAGTTGCTCAGAAGTCTTTAGATCTGGGCGCCGATCACTACATAAGGAAGTTGGGAGATGCAAAATCTCAGTATGATAAACTGGCCTCCCGCGTCGTGAAGACGGTTGAGAGCAGAGGTGAGAGGGGACTGGATTTCAAAAAAGAGCAGATGCTGGAGGAGGAAAAGGAAGACATACATTCCAAATTGAGGCACGACATCCGTAACAACATACAGTTGGTAAAAGGATATATCCATCTTCTAGAAGACACTGAACTTGATGAAGAGCAGGAAGAAATGTTGGGGAAAGCAGACGCTAGTTTGGAAAAGATGACCAGCTTGGTCGAGAAGGTCGAGTATCTAGAGAGATTGGACTCGGAGAGGATAGACGAAGTGCCTGTGGATACGGTGATCAGGGAGGTCGTGGACGAATACGGGTCACTGGCTTCTGAACACGGTATAGAGATAGAGCTCGAAGAAGATCTTAAGGAGATGGTCATGGCAGGAGATCTCCTTCAAGCAGTATTTTCAAACCTTATAGAGAATTCTATTATCCATTCTAGTGGTGAAAGGATCACGATAACTGGTCAGGCGGACGAGGACGGCCTTACCGTAGTGATAGAGGACGATGGAAAAGGTCTGCCCGACACCTCTAAAAGTAAGCTATGCGATAAAGATTTCAGTGAAGGTGAAAACGCCGGTTCAGGTCTAGGTATGTACATCGTTAAAAGAGTATTGAACCGCTACAGAGGCGAACTGAATATAATAGATTCGGAACAAGGCGGGGCGAGGTTTGAGGTAAGGCTCAACCTTCCGTGAGATCATCCCTTCTTGATCACGATGCCTTTGTTCGTTATCTTGTAGGGATAGCTCTTTCTAGCGTGGTTCGTACCTCTCATCTTTATGATCTTAAGGTGCCTTTTCAGTTGTCCTTCGTTGAACTTCGTTTCAAGGTATATCATGCCGTCAGCTAGATATTCTTCGAATCGGTAAGTTATGTCTTCAGGGCTGTGTTCTGCTATACCTATCCAGGTACAGTTGACGGAGTTGAGTAACCTGGTCACGGTCCTTATCAGCCTTCTCCTCCTTTCACTCTCCGGGAAGCCCAGGGTCAGGGCGGAGAGGCTGTCTACCACAAGCCTTTGGCAGTCTCTACTCCTCACTTCTTTCAGTATTTCGGTGGTTATACTCTCCATCTCCATCTCTTCGCCTATCGGCCTGTCCAGTATCTTCAGTTTTCCTTTCTTTTGATATTTTTCAAGCTCAAATCCGAATCTAGCTCCGTACTCAAGGAGCTGGGCCTCCGGCTCGACGAATGTGACGTATAGACAATTTTCACCTTTTTTGAGCCCATCGAGTATGAAGAACTGCGAAAAAATGGTTTTGCCGGCACCGGGTTCACCGGCTAGGAGGTTGAAGGAACCCTCTAAAAATCCTCCTTCGATGAGGTCGTCAAACCTATCTATACCTACCGATACTCTATTTCTCATCTTTCTCCCTCTAGATCCTGAAGGGTGAGTTTCCTAGGTATACTATCTCTCTCTCTCAATTCCGTTACGATCAGGTATCGGACCCATTCTGAGACGTCCATCCCTTCCTGTCTAGCTTCGTTCTCCACGGCCTTCTTCAACTTGGGCGTCAACCTTGTCGCGACGAGTTCTGTTTTTTTCTCGGACTTCGTCTTGGGCATATCGGTTACCTCCGTTTCTCTTTAAGTAACTATTTGCACTTTTATAAATATTGTTATCGCTTTGTTAACTATCGTTCCTGTATCTCTTCGAATTCCAGATTCTCTTTGAGCTCATCGATGTTATCCTTATCGGTGGAAGAAGGTCTGTACGAGAAGATCATCGTGGTCTTGCTTCCTTCAAGGTGTTCCCGTATCGAATTTAGATACTGGATCACCTTAGATGCTACGTTGTTGGAGAAAATAGGTTCAAGAGCATCTACGAATATGAGATCGAGATCCTGAGATATGAATATCTTTATCTCCAGTTCGATGTCTTCCAGATCGTCGGGAGGTATAGCTACAGGATCGTCTTCCAGCGAGATCCAGAGCGAATCCTCTATAGTTAGATCGTAGTTCTCTATCAGTTCCTGGGGATGTGTCTCGCTGACCAGAGTGATACCGCTCGGCAGGTCTACGTTTTTTAGGATATGGTACTGATCTTCCTCGACCCCCCACAGATACATCGTGCCTTCTTTAAGGTCATGGAAGGTATCGCTCCAATCCGGTGTTTCTTCCTTCTTTGTGATAAGATCTTCAGCGAGGTCCAAACCTTTGTTCAAGGAGTCTATCGCGTCTTGATAAGCGTTCCTTTCCTTTGCGTCTTTGGCATCTTGCATGTGGTTATCGAGTTCGGTGAGATCCAAGTCAGTTTCTTTGAGAGTGTTCCATTTCTCTTTTATTTCATCGAATCTTTCATCCATCCTGCGCTTTTGTTCTTCTCTCTTTTCGATGAGTTCGTCCGCAGTTCTGATACCTAAATCGAGGTGTTCGAGCGCTTGTTGGTGCTCGTTTCTTTTTTTAGCGTTTTTGGCTTTTCGTATCAAGTTTTTGAGTTCGAATAGATCCAAGTCGGTATCTTTGAGAGTATTCCATTTTTCTTTTAACTCTTCGAATCTTTCATCCATCCTACGCTTTTGTTCTTCTCTTTTTTCGATGAGTTCGTCCGCGATCCTGATACCTGAATGTAGGTGTTGGAGCGCTTGTTCGTACTCGTTTCTTTTTTTAGCGTTTTTGGCCTTTTGTATGATGTTTTTGAGTTCGTCGAGATCCAAGTCTGTGTCTTTGAGAGTGTTCCATCTTTCTTTTAACTCATCGAACTTTATTTTCATTTTATTTTTAGTCTCGTCTTCCAGTACCTCTCCACAGGAGGGACATTCCTTGGCATGTGTAGGTATGGATTTGCCGCAGGAGGGACATTCTTCTTCGTCCGGTTTAACGTCTGATATAGTTTCCACTTTTCCTAGAGGCGAGCCGCAGTTGGTGCAGTTCTCTCTACTTCTATCCTGCTTTGTGGCGCACACGGGGCAGAAGGTGTACTTCTTCACCTTCTCTTCAGGTTCTCTTTCTATCACTTCGCCCATGCCTTTGTAATCCGAGACTATCAGGTGCTCGATGAAGGATTCGAAGAGTAGGAGGAAGATCACGTAGATCAGTATGTTCGAAAGGTCGAGTGGTATAGTGCTTATGTATACTCCTAGAGAACCTATCGCTATAAGGAAGAACGGGGTGAGAGTTAGTGACCTGGAACTGTTGAACTTGAGTCCTTCGTCGGTCTTTATGTAGACCTGCGTTCTCAGGACTATTATAAATGCTACGAATAAGATGAAGGTAAGGAAGAAGCTTCCTAAGGATTCGCCCAGGAAGAAGCCCGCCGGTGTGAGGTAATACATGAAGTCCGTCGGGGCTATGCTGGTAAAGAACAGCATCGTGAAAGCGAACTCTAAGAAGACGAACAGCGAGACGAATATGCAGGAGAAGTATATCATCATGTGTCTCCACGGATGTTCTTCTTCAGCCACCTATAGCACCTCCAGAGTCCTTGTATGCTTTGTAAGCTAATCCGATGGCTCCTGCTCCCGCTGTAGCGAGGAATACGGCGGTGTAGGAATGGCCGGCGGCTATACCTGGAAAGTCGATGTAGGAGACGGCTGAACCGCCGTCATCGTCTACAGCTCGTATGCGCACTTCGTCGTAGCCTCTGTCTCTGAACTGAAAGAAGAGTGTCAGGGTGCATCTTTCTTCGACGGAATCGCCGTTATCTTCTTTATTTACCTCTTGATCGATAGGGGATTCTCCCTTTTCCACCCAAAACTCGTCTTCGAAGTCGGGATAAGTTTGATTGTAAACGTAATGGTCGATGGTCTCTCCCTCTCTTAGAAGACCGATCTCCACCTTGCTAACGTGCGCCCACCCATTTAGATCGAATATATCGAACTGGAAGTTGTACTCGCCCAGATCACGCTTTATCTCTATGTTGGTGATCCTGGGATCTACTGGCTCTACACCTACGCCGGTACCGTCGTCTGCTGAGGACGTGGTCGTGAGAGGAAAAGTTATGGAGAGTAGAATGATAAAAGATATGATGATTGGGAGGAGCTTTCTGGTCCAGCCGCTCAAACCTGCCACTGCGGGTCACCTCCAGAGTTGGAGAGCGCTGGCCTGAAGGGCTTTTTCACAGATATGTTCTTCCTCTCCTTTATCAGGTTTTTAAGAATCAACGAAATATCAACACCTTTCTATATTTAATTTTCCGGTGTATATCGCTGCTTTAGAGTGTAGTATAGAACTCACTCTTCTTCTCTTTTTTCACTTCTCTTTTTACTCCACCAGACCCTTCCGACACCTGTGAGGACTATAGCTCCGACGACTATAGCTCCAAGGGTCAACTCTCGCGCATCTCTACCTAGGAAGATATCGTCGTCAGGTTCAGGTGAATCCACGGCTTCGCCTATTTCTATATCGGTGGTATAGCTTTCATCTTCGATCATGAGTTCTATCATGCCGTCGTCTCGATGATGTGACTCGAACTCAACGATTATCTCTACCTCTTCGTGTTCTGGACTTATAGATCCTGGAATATCTAGATCGATATCTTCAAGTTCTCCTCCATTTCTAGCTTTGGCGGTGACGTCCTCTTCTTCGTCGAACGTGATGTTCTCAGTATGTATGCCCACGGAGACGAGTTCTTCCGGATACACGTAGAAAACGACTTCGCCCTCAGTCAGTCCGTCTATTTCTTTGGATCTTTCGTACTGGACGGTGAAACCTTCATTTCCTTCCTGCTCAAAGCCTTCATATCCTACGGTGTATCTTGCATATATAGGGAAAGCTGGACCGGGATGAACTACGAAATCTTCGTCCGGATCGGGTGTGACCCTGCTTATAGCCCTACCTTCGACGGTCAGGGTTCCGAAAGTTGTAGGAAGTTGTGCTCCTGAGGTGCTAGTTGTATACGTCAGTTCGATCTCTGCACTCTCTCCAGGGGCGAGTTCGTCTCCGTGCTCTATTTCGCCCCCTAATTCTATGTCTACCTCTGGAAAGTCAGTGTAGATCTCTACTACGATCTTGACGTTGCCTGTGTTCCTGACGCTTATGGAATCAGTACCTTCCACATCATCCTCATAGGGTTCGAATAAATACCGTAGGTCTCCAGAATATGTGAAAGAAACCCTCGGCTCGAGAACCTCTACCGAGAAATCGTGTGTTTCTCCTTCCACCTCAAACTCTATCGTCCATACAACATCTGTAGGGTCTTCATCGTCCACGGAGATATGGACCTCCCATGACCCGTCCGTATAAGATGTGTTTACCTCGTCTAAATATCCAATATCTCCACCCCATCCTTCTTCTTCATCATAATACCACTGATATTCTATATCTGGATCGTCTTCAGGATACATGGTGATATTGACTTCTCTTTCCTGACTATCGAACCTCACTTCGTTGAAGAAGCCCGCTATGAACTCATCTGGAAATTCGACTTCGATATCCTCTATACCGACATCTTCCATAGACTCTGAAACACCTTCAACTGCTTGAGAATGAAATACGATACCGAGTGAAAAAATCAAGATTGATGCGATGAAAAAAGTAAAAAAAGGGGTTAAGAACCGACCTGGCTTCATTCCGCCGGCCGATCGGTTTTTTCCCAAATGATCACCTCACAGTTGCTTCGGCTGCTGGTTCGGACTGCTGTCAATCGTTTGCGTCTTCGTTGAATATCTGGTGAGTTATCTCGCTCTCGTAGAGTCCGGGGTACTGTCCTATCGGGATGTCCATCGAATATTCTAGATCATCGGATTCGACTTCTTCTTCGTATACCGGGTCTCCGTCTGGAGTAAATTCGGCCTCAAACTCATCGGCATCGATTGTATGGTCTGTTTCTGTATGTTCAAACTCATCCACTTCATACTCCCAATAATGTGCAGCGTTTATCGAATATGTAAACGAGTCTTTTGGATCCCAATCCTCATCTTCTATCGTTTCACCGGGTGCTGCGCTTCCTTCGATACTATCTTCGGTAGTGAGGGTAGCATAGGTTTCGACGAAAAAGGCCTCAAGTGCTTCGTCATCATCGGTAGGAGGAGCGTCTTCCTCTTCATGGTTTACTTCCGCTTCAATGTGCCAATCACCGAATCGAAGGAAAGGATCAAATGGCTCCTCGCCAGGTTCATTAGCTTCCCATTCAAACTCTAGATAGTGTACATAGTCATCATAGTCATCATTTTCTTCTACTCCATCAACGTCTTCAAAATAGTCCGCATCCCAGTGCTCATAGTAGAATCCATCGGGGTCGTCATCAGATGCTGTTGCATCATTTGGATCATCTAGGTCTGGGTCTATAGATATCCACGCTTCTTCCACATAGTCGAAACCGGACGGTGAATTCACTCGTAGTTCTCCAGATATCTCCACAAATTCAGCTGCCCCTAGTTCAATTCCATAGTCTTCGGTATCCACGCCATCATCGATAAGTAGGGTCGGGTCTATCTCATCATGATTAATATTCAATTCCCATATATCTATCTCCGGATCTACCGCATCCACGGTCACTTCTATATCACTCGTATCATCAGCATCACTACCATACACAAGCCCGGCGGTCCCGATCACTAGAATAAGTGCGCCCAAAACAGCCGCAAATTGCGTCATACGATCGCCTTGCATTTTTTTCCTCAAAACTAATATCATCGAAATCTACTATTTATAACCTTCTATCCCATACTAATATTTTTTGCGATCTATGAGATTTTTCGGTTCCCTCTCTATTATCACTCTAAAATATGAATGTCAACTGATACCTTCCATACACCACCACCTATGACCACTACCTCATCCATATTCACTACACCAACAGAACGTGATCCTTCAGCGGATTAGACGGATCTACTTGTCCAATTGTTATACTCTTCTCTTTGATTATGCATGATGGATATGAAAGGCCAAAAAGTCCTATACTGGGAAAAAAGAAGAACCTTTCTGATCATTGATATCGCTTCCGATGATAGGGAATCATCGAACGAGAAGATCCCTCTAGATCGGGCATACTCTGAGACATGGACCTGATATATCTAGGAGGTTACGGTGAAGCGCTCTCCGGCGGTGAAAACCCTTTCTTCTATTTGTTATGAGAAGATAACTTTCTCTTCATCGGATAATAAAATCATACTTTCCCCAAAATATTTAAATCAATCTAATCGCCTATATAAAGAAGAGAGCCGTTACATGATTAAGAAAATCTTTGTAGTTGCTATAATCATATCGCTGTTGGTCAGCATGGTGGGTGTAGTTGTTGGTGAGGAGCAGGTGGAAAATGACCTTTTGGAGGCTGAAGAGATTCAAGATTGGAACGATCTAGATGATGTTAGCCTAGAAGACGACTACGTTTTGATGAACGATCTGGACGAGGATACGGACGGTTACGACGAGTTGGTCGATACTGAAGACGGTTGGGAGCCGATAGGTGATGACGATAACAGATTCACAGGCACTTTCGACGGGAATGGTCATAAAATAGCAGATCTTTATATAGGCCGTCCGGAGGAGAACGAAGTGGGTCTTTTCGGGGCTGTTGGAGACGGTGCCATCATAGAGGATGTATGTATCGCAGATGCCGATGTTACAGGTAACAGAGCCGTCGGTACGTTGATAGGTAGGGTTACAGGGACCAGAGAAACGGAGATCAAAAGATGTTGTGCAGTCGATGGTTCCGTGGTAGGGAGTGATGGTGCAGTGGGCGGTCTTATAGGCTCGCACAATAGTTTACGTGATTGGGGTGGAGATCTAAATGATCCTAAGCTGCTTGAGAGCTTTGCCGAAGTGGACGTTTCAGATGCTGGAGAAGATGAGCCCGATAAATACGGCGGCCTCGTTGGGTGCTCGCAAAAGGGAGCTATTACGAATTCCTATGCTTTGGGTGACGTTACAGTGACTGGAGATGATGCTGAGAGGATCGGTGGTTTAGCGGGTTGTCTTGAAGGGAACGGTGAATTCAAATACACCTACAGTACGGGCGAAGTCACTGTAACAGGGATAAATCCAGATCGAGTAGGTGCTTTGACAGGAAATACTGAAGCTATACGTTCAGCAGCTGACCCCGGAGAAGTCTATTATTCATATTCAAACGAGGAAACTTCGGGTCAAAAAGATCTTGTAGGCACGGTCGGCGAGGGTATTGTAGATGATAGTGAGTTGTTTGAAGACAAAAACGACATGACTGGAGATGATGTAGAGACTAACATGGATGAATTTGATTTCGATAATGTTTGGAAGATCGTTGAGGAAACCGACGGTGATGCGACCGACGACGGCTATCCTATCCTCCGGAACTCGGCTTGTGATAGAGAGACACAGTTGAAGGCTCAAGGGATATTTGAAGAAAAAGATATCAAGATATGGATCGAAGAAGGTGACGCACCAGCGGGTGCTGGCAAACCCGGTGAGACCGTAGAGATGGATTCACGTGTCCACTATCAAGCTACAACTGAGGTCGATATAGCTGTATCTTTAGATAGTGATTTT
The DNA here is from genome assembly GCA_003554965.1 of Thermoplasmata archaeon. Classification (GTDB taxonomy): domain Archaea; phylum Thermoplasmatota; class Thermoplasmata; order Halarchaeoplasmatales; family Halarchaeoplasmataceae; genus Natronoplasma. The sequence continues at coordinate 27,777 of PWHR01000026.1, read as the reverse complement.
GGCGATATAGGTGTTGAGAACCTCGCGGTAGAGAACCACCAAGGAGATTTCGTCTACTTCAGCGGTCAGGAAGACAGTGTGACCATCCTTAAAGATCATAATCCAGACGGAGAAGAGAGTCTGAACCGCACTTGGAAGGTCGATATCCCTTATGGTGTATATCCGGGCACTTACTCGGCAACAATAATATTTGAAATAACCGAGTCTGAATCGACATCGTACGAGAACTCGTTTGAAGAAGATGGATCTACCATGTCACGGGATATCGAATTTTCTAGTGAAGAAAAGGGGGAAGATAATCCACAAACTCCAAGCGAATCATACATCGAGGACGTTAAATTCTATCCATTGACTTTATCATGGATTGCTGTTATCCTCCTTATAGCTTGCAAAAAATGGATCGCATCTAAAAAAGATAACGATAAAGAGTTTTAGAGTGGTCGTAGGGGATTGTGTTACTTTTCTTTTTGGAGTACATCACACCAACAGAACGTGATCCTTCAGCAGGATTCGGACTTGGACTAGAAAGGCTCACCAGGTTCGTTTGCGGACTCGACGAAGTGAAAGACACGGTCTTATTCCCTAAAGCACCGGGAAAGATCTCTCTGTGAACTTAACTAGTGTTCTAGGTCGCTGAATCCATATCTGAGGGTCTTCCTCATGAAGAGATACGATACAAAAATATATAGATTAAATTTAAAAACAATAATTGCTAAGAAAAATACATATACTATACACTCTATATACTTTTGGAGGAGGACCAAAATGATCATAAAAAAGTACTCAGCCGCTTTGATAGCGCTCCTGCTGATTTTTGCATTACTGCCGGCATTAACGAGCGCTCAAAACGAGTATAGTGATGTGATAGAGGACGACGAAGGAGACGTGTTTCACTTCTACGGGACAGGATGGTATTATGACGTCGAAAGACCTAACGTGGATATTCTCCGCGGTGAACTATCGGAAAGTGAGGGAATAGTGACGATCTCTTTGACGGTCAAGGGTGAAATAACTTCGGATGAAAATATATCTTATTTTATTTCTTTAACCGATGAAGATGATGGAACCTATATGTTCACTTACATCGAGGACTATGGTTACATGATCGTGAGTAATGACCAGGGATACAGAAATTTTGAACCTGAGATATCTGGTGTAGGTACCGATACTTTGCTGATCACTTGTTCCTTAGAGGATCTGCTGACACCGGACAAGTTAAGATTCGTTTCTATAACGACTTACGAGTATACTGAAGACGGTTATTATCACGATTCAGCCTATCCTGCTGATGAGGACGACGACGATGAGGAAGATGATTTCATACCCTGGTACTTCGAACTAAAAGTTTCTCCAGCAATGGGGCCAGCACCGTTAGAAGTCGAGATCACTTTTGAGGCAGAGAATCTAGGGGATGAAGGAGGAGAGATACCGTTGATAGTGGACGGAGATATCGAAGAATACTTGTGGCTAGATCCTTATGAATCGCGCTCAGAAACGATATGGTATACTTTTGAGGAGCCAGGAGATTATTTGATCGTGTTCGGGGAAGAGATGTTTACCGTTACGGTCTCAGATGAACCAGCTACACCGTACAGCGATGTGGTAACTGATCCGTCAGAAAACGTGATAAGATTCGTCGGCCCTACAGAGGATGATTGGATACTGGTCGATAGTCCAGATGTTGATATCCTGAGAGCAGAGATCTCCGAGGAAGAAGGAATTGTGACCGTTTCGCTAACTTTAAAAGGCACCATAAGAGACGATCCTGATGTTTACTACGAGATATTCATGACCGATGATGCTGACGGCGAATTCGAGATATTTTACAATGACGGTCACTGCCAGATGGAAGCATATAGGTGGTATAATTCAGGAGGCTTCGGAAATGTTTTCGAACCTGCCACTAACGGAGTGGGAACCGACACCTTAGAAATTGTATTCACTAGAGCTCAGATAGGGAATCCCGACGTTCTCTTGATATCAGCCGTAGAGGTTTTAGACGAGGCAGCTATGGAAGTCGATCTAGCAGGACCACACGCGGATTATCCCGAAGGATACGGTGAACCTAGATTCCTACCGGTGAATTTCGACATGATAGTGGATTATGAACCTGATACCTTCCCGATGGATGTAGTCATAGCTTTTATTGCAGAGAATGATGGAGATCTTCCAGGAGAGATAAACCTCTACATAAACGGGGATGTGCACTACACATTAGAACTCGATAGTAGAGGACAGGCCGAAGGTGAATACATAACTACTTTCGATGACCCAGGAGACTATCTAGTGGAGTTCATGGAGATGTCACATACAGTGTTCGTGAGTGAACATGAAAATGGAATAGCACCGCCAAATGGTGAACCAGTAGATGAAGAACCGGTAAATGGCGATCCTGAGAACGATGAGGAAGAAGATGATGAAGAGAACGGATTGTTGGGAGGTTTGATGACTTGGATAGTTGTCGCTATTGTAGCGCTGATAATATCTGTTGTCTTCATAGTTTTGTTCTTAGGAAAAAAGAAACGTGATCAGGAAGAGGAAGAAAAACACCCTGAAGAACAACACTCACAAGACGAGAGCCAAGAGTATTATCAGGATGAAAAATTCCAGAATCCACCTGAAGAACAGTTTTCAGATATCCAAACTGAAGAGAGTAACATGAACGAGGGATCTGGAGACGAAATACCCCCACCGCCACCAGAAGAGAACTGAACAAACACGGTAAACCCCTTTTCTTTTTATTTTAAAACACTTCTTATGAAATCTAGGATATCATAAAAACGATGACCGAACAACGTTTAAATATAAATACGACTCATTATATATGAGTCGTTATCCATGAAAAAACCGGTAAAAACGCGGGATATGACATGAAAGTTTCAGTGGTATTTCCTGTCTACAACGAGGCTCGCAATCTGAAACAGCTCTACAAAGAGACCAGGAAAGTGGTGAATAGCAATTATGAAGATTGGGAGATGATCTTCGTCGATGACGGTTCTGAGGACGACAGTTACAGAGTGATAGAGACACTTGTGAAAAAAGACAAGAACGTGAAAGGGATAAGATTCCCCCGAAACTTCGGCCAGAGCGAAGCCCTTATGGCAGGATTCGATCACGCCGAAGGAGATTATATAGTGACCATGGATGCCGATCTTCAGAACGATCCGAGAGACATACCGAAATTGATGGAGAAATTGAAAGAGGGCTACGACTGTGTCAGCGGATGGAGAAAGCATAGGAAGGATTCTCTAGGAAAAAGATTTGCGAGCTGGATACAGACCAAATTGGCGATGATGGTCGGACCGAGGATACATGATTTCGGATGTACTTTGAAGGTATACACCGCCGAGAGCGTAGAGAACATCAATCTGTACGGCGAGGACCATAGATACATACCTTCAGAACTACACAGACAGGGCTTCAAGGTTACGGAAGTTCAAGTGAATCACCGCCCTAGGAAACACGGGAAAACAAAATATGGATCTTTCAGATTGCTGAAAGGAGGTTTCGATCTCTTTTTTCAATTCTTCTGGAAACATTTTTCAGCAACACCACTTCATTTTCTAGGCACCGTCGGATTCTTATTCACCACTATAGGTTTTGGGATCGGGATATACAGGGTGTTGATGAAATATATTTACGGTATACCCGTTACCTCCGAGATGGCTCAATTATTGCTGTCGATCAGTATGGTCGTCTTCGGTTTCCTCTTACTGATGTTCGGTGTGCTCGCTGAGATAATGATGAAGATGTACTACAGGGATAGGAAAAACTATGCCGTGGAAGAGGTCGGCGTGAACGATGAGAAGAAGGAAGGTTGACTTCAATTTAAGATATCTCTGAAAAACTCTTCCATTTCATCCTTGATCTTTTCGGGCCTTAGCTTTTCAGGTATCTCGTTGTTCGAAAGATCCTTTCTCAAGGATTCGTCATCACAGAATTTTTCCATGATCTCGATCAATCTAGATATCCGCCCTGGAGGGTAGAGCAAAGCATGCTCACCGCTGACAAACAGCTCATCCATGTAAGGCAGATCGCTGGTCAGAATCGGGGTCCCTGTATATAATCCTTCAAGGAGAGTATTCGGTACTATCTGAGTGCCGAAAACTCTCCGGTAAGGTAGGACCAGGGCATCTATCTTACTGAAAAACCAATCTTTATCGACCTTTCCAAGGACTTCTACGTTGCGCTGATTTTCATGAGATAATGAACCTCTACCGCTAAAAGCTAGAAGCAGTTCTGCATCTCCATCGAGTCTGGAGAAAGCTTCCAAAAGATCTCCTACACCTTTCACTGGAGTAGAATGTCCCATATAGCCGAAAGTGACTTTATCTGAACCATCTGCCGTCTCTTTTTCACTAGATCCATAGGCGAGTTCAGCGGAGGAAGTGTTAGGGATAACCTTTACCTGCGAGCTATCAAAACCCATGATAGCGATAAGTCTATCTCTCTGGTACTCAGTAGAAACGATGATATTCTGATCTTTATCAGGTGGCTGGAATGAAGAGAGGAGTTTTCCGTTGATCACATTGTTTATGATGGTCTTCTCAGCGATCCATCTGATCTCAAAATGATCGTGGGGAAAAGGTGGAGCGTTTTTTATCAGCGTAGAATTGTATCGGACCACCATATCCTTATCTATTTTTCTTTTGATATCGTCCGCTATGAAGTAAAAATTGGGAGTGGGTAATGCAAGATAGACCAGATCAGCTCGTTGTTTTTTCGCCTCAGAGATCAGGTCCTGGGTATAGAAAAAAGACTGCCAACTAGGTGCGGTAGGAGGAGGTGTCCAGATATCGACCGAATGCTCCTTCTGGAGAAGCCCGTATAGACTGCTTAAAGATTCGTTCTGGCCGCTCAATTCAGTGAACTCTCTTCCATCAGACCGGGCCTGATACGAAGCTAGCAGTATATTCATTTTATGAACCCCCTCTTAGTCAGGTTTTTACAGTTCATCGACTTCTTTCACCTTCTTGAGCTTAGAATGAAGGTAAACCGCCCCGCCGATCAAGGAGCTGGTTATACCTAAAATTTGGACAAGGAGAGAAAGAGAGACCGCCTCAGCTCCCGTAGCTCCCACCTGGGTGAAGAAAGAAACATATATGACTTCTCTTACACCGAACCCCCTGATCGAGATAGGCAGAAGAAGTATTACGTGTGAAACAGGGATGAAGACGAAGAAATAATATAGCGGTATAGTGAGTCCAAGGGATATCGCCAGCAGATAGTAGCTGATTATGAGCATGCTGTGAAAGAGGAGAGATAAGACGAGTGCACATACAATCAGTTTTTTCATGTGTGCATATTGATTGATAGAGGTAAGCATCTTTATCGATTTTTCTTTCACAGAGAAAGGGTTGAAATTCTTGAAGATCTTTTTCAGCAGTCTCTGCATGAATGCGATGAAACGATCTGAATAGATCAGAAAAAAAGATATCAGTATGAGAGGGACGAATATCACATATATAGTTAACATGATGCTTCTAGGAAAATCATGATAGTACAATGTGCCGGAGATGGTAGCTAGTATCACGATAGCTATCATACCTGTGAATCTTTCCATGAAGACGGATGAATACCCTTCGATCCAATGTTTTGATATCTTGGAAGTCTTATGAGCCCTTACGATATCTCCTCCCACGGTAGTAGGCAAGAAAAGATTGAAAAAAGTTCCTATATAATAAAGCTTCCAGAGTTGTAGGAAACTTTTTGATCCCTCTTTCGAGGTCAAAAGTATATGCCATTTCTTCGCGCTGAGCATGACGTTGAATATCGTCAATCCTATGGCTAAGAGAAAATATGAAGGATCAGCAGCGAGCAATTCATCTAGTATCGTTCGGGGACCGATCCTCCAGATTATCACGGTTATCAAGACTATGCTGACCAATACCTTTAAGAGAGCTTTTAGTCTCTCTTTCGATTTCTCTTTCATACTTTCTCCACTATAGGAACAACCCTATTTAATAGCTAACGATGTTAGGCAGCAAGTGACACAAAAAAGAAATAGTATATTTCGATACCTATCATGCCAAATGATACCAACGGAAAAGTACTTTCGAAAAACACTTGAGAAGATAGATGGTTGGTCGTCCAAGCAGAAGATAATGGTCTTGATCGTTATCTGGATCCTTATCTTCGTACCTGCCATATTCATATTTACGTCTGTACACAGAAGGAGCATGTTCTCCTACCATCCCGAAGGTGCATCACCTCTAGATAATATAAATGAGGGTTGGAACGTTTCTGTGAGTCCTGAGCCAGATAAACAAACTGAGGACAGGTACGTAATAGAGGTGGAAGAAGATGAAGAGGTAAAGTTCAGGTGGAACACTACGGAATATACGGCAAGGGTACACCTAGGCCAGGTCAACGTTTATTACAATACGAGCTGGGGTGAAGAAGGTGTAATAAGGTTGAGACAGATAAAGGAGGAGAGTGAAGGTGAGAATGAGACATGGGAAAGGAACAAAACTTTTGATCATTCTGGGGATGTGTATTATTACTTCAGAACGGACAAGAGTGACGTGGCATTATATCAACGGAGAGCGGAAGTTCTTCTAGAAGGAGGGAACCTCTATGAAGACATCAGGACCGACCCGCCTCCGATCATAAATTTTCTATTCATTCCGCCGACGGCTTTATCGGCTCCAGGGTCCATCGGTGGTTATTACTTATCTTTTTACATTTACTTCGCTTTCCTTATACTGATCGGTGCTTTCCTCATATCCTCCACCTTCAAATCTTGGGGGGAAAACCGTGCCTTTCTCGCATCAGTGCTGTACATCGCTAACCCTTTAACAGTCTACACGCTCTTTCAGGATTCGGGCGTGGTCGCATTTCTTCTGATAATCTCGATATTTTTGATCGTCAAAGGTTGGAAAAAACTCGGGATGGTTTCAATAGGTCTAGGTACTGCGGCTAAAGTCTGGTCCGGATTTCTCATACCGTCTGTGCTTTTCGACGGGAACGCGTCTATAAGATCTAGGATCAAATACCTTCTGTTTTCCTCCGGTTTTCTCGGCGGAAGTCTACTCTTCTTCTATCGATTATGGGGTCCCCAGACCTTTTTCTTCATAACATTTTATGGTGGAGGTGCAGCAAAATTCGAGTTCCAAGGTATAAACATCTGGGCCGGTTTGAATCGGGCGATACCTTCTTCCATCTTTTTCAGCACTGACATCGTATTGATAGGCCTAGTGATCGCTGGATTGCTTCTATTATACATAGCTTACAAGCGGAGATGGGATTTCATGGCTATATTCACGGTTATATTCCTGATCTTTCTACTTTTCTACCCCAAGATACACTGGTGGTACTTTTTTATTCCTTTCCCGATCTTGGTTTTCTACTCAGTGAGAGACTCTAGAAAATTGAATCTATTTCTAGGTCTCACCATCTTTTCTACACTAGCGAACTTTTCCAGGCATAGATACTTTCCAGTGATACCATCGACCATGAACAATTGGATCTCACTGATGTTTACCTTGATCTTCACACTGATAGGTTTGAAGATGATCCACCTCTTCCTGACTGAAGAAGACATGAGTAACCATTTCGATACCGTTCTGAAAAGAGATAAGACCAGTGATTGAGCGTTTTCCACTCCTATTGAAGAAAAACTGATCCATCTAGTTTTTCAGCACGGTCCTAGATGGAGTAAGTATTTATATTCATTCTAAATTTAATAGAAAGAGTTACGATGATGAGCTTTGATCTTGTGGCCGTATACCTTATGATCAACATTATAGTATATCTGATGATCCAGTTACCATTCGCTTACAGTTCTCTAAAGAGTGGGTTTAGCAGGGGCTCGGATAGAAGTTTAAAAAAGAGTTATTCTCCATTAGGATGGACTGCAGTACTGATCGTAGTCACTCTAACGACATCTTACTTTTTCATCGTATTTTTTGCATGGCCCTTCTATCATCTTTTCTTCAACTCTGAAATCATAGAAAAAACTCTGATATCTCTTCCCTTCAGCACTCCGCTGCAGATCATCGGTATGGTTCTAGTCGGTGCCGCAACAGCGGTGAACTTAGCGGGTAGGATCGCAAGAGGAGAAAGCTATACCTCTGACGGTGTTCCTGATGAGTTATCTACAGACCTGGGACATAGAGTGGTGAGGCATCCTCTCTACGCCTCTTACTGTTATTACTTCCTGGGTTTTCAATTCCTTTTTCAGAGCTATCTGATCTTACCGCTACTCTTGGGTATATTTGGATATTACTCTGCAGCGAAGAAAGAGGAGGAAGTTCTGGTCGAGGAATTCGGTGAGGACTATAAGAAATATCGGAAAGAGGTCGGTATGTTGATCCCATTTTTGAGATGATCAGGTCAATCTATCTTCTTCACTTCTAGTGCCTGAAAACCTTTCTCTCCCAGGTCGCTTTTGAACTCCACCCTATCTCCCTCTTCAAGAGAGTGCCCATCACGGATCTCACTTCGGTGAACGAAGTGGTCTTCCTCACCTCCATCGGGTTCGATGAACCCGTAGTTCTTTACGTCATCGAAGAATTTCACGGTCCCTTTCATCTATATCAGACTCCTTTAGCCCTATCGGCACTAATAATATCAGAGAGACCCTTTATATTATTTTACAACTAAGACCCTCTTCTCACAGCAGGGACTGAAGGGTAGATAGAGCGCTCTCTATGTGTTGTATCTCAGCCGTCTTCGTTTCCTCACCATACAGGTTGAACAACGATTCTTTTGCCTTCTTCAGGTCCTGAATGGCTTCTTCTATCTTCTCTTTTTTCTCTCCATCCATGCTCATCAACCGGTTTAAAGCAATAGACAGATAGAAGTCCTTACTATTCTATTTTATGGAAATTGAGGAGGTGTGATATTTAGAACAACAAAAAAGTGACTTTCCCGCTCCAACAAAGAACAGTAGAAAAATAAAAACAATAGGGGGAAAGGGGTTTTTGGTTCTTTTTGCTTTCGGTCTGACTAGTTTTCAAAAGTATCGTCTATCTCAGAGTCTTCTTCGGTATCTTCCGCACCATCGTCTTTTTTCATCAGGACGAGTACAAGTGCAATTGCGCCTACAGCTATCGCAGCAGCCGCTAATGCAATACCTACTATTCCCATCGTTGTAGCGCTGTCTATATCATCGTCTTGAGATTCTTCTAGTTCTGCTAGATCAGCTTCGACTTCGTCTATCCTTCCGTTCATGTCGTTTTCTAGTTCATCTAGATCGATATTTTCAACATCGTTCTCTAAATTGTCCATCCGTGATTCTAGTTCCACACGAAGATCTTCGATCTCGTTTTCTAGTTCCTCTATATCTATACTATCATCGTCTCCTCCATCTTCGACTTTAGACTCTAGGTCATCTAAATCCTCACCTAGATTATCCAGTTCACTATTTATCAGCTGTATTTCACTTTGTATATCGTTTATCTCATCATTGATCTCTCCGATATCGTCTTCAAGTACGCCGATCTCATCTTCTATAACGTCGAGTAGTTCTTGTTTGTTATCACTGATAGCATCTTCTAACTCTAAGACGTTATCTTCTAGTTCGGTTTCTAGATCTTCGATCTCGGAATAAAGATCGTCTTCTAGATCGCCTAAGTCTATCTCAAGTTGATCCGTAACGTCCTCTAGATCATCGATAGCATCTTTGTTGACGTCGATCTCGTCTTCTAAGTCTGTTATCATCGCGTTCAAGTCTTCTAGTTCACCATGTATGTCGCTTATCTCATCGTTGATATCATCGATATCACCTTCTAATTCGTCGATGTTATCTTCTATGATATCGATAAGTTCCGTTTTATTCTCGTCTATCGCGTCTTCTAATGCAGACACGTTTTCTTCTAGTGCATTTTCTAGTTCGTCGATCTCGACATAAAGAGCGTCTTCTAGATCGCTTATATCTATCTCTAACTGATCGGTCACATCTTCTAGATCATCTATCGCGTCTCTGTTATTAGCTATTTCATCTTCTAAGTCATCCATATCGTCCTGCATCTCTGGTATCTGCGGTAGATACAACGCGAATACATCGGTCTCCACCACTATTTCGCCATCGTTAATTGCCTGAACCATGAACAAGTTCTGTCCTTCTACCAAGTCTGTTTCGTACTCGAATTCTCCATTTTCGTCGACTGAAACAGATTCACCGTTGATATTCAGGTCTAGTTCGGGGTCGGTTTCACCTGTTATCTTGAACTCTTCGTTGTAAGTCAGACTTTCGACTCTATCACTTGGAGAGGTTATTTCCAGTTCTTCTTCTATAGTGGAGATCTCAAAGATTCTAGTTTCCGTGTATCGGTTTCCGTCTGAGTCTGTTGCTCTAACCTGAACAACGTGTGTGTCGTCATCTAAGTTAACGAATGTATAATCTGTGTCACTTCCGATGTCGTCCCAATCACCGTAATTGATTCGGATTTCATAGTTCATATCCTCTAAATGATCGTGACCTTCCCATTCGATGGTAACTGTGTTCTGCTCGATTACCTCATAGTCTTCTTCAGGGGAGATTATCTCGAAAGCATCAACAGGCGGATTCACGAACATGGTTATCTGATCGGTATCACTGTTTTCTTCAGCGTCTCTCGTTTCCAACTCCACTTCGTAGGTGCCCTGTTCAGGGAAGACATAATCTACGATTTCTCCTTCGGCAGTATCATAATATCCTTCAGCGTCACCACTGACTCCTTCGATGGTCCAATCCCAATCGACAACTTCTACATTATCCGTGGAACCACTACCGTCTAAAGAGTATACAATGCCAGCTCTAGTTTGATCGGACTCTCCAGCATCAGCAATCGGATCCTCAGTATCTATAGCGTATATCTCGATTGAATCTGTGTCGTAATTGCCAGCCTCGTCGTATACTGTTAACGTTACTTCGTATGTAAGTGCGTATTCAAGGGTGATTTCTGGTTCCGGTCCATATAGGACTGTTTCTTCTCCAGTCGGATCTTCTATGACCCATTCATACTCGTCTATTCCTACATTGTCAGTGGACTCCGTTCCATCCAGTGTGATGGTATCTCCTTGATCAGCCTCAATGTCTTCTCCGGCATCTGCAACAGGATCGATCTGATCTATCAGATGGAAATGCCATCCCATAGGTTCAAATTCGATATCTCCTGCAACGTATTCGACTGAATTAGCGAACATCTGGTTCGCTTCCTCTGTCCAACCTGGATCATTGGCCTCTCCGAAGAAGCCTATACCTTTAGCTGGAAGCAAGACTTCATTTTTCTCTTCGCAATGGCCGACGGCGGGACCTTCGAATCCTCCACCGTAATCCTTTTCTCCGATTATTTCTCCACTGTAGTCGTCGAATATAGAGCCCCAATTGGTAGCTCCGTCAAACATCAACACTTCATCTCCTTGTTCTCCAACATCTTCGAATATCGGATGATCTTCAAGTATCTCTAGATATTGTGGTGGATCCGTGTCAAGGCTTTCTTCATCTCTAAACTCTGGATCGTTACGTACGTTGTTAAGCCTGTAAACACCGTCAGAATAGGCCTCGGCGGTACCTCCTTGGTTCGTATCAAGGTATACTACACCTTGCCCTTCTAATTCATCTTGGAAGTCCTCTGCCAACGAATCACTACCGAATCTCTGTATCACAAATACCTGATAATTGTCCATCTCATCTAGTAATTCATCAGCCTCGAGTGTATCAACGTTGTAATCATCGTCTAGATAGTCTTCCAGTTTATACTCGACCTCATTATCCTGCCAGTTCTCTTCATCGACAACGGCAACATCGATGTCTCCGCCCATGAGTTCTTCGTCCATCGGCTCTTCTCTAAGTTCGCTGTCACTATCTACAGGTGTTTCAATGTAGGCTTCCAATCCCCAAGTGGTATCTGGAAGTGCAATATCATCGCCCATGTCGTCCCAATCATCCGGGTTGTGTGGATCTCCAAAGTTGATCCACGAACCGTCAGGGACATCAGGATCGATCGTTCCAAAGACGAACTCGTCATCATCAGCGGGATCATCCATCTCGAGGACTATCCAATACTCTCCTGGATCTTCGATAGGTACTTCTTCGGTTAGCTCCAATTCACTCCATTGTTCTTGACCGACAGGTGAATACTCTTCTGATGAAGCGATCCATTCTCCAGGGGCTCCACCATCATCTTCTGCTACGTGGGCTTGTACATAATTGGCTGTATCGTCATAGTCGAAATAGGCTACCTCACTGATAAATCCGCCTACATCGTCTGAAAGGTCCAAGATCATGGAACCATACCAAACCTGTGGATTTGCAGCAGCTAATGCATTGTCTGCTTCGTCAGGTCTGTGATCAGCGTCATACAACCAGCGCCATTCTCCTTCTAATTCACCAACATGTTCAAAGTGAGCAGTGACGTCTTTATCGGAATCCATGGTCAAGGTTATCTCTTCTTCAGTGCCTTCGTGATCACCAGTCCATTCAACGAACTCCCAATCATCGTCCTCTGGTATCGCTTCTAGTTCTACTTCTGTTCCTTCAAGATAGCTCATACCTTCTGTTTCAGGATCGATCTCCACAGTTCCATCGCCGACTGTTTCAACGTTCAAGGAATACTCAACAGGACTAATGCTTCCCATGTTGTAGTCCTCGTAAGTTGCTACGATGAACCAATAGTGATCTTTACCCATATCTTCATCGGATAATTCTGGGTAGTCTGCTTCTACGGTTTCATCGACAATACCGCTGTATTCTGCTAAAACTTCTCTGGTAGTTCCGTGATATATCTCAACGTCTAGAGGTTCGCCGTTCGGACTGCTGACTTCTGCAGAAACTGTCTGCTCGAAGTCTTTTAATCCCTCTCCATCTTCAGGATCGGGATCTTCAGCTTCAGGTAGCGCTAATTCAGAAACCTGATCCTCGTTCATCTCTCTGTTCCCTATGCGGTCAACAGCCCTGACCACATAATTCCATTGTGTGCCGTCGTATGCCCTGCCTTCATCTAGATAAGTATAGTCCTCGGAACCATCTGCTTCGACTACATCGATCATGTTAGTCTCGTCCCATGGACCATCCTCGTCTTCAGCTCTGTAGACCTCATAATATTCAGTGTCGTCCGCGCCAGCTCCGTCGTCAGCGGATGCGTCCCATGTCAGTTCGTTACCTGTTACGTCTAAAGGTTCATCGTCCCAGTCCAAGGCAAGGTTCTCTACTTGTTCTGGTGGTTCTATGTTTATATCTGCGGATGCGGTCCTCCAAATGCCTTCAGGAACGTATGTGTGGAATTCCCATGTATCAGATGTGGTGATTTCGACTCCGTCGTCCATCTCAACATGCCATGTGAATGTGGAATCGGTGTCGAGGAGTATGAATTGTGCCTCTACATCATCTCCAGATTGAACATCAGTGAAGGTCTCGTTACCAACTTCCTCATCATCTTCGTCGAAAAGGTAGAAAGTAACATCCATTTGGTAATCGTTGGGATCTTCTACGGTCACGTTCAATTTGGGAGAGTGAGTTACATCTTCTTCCCCATCGTACGGACTCGGGTCCAACGCCTCTGGTGTGTGATACTCATCCACGAAGACTCTCTCGCTGATTTCGATGTTTTCTTCGTTGTCATCTTCCTCATGCATCGTGGTCATCGTTATCAGATAACTGCTTGGATATTCATCCGGTGTCCAGTTAGCGAACTGTACCTGTTCTTCTTCTCCTACTTCAAGATCTTCGACCGTTGTTTCCGACTCGTACTCTTCTGTGATATACTCGTTCACCAAACTGACATCGTCTATCGACCAATAGGCGTCATCTACGACATCTTCAGAATAGAACTCCCATCCTATCATGACTTCGTCCTCTTCTGAGGCCCATTGGGATATGTCTAAGGTGTATTGCCCAGTTGACACGTTCCTACCGATCCTCTGGCTTGTTTCTCCACCGTCTGTCGATATCAGCAGTTCTCTATCCATCTGGTCATATGGTCCCTCAAATTCAGAGTAGAATTCTAAGAAGACTCTGTACGTTCCGTCGGTACAGTCCTCTACGCTCGTCCACATAAGATCGTTCTCATGCTCGTCGACCGGTTCTATCTGCATCGCTTCACTGTCTTCATTCCATTCCCATGTATTGTCGTTTCCGTCTTTATCCACTACTTCCCAGTCATCAGGTAGTCCTTCTGAGAAGTCTTCATCTATCCGTACCTCTTCCGTAACCTGGTCTATGTTCATCTGAACTGGTGCTTCTTCCATATCTCTATTACCAACGTTCATAACTGTACCTAAGACTTCTTCCTCATACTGATATATTGGCTCTTCTGGTGAATCTATGGATACAGCTTCTAGATCGTGGATGATCTCTCGTACATATACTTCTTTTAATACAGTTGAATTCTCCGGATAATCCTCATCAGGATGCTGTGCGGATATATTCACGAGATAATAACCCGGATCGCTCGGTGTCCAATCTTGGAAGTCGACTTCTTTACTCTCTTCCATGTCAATGTCTATATCGACTACGTCTGAATAATCTTCAACGTGGTATTTTACGGAAGCTTCAAAGATATCCCAGTTACAGAATGTACTGTCGTCATCATCATCGCCGCTCGTCCAAACAAACGCTATCTGTACTTCGTCTTCACCGTCAGCATGATCAGATATGTCAAACTCATAAACACCGGTAGGATCATCATCTTCATCAAATTCCTCTATCAGATCCCAATTATCGCCTTCATCAGTTGTGATCAATATCTCAGCTGTGAATTCTGGATCAGTAGCTCCGGGATTCACGTCATGATCTAATTCCAAGATAGTACCATCGGCGTCACTCGTATCTATCGTAGGTGTTATCAACCATTCATCTTGGACCTCGTCTCTGGTCACGTCTACGGTCGCCATGGTATCTCCACCAAATGTTTCGTCCCATTGCCATGTTTCTGATGCTGTATCATCTACGGTCCAGTCGTCAGGGATCTCCTCTTCGAATTCCTCTTTAAGAAGATATCTCATCTCTTCTATGGTCGCCTCGATAGGTACATCTTCTTCGTTGTAATCTCCGTAATTGCTGACAGTAGCATTCACTGGTTGGGTCTCTTCCCAGACTGTATCTTCCGGATTGATTATCTCATCCACACCGATGTCATTATCGTCCGTGATCGTAACTACATCTGTCTGATAATCGTTGGTGGGATCTTCATCTTCGTCTAAATCAGTACTGATATTAACCAGGTAATCTCCTATATCGCTTGGATCCCAATCGGCGAAACTGACACTCGTAGGTTCAGATACATCTATATCTGTTGTCGTTGTATCAGAATACTCATCAACTAGATATTGAACTGAGACTTCAAAGATATCCCAATTGCAGAAAGTGCTGTTGTCATCATCGTCATTGGTGTGCCAGACGAATGCTACCTGAACTTCATCTTCTCCATCGGCATAAGTCGAGATGTCGTACTCAGATACACCTTCATACCCTTGTTCGTCATCCCATTCTTCAATTAGTTCCCACGTATCTCCATCGTCGTTGGTTATCTTTATCTCCGCAGTGTGTTCTGGGTCTGCACCACCGGGGTTCAGATCATGATCGATCTCAAGCCAGGTATCATCTGCATCTGTTGCGTCCATCGTTGGGGTTATAAGCCACTCTTCTTGGATCTCATCTCTTGTCGCGTCAACTGTTGCCTGAGTCCCACTTGCCGGATCGTCCCAGTGCCATGTCTCTTCACTCGTATTATCTACGGTCCAATCGTCAGGAATCTCTTCGTCGAAAGCTTCGTTCACCAAATACACTATATCTTCTATCTCAGCCTCTACGGGCACATCTTCTTGGTCAACCGTTCCAAAGTTTTCAACTTCTGCTTCGACTTCATGCGTATCTTCCAGTCTCATCGATCCTTCTGGTGAGAGTATCTCTGTAGTACCAACATCGTCTATATCGGACACCAATATGTCCATGGTTACCCAATATTCTTCACCGTGCATCTCTGCCGTAGAGTTTATCGAGTAATCGCCTTCTTCAGAAGGTTCCCAATCTTCGAATTCCACCAGTTTTTCTTCTTCAGCGTTCACATCGACCGTGGTCTCATCAAAATACTCTTCCTCATCGTCTTCATCAAGGATCGTTACATCTACAGGTACGTCAGTTTCGTCGTCCTCCTCTTGGTTACTGACGATGATCTCAACAGGATGAGCATCTACACTGTTAACTAAACTGGAAGGTGAATCTATCTGAACTTCTCTATCAGCAGAAACAAATTCAACAGCGTTCGCAAAAAGTGTCCAGGATTCTTCTGTCCACTCGTCGTCATCAGGTTCGGCGAAGAAATCAATATTCTTCGCTGATAAGAGGATCTCGTTGTTGTCTTCATCTATTCCTACTCCTTGTCCTTCATCGGTTCCATCGAATCGGACTTCAGCTAGATCTTCTCCACTGTAACCGTCATAATGCGATCCGTAAACCGTACCGCCGGACAATAATTCTACAACGTCTCCTTCTTCTCCTACTCCTTCGAATATATCGTGATCTTCGTATATCTCGATCTCGATCGGTGTATTCGCTGTACTGTCACCCCAGTACTCGTCCGGATCCTCTCTCACATTGTAAAGACGCTCAATAGCATCAGGATAACCTTCAGCTGTGAATCCTTCTTCACCATCTAAATAGACTGTGCCTTGATCTCCATCAAGCTCATCTAAGAAGTCTTGAGCTAGACTATCGCTTCCGAATCTCCACGGAACGAATGCGTCGTAGTTTTCCATCTCATCGATGAGTTCATCTGCTTCTAAAGTATCGACGGTATATTCCTCAGGAAGACGATCTTCTAATTGAGAGGCGGTTTCTCCATCGAAATAGTCGGTTTCATCTATAACAGCAACACTGATACCTTCTCCTTGAGGTTCAGCGAGTGTACCTATTTCCTCTTCTAAACCAGCTAAATCATCTGGATGACCTGGGTCTTCATCATAATACCAGCCGATGATCTCTCCATCATGTTCAACGTAAAGTCCATCTTCAGTTGCATCCTCTGTTAATTCGATTGAACCTTCAAAATGTCCTGGAGCTTCTTCATCTAATGTAACAGTTTTGTTTTCAAGTTCATAGCCATCAGCATCTAAGCTGGAGATGTCAAGATCGTAAGTACCTTCGTCTTCAAGTATAACATCGGATAACGTGATGTTCACTAACTCGTCTCCGCCGTATTCATCTCGCTCGAACATCACTTCACCTTCTTTATCCGGTACATCTATCTCAGGAACATTGTAAGCGGCCAAAGCGTAGTCCTGACTTGCATCGCCGTCATTGTTGCCGTCCTCGGGTACGTTAGTTCCATGAACTCTCACTGTGTAAGTACCAGATTCGAGTTCATCTGGATGGATGTAAACATTGTTTATGTTATTGACGTCGTCCCATCCGTCATCGTTATAATCGAAGTC
This sequence comes from Thermoplasmata archaeon, assembly GCA_003554965.1. Lineage (GTDB taxonomy): Archaea > Thermoplasmatota > Thermoplasmata > Halarchaeoplasmatales > Halarchaeoplasmataceae > Natronoplasma. The sequence continues at coordinate 10,422 of PWHR01000026.1, read as the reverse complement.
TTCCATAACTTCCGTATCTGGGTAAGTGAAACCGCTGTCGCTCACTCCGTCTCCAGTTTCATCAAATGCGTTACCTCTGTAGATCTCGCCACCAGGAGATTCAACTTCAAGATCCAAGTTGTTTTTCAATGTGGGAGTACCTCCTGCACTGTCTCCTTCTTCTGCCTCTTTATCAGTCCAACCTAGAGTTATCTTCAGAGGTTCGTCTTCATCCTGATAATTTATACTGTATTCTTCCATATCTCCTGTTTCTATTACTGACTCTTGATCTTCTAACATGAATCCGATCGGGTCCTCTTCAGGCATTTCCAATTTGGATATATCAGCTATACCCCAGCCTTCATCTCGATTCGGTATGTGACCAGTGTCACCGACTTCAGGATCCATCTCATTTGCGGTGTTGATGATTATCGATTTAACCATCGCTGGACTCGGAGTCTCATCATAATTATCTTCATACCAATCTACGACTACTGTAGCGGCTCCCGCAACTGCCGGATTTGACATCGATGTTCCAGACATCTCACCGTGACCAGCACCGGGCATCGTTGATGTAACACCTTCTGCAGAAGCTACGACATCGGGTTTGACCCTGTTGTCTTCAGTCCATCCTCTAGAACTCGCACCATACATCTCTTCTGGGTTATCGTGTGTTGGAGGATCATATGTAGGAACTCCACCAACGGTGATTATGTTTTTGGCGTTACCAGGACTGCCGATCTCTTGATCGTAATCTCCACGTCCGCCATCATTACCTGCAGAAGCGGTTACAATCATCTCTCTGTTTTCTTCAGTATCTCTATCCGCGTCTCTAACTCTTGCGTCAAAGGCCGAGTCGGAATCGATGTATTCTCCCATGGTTCCAGCACCCCATGAATTACTGTGTATGTATGCGTCAGAGCGCTGAGCGGGCTCCTCTATCACTTCTCCGTAATCCTCAGGTATGATCAAGCCACCTGTACCGTCATCGATATTCGTGACGAATATATCAGCATCGTAAGCAAGTCCTTGGGCCTTGTAATAACCATGGTCCATGGTTTCTCCTGTACCTCCATGTGTGTCTCCAGCTGCAGATCCTGCAACGTGGGTTCCATGGCCGTGGCCGTCATCCCAGCCATCGTCGATCCATTCATCCGCGGCGTCGTCATAAGCTGTACCGCCGATGACTCTACCATCGAAATCAGGATGTCCTGCATCACCTTCGGTTCCATCATCCAAACCTGTATCGCAAAGGGTTATGGTAACGTCCTCGCCTGTATAACCTACTTGATTGATGTAAGCTCCTTTATCATCGTATTTTCTGTAAGGCTCATCAGGATCTCCCATACGGTGATCGCCATCTACAGGATCGGAATAATCGTCGAAGAACCATGCTCCTCCACCGATCAACTGTGAATCGATCTCAGCGTGTAGCTCTGGTTCAACGTAGGGTGAAATGTAGTAAACATCTTCATCCAAAGCTAAATTTTCGAGATCATCCATAGAGTCGACATCGGCTGTAAGACTGAAGCCGTTCTCGCCAAGATCTCCAGCACTCAAAATATCAAGATCTGATTGTATAGAATTTACACTGTCCATATCATAACCAGGCTTCAATCTGATGTTTATAGGCATCTCTTTGTCTATAGCTTCGTCAAGCCGAGAGTGAAGTTTGAATTCAGGTTGGTAGACACCGACCCATTCGACGAATTCAAGGTCTTCGACCCGTTCTGCTTGCTCAGGGGTCATGATCACTTCGTAAGCGTAGTTGGGCTGGTAGTTGAATACTTCAGCTCCAGTATCTTCGATGGCTTCTCGCCATTCTGGATTCACTGGCCCCATCATATCGACTATGTACATACCTTTCGTGCCTGATTCGTATTCTTCTACTTTCAGGTCATAGTTCAATTCTGGAAAACCTTCATTGGTATCAAACGTGTGACCTTTCACACTAATCTCATTTCTGTTATCTAGAATCCGGGCATCATACTCAGATTCTAGTTCCCGTGCAGTTCTTGAATCTGTTCTCATCAATACGTTTTGTCCATAGTGATCTACTATCTCGCCTTCTAGGCTAAGATCTTCGATACTTTCAGGACTTCCAGTATTGACTAAGATCACTGTATCGCCGGGGTCGGCAGTTTCGAACAATGGGTCTCCACCTTGTTCAGCGCCTGCGAAGACCATCATCCCCGGGATGACGGTCCCTATCACTAGTACAAAGGCTATCACTAAAACAGATATCCTTTTTCTTACTTTGTTTTTCATACGATATACCTCATTTTACTAACTAACATCTTAGATTGAGATTCGTAGAAGATATAAATCTCACTCATACATGTAGACGAGGCGTTTTCATTTCGGCGGAAAAGTGTTATTTACCTTTGGAAACTTCTTTTCGTAGTATTATCTCAACAAATCAAGCGCTAGTAATCGGTAGTAATATCTTTATATAGGTAACTCGTGGCTGGAATTGATGAAAGAATTCAGTGAAGGAAAATACAGGATTTTACTTCATCTTCAGTCCCAAGACAATACCCGGGACCTAGAACAGCATAGAGAAGTACCTTACAGGCTTTGTCAAAAAGGCATAGCCGAGGCTGTAGAACTATCTAGAGGTAGAACTAGTGACATTATCACGGATCTTGTTGGAAGTGACTTGGTCAATGAAGAGGTCCGACATGTCGTTGGCCTAAAAAGACGTAGAAAAGTATATTCCCTGACTCAAAAAGGTTTAGAAAAAGCCGAAGAGCTAAGAAACAAACTCAAGGAAGAAAAAGTGACCATCAAAACAGATTCGACTGAATACGAGATCAAACTTGAGCAGATCAATTCTTACATCGATTCACGCGATCCACTTTTGCTTGCCCTAAACAAAGTAAATGAGAATAACTTGATCGATCTAACAAAATCAGATGAAAAAAAAGAAGACATCTTTGTAGGAAGAAAGGACGAGATGAAGCGACTTTTAGATTGTTTGAAGAGAGTCGAAAATAACGAATCGTCAGTTTTCATGATAGAAGGGAATGCTGGCATAGGTAAAACAAGATTAGTAAACGAATTAAAACACAAAGCTCTTTCCAAGGGTTTTGGATTCATAAGTGGAAAAGGTTATTACCATACTTCAGAACCCTATCTTCCTTTCAAAGAGGTTTTCAGACCATATCGGCAAAATGGAGAATTCGAAAATATAGAACTTTTAGAGTTCTTCGATGCCGAGGATAAAGCTCGGGCAAAAAAAGTCCTGGAGAGTGATGAAGGTAAGAGGGACGCAATCTTTTTTGAAACTGCTGAAAATATCAGGTCCATCGCAAACAAAAAACCATTGGTATTATTTATCGATGACATCCATCGGGTGGATAAAGCTTCATTGATGTTATTCCATTATTTAGCTGACAAATTGAGAGATTCTCCTGTCATGTTCATAGGTGCATATCGTCCAGAAGGTGTGATCAATAATAAATTCTTTGAGGAGATGCTGCTCCGGATGAGCAGAGAGAAACTTTATGAGCATTTGAAACTCGAACCTTTAACGATAGATGATACAAAAGAGATCATCAAAGGACTCACTGGAAAGTTCAAAGTTCCCCAACACTTCGTTCAAATGATTTATCAAGTCTCTGAGGGAAATCCTTTATTTTCTAAGGAACTGGTAAAACAGATGATTGAAGACGACATAGTAGATCCTAAAAACGATGTTTTTCCCTCTGAAAAAGATGCTTTTGAACTTCCTAAAGTGGTAGAAGACATCATCGAAAGGAGGATCAAAAGGTTGAGCAAGGAGAATCTAAAGGTACTTCAGATAGGCAGCATCATCGGTGAAGACATACCTTTTTCTTTGCTTCATGAAGTCACCGAAATGGATTCTTTTGAATTATTAGAGTACGTAGACATACTGACCGGATCCGGTTTATGGGAAAACGATCCAGAGGAGGACGTATTTCATTTCGCACATGGATTGATCCATCTTTCCGTCTATGAGAGTATACCTGAACATATGAGGAAAGTTCTGCACAAAGAAGTCGCGGAAACTATGGAGCAGCTTTATCAGGATCGCCTAGAGGAAATATTTTATGATGTGGCGGCACACTATGAAAACGCGGCAGAGTCTTCTAAAGCATTTGAATATCTAAAAAAGGCCGGAGATGAGGCCGAGAAAGTTTACGCGCATGAAGATGCCATCGAAATATACGATAAGGCGTTAGTGATCGCTGATGAAAACGGTTTCCAACGAAAGAAATGGGATGTTCTAGAAAGATTGGGTGACTTATACAGAGTCATTGGAAAATTCGATGTCAGTTTAGATTACTATGAAAGCATACCCAAAGATGAACTGGATATAAAACACAGACAAAGGATTTATCGGAAAAGAGCGAACCTGTTCGATAAAAAAGGTGAACTGAACAAAGCTCTCGATACGGTGGAAAAAGGACTTGAAAAAGGGATGGAAGAAAACATCGAAACTGCTAGACTTTTAAAAAGAAAGGGATGGGCTGAGATGAGGATGGGGCGATATGAGTCTGCAGCAGAGAATTTCTTAAAATCTCTCGAGATGGCTGAAAAATACGGTATAAAAAAGGATATCGGGGATATTTATCACGCACTAGGTACGGTAAATTTCTACAATTCAAAATATGATGAAGCTTTGAGATACTTGAAAAAGGGTTTGAAGATTAGAGAAGAGACCGGCGATATCAGCGGTAAGGCCTCATCACTGAGTAATTTGGGTAATGTCTACATGAATAGAAGTGAAATAGATAAAGCCTTGGCAAAATTCAAGGAAAGCATGGATATATCTGAGAAGATAGGCAAGGAAAACAATAGAGTACACATCTTGATCAATTTAGGCAACGCTTATCTAAAGAAAGGTGAATTAGAAAAAGCTTATGAAAGTTACAAGGAATCTTACGAGATCTTCGAGGAGATGGGCAATAAAAGAGGTTTGAACATATCCTTCAGTAATCTTGGTAATTATCATTTGCTCAATGGTGATCTAGAGACGGCTTTACAATACCACGAAAAAAGCTTCGAGATGAGCAAGGAAAACGATATTAAAAATGGCATTATATTAGGTCATACCAACATGGCTCATATCTATAGGCACAAGGAGGATTACGAAAAGGCCAAAGAAAATTATAATGCGAGCATAAGTATCTCTGAAGAGATAGGCATCGATCATCTTTTAGTACAACCTCTGTGTGGTTTGGCTTACATACTCAGTCGTGAAGGAAAGTTCGATGAAGCTGTCAGAAAAGCTGAAAGAGCTCTTGAGATATCAAAGGAGCTCGAAGCTAAGATCGACGAAGGGACTAGTCATCGCTTTTTGGGGATGGTCTATCGAGAAAAAGAGATGTGGGAGAAATCTGAGGATCAATTTGAAAGGGCAAAAGAAGCATTCGAAAAATTGAATCTAAATATAGATTTGGCCAAATTGCAATTTGAATACGCTATCCTCTGTAAACAGATGAACGATGAAAAAAGAAGGAATAGCTACATAAACGAAGCGATGTCTCTTTTCGAAGAGATGAGTATGGGATTTTGGATGGACAAGTGCAAACAGGAGATAAAAAGATAATAGAGGAGTTTTACCGAATTTGAAAAATCTTATATAATATTAAAATATTTTTTATCAGAGACCTGATAATATGTCTCCAAAGACCAGAGCCGTCCTGATGATATCTGGGCTGATATCACTCGCGGTATTTTGGGTGCTCTGGGTACTGTTATTTTTCGAAAGATTGCCGATAGACGTAGATATATTGGGGCCGTTCTGCATCCTCATTACGATAACTTTCTTGTTCATTATATTGATGATAAAAGTCGGTATGGGCGGAGTAACAGCAACTCAGAAAAAAACGGATAAGCCCATCAGTAGAGGATGGTGATGAAGCGAATACTATCCACCCGATAACCTCGTGAATTCACTTATCAAAAATACTTTTTGAAGCTTTCAAGATGTCAGTTCTAGATCTAGTTCGATATCAGTTGCGGCTAAAGCTTTAGAGACCGGACAGTTATCTTTAGCTTTTAGAGCTATCTCTTCAAAGACATCTTCTTCTATATCCGGTATCTTCGAATGATTCTTCAAGTGTATCTTCGTTATCTTAAAGTCGCCTTCTACTTTTTGAAGGTAGACGATGGCTTCAGTTTTGACACTTTCGGGCTCGTAGCCCTCCTCTTCTAAAGAGGCGGCCAATGCCATCGAGAAGCATCCCGAATGTGCAGCCCCGATCAGTTCCTCCGGATTGGTTCCTTTTCCTTCTTCGAATCTGGAGTGGAAACTGTACTTACCTTCAAAGGCACCGCTGCCGAGCCTCATATGTCCTTCTCCGTCTTTTAACAGACCCTTCCATTCCGAATCAGCTTTTCTTTTAACCATATTTTTCACCTCTCATCTTATCTGAAAGCTCACATTTAGGTTTTACCTTCTAGTTTTACCGAGGGATCACTAAAAGAAGAGAAAGCAAAAATAGCCCATGACCGATCATCAATGATAAACATATAAGAGGAATAGGACCAACATCCTTCACTTGTACTCGTGGCATTCTGGGCAATAGTATGAATCCATCCCCTCTTTGTACTCCATCTTGGTCCCGCAGGTCTCGCATTTGTTTTTGCTGCTGAAGACTTTTCCACTCTTTTTTGTTTTTTCTGAGGTTTTTTCAACCTGGTACCGTTCTTTTGATTTGTTCTGTTGTATATCTTCGAATTTTATGTTCTTGGAGAAGAATTTTTCCTCTATCCGGTAAGCCAGATATGCCAGAACGAAGCCCGAGACGACGCTTATCAAAAGAGCTCCAAGAGACATTCCGTATCGTCGGGTAAGTGGAAGAAAATCACCGGTCAGAGCGTAATATAAGATGATCGGTGTGAGTATTATGATGAGTATGTATATTACAGGACCCTTTTTCGAAGCCATCTCATACAAGAAAAGTCACTAACACTTTATAAGTCTTTTCTTAACAAAAAAGATCCTCCTTTTATCTACTTGTACTCGTGGCATTCTGGGCAATAGTAGGAGTCCATCCCCTCTTTGTACTTCATATTGGTCCCGCAGGTACCGCATTCGTCTTTACCGCTGAAGAGACCTCCGAGCTTACTCCTCTTCTTTGGACTTTTTTCAACCTGATAACGTTCTTTTGAATCCTCCTGCTGTATATCTTCGAATTTTATGTTCTTGGAGAAGAATTTTTCCTCTATCCGGTAGATCAAGTATGCCAGAGCGAAACCAGAGAAGAGAGTTATAGCGAAGACCATAAAAGATCCAATAGTTATCTCAAACTCTCCGCGAACTATAAAGTCACGGGTCAGAGTAAAAAACAAGATGATAGGAGTCAGTATTACGATGAGTATGTACATCGTGCCTTCCTTTTTTGAAGCCATGCAATATGAAAAAGGTGCTAACCTCTTATAAATTTTTATACACGACAGATCTTAGTATTTTTTGGATGTCCGCGGAGCCTAGAAGGTTTTGATGGGTTGGGATCTCAGAAGTTTAAACAAAGTCTAAATAATAACTCCATTTAAGAAAGAGTATGTGCGAAGATTGGATCGCTGATTTTTCTGATCATATTCGTAAGCGTTTCCCATCTCTTGAGAACCGAATCGATGACCATAAAATAGCGTATCTTGACGGTCCAGGAGGTTATCAGGTACCTGAACGAGTTTTGGATGCGATGAGAGATTATCTTAAAAAATCGAACGCGAACAGGCACGGCCGATTCAAAACGAGTGAGGAAACCGATGCACTGATCTTGGAAGCTAGGAGGATCTTCGCTGACTTTTTCAACTGTTCCCCTGAAGAAGTTGTCTTCGGGGCGAACATGACTACGATGAATTTCATGCTGGCCCAAGCCCTACGGAACAAAATAAAAGATGGAGACAAGATACTCATAACGCAGTTGGACCATGAAGGAAATCGGGCTCCCTGGGAGGACCTAGAAGATGAAGGAGCAGTGGTGGAGGAAATAGAGATCGATAGGGAGGAATTGACCATCGATATGGAAGATTTTAGAGATAAACTGTCGGAAGAAACGAAGCTGCTCGCTTTAACTCACGCCTCCAATGCGGTAGGGACTATCCCTGAAGTAGGTAAGATGGTAGATAAAGCCCATAGTGTAGGTGCTTACACCGTGATCGATGCGGTTCACTACGCTGCCCATTTTCCTATAGATGTTGAGGACCTGGAGACTGACTTCTTACTTAGCTCAGCATACAAGTACTTCGGTCCCCATGTCGGGGTCATGTACGCTAAAGAGAAGGTTTTAGACGAATTGAACACTTTGAAAGTCAAGCCTCAAAAAGATTCACCTCCAGATAAATTTGAAACTGGGACTCTCAACCATGAAGGGATCGCCGGAGCCATAGAAGCGGTTCGATTTATAGCTGAAGTTGGAAAAGAGTATTCTTCTTTAGTGGATGTGGAGAGCGAACGTTCGAAAAGGAGGAAAGATATCGCAACGGGATTGAATATTTTTGAGAAGTACGAGCGGATCTTGACCGATAAGTTGGTTGAAGGCCTTTCTCAGATACCCGAGATAAACTTGTACAGGCCTCCATCACACGTACGGTGTACTTCTACGGTTTCTTTCACACACGAACTTTATTCTGCAGAAGAGATAGCTTCTTATCTCGGTGATAGAGGTATATTCGTGTGGGATGGAGACTTTTACGCTACTAGGCTTGTGAAGGTACTCGGTCTACAGGAAAAAGGTGGTCTTGTAAGGGTAGGTGTTTCCCCTTACAATACTTTAGAAGAGATCGAAAGGACAATTGAAGCTCTGAGTGATCACGGATCTATGAAGGAAGAACTGGATTAAAAGGACTTGAAGCTAGATCCCGTCAAGGGGATCAAGACTTTTTCACCTTTTTTGAATTCTTCGCTGTTGAGCTCATTGAAAGCGGCGTATGCAGCAGCGGAAGTGGGCTCGACCAAAAATCCCATCTCGGCCAATCCACTTTTTGCATGTTTTATCGCTTCGTCATCGACAGAAACTGAAAATCCATCGGTATCTTTCAATATCGCCTTCATCTGATCCTTTCTCGGAGGCTCAGGGATCTCGATCCCTTTGGCGAGCTTGCTTTTTTTACTGCTCCTATCTTTGAGTGTTTCAAATCCCCGAGCTTCGACTGCGATCATCTTTGGTATATTTTTGACCACTCCCAATCGTTTGAGTTCTTCGAATCCATGATATAGTCCAAAGAACAAAGTTCCACTTCCAGTAGGGACCAACACATGATGTACATCCATCTGTTCTGCAACTTCGTAGGCTGCGATCTTTGTACCTTCTGTAAAGAAAGGATTGTACCAATGAGATACGTAGCGTCCTTTGTCGAAGTTCAACGCTCTTTCGTGTACATCCATCCTGTTACCAGAGATCCTGTGCAGTTCAACATTCAGCATGTTAAGCATTCTTTCTTTGGTTCGAGATATGTTATCGGGTACGAAGATATTACTCTTTATCCCTTCGGCTCGAGCATACAAAGCGAGACTTATGGCTGCATTTCCAGAAGAGTCCAAGGAAACCTCTTTTATCCCTTCCTCTTTGAGCTTTGCAATAGTTGTGTAGGTACCTCTATCTTTGAAAGAGCCGCTCGGCATCAGATACTCGGATTTGAAAACTACGCTGCGGTCATCTACTCCTTTCTCGATGTTTGGGGTGATAGAGGGAGTCAAGTCAGGTACGTATTCTTTCTTGATCGGTAAGAAATTCAGATATCTACTAACGTCTGTATTTTTAGTATTCAAAAGATCTTCGAAGCTACTGTGGAACTCATTCCTTATCTCCAGGATACCTCCACACTCACATCTTAGGATGAAATCGTCAGGGTGTTCTTTTTCACAATCTCTGCACCTCAAGAGCATAGTTGAGATAATCACTCATTGTTTATTTGTTTTTGTGACAACCTCTCCATCCTGAAAGAAGGAGCTTCCGACCGTTTTAGCATAGGTTACCTACCTACTTCGCTGACTTGTTCCTCCATAGATGTGTATACAAGAGGCTGTAGAGAGAACTATGAAAAGATCAAAAAAGGAGAGATGAAGGTTCCAAGAGTCAAAAGCTTAGAACGCGGTATGGAGCGAAAAATTGGTGAAGCTAGGAAGTCACCATTCATTTTTCCCCTCTTATGAGCATGGATTCTCCTAACACCTCTTTCATATGAGCTACTCCCACAAACTTTTTCTCTAATTTACCGCCTATCACTATGCAGATAGAAGGCGTGACCTCGATATTGAACTTCTCAGCTTTTTCTTTACTTTCATATATATCGATCTCCTCGTAATCGATATTTTTTTCTTTTAGTTTATCTATATATCTTTGGTAAACTGATAGTATCTCAGGCTCTGTCCTGCTTGAATAGAAAATGTAAACTTTTAGGCCCTTTAAAGTTCCGTCCATATTACTACCCCCCCTCTAGGATTTCACCGAGGTTAACTCCTTT
>PWHR01000099.1 GCA_003554965.1 Thermoplasmata archaeon | reverse complement strand
TTTTTTTTTTTTTTTTTTTTTGAGTTATCCTCGACTGGGAGTCTGTTATTTACGCAAATTTGGTAGCAAATTTGCGGAAAAGTTTAATAAGTTGATTCCGCATAGCAATTATGCCCGAGGAATCGGGCATTTCGAGGGAATAATCGTGATATATAGTGGAACTCGAACTAAGTTACGAGCTCCACAACTAGTCAATCCGTATGGTGGTAAATAATGTCTTCAGTGAAGGGAAGGGAAAGGATATTGATTCATCTCTTCGAAATATCCTCCGATAATGGAGGGATGATGGTCTCTGAAAATCATTACAATGGCGAGCTTCCTTACCAGGTCTGCCAAAAAGGTATCGCCGAAGAGGTCGATCTCTCTATCAGCAGGACATCTCGACTTATCAACAGCTTAAAGGAAAAAGATCTGATAAAAGAGCATGTAAAGCGAGTCAAGGGATTTAATAGGCGCCGTAAGGTGTACATTTTGACACCTAAGGGTTTTACAGAGGCAAAAAGAATTATAAGGGAATTGAAAAATAAGAAAGTCACCCTGAAAACCAAGACATCTGATATAAAATTAAATCTCGGTGAAATCGACTCCTATATAGAAACGGATAATCCATTATTGACAGCGATCAATAACCTGAAAGAAGGTTCAGAAGTCCATTTGGAATCATCTGATGTAGAGAAAGGGAACGTATTCATCAATAGGACTGAAGAGTTGAAATTTCTATCAGATAGATTGAGTGAGATCAAAAGGAACGGCAGCGCCACTCTACTGATCAGAGGTCCTGCGGGGATAGGTAAGACTAGATTGTTCAAAGAGTTCAAACATCAAAATAGGTCGGAAGATGTAGATTTTTTGATGTGTAAAGGGCATTTTCAAACTTCAGAATCTTTTCTTCCATTCAAAAAGCTCTTCGGAGAGTACAAAAATATGTTTTCAGGCACTCTTGAAAAAGTCCAATCTTTGAGTGAAAAGGATTCCCTAGTTATATTCATAGATGATCTTCAGTGGGCGGATAGATCTTCTTTAACACTATTTCACTATCTTGCGAATAATCTTGAAGAAGTACCAGTACTCTTACTTGGGGCTTACAGGCCAGAAGAGATTTACCGCAGAGATTTTCTGAACGATATTATCCAGCGGATGGAACGAGAAAATCTGATGGAAGAACTGACTCTTGAACCTTTCGATCTAGAGGACTCAAGAGATATGATCGAGAAAATTATCGGAAGAGTCGATATACCAGAGGATTTTACTGATATTATCTACAGAAAAGCCGAGGGTAATCCATTCTTTTTGAAAGAGCTGACAAATCACCTTTTGGAGAAAGAAATCGTGAACCCACAAGAGAACGATTTTCCCACTTCGATAGAAGATGTAGAACTACCTGAAGTTATCGAAAAAGTAATTCAAAGGAGGATGAGAAAACTCGACAAGGAGACATTCAAGGTGTTACAGATAGGCAGTATAATCGGTGAGAATATACCTTCAGACCTACTCAGCTCGGTCACGGATAAGGATCCTGTCGATCTTTTCGATCACGTGGATACCTTGACTAATCTAGGGATATGGGAGGTCGAATCTGAAGAGGAACTATTATGTTTTTCCCACGGTTTGATCCATAAAGAGATATATGATGAGGTACTGGATCCTCTCAAAAATATGCTCCATTTAAAGGTTGCTGAGTCTATTGAAGATTTACACGATGAAGAGTTAGATAATTTTTATTCAGATCTTGGATTTCATTATAACAAAGCCATGGAATATTCCAAGGCGTATGAATATTACAAGAAAGCTGCTGAAAAAGCCGAAAATAAGTATGGGTGTCAGAATGCCATAGATCTCTACAGCAAAGCGCTGCATATCGCTGTAGAAGGGGATCTCTCTGATAAAAAAAGATGGTCTATTATGGAAAAACTCGCCGATCTTCATCAAAAGACTGGTAAATATAAAGAGGCACTTGACTTTCTCGAAAAGATCCAGGAGGAAGAACCCAGTAGTGATTTTAAAAAGAAAGTGTCCTGCAAGATCGCGGAATTATACGAATACAAAGGTAGATACGAAAATGCGATTAATATCGTAGAAGATAATTTGGAAGAATATACGAACCGATCGGAGGTTGAAGACGTCGAGCTTGGAAGACTCCTGCAGAGACGTGGATGGATAAAGATGAACATGGGCAGGTATGAATCGGCTGAAAGAGATTTTAAAAAAGCGTTGGAAGTCGTTAAAAAAATGGAAGATGAAAAAGAAATTGCACAGATAAAGCATGCCTTAGGCACAGTCCGCTTGAGGAAGGGGGATCATCAAGGAGCAATCGATAGTCTCAAGGAAAGTCTGAAGATAAAAAAGGATTCTGGTGATCTAGAGGGAAAGGCGGTTTCTCTTATCAACCTATCTGAAGTTTATCTAAAGGAAGGTGAATTGGAAAAGGCTTTAGATAAGATAGAGCGGAGTCTAGAAATACTTAAAGATACAGGGGAGAAAACCACCTTCAGTATCGCACTCTTGAACAAAGGCAACGTCCATCTTCGTAAAGGGGAAATGGAAAGAGCTCACGAGTATTATCTGGAGAGCCTTAATCAGCTGGAAGATTTAGGGCACTTCAAAGGATTGAGCATCTGCCTGAATAATCTTGGTAATCATCAACTGAAGGAAGGGGAATGTGAAGTGGCATTAGAGAATTACCAAAGGAGCTTAGAGATTAGTGAAGATATCGATTTCAGATATGGTTTAGCTCTGACAAGTTGCAACATGGGAAAGGCATATGCTGAAAAAGGAGAGTTTTCGAAAGCTGAAGAGCATCTAAACAGATCATTGGAGATAAGTAGAGATATAGGGTCCGATGTCTTGATTATCTATGGTCTATTGATATTGGCCGACGTTTTGGTTGAAAAAGGAGAGTTGGGGAGGGCGCTCGAGGAGGTACAAAAAGTTTTACCTCTATTGGAGAACAAAGATTTGGAGGAATATCAAAAGTTAAGTCGCCAGGTGATCGGGAAGATATATGTAGAAAGGGTGAACAGGGAAAGAAAGAGATTGAAAATGTTCGGAACTGATGAAAAGATAGATATGATCGATCCTGATCTGGAGGGATATGGAACCGCTAATCTTGCTCTATGAAATCTTGTTGTTAGCAAAAATGCGGGTGAGATTAATAAACTAGAATACCCATAAATAGCTGGTTGGAAAGTAAAAGAATACCTAAAATGAATTGAAGTATGAAAGGTGAAAAAATGGCTGACGAAAATACCGTATTCATTGGAAATAAACAAACGATGGATTATGTACAGGCGGTCATGATGCAGTTCAACAATGGGGAAAACGACGTGGTGATCAAAGCGCGCGGTAGAGCTATCAGTAAAGCCGTAGATGTTGCTGAGATAACAAGAAATCGGTTCTTTGAAGAGGCCGATGTAGATGATATAATGACAGAAACTGAGGAATTACAAGATGAGGAGGGAAATACAAATAACGTTTCTTCGATAGAGATAACTCTGAGCAGATGATAGCGAATTCAGGACCTGAAGAAGCCTATCAAAATAATCCTAAACGCTGGGGATGGGCTCTTCAACCACTAGGGGTCCTAAAAACTCTCTTTTCTTCCCATCCCCAGCACTAACTTCCTTATATTTGGTATTTTTTGTTTATTGTTACTTTTTTAGTATCCCGAAATCAATTATTAAATATAAAAATAATACATAATAGAGAAACTTGAAGATCCGGAGATCAAGTATATCATCAAGATACTTGAGGAAGAAAACAGGAGATATACCGAAGCTATAGGAACCTAGTAGGCCAAAAGCACCTAGAGGAATAGAATTCCTTAGTGGATCGAACGGGTTTATAGAACAATAGAAGAAAAACTTCATATGTTTGATCATGATATGGATTAAGCTGTTGAATGGTAAAACAAGCTTAACCTCATGGAAGTTTAGTTTTTCGAGGGCATTATGATACTCCTGCAAGTTCTTTTAAGAGAAAATTACCTCCGAAAGGTTTTCTACTAAGCCGAAAAAAGCGAGAAATAAAATATAAACAATTTCGGGAAACTACAGTTTATTGTTACTTTTTTTATGGTAGCTTGTTTTTTATTACATCTTTATTATATTATTTTGGAAAACACTAGCAAATCTGTTAGTGTGTTTTTTAAATACGTGTGTTTTTAGATAAAATGGAGGAGAGATAGAAAAGTATGTGGATTCCAGCTCTTAAGAAATTAGATGAGTACAATACAATAAAAAGAACGTCAGCGCAGGAAAAGGTTCGAATCCTTGACCTGCGGAGTAAAGCTAAGTTCGAAGCTCGGTCTTACGACCGGGCGGGAAATGATTTTAAAAAAAAAGGACGGAGGTAAAATAAATGAAGAAAATTCTATTGGCGTACTTGGTACCTATTGTACTGGTGATAGGAACATCCTTTGGGGCCGGACTCGTTGTAGGTAATAACGAATGGGAACCGTGCGAAGCCGAGACGGATGTTGAAGTCGAGGTAGAATACGAGAAACCGAATATAGATGTTTGCAATGTCCCTGATATTACTGTAGAATGCGATGAGAATATTGAGATACCAGAGGACGATGACGGAGTAAAGATTTCGTCACTCCATCACGAACCGGTAGAAGTCACGCTAGAGGTCTGGTCATATGAATACGAAGCTGGACAAGAAGGCGACGCTGTACGCTATGCGATATCAGACACAATAAATGTAGAAGCAGACGATTACGAAGATGGTCAAGCATATGTCGGTTGGACGTTTGAACTCGGCGATGAACCCTTCTGGGTAGCTGGAGATTGGTATCTAAAAGGTACGATGGAGTATTTCGACGACTTCGGCGATC
>PWHR01000061.1 GCA_003554965.1 Thermoplasmata archaeon | reverse complement strand
ATTCATCCTCAACCACAACGGAGGTGGTCTGCGGATGATCAAGGATTTCATCCATTCATCCTCAACCACAACGGAGGTGGTCTGCGGATGAAATGGGAGATGTCTAGAGTGGTCAGAACGGTCACCGATATCATGGTGGTCCCAATAATCGTGTTCGGGATTTACCTCGTCCTCCACGGTCATCTCACCCCCGGCGGAGGTTTCCAGGGAGGTGCGGTGATCGCTTCTGCGACCGCTTTATTGATAGTTGCGTATGGATCCTTGGGAAAACATAAGAAAAATCTATCAACTATGGAAGGAATAGGTCTCACTGCATTCATATTGATAGCACTTTTTGGCATCGGTTATACGATGTTTTACAATTACTTAACTGGAACTTTAGGACCCTTTGGAGGGAGCTTACCGTATTACGGTTCGAATCCAGGTTATATCAATACCGGTGGAACTGTAACTCTAATGAATCTCATGGTAGGAATCGAAGTCAGTGCCGCTCTGAGTCTGATCCTTTGGATGATGTCAAAGAAAAGCGGAGTGATTAGTACAGACGAAGATTCAGAGGAGGTGGAAGATTGAGTTGGGATACAGTATTCATGATCATGCCCTATCTGACCGTGGTGATCCTTCTATCTATCGGTCTTTATGCGGTCCTTTTCAAGAAAAATCTGATCAAGATAATCATGGGTATAGCCATAATGCAGAACGGAACAAACCTATTCCTCGTTTCATTGGCTTACCGGGACGGTTATTACGCACCTATCTTTACCGGTGCTGAATCCACTGAAATGGTGATGCCTACACCTCATGCGCTGACTCTCACCAGTATAGTTATCGGCTTAGCTACCACGGCACTCCTGTTATCTTTCACGATGATGATAAAGAAACACTACAACAGTATCAATACCGAAGATATGCGGAGGTGTAAAGAGTGACTTTGGACATAATCATTGAGAACAGTCCCACTTTCATCCTCGCTATACCACTACTTTTTGCATTTCTAACAGCGGTGTTGGGATGGGTTTCTGAAAAGATCGGGGAGATATTATTTGGCATAGGATTAGCGCTTACGGTATTTTTTGTAGGGGTGATGTCCTTCGAAGTCTTAACGGCAGAAAGCTGGTTCTATGTCTTTGGGGCAGAATCGCCTTCACCTGAAAACATAACTTCCTTCTTCAGGATAACGTTCATCGCGGACGGATTCGCCGTTTTAGCCACTATAACTATCTCTATCACCGCTGTGGCCGCTGGTATCTATTCATACAGCTTCATGAAGGATGAAAGTGGTTTGAACAAATTTTACACGCTTTTTCTTTTGACCCTAGCCGGGGTCAACGGGATGGTGTTGACAGGGGATCTTTTCAACCTCTTCGTCTGGTTCGAAGTGACTTCTGTCGCGTCATGCGCTCTAATCGCCTTCAAGAATTATAGAGGTAGAAGTGTGGAGGCCGCTTTGAAGTACATGGTTCTAAGCACCGTCGGAGGTTTAGTTGTTCTATTCTCTATAGGTTTACTGTATGGTCAACACGGAGTGTTGAATTACGCCCTACTTAGAGAAGGGATAGCAGGTTCTTTCACATTCCTGGATAAGCTCGCTTTAGGTCTTCTAGCCGTGGTTTTCGCTATGAAGGCCAGCAGCGTACCGATGCACATGTGGGCCCCTGATGCCTACGGAGAAGCTCCGGGTTCCGTTACTCCTTTCATAGCTGTGACAAGTCTAGGATCGCTTTTCGTTCTTTTCAGGCTTTTCTTCGGCGTGTTCTCCGTGGGACTCGATGTAGCGATCTTAGGTTCTCTTCTGATAGTTTTAGGTGCTCTGTCGATGATCGTGGGGGTGAGTATGGCTCTTGTACAGAGCGATCTTAAAAGGTTGATCGCCTATCTTTCAGTTTCCCAGGTCGGTTATATGATGACAGCGATAGGAGTGGGATTAGCTACTCTGCGATCGGGAGAAGGGTTTGGTGATCTAGCTATGCAGGGCGGCTTGTTCCACATGCTAAACGATGGTGTCTACAAAGCGCTCTTGTTCCTTTCAGCCGTCGCAGTGATCCATACCACTGATATAAGGAGTTTGAACGATCTAGGTGGGTTAGCTCACAAGATGCCCTATACCACTTTCTTCTTCCTCTTCGGCGCTCTTTCCATCGCTGGCATACCTCCAACTTCAGGATTCAGTTCTAAATTGCTAATCTACAAGTCCGTATATCTTTACAGCCCGATACTAGCTATTATAGCTCTAGTAGTAAGTATCATAACTTTTGCCATAGTAGCGAAGGCTTTCTTCAATGCTTTCTTGGGTCCAGACCAGAGCCTCATGAAGAGAAGAATCTCCAAACCGATGTTATGGGGGATGGGGATATTGACAGTAGTTTTGATCGTATTCACGCTGTTCCCTAATGTGGTCGTGGCGGAGATCGTTGATCCAGCTGTTGAGGGACTCATCGGATCATTAGAGGGGGGGTTACCATGATAGACATAGTTTTGGAGAACTGGAGTCCTATAGTGTTCATAGTGGTACTGCTGTTGAATGTATTAGTTGCATACTGGCTTTACAGCATGGGGAACCCCGAGTATAAGAAAACAAAGTACAGCGGCGATCCGTTCATCTCGGGTAACCGCTCACCGAAAGATGTGAAGAAACTGCACGTCGCCGGCGATAATCTATTCTGGGGTTTCAAAAAAGCTTTGAAACGTTATTACGATCCTCTGATAGATGGTCATACAGGTAGACTGAATGATTACATGATCTGGGTTGTGATAACTTTAGCTGTCGTCCTTATTTATCTATACTTGGTGGTGTGATCGTGGTGAGAAAAATAGTAGGTGAAGAGAAAAAAGAAAAGATCAAAGGTGAGCTTCGATGAAATTATCTAAAACATTTGATAAATCTTTATGGGTTTTTCATGTGAACAGCGGATCATGCAATGCCTGCGATATCGAGATCGTGGCGGCTGTGACCCCAAGATACGATACCGAGAGGTTCGGTATCAAGCTGGTGGGTTCTCCTAGACACGCCGACGTGCTTTTGTTTACTGGGCCAGTTACCACGAAGATGAAGGAAAAAGTTCTTCGAGTCTACGAGCAGACTCCCGACCCCAAAGTCGTTCTGGTTGTAGGTAACTGTGGAGACACCACTGGAGTATACTTCGACAGCTATGCTGTTGAAGGGCCCATAGATACGCTGCTTCCAGATGATGCCCACATCATCTATGCAAACGGCTGCCCCGTAAGACCGGAGAACGTTATCAACGGCGTGAAAGAGGCATGGCTTTATCTGGAAAAATTGAGAGGTGATGATGAATGAACCATGAACTTCCCATGAGTGCTCAAGAGATCGAGAATCATTTAAGAGAAACGGTGGGAGAGGCTGTTGGAGATTTTAAAATAGAAGAGATAGAAAAAGGTTTGAGGAAAAAGTCTATCGATATGATATGGTTGACCGTCAAGAGAGGTGAGTTCAGAAACGCTGTGAAAGCTTTAGCTGATCTACAAACACCTCACTTATCTGTGACTTCCGGGTCCGATAAAGGCGATTTCTTAGAATTGATCTATCATTTCCAGGTGAATTACGGCTATCCCGGTAAAGAAGTATCTGTGAACATGAAAGTCCATCTTCCAAAGGAGGATCCAATAATACCAACGATCACCGATATAGTTCCTGGGGCCTTGACAACAGAACGAGAGAAACAGGAGTTTTTAGGAGTGAATGTAAAAAACATACCAAATTCACGCAGATTGTGGCTGCAGGAAGATTTTCCTGAAGATAAATATCCGTGGAGATGGGATGAGGAGGGTATGGAAGACATGTCTAGATACGTTCATAGTGAAGAGGACGAGACCTTCGATAAACCCATCGCTAAATACCCGAGGAAGAAGGAGATAGAAGCTAAGAAGAAAAGAGAAGAATACATGGAGGAGCAGGAAAAGAAAAAGAAGGAAGACGAGGGTGGTGATTAAGATGAATGGAGAAAATGGAGCTGAAGAAACGACTTATGAAGTCCCGATAGGACCTATCCATCCCGCCCTAAAAGAACCGTTCCTTATAAAGTTCCGATTGGATGGAGAGGAGATCGTGGATGCGGAACCACACCCCGGAATGAATCACCGTGGAATAGAATTCATGGGTATGCACCGTAATCCTATGGAGGTCATACCTCTCTCAGAAAGAATCTGCGGTATCTGTTCGATAGTACATCAGCATATGTTCACGACTGCAACTGAACATGCACTTCAGATCGAACCCACGAACAGAGCTAGATATATCAGGACTATCATGTGTGAACTCGAAAGGATACATTCTCACATTTTATGGGCCGGTGTCGCTGCCCACGAGATAGGCTTCGATACCCACCTTCATCTGACTTGGAAGATAAGGGAAAAAGTGATGGATCTATTGGAATACATCGCTGGTAACAGAGTCAATTACTCTATGTGGACTTTCGGAGGTGTTAGAAGGGACATCACAGAGGAGATGCACCCTAAGATTTCTGAGACTTTAGAGTATTATGAAAAGACGTACGATAAACTAGAGAACATATTCCTGAAAGATCCTAGTATAAAGATGAGGACAAAGGATGTAGGGATTCTCTCAAAAAAGAAGGCGCTTGAACTTTGTGGTGTCGGTCCTACTGTCAGAGCGTCCGGAGTAAAAAAGGACGTGAGGATCGATCAGCCCTACGCTGCTTATGGCGATATAGATATCGATTACGTGATCCCTTCACGCTATGGATTTGAAGATAAAGGAGATGTTTTCTCTAAAACTGTTGTTAGATTGAAGGAGCTGCTTCAATCGATCGATATAATCAAGCAGTGCGTTGCTCAGATGCCGGAAGGTGAAATAACAAGTGAACCTAAAAAGGCGGCCCTTTTTAACAAATTGGAAAAGAAAGACGGTGAAGGCATAGGTCGGATCGAAGCTCCTAGAGGAGAAGCCATCCATTATGTGAGGCTGAGCGAGGGAAGAGAAGATATCGACAATTGGAAGATAAGAGCCTCTACATACAACAACCTACCGACCTACGCTCCGATGTTCATGGGTGAGCAGATAGCGGACATCCCTATCATAGCTGCCTCTATAGATCCCTGTATAGGATGTATGGATAGAGCGGAGATCGTGGATATTCGTTCTGGTGAAACTGAGACCTATGCTAGAGAAGAACTTCACGAGCTCTCTGTTGAAAAGACTAAAAAGCTGAAAGAAGAGGGGATATAAGATGGTGGATGCGGTAGTAGAATGGAGCATAATGTTGGCGCTAGTCTTGTTGGTATCGGCGATCGGCATAATTCTGGGATTGGCTTACAAGGGCTTCGATAGAAAGATAACCGCGATGATGCAGTCAAGGATCGGACCTCCTTTAAGACAGCCTTTCCGAGATGTTAAAAAGCTCTTCATGAAGGAGACGATAATTCCTGATTCTGCGGTTCCCTGGCTATTCAACGCCGCACCCATACTCGCTCTCGTAGCTTCATTGGTGGCGTTCGCTTACCTGCCTTTAGGACCTTTTGAACCTATCATGGAAGGATACGGTGATCTTATATTGTTGTTATATTTACTCGCGATCCCTGCGGTCGCCATGGCTATGGGTGGTTTGGCTAGCGGTTCACCATACGCTACTGTTGGTGCTCAGCGTGAACTCGTTCTGATGATCAGTTACGAGTTGCCGTTGGCTGTAGCTGCGGTCACTTTCGCATATAATTACAACACCTTCTCTATCGCAGAGATCTCCTCCCAGCCTGTGTGGAACACAGTAGGGATCGTGGGAGCTATGGGTTTCATTCTCATACTAGCGGCACTGGTCGCGGTCATGCCCGGCGAGCTTTCCAAAGTGCCTTTCGATCAGGCTGAAGCAGAGACCGAATTGGCAGAAGGATTGTTCGTAGAATATTCGGGAAGGAATCTAGGAATATTCTATATAGCGGAGGTTGTGAAGATGGTCTTTGTTGGAGCCTTATTTATCGCTCTCTTCTTCCCTTATCAACTCTCTAACTTCATCGGTTTAGCCGGTCCCACGGTACCTCTGATCGAGATGGGGCTTTGGGCCGTTTTGGTCGATGTCGCCTTTTTCTTATTCAAATTACTGATCATCATATATATCGGAGTTTCCTTGATCAGAGTCGCCTTTGCAAGATTCCAGATAGATAGAGCAAATTACTTTTATTGGGGCCCGATGGCAATAATAGGATTAGTGGGGACCCTCTTAGTGGTATTAGAAAATACCGGGATATGATATGATATGAGGTGGTAAAAATGCCGACACAGACAATATACACACTGATAAAACAACTCCTTAAAAAGAAAACAACTAACCCTTTTCCGGTGAAATATACACCGGACAACATGCACGATGCGCAGGAACTCATAGAAGAGGGAAAATTAGAGATCAATCCTCCAGTCGAGGTCCCTCCAGGATTTAGAGGTAAGCTGAAATATGATAAGGAATCTTGTATCGGGTGTCAACTGTGCGTTAAGGTTTGCCCCTCGGAAGCTTTGGTCTTCACTGAGGAGAGGAAGGTGCGGCACTATGTGACCAGGTGTACTTTCTGCGGGCAATGTGTGGATATATGCCCAACAGATAGTTTTGAGTTCACTGATGAATTCCTGATGGCTGGACCGGAAAAATTGTATGATGACCTGGTCTTGAATCCATAGTTTTTGATGATGAACAGAAAAGTAAATAAATGCTACATAGCATAAGATATTACAGTGTATACCATGTTCAAAGATATACTCATAGCAACGGACGATTCCCAATTGGTAAAGAACGCGATGAGGTATACGGCTAACGCTTTCCCGGATTCACGATATCACATCTTGAACGTAATAGATACCAGTGAGGAAAGCATTCCTTATACTGACATCATCATGAGGGATCTCAAAAAAGCCTCTAAGATGGCTTTGAGGGATGGAGTGGAAATACTCAAAGATATGGATGTCGAGATCGCTCGAAAGGTCGTCCGGAAAGGGGCTCCTGGTGAACAGATCGTCAGCTACTCCAACGAGAACGATATCGATCTGATCGTGGTAGGCACGCAGTCAAAACAAGGCACCCAAATATTTGAGATCGGTGATACCTGTCTTTATACGTTGGAACATAGTTCTGTACCTATACTCGTTTTTGATGCTATGGTTGATATAAAGGATCCCAAGAAAATTTTACACCCGACCAGCGAAACCCATCATTCTTTAGATGCCGGTTATCTCGCCATCGAATTGGTAAAATATTTTGACGGAGATTTGAAAGTTTTGAGTTTGAGAGGTGGACACGAAGCTCAATCGGCTTCTGAGAAATTACATGAATTTGCCGATGAGCACGGGGTCAAATACAAATTACGGTCCTGTGCAGTAAAACCTCATAAAGAGATCATGAGGGAGGCAAAAAAGAGCGATCTGATCATTGGGAGCCTGGCTAGACCGGGGTTGAAATATGAACTGAAGAGAATATATCCGCCATTTGCCGTAGGAGAGCTTGAAAGAGAGATCATCATAGAAGCTAGAAAACCCATACTCTTTGTAGATTGAATATCAAGGATCGGATTATCATTAGAGATCCAAAGCCTTTGTTATCCTTTTAACCACTTCTAAAAGCATAAGAGTGGCCAATCCACTACCTCCCGCGATCATCCACTCTCTAGTTCCCAACCTCACAGTTCCAAAAAGCTCCATCAATGGGGGATAATACAAAGTGAGCAAGACCAACGGGATTGTGATGAGACTTGCAAGGATTATCCATTTGTTCTTGAAAGGATTGAACTGACCTATCGTTTTTTCTAGAGATCTGAAATTGTAAGCATTTATGATGATCATCACGGCTATAGAAGTGAAGGCCATCGTTCTAGCCAACTCGATATTATCTCGTCTCCATCCGTAGTAGAAAGCAGTAGCGGCCATCAGGACCATCGTTAGGGCCATAGCTGATATCATGAACAGATTTCTCTGGTTCAACAGCTCCCTGTTAGGATCTCGTGGTGGCCTATCCATTATACCTTCATCCGGAGGATCTACGCCTAGACCCATCCCAGGCCCTGTCTGTCCTATCATGTTGAGGAACAGTATCTGCATAGCACCTAACGGTAGCCATTTGAAGTCACCTATTATCGCCAATATGGAAGCTATCAGGATGACTTCAGTAAAGTTTCTAGATAGAAGGAAAGTGACGAACTTCTCTATATTGTCGTAGATCTTTCTGCCTCCGCTGATCGCTTTTTCTATGGTGCCGAAATTGTCGTCCTGGAGGATCATATCGCTGGCTTCTTTGGTTACATCTGTCCCTTTTATCCCCATCCCTATTCCAATATCCGCATGGTTGACGGCTGGAGCATCGTTCACACCGTCGCCTGTCATCGCCACGATCTCACCGTGATCCTGTAGCGCTTTAACGATCTGGGATTTGTTTTTTGGATGAGTTCTAGCATATATGTCTACATCCTCTATGACTTCACTCAACTCTTCAACTGACATATCGTCCATCTCATCCCCCGTTATGACCCTTGGATCATCGGACAGTTCTATCGTTTCCGCTATCGCTCTAGCGGTGTCTTGATTATCTCCCGTGACCATCTTCACCTGTATTCCTGCTCTTTTGCACCTTCTTATAGCTTCGGGGACCTCCTCTCTCGGTGGATCGATGATCCCTGTTAAACCTAAGAAAGTCATCTCTTTTTCTACTTTCTCGCTTTCTGGACTGACGGGGGAATCTTCACGATAAGCAAAGGCTAAAACTCTCATAGCTTCCTGAGCATAGGCTTTGTTTTTCTCCAATATCTCCTCTCTTTTCTCCTCGGTGAGTTCTTTTATATTTCCATTCTCTAAATAATGGTTGCACCTTTCCACTACGATCTCCGGAGCCCCTTTCATGAATGCTGTAGAACCATCTCTATCAGGATCTTCATGGATTGTGGTCATCCTTTTCCTGTCAGAGGTGAAAAGTATCTCTTCTTCCCTCTCGTATCTCTCTCTTAGATCCTCGCTGTTATAGCCTGCTTTTTCTGCAAGCGTCACCAATGAAGCTTCAGTAGGTTCTCCGTGGACCTCCTCTTCGTCACCTTCAAACTGAACTACAGCGTTGTTGCAGAGAGCTCCAGCCTTTATTAATAGATCTAATGAGTCTCTATTTTCAGTCTCTACCGGTTCATCATCTTCTAATATCTGTCCGTCGGATGAGTAACCTGAGCCAGTTACCTTGTATCCCTTTCCTCCGGAGTAGATCCTCTTGACTGTCATCTCATTTTTTGTCAATGTTCCGGTCTTATCGGTACATATCACGGTGGTAGAGCCCAATCCTTCAACGGCCAACATCTTCTTGACCAGAGCATTCTGTTTTGCCAAGCCCTTCATACCCAAAGAAAGAGTGACCGTCATAGTGAGAGGGAGTGCTTCGGGAACCACAGCTACGGCCACAGCTATCGTTACCGTGGTTATCATATCGGGATCTTCGCCTGCCAACATACCGATAGAGAACAATATTACCGCAACGATCACCGCAAGATATCCTATCTTTCTAGCAAGGTCTTTAGTTTTCCTCTGTAGAGGAGTATCCATCGTTTCTTCCTGCAATTCTCCTGCGATCTCACCGAGCTTGGTTTCCATACCCGTTTTCGTTACTTCTGCCTCGCACCTACCTCTAGAAACAACTGTACCTGAAAATATTTCGTCTTTATCATGCTTAGTGACGGCTTCACTCTCACCCGTTAGTATGGATTCGTCAACTTTGAGATTGTTAGATTGCGTCACCTCAGCGTCTGCAGGAACTTTAGACCCCATCTCCAACTTCACCACGTCCCCGGGGACTATTTTCTCGCTCGACACTTCTTTTACCTTTCCATCCCTATAAACATCGACGGAAGGAGCGGCCATCTTTTGCAGTTCCTGCATCGCTTTTTCCGCTTTCCATTCCTGGATAAAACCCATGACTGCAACGACTACTATGATGGTGACCACGAAAACGAATTCAGCCCATTCTCCAGCATAAGCGGAAGCTATCGCGGCAAACATCAAGATCCAGATGAGTATATTTTCTTTGAACTGATCTAATAGAACATCTAACGGGGTGGTCTCTTCTCCGCTCTCCAATTCATTAAGACCGTATTTCTCAAGTCTTTTTTCTGCCTCTTCCGATGTCAGACCTTTATCTGGACTCATGATGAGGAAGCAAAGTAGAATATTAAATATATTTAAAGGTTTTGAAAGAATACATCTATCCATGCACATTCCTCCCTCCTTTCACTGGTAGAAACGATGATTTTATTAATCGCTGTATGGTTAGACTATTCAATGATATCATGACCTATTACGACATAATCCAGATAAAGGAAGATGGGAAATTGGAACTCACACCTCAATCAGCGCATGATATAGGCCTCACCAAGGGAACGTATTTTCTGATAGAAATATCTCCTGAAGTCGATGAAGCTAGATTGGAGAAGATAGCGCTGCCCGGAACTAAACTATGTGAACTTGAATTTGTCGTGAAGAACCAGCCAGGAGTGCTTTCGAAGATAAGTGGTGAGTTCGCTAGGCATAACGTCAACATAATGTTCAACGAGAGTGAAGATGTAAATTCCGAAGAAGCTGTCCTTGTGGCGGTAGTAGATGTCGCTAAGATGGATTACACGCATGAGGAATTAGAAAAGAACCTCTCCAAGATGGAAGAGGTGCTTAAAGTCAAATTAAAGAAGTGCTATTAAGAAGGCGAGGTTGAGCACTATATAGATTCCAGTATACACGTTTATCTCTCTTGCGAGTCCTTTCCGATCATGGGTGAACGGTTCAGGTATATTTACTCTAAAGATCTTCATCTTTTGAAGCAGTAAGAAGAGGCCAAGGCCGACAGCGAGAACAAGAAAATCGGTCAGTGCGAATTCCACGCCCACGTAGACCCCTGAAAAGATCATGACCAAAGAGAAGATCAGAGGCGGCAGCGATTTGCCCCAAGACACTTTTGCTCTTTTTTCCTCGGGTTTTCTTCTGAAGAGATGATAGTTGAACCTGGCTAGATACATGACCGTGCCCACGCTCACAGCATAGAATAGATAATACAGCGCTCCCGAAATCTCTCCGGTCACGAGTCCTTTGGTGTGAGACATGAGAAAAGGATAGATACCTATTATGGAAAGACTCAGAACTATAGAGGAAAACATCAACACTGGATTTTTTCCAAAAGTCAGTTCACTCAACTTTTTAGTCCCTTGGGAAGTTATGAGCGCTCCCGCGATAAGAAATAGACCTCCAATACCCAAAGCGTGGATAAAGGAGTGATATATCGCCGCTTGGGTCTCCAATACCGACAAAGCGAACAAGATGTAGCCCATCTGAGAGATGCTGGAATAAGCCAAGAATTTTTTGATGTTTTCATGAGTTAGAGCCATCAAGGTGCCGAAGATCATGCTCGACAGAGCGATAGCCATCATCATGTCCGAGATAAGATAAAACGGAAGAGCACCCATGATAAGGATCAGTCCGAATATCTTTATCTTGCCGCCCATACCCGAAAGCATCGCACTGACTGGATCATCGGATTTGGCGTAGGCTTCAGGCACAATAACGTACATGGGAAAGATGCCCGCTTTTGTGATGAGTGATAAAGCCATCATGGCCAATGCTACCCTTATCTCCGTACCGACCGGGTTTTGAGTTAACTCTGCAGCTATCAACTCAAAATTGAGATAGCCAGTCTTGACGTAGATCAAGCCCATGGAAAAAATAAAGAAAAAAGTCGATACAAAATAGATCATCAGATAACGGAACGAGGCGATCTTGGAGCCTTTGTTTACGGAAAAGGCTATAAGGACGATAGAGGAGATCGAAGCGATCTCTTTGTAAACGAAGAAGTTGAAAATATCTCTAGTGATCAAGGTACCTAAGATACCGCCGTGAAAGATCAATATCAAGGGATATATCGATTTTGCTGGTTTTCTTTTTGGATTTTCTTTATCTATATCAAAATACTTCACCACGTAGACAGCTGCCCCAGAAAACAATATCAACTGAGCTAGTATGAAAGGTGTGTTTTTCTCATCCAATGCAACCTCGATACCGGAGAAGCGTTCCCAACCTCCAACGATCATACTGTAAGGTTCCTGACCGTGATAAAATAAAAAGACGATCCAAGGAAGAAATATACCGGTTAAAAAAAGAACCCTATACACGTTTTTGTCAAGATCGAAAAGATGTAAGATCAAAACCAAAAATGCGAAAAAGAAAGGTACAGCTACAAAAAGCGGCATCATTTTTCATCACCCCGCATTATCAGGATTATGAGGGCCAAAGCGAAGGAAGTTACCGCTACATCGATCACCAAAGTCGTCAGCATCAGTGTAGAAGGCAGAGGATCGACTGCTTCAGGAGAAGGCATAAGAGGAGCTTCACCACCAGGAACGTGTCCTAGGCTGGTAAAATAAAGCACGATAGCGGTCGAAATGATGTTGATAGATATTATCTGATGGATAAGATTCGTCTTAGTCATGACCCCGTAGAGTCCGATCATCATCAGTATTATCGTCGCAACAGGTGTCGTTAAATACCCAGCAGTTATCGATTCAATCAAGGTCCATCCTCCTTATCAGTACGTAGAATACTAGAGTAAAGCTAGCTCCTATCTTGAAACCAATCAATACGTTGAAGGGTGCGATGATACCCCCACTGAATAATTCTCCGGGGGTACCTCCTCTTAGATAGTTGAAGAAGAAAGTTCCGAAAAGCAGGCTAGAAAAGGCTAAAAGTAGAATGCCCAACGCGGCTCCACTCTCGATACCTTTGACCAATTTTTCCCTAAAAGTCGTTTTCAGGTCTTGGTAACCCTGTGCGATCATCATCAAGATAACACTTAAGGCCAATATCACACCTCCCTGGAAACCTCCTCCCGGGCTTAGATGACCGTAAACTATCAGATAAGCACCGTAAGCAACGAGAAAAGGTGAGACCATCCTGATTGTTGTCCTAGTCACCGTAGACATCCTCATCATCTTCACCTCCTTTCAATATTATATAAAAACCTAGTATGGCGGTGATCAGAACTATAGCTTCACCCATCGTATCGTAGGCTCTCCAATCCGCTAGAACCGATGCGACCAGATTACGTGCTCCTACGTCTTCCCAATTTTCTATATAATATTCATAGCTCTGGTATCCATAAACTTTCAACTCATCATCTTCTTCATCCTTTTCTATCCTGTACCTTTCAGATTCATCATCGTCTATCTCCCAAACCCCTTCCTCTATCTCGACTATTTCAGCCTCTTCATCCAAAGTTACGTTCTCTTCTTCAAACGCCTTACGGATGTCTTCATCTATCTCAGTTTCTTCCACACTCTCATTGAAATTTTCAGACAAGTCCTCATCAATACTAAAGCGGTAACCCTTGCCTTCTCTCGAATAATTTAATGGTATCAATAAAGATCCCAATAAAAGAACCAGTATCAGCGCGAGAACACGTTTCTTAATCCTTCCACCTCCTGTACTGTGTAAAGCAACAGACCGAGGATCATAGCACCGACGACGATCGCGGATAAAGCGACATCAGGAGCCTTAAGGAGAAAGAGAACAATCACGAACAGAAGACTGAAGAGAGCTAATTCTAAGACCGCCCTTATGGTCTTGGTTTCTAGCACTATGATTACGGCGGTGACTATCATCCCTATCAATAACAACTCATGGATTATCCCTAGCATACATATCAATTCCAACTTTAGGTTCGATACCGCTCTTATGTGCCGCTCTACCTATAGCATGAGATATCATGGGGTTTATCATGGCTATCAGTATAGCTAGAAGAACTAACTTGATCTTGACTGATAGAGGAGCGGGTGCAAGAAGAGCAGTACCTATGAGGATGCTTATCGCTCCTCCAGTATCGGTTTTGGTAGCTGCGTGCAGTCTGGTATAAGGATCCGGGAAACGAAGCAGGCCTATGGCACCGAAGATCATTATGGAAATACCGAAGATTATCAAAATTAGTTCAATTACCATCTTGCGCACACCTCTCTAGATGTTTTGCCAATACAAGACCTCCAACGGTATTAACAAGGACTAAAACGATCGCTATATCCAACAAGAAATACTCCTCGATCAAAATCGAAAGTACAGCTATAACTACCATGAGTTTCGTGGTGATCGTGTTTACCCCTATGAAGCGATCAGGTATAGTAGGGCCAACGATGACCCTATAGAACAGGATGAAGGCGGTGGTGAGAAGTATGATTATTACCCAGGTTAAGGGGTTCAGTAAAAGATTTTCTTCAAACATCTTTCCATATCTCCTTTGATATCTTCTGCCGCCTTTTCGGTATCGAGGTGGGAAGCTTTGAGCCAATGAACGTAAAAGTAAGTGTTATCCATCTGATTGTCGACTTCTAGAGTCAAGGTGCTGGGTGTAAGGGTTATAGAGTTAGCCAATATAGTGGAAGCACTGTCTGATATCAGATCGCTCTCTATCTTCACGATGCTGGGCTCAATATCCATGAAAAGAGCGTACTTAGCGACCTGTATATTACTTTCAATAAGTCTAAAAATCACCAAAACAATGTATTTAGGTATATAGAGAAATATCATGAGTTTATCTATGAATTCCACGTCCAGTTTTAGATCATCTGAGAGGTTTTCATACCTAATGAAAGAAATAAGGTGTACAACAAACCAACCAATTATGATGTTCTGGAGCGAAGGATTGCCGGTTATCAGCATCCAGATAGTGAAAAGAAATATCCAAGTGAGAAATCTCTTCTGCCAGATAGGAAGCTCTTTCCTGTAGCGCATCGATTCCAGCTCTCGATGTTTGACTTCCTCAACTCGTTCTTTCAGGTAATACGGCATCCTGCTCATGGTCTCTGTAAAAAAAGCAAAAGTGTATTACCTCTTTATATTTTTCTGAAAAGAGAGAGGATAGAGAGAATAGTTTTGGTTTATCTTGTTGGTGATTTTTTCTATATCTGCTTCAGCTTGCTCTTGCTTGTCTCCGATTTTGCCTTTTTCATCTTAGGTCTGAAGTTGATGTGAGATGGGCAAACATAAGCGCAGAGCCCGCAGTCGATACACGCACCAGGATTCAATTTCTGCAGCCAGTCGGTATCGCCGATATCCTGAGCCTCTATTATCAGGTTAGGATAGATATCAACGGGACAGACATCGTTGCAGTATCCACACCTGATACACCAAGTCTGATCCTCGTAAGGATGAGGTTCTTCCTCCTTGTATGCGATGATGCCTTGGTGGGCTTTTATTATCGGTATAGACGGATCAGAAATCCATGTACCTCTCATAACCGATCCTAGGATAACCCTTTCATACTTACCGGGTGATTCACCCAAAAACTCGAATACTTTACTGACCGGTGTACCCTGTCTAACCCAAAGATTTTTTCCGCCGACGTCTTTCGAATAATAGGTCAACCCTCTATCGATGAGTGGCTCTCCATCCCTTATGGCTTTAGAAACCGCATATGCAGTTAGAACATTCTGAACCAAAGCACCGACATCTGTGGGATTTTTATCATCAGGCACTTCTTTACCCAAAACTTCGGTAACTAGCAGCCTCCCGTAACCCACCGAATAGTTCGGTCTGATCCTGGCTATTTCGATGCCTTCCCTTTTTAAAATTTTCTCAAGTTTCGGCATCTCACCTTCAGTCGTTCTGGTAGCAAAGATTACGTTATCTGCACCTATCATCGCAGCCATCAACTTTATACCGTCGACCATGACTTCCGGTTCTTCTATCATCAGTCTCGCGTCACAAGCGACATTTGGATCGCTCTCCTTAGCATTTATTATAAGATGTGATACACGGTCTTTAGCGTCTTTTAGTTTGGCATGTGTTGGGAAGACTGCACCGCCTTGGCCTACAATGCCAGTCTCTCTAACTCTTTCGATCATCTCATCTCTAGAAACTTTATCGGGATCCATCGGGTCATAATACGGCTCTCGTTCTTCATCTTTGGTCTCTATTATGACGGTAGGTTCTGGAGCACCTGAAAGCGGATTTTCATATCTCATCACTTCCTTGACCGTTCCGTTCACCGGGCTGTGAACAGGTACTGTAAGTGCATCGTCTTCATCCTCTGAAAGCTTCTGACCGTATTTTACCTGTTGACCTTCTTCGACGATAGGATCTCCTGCAGAACCTACCTGCTGTCTGAGTGGGACTCTCATCTCATCTGCAGGCGGAACTTCGCTGAACTCATCATCGATCGCCTTTATCTTGATATCAAGATCTATTTCAAACCCTCCTTCCTCTTTGAATTTTTTCTGGATCCTATCCTTCCTCATCTTATCATTTTTAGCCATATCATATCACCTCGCGGATTTGCCTTTAAAACCATATGCTTTTTTGATCACTATCTTATCCATGAAAGGTGTCGCTATATTGAGTATAACTAGCGCAAGGATGGAACCACCCACTATACCATAAAGCTGGAATGCAAATGTCAGAACAGCCAAAGCCACTCCAAAAATGTACTGCGAGATCTCAGGCATGGGAGTCGATTGAGGTTCCGTAGCCATGAAGAAGACCATGAATATGAAGCTTCCTGTGAAGACATGGAAAGCGACTCTCATCGAGACCATCTCCCATATCGAGTAATCTCCTGTTAGGATCATACCGATTACCACTGATAGGACCAGCATGCTGACGAAGCAAGATACCACTATACGCCATTTGTATCTCAACCAGTACACGGCTACGGCTCCGACGATCAAGGTAACTATAGAGGCAGCTCCTCCGATCCAGCTGTGAGTCTGCCAGAAAAAAAGACTCTGTGTGGCTGTTAGTTCTGTTCCAAAAACAGGGAGTTCAGTGGTGAATCCCCATTCTAATAAATCTACGAATTCATTCGGATCCAGTACATCCAACTCAAAAGGAGAATGGTGGGAATGGAATATCATGCCTCCATCCAATGCCCCTCCAAAAAGCCCCTCAAAAGTCTCTGCAAGATAGTTGATACCGAAGAGCACCAATAACACAAGGGCTTTTGCACCAGCTGCAGGGTTGATATATTTCCTTCTAAAATATCTGCCCTGTCCATATTTGAAGACCAGCATGGTCAAGACTCCGACCAGTGCGGTAACGGTGTAAGGGGCTCTACCTCCCAGATCGGGACCCACGACGGTCATGCAAAGAGCTACGATCATACCCGCAACAAGAGGAGAGGCGGGAGAATCATAGGTGAGTTCGACACCCTTCATCCTCTGATACGAGTCAATTGTGGTGTAAACAGCTAGAACGGAACCGAGAGCAACCAAGATATGTATCAGGGCAGGCATTCCCATGACAATCACTGATGCAAATGCTATTATCAGCATCATCAGAAATGTTTTGAGCATCAATTCATTCTTGTCGAAGCCGATGTGCACGTGAGGTGTATCGACCTCTCTGTATGGCCTCGCTTTTTTCTCATCTTCGCTCATTTTTAAACCTCCTTCAATATATAAACTTTGTCAGTTAGGGTAGAAAGTTTAGGTATAATATATTTACGGATTAAATGCAGCAAAACGAATTTTATTTCCAAATAATCTTATATGAACAAGTATTCATGTTTGGTAATATTATTATCACAACGTTATAATGGGAAAAGTATAAATATGATTGGAGGATTCCAAAAGCGGCCAATAAAGGCCAGAATATAAAAATCAAAAACCGGAGGTATCTTACAATGGAAATGAAAAAGATAGCGGTGGTGTTAGCGAGCGTGATTCTGCTGACAAGCGTATCGATAATCGTAGCTCAGGACGTAGATGTACCTGAAGGTGCACCTGATGACTTTCCAGAAGAATTGAGTATGGATTTAGAGGTACAGTCCGCATATAACGATGATGAAGTTTTCTTCAACTTCCGATGGGAGACTGAAGAACCCTACTGGCATCACGATTACTTCGTCTACGAGGACGGGGAATGGACCCGAGAGGGATTCACGGAGGACAGATTGAGGATCATGTTCGGAAATGAAGATCTAAAAGGATACAGGAATTTCGGTGGATGGATAACCGGACACGACGGCATGAGAGGTTTTGAAAATGAAGTTCCACCGGAAGATGTGGAAGCACACCCTTGGCTTGGAGAGGAGCTTGGTGAAGATGATGTGAGGAAATACATTCCACAGTCTAGAGAAGGTGAATGGTGGGAAGCCGAGTGGGACGAAGTGAAATCGGAGGAAGAACTAGATGAGATGATGGATAACGATGAATTCCTCGATCTATGGACATGGAGAGCTCACCGCAGCAATCCTGTCGATGCAGCAACGGATCACTACATATTGGAATACAGGCACGATGATGAAGGAGAACAAGCATATTACTCTCAAGATATGGATCCTGAGGAAGGTCCGCAATACATGTTCGATACCGACCATGAGGATATAGATGAACCAGTTCTTAAAAGAGATGAGATCGAAGATTTAAAAGATGGGTACGACAATCAAGAAGACATCTATTATTTACTTGAGGAATACACTACAGAATTCGATGAAGAGGTTATTGAAGGATATGACATCGATCTTGAAGACGCCGCTATGCCTAGAAGAGTCCTTACCGAACCGACCGATAGTGCCGGAGCGGTGGAGGCTGACGGTTATTGGGATGAAGATACTACGGAATGGAACGTTGAATTGTCGAGAGAGTTGGATACCGGTTACGAAGACGATATACCGATAGAAGAAGGTGAGGAATACACGATCTGTTTCAGCCCCGGTAAGTCAGAAGTCAGCGGTAGATGGCATCACTCTTCTTATCCTATTGCTTTCAGCCTAGATCAAGGTACTGATGACGAAGTTGGTGGAGAAGTCAGCGGTATAGAGGCAGAAGAATTCGACGGAGATGAGCCGGACTGGGATGAGAAAGAGAGTCATACCATCACCTGTATCTATCCAGGCCATACAACCTGGCAGTGGATAATCGACCAGGACCATACCGGCATGTACATGGATATTAAGAACGATGAGACGTCCAAATGGGATTTGCACCCAGATCCTGAGGATTTCGTTGAAGTGATAGTGGAGTGGGAGCACGAAGAAGGTATCTATGTCGAAGACGATATCGAGATAATAGAATTCACGGTGAACGGTGAGGAAGAAGATGTCCAGATCGATATCGACGATGAAACCGTGGTCTATGCAGAAGTCGAAAACAACTTGGATGAAGAGGTTGAAATGATAGTCGAGATATTAGAGGATGGAGAAGATATCCGTGGCCCACACGATTACTCCGAAACTATCGCACCCGGAACTACCGGCGAGATAGAAGAGATTTATGATCCTCATCCACCAGGTTGGTATGAAGGAGAATTCGAAGTGAACTTAGAAGTGGACGGCGAAGTGCTAGAAACTATTGACGTAACTGTTGGAGATCCTGATGTGGATCCTGACGAAGTAGATTGGGACGACGTCCGCTTCATGGGCGGTATGATAATCGCAGCCTTCATAATAGGCTTCGGAGCCGGCTTCCTCTTGATGAAGAAGAAAACAGATAAAGAAGAAGAATAGAGTGAAGCAATCCCAAAACTTTTTTCTTTTTTTCTAAAATCTATAGTCAATGACCCGACTTTTTGTACTCACGAGGAATTAGATAAATTCCTCTTGGTCACAAAATGAATTTTATTCCTGTAGAGGTTCTTTGACTCATCTCGGGAATTAAATTCCCGATGGCATAAGAATTTCTTCAAGAAATTCTCATTTACTTATAAAATCTTTGATTTCACGAAATTATCATTATTTTTCGAACGTAGTGAGAAAAATTGATAGGAGTAGGAATCTTTGATTCCTACGAACTTCGAGAGCTTTGCTCGAGAAAATTAAAAAGTAAGT
>PWHR01000048.1 GCA_003554965.1 Thermoplasmata archaeon | reverse complement strand
AGGGCTTCTTCAAAGGATTCTTTTTCTACATATATTTCGGCAAGGCGTCGCTGACTCTGCAGATCATAACTTTCATACCCCTCTGAAAGATACTTTTCATAGGCCTCAATCGCCGCTCCATCTTCCCCCCGTTCCTCGGCCAGCCGCGCCTCCCAGAAGATGGCATCGCCCGGGGCCAGGTAATCTGAATAATCGCTTTCCATCACTTCAAGTAACGTTTCAAACCGATCCGGCGCCGCCTGCAGACCGGCTTCACCGAGTATGCGGGCGCCCGGTTCACCGCCGGCTTCAAGCTCGTGCAGGTCCTGCCACCGTTCGTAGCCCCCCGCCCAGTCATCAAGCCGCAGCGCCAGCTCAACTTCAATTCTCAGCGTCCGGGCCAGCAGCTCCTCTACCGGTTCATACTCCTCGCGCAGCAGACTCAACACCTCGCCCGCCTTCTCCAGGTCACCACGGTTATAATAGGCAATCCCCTGGTAATACTTAAGGCGAGCCAGAAAGCTCCGTTCTTCCGAACGTTCAATCAATTGCCCGGCATATTCGATTGCTTCCGTTTCAGCGTCCTGACTGGCCCAGAACTGTATGTTCTCGACCAGCGGCTCGCTGGATTCTTCGCCCGCAAAACGCTCCTCACCCATAAACTCCTCGCTCCACTCACGCAGACGATGAAAATCCTCATGATAACGGAGCAGCCGGAATCCGTAATCGTAGAACAGGTGCGGCGGCTTCTCGAACCAGTCACGCAGAGAAATTAAACGCTCATAAGCCTGTCCGGAAGCACCGCTGTGATGCTCGGCAATCGCCAGGTTTAACTCGCCCGTTTTGCTGCGGCTTTCAGCCGGTATCGCTGCCAGGATTTCTCGCGCCGGTCCGGACTGCCCCAGGTTCAACGCAAAGAAGGCTATATTTTCGTCAATAAACCACTCGTCTTCCTGCCTTACTTCGGGCAGCGTCTCCCGGATTTCTACCAGCCGCGCATAACCCGAAGCGGGCTCATCAAGCGTCCGGAAAAACCGGGCTGTTAAATGAACCAGGTCGCGGACATTTTTCGGCGACCAGTCCCTCAAATGCCGGCTGGATGGGAAATATTCTCCCACCCCCTCATAATTACCAGCTTCAAGAAATGTTTCTAACAGAGCCAGGCGCACCTGTTGTTCTGCGGCCGCGGCCAGATCGGTTTCTAATATTTTTTCTCCCACTTGACGGGAAAAATCAGACCAGCCGCGCTGACGCAGGTGATGAACTGTTGTCGAACCCCAATCTTCGCGGACAAGTGGATAGTCAAGCAGAACCTCCAC
This sequence comes from Thermoplasmata archaeon, assembly GCA_003554965.1. Taxonomy (GTDB): domain Archaea; phylum Thermoplasmatota; class Thermoplasmata; order Halarchaeoplasmatales; family Halarchaeoplasmataceae; genus Natronoplasma. Next base: position 3,700 of record PWHR01000048.1, on the reverse strand, counting down.
CACTGTCTCTTCCCACCACTGCCGGGGGACCTCCGCTTCTACCAGTTTCCCATACCAGCGGGACAAAAATACCTCCCTCTCTATTGAGTCCTTAAGCCTCCTCGCTCGCTCGTATACATCTTCCCGCGCTCCTTCAACCTCCAGATAGGACGCTAATTTCAACAATTCGTATTCCACAGAAACCGGCGGCTCCAGAACAGTTGTGTCTATCTTAGCCAGCTCTTCAGCAGCTTGCTCGGGATCGTCTCTAAAAATTATTCGGGTCAGGTGATAGCGCGCCCGCGCTTCAATTTCGTCGGCGGGTTGTTCAGCCACTATTGATTTTAATCGCTCAAGAGCCTGAGAACGCTGCCCCAGTTTTTCCTCAACCAGCGCCCGGTTTAATTCCGGTTCTGGCCCGGGAAATTCATCGCCCCAGGTTTCAAAAATACGTCGCGCTTCTGAAAGTTCCCCCTGCTGATAAAAAATACTCCCCAACAATCTAAAGGCGTCAACTTTTTCGTCCTCGTCCGGTGCTTCCGCAGGCGCGGGAATTGTAACTTCAGCCTGTTCTAAATCACGCAGCTTGAAATAGCTGTGAGCCAGCAACCGCTGCCATCGAAAACCACTTATGCGACCGTCCCCCAGCGCTTCCTCTAATCGCTCGGCCGCCTCCTCGTAACGACGCAGGGAAATGTATCCCTCAATTAAACTTTTTACGCTCTCCGACGGCAGAGTAACCTGCGCTTCTTCGTAATAATCTACGGCCTCCTCCAGTTGATCGTTTTCAACCAGATATTCAGCTTTTTCGATTAAAATATTCGACCGCTCTGGCTCCCTGGCCAGCTCAATCGCGGTATCATACCAGCTTTCGGCCTCGGCCTGCTCTCCCAGCTCAGCCTTAACCCGGGCGCCATCTCGGGAGGCGCGCACCTGCAGCACAGGTTTCTCTGCCCCCTCATGGACCTTTTTAAATTTTTTGACCGCTTGCTTCAGCTCACCCTCGTCCACCTTCAACCAGGCAAGACCGTAATAGGCCTCGTATCGGAAGTTTTCCTCCTCTTTTAGCCGGCGGTAGTCCTCCGCCGAGGCTTCTCGCTCACCAAGCGCATAATTAATTTCCGCTCGCAGGAGACGGGCTTCGACCGCGTATTCTCCCTCAGCCGCAATAATCTCATCAGTAAACTCCAGCGCTTCCTCCAGCCGGCCAATCTCTGCCAGGTATACAGCTTTTTCGTGCAGCCATTCTTTGTCTTCGGGATGTTTGTCCAGCACCTGTTCTATCAATTCCAGGCCGCTCTCATAACGGCCTTGTTCTTCAAACAGCAATACCGCTTCCAGAAGCCCTTCCCGGCTTACTTCCTCAAGCGGGTCCTCCCCGGCCAGCTCGATTAAACTTTTTGCCAACTCGACCTGGTTGCTCCGGCGAGACGACTCTAATCCCCGCTCAAAAGCCTGTCCGCGGTAATCACCTTCTAAATCCTTCTCCAGCGATTGCCGGTATTTTTCCGCTGCCTGTTCGTTTTTTTCTTCCAGGTAATAGGTCTCCGCCAGCCCAAATAAAGCCCGCGGGCGCTTGTTTGAATCCGGGTATTGCCTCAAAAAACGTTCATACTGCCCACGCGCCAGCTCCAGCTCACCCTCCCGCAAAAGTCCGACCGCCGCCCGGTAATCACGTCTTTCCCGCATCCCCCCGGCAAGCGGGGACTGAACGAAAAAAAACAGTAAAATAACGGATAAAACAGCTACAATTAGACTTTTTTTCATAAATAGACAATCCCAAAATTTTTGAATTATTTTCATATTATTCACCATACTAAAGTTTTACGTTTTGCCAGCAAGATAGTCCATATCTTGTTTTTTCATTTTCCCGAGTACTCAATCGAGCTTACGAGGAAAAACCGTTACAAAATAGTGAATATGTCTCTTTGGCAACATACAGGGAGCTACCTGCAGGTGTTTTTCGGAATTATAGCCGGTTGCAGGCCACGATGGCCTGGTTTGCAACCAGCTATACCTCGGAGGTTGCCTGGAGGGCAACTGAGAATGAGAAAAACATTTGCAGGTAGCTCCTCAATAGCGTAAACTCTTTCCTCATCACACTCTCGATTGAGTGCTCGATTCTCAAAACGGGAAAACCGCAAAACTTTAGAAACCAAAACTGTTTAGCGTCCCCCCGATGATTTTGAACTTGATCCAACGATCGTCATTACGGACTTGACCTGCTTTTAATAATTTCACGACCGAAGCTCAAAATGTATTTCCAGCATACGTCCCTCAGCATCCGCCGCCGGCTCGTATTCCCAGCGCTGAATGTAATTGACAACCAGCGCATCCAGTTCCGGATAGCCACTACTTCCCAGCACTTCGACCGAATTAACCTCACCGTCTGCTTGAATTTTATAAGAAACAACAAGCCGCGTCCTCTCGCCGGTCTCCTCCAACCAGTCGGGAGCCTCGGGCAAGGGGTTTTTGAGTCTCTGGCGCGGTCGGCCGGGCGTTCCCGCGTCCGGATCAATTGCCTCCAGCACCTGCACGTTCTGCTCATCGTCCAGGTCAATTTCAGGCGACGACCGACTGACGTCCGTCAAACGTAATTCAGAACGCTCAAACTCATCCCGCTCCAGCTCAGGCAGTGGCACAAATACGTAAGTATCCGCCGGTTCCTCCCGCTCCGGCTCGCGAACAGCGTAGCGTTCAAACTCTTCCGGAGCAGCTTCTTGTTGTTCGCCCCTCTCTCCCTCTCCCCCCGGCTGTCCGGCATCACGATAATTGTTAGAACGTTCCGCCCGTCGTAACAACGGTTCGCGCCGTAACCCCTCGGGCGGCTCGTCCTCTCTTTCTTCCGCCGGCTCCTCCAGTTCTTCCTCGACCGCTTCGGGCTCCTCTTCCGGTTCCGCCACTTCTTCCTCAACGGCTTCCTCTTCAACAACTTTCTCTTCTGGCTCTTCTGCCGGTTCTTCAACTTCCGGCTCTGGTTCTGGCTCCGGCGCAGGCTCTTCCTCCACCGGCTCCTCAACTTCCGCTTCCGCCACCTCCTCTGCCTCCGGCAGTGGTTCCTCGGCAGCCGGACCGGGCTCCTCCGATTCACCCGCAGGCTCCAGCACGGAGTGCAGATCAACAACTAAAGTTTCCGGTTCGGGATGCCGGGGATCGGGCGCTGTATAGGGCAGGAAAATAAATATCAGGTGGGCAAGTAAACTCACCCCCAGAGCAACTAACAGACGTCTATTCATCCTCTTCCTCCTCGATCGGTCGGGTTGAGAGGTTTACTCTTCTCACCCCCGCCTCTCGAATTGTATCCAGAACCCGCACAATATGTCCGTGGGGGACCCGACGATCGGCTCGCACAGTCACCGGTTTATCGGTCTGATCCAGTTCGCGCGCCAGCCCCTCCAGGTCAACTATGGCCTCCCCCAGGTAGATTTCTCCCCGTTCCGTCAGCGAAACTACATACTGGTCCTCGGGTAGCTCCACTTCTCCCCCCGCACCGGGCAGATCTATCTGCAGACCGGGCTGAACGGTAAAGGTGGTCGATACCATGAAAAATATTAACAGCAGAAAAACTATGTCAATCAGCGGGGTTATTCGCAGGCTGGAAAAAGTGTGCTCGGTTTCAACCTCGCCAAAAGTTCGTGACTCTTCAAACATTGTTTTCCTCTATCAATGAAATAGTCCGCCGCACCCCTACCTCCATGTCGTTAACCATACTGTCCACCTT
>PWHR01000040.1 GCA_003554965.1 Thermoplasmata archaeon | reverse complement strand
TGCCTCTACCGGCATGGGTATAAATCTCAGTGCCGCTAGTATCTTTATAGCCGTTTCATTCTGCCTGGCAGTAAAAACTGGCTTCTTTTTTAATAGGCTCCTTTTAATCCAGCTGGTTAAAAACCAGCATCACTGGCATGCACCGGTGTATTGTTTAAGCAGTTTGTTGTTTTTATGGTTTAACCTGATATAATATAAATAGCATTTAGACTATTGATGTTGCAATCCGAAAGGGGTCATATGATCCAGTTTCGCTTATCAGAACATGCAGCAGATATGCTTCGAGAACGAAATATTGAAAAAACTTGGGTTCAGTTTGCTCTCGATAATCCAGAAACGAAAGAGATTAGAGAGGATGGAACTATACATTACATCTGTTCAGTAGAAAATCATAGAGGCAAATATTTACGGGTTGTCGTTAACCCAAACTATGAACCGATTAGAGTTGTTACAGTATTTTTTGACCGAAGGATAAGGAGGACAAAATGAGACTTAAAGTAGATCAGCAAAATGATTCATTGTATTTTAGACTTGATGAATCAGCTATAGTCGATTCTGAAGAGATTAAGCCAGGTGTGATTTTAGACTATAATGACGAAGATAACGTTGTTGGTATTGAGATCCTTGGTTTAAGCAAACGTGTACCGGAACAAACCCTAAAGAAATTACAATTTGAAACCTTGTAATAGTTTAATAGAGAAAAACCAGGCTTAATTCAGCATCTGCGGCTTGCCAGCTGATTCCAAAAAAAGGGACAAGTCCGTTGCCTGTAGTGTAAGGTGGCTTTCGAGTAAAACTACGTAAAACAAATTTATTCCTGTGCATTCGCAGAATTATGCTCTATTTGCATCATGCCAGAGGCAATCTCCACAGCAAGGTCGCGATTATTAATGCGCATCACATTGGCATCTTTGTTGCTGTAACCAAGAAAACTGATACTGCCATACCAGACAATGCTGTTGTCTATTACGGTAAGCCTCTGATGCATACCTTCCTGGTAGATTATTTTTATTCCTGCATCCCGCATTGCGGTTAAACTTTTTTCTGCTTTCTCAAACTCGGCTTCCTTATATTCATTTAACGGCCTGGTTAGAATAAATACTTCTACACCTTTCTGCAATAGCGGTTTCAGTATAACCATCATGTTATTAATTTGCCTTTGCTTAACATAAGGGCTCGTTATTATAATCTGACCATATGATGCTGCAATATCTTCACTATATTTTTCCCAATAATTATCCCGGTCGTAGAGTATTTCTACCTCTTCACCATCCTTGTTGGGGGCCTTGATGGTATAGCCTGCTGCTGTATATGCCTTCATCCGCTTGTAGTACATTTTCTCAAGCACAGGCTCGTGAATATCTACATAATCTATTACCCGGACTTCCTGCTTGCCTTGATACAACCGGTGCAGGCGCCCGATATATTGCTGTACAGTGCCCTGCCAGGCCACCGGTGAAGCTAAAAGCAAGGTGTCGAGGCGCGCATAATCAAAACCTTCACCGATATATTTACCGGTTGCAACAATAACGGGTTGACGCGAACCCTTGGTTTCATTTAATTGTTCGCGAATTTGTTTGCGCTGTTTTTCATTAAGCCTGCCGGTTAATACAACAACCTCAACTTCCTTATCTTTTAATAGCTTCGCCAGGCTTTCCACATGGGCGGTTCGGTGCGCTAAAATAACCGGGTTACGCCCATCTGCCAGCGCTTCTAAGGCATCACTTATGATCATGTGGTTTCTGGTATCGCTTTCGGTAATAGCTGTATATATCTTTTGGATATGCCATTTTTCATCATTTTCCCCTGGGGGCATTTTAAACGAGGTAAAAGTGGGTATTACGACATGCTCAAAGGGCCGTTTAACAGACTCTGAAAGGGCATCTAATTCATAGCGTACGGGGCCACAATGCATAAATATAATTGGATGGTGTCCGTCATGACGTATGGGGGTAGCAGTTAAGCCGTATATGTATCTGGCATGGGCCGCTTTGATTGCTTTTTCAAAGCTAAAAGCAGAAATATGATGGCACTCATCTACTATAACCATGCCGTAATCTTTTAGGAAAGGGCAAGTCTCCTCTTCTTTACCTTTTGAGTATAGCGACTGGATCAGCGTTACATCGATCAAACCGCTGCGCCGATCTTTTCCTCCGCTAACAGTGCCGATTAAACTGTGCTTACCAGGACGGCCCCTTCCGGGCCGGGCATTTACCGGCAGTTTTTCTTTAATATCTAAAAAATGGCTTAGCTGTTCTACCCACTGATCGAGAAGTTGCCTGAGATGAACCAGGATCAGGGTATTTACTCTTTTACTCCCTATCAGGGATGCTCCAAGAACCGTCTTGCCAAAGCCGGGAGGCGCAGCCAAAATGCCGTATTCGTGATTTAAAAGCGAATTTGCGGCCGTTTGCTGTGCCTCTGTCAACTCTCCGGTAAAATCTACATTGACACTTTTACCCTCATAAGTCTCATCATTAATGATGACTTCGACACTATTTGCTTCAAAAAACCCCCGTAATTCATTCATGCAACCCCGGGGAATAGCAACATACTTTTCAAAGTTTTCATCAAGATGAATAATCCGGGGGCTATTATATGTGGGCAAGCGCATGGCCTGCCGTTTATAAAACTCCGGATTTTTAAATGCAGCCATTCTAATGATTTGATTTAGGGCTTTAGAGGGCAGATCATTTTTGGGTATGTAGAGCATGTTTGCCCGGGTTACAATAATTTTGGAGGGCATTATAGCAGGATCAATGCTACTTGTAGCAGGTTTTTTTAACCACGGCGCCTCATAATGGTAACCATCACCAGACTGTGATAAACGGCCAAGTTCTTCACTACCTGCAAGCTCCTTAATGTATCGTTCCAAATCCTCAGGCTTTAGCTTCTTTATTTGGGATAAATATAACCACTGGTCAGGGTATGGTATAAAATTCTCATCAATAAAAACACTATTACTATTAGCCCTTGCTTCTTTTTGAAAAGGCAGGGCGATTAAGTTACCCAGTCCCCCTGCAGGCAGGCTGTCCTGGTTAGGGAAAAGCCGGTCGTAAGAATCAAATCCAACCTTGTAGTTTTGTGCCATGGCATAAGTCAACAAGGCACTGCCGAATTTGCGGGCAAGCGCAGCCGGAACTGCCTGTTCGAAGAAAAACCAGACATGCGCTCCATTACCGGAACGGGAACGCTCTACACCATAAGAAATACCATAATCATCACATATCTTACGGATTATGGTGGTATTCTGCTGCCAATTGCTTTTATCAAAATCTATGGCGAGAAAATAACAGGTTTCATCTTCCAGCAAAGGGTACACGCCAATTTCCTTATGCCCCATAAGGTGAGCTTCAGCTGCTTCCTTATCATATGGTATAAAAGCTTTGTTTTGGCACGCTATGCACTTAACTTTTGGCTTATGACAAACACCTTTGCGCCACTCATTGGCACATACAGGTGAATAACCGGCAGTACCCTTTTTATTATTCACCCAGCGCCTGGCATAAATATCAGTACGCCCTTTAAAATATGACATAAATAATTCTACTTTTTGAGGGGCGGGGCTATTCTGATGAACGCAGGTGTAATCCGTTAATTGCTTTATAGAGTGGGCCGGATCATTGACTGTTGAGGCTACATTTTTTCGAAGACATTCCTGAAGATAGTTATTCTCAGCGCGTAATTTTTCATTTTCCTTTTTTAGTTTTTCATACTTCCAAAGCAGACCATCGTAATCCATTTGCATCTCCTACTATGAGGGGCGGTTATTGGCGGACCGGGGAAAGTTATATTTAAAGGTGTTAAATTTCGGACGCAGGTTGTAATTGATATTTACCAGTGTTCATTCAACCCTTGCCATACAGTCAAGCACTTTAAAAACAAGACTCTCAAGCTACCCGGTTGCATCTAGATTAACCAATGGCGAAGTGCTACTCATTATAATCATTATTGTTCCAACCTTTTAAGCGTTCGAGAACTTGTTCAAGGTCCTCTAGATCATAGTGTATTGATATTTTACGGCTTGCTAATAAGCGTTAAAACTTAAACCTTTATTCTAACTGGAATTATACCACGAAGTCGTTTTTGGCTCAATTTCATAGGGGTTTTTTGAGATTGCTCGGCCAACATTGACAGCTTTAGCAGGTGGTGCCATAATGGTTTCATAGTGAAATATAACAAGGGCGGTGATGTAGTTGGCTAATATTACAGTAAAAAACATCCCTGATGATCTATATGAAAAGCTTAAAAGAAGCGCAAAAAGTAAACGGCGCAGCATAAACCAGGAGATAATAGTATGCATTGAAAACAGCGTTCAGAAAGAAGCGAGCGCCCCTGATCAGTTAATCGAAAATGCCCGGCGTTTACGCAGAAAAACAGCAAGTTATCCTGTTAAAAATGAAGAACTCAATCAAATCAAAGGATCTGAACGCTTATGATTGTTGTTGATACTAATATAATTAGCTACCTTTTCTTAACCGGTGAGTTTTCAGAGCGAGCAGAAAAAATACTGCTTAAAGATGAAAAATGGGCGGCTCCGTTACTGTGGCGAAGCGAGTTTAGAAATGTTCTTGCCCAGTATATCCGCAAAAAAATATTGACCCTTGATGATGCCAAAGAAATTATGGAAAGCGCATCTTTATTAATGGAGGCCAATGAATATCATGTTGATTCAGCGCAGGTATTAGATTTAGCAAATAGCAGCAACCTGTCTGCATATGACTGCGAATTTATTACGCTGGCCAAAAACCTCGGCTGTAAAATGGTTACCGCTGACCAAAAAATCGCTGCACAGTTTTCCGGTTACGCCGTATTAATTGAGGCTTTTTAAGCAGCCGGCTTAATGCCTTTGCAAATTTTAAAAAAGCCAGCGCCTTTGGTGTTGAATCCAGTTTTGCCTGTCGGAAGTAAGTAAAAGAAAAATTAGCAAATAAATATAACGAGGAGGCTTCCTTAAGGACTAACCCTGTCAGGAATCCTCCTCATCGTGATTCTAACTTAAATATAGCAAGCATGCTATCATAATGTCAATAAAAGAATTGCGATGCAGGGGCTTGGTAGACATGTAACCATATTAGTCTTAATATATACATATAACCATAATGACACTGT
>PWHR01000004.1 GCA_003554965.1 Thermoplasmata archaeon | reverse complement strand
TGGATGAGTTTATCGATTTTTACAACCATGTAAAACCTCATTTCAGTCTAGATCTTAAAACTCCTGAGAAGATATTCTGGAAAAGACTTCGTTCATATATTTTAGGAAACTTCTTCGAAATATTTATGGAATTACATTCCATATATCGATGGAATTGATTAAAAATTCCAGTAGATGACCGAAGAAGGTGATAAAACTTGAAACTAAACAATTCGCAGATAACACACTTTCTTATCCATCTTCATATTTTTGGATAAAGCTTTTTTTGAAGTCTTTGAATTCTCCCTTTTTGATGGATTCTCTGGATTTTTTCATCAGCTTTAGTATGAAGTAAAGATTATGAATCGACGTTAGCCTCATCCAAGCTAATTCGTCAGATTTGCACAGGTGTCTGATGTAAGCCTTTGTGTAGTTCTCACAGGTCGGACAGTCGCAACTTGGATCTAACGGGGTATGATCATTCTTGTAGTCGTTCTTATCTATCCTTATGGTTCCCTCAGCAGTGAAGATACTTCTATGTCTTGCGTTTCTAGTAGGGTAAGCGCTGTCGAAGACATCCATACCTTTATCTACAGCCTCTAATAAATCGACTGGTGATCCCAGACCCATAAAGTACCTGGGTTTGTCATCGGGAAATATCTTTCCACCGATAGAAGTCATCCTGTACATATCTTCTACAGGTTCCCCTATCGAAAGACCGCCAAGTGCATAACCCTCGAATCCTATATCTTTGATCTGACGACAGCTCTTCTCTCTCAATTCTAGATCAGTCCCTCCTTGGGAGATGCCGAATACGATACTACCTGCGTCCCTGCATCCTTTGGCCCATGAGGAGGTCCTTTCAAGAGACTCAACAAGTTCTTCTCTCTCAGCTGGATATGGAGGACAATGATCGAGACACATAGCTACGTCCGTGTCAATCCTCTCCTGGATCTCGATATTTTTTTCTGGAGTCAGTTCATAGACTTCTCCGTCGAGTACGGACTTAAATTTTACTTTATCCGAGTCTAACGATGAGGTGAAGCCTTCTCTGATCATCTGGAAACCTCCACTGTCTGTGAATATTATCCCATCCCAGTTCATGAAGTCGTGCAGACCTCCGGCTCCTTCTATCGTTTCTACACCCGGACGCATCATAAGGTGGTAAACATTGGTTATTAGAGCTTCGACGCCTATGGAACACAGATCCTCTGAAGTCAGCGTCTTAACTCCAGCCTTTGTAGCCACCGGCATGAAGAGAGGAGTCTTCGCTTCTCTTCCATTTACAGTTATCTTACCGGTCCTTGCTCTTCCGGCGGTAGTTTCAAGGGTAAAATCGAATTCAGACATGTTTTCCCTCTATGAGCATCGCATCTCCAAAGCTGTAGAACCTATATCCGCGTTCTATAGCCTCCTCGTACGCCTTCAGTATCCTCTCTTTGCCTGCAAAGGCGCTTACAAGCATCAGAAGCGTTGATTTCGGGAGATGAAAGTTGGTGAGCAGTAGGTCCATACCTGATTGGAACTCATAACCAGGATAGATGAAGAGATCAGTCCATCCCTTCTTCGGCTCGACTCTACCATCTTCAGAAGCACTTTCTAATGCCCTCACTGTTGTGGTCCCTACAAAAATCACCCTTCTACCCTCTCTATTGGCTTTATTTATGGCCTCTGCAGTTTCTTCTTCGACTTCAAAGTACTCTTCACCCATCTGGTGATCTTCGATCTCTTCATCGTTGACCGGTAGGAACGTTCCCGGTCCAACATGTAAGGTTATGTTGTGTATCTTAACTCCTTTATCCACTATCTGATCGAGAAGTTCTTCAGTGAAGTGAAATCCCGCCGTGGGTGCCGCAACAGATCCTTTATCCTGTGCATATACCGTCTGATACTCTTTAGAAGTCCTTATGTCTTTTTTGATATAAGGTGGTGTAGGCATCTCACCACATTTTTCCATAAGGCTCACTGCTTCCTGATGTCCTATGTCGAGTACGAAAAGGCCCTCGGTTCTGTTTTCTAAGATCGTGTACTCATCTCCATCCAAAACGACTTCTCTGTCCACTTTTATATTACTTCCACTGATCATGCATTCCCAACCTTCGCCTATAGGACGATGGAAAAGCACTTCGATCTTCCCTCCCGTATCTTTCTTGCCCTCAACTCGAGCAGGCATCACTTTGGACTTGTTTTTGACCAGCACGTCTCCCTCTTGAAGCAGCGAAACGATATCCTTAAAAATCATATGCCTTTTTTCTTCTTTTCTGAGATAGAAAAGTTTGGATTCATCTCTAGGTCTTACCGGTCGTTGGGCTATGAGTTCATCATCAAGGTCATAGTCGAATTCAGTAAGCTTCATCTCTTCATCATCAAAGGGGTGGTAAAAAAATTTAAAGGTTTCTCTGATACCGATTATAAATTTTAGGGCGAAACTTTTTAAGAATAGAAAAGAATATCTTATTGATGAAGATCGACATAGAACCTTTAGATTCAGTGGATAAGGAAAAGATATATGACCTCTTTGAAACCATATTCCCTGAACCCGATAAACACTGGAATATACAAAAGGACGTAGATGAATCCTTAAAAGATGTAGTAGAGGATTGTTCCGCCGTCGCTTGGAAAGAAGATAGACCGATAGGTGCGATACTGACCATCGTTAAAGAAGACGGTCTGAATATCGAACACATCGGTGTATTACAGAATCACAGGAGGATGGGGATAGGTCGTATGCTTTTAAGGCATGCAGTAGAGAACACGGATGAAAGTGTAACGAGTAGAATCCCCAAAGACAATCACCCGATAATAGAACTGATGGAGGAAGAAGGTTTCGTCAGAGAAAAGGAAGAAGAAGATTATTATCTTTATAAATTCGATCAGGATTAAGTTTTTATAGCTTTTCTGATGAATAAGAACAGTAAACAAAAGAGCGGTGGAAATATCATTATACTGTAATACGACTGTAGAATCTCATTTTCTGGATTAGCTGTCCTGAGACCATACCAGGTGAATATGGCACTTACTGAAGCCAATAAAATTATGAGTATCATTTCTCTATTGTCCATCCTATACCATCTGATGATGTTCTTTCGTCTATATAAATACAACGGTTTTCGGAGGATAGGTGAAAGCACTAATCTTTCAAACCTTTTAACTATAGTGCAAAAACTTATCAGTCCCAGCTTAAATTAAAATTTAGATTATTCAAAGCCCGAAGATATAAATAAACTTAATCTATTGATAGGTATTACAGTGTAGAGGGATATAAATGGATAGAAAAACACTAACAATCCTCACTGCCGGTTTATTGATAGCAAGCTTAGCTCTCGCGTTCGGCTCTACAGTCGGAGTAGGTGAAACGACTCTAGAAGAAGATCAGCTACCCATTTGGGAAGAAGGTGATGCATGGGCTATGGGCTATGAGCAAGACTTAGATGAATTATTCCAACCCATCATAGAGGAATTTGAACAGGTGATAGAGGAAGATGAAGAATTGGAAGAGATCTCTGAGATAGAAAACATCACTCTTGATCTTGACGGGGACTTCGGCTTCTACCAAATTTACGAAGTAACAGAAGCCAACGATGGATATACGATGGAGATGAACGCCGGTGGAGGATCATCAGTCGAAGGTGAAATAGGAATAACCGCTGAACTACCAGAAGAGGGTACAGAAGTCGACCCAGAGACAGAACCAGAAGACTTACCGATGGAAACTAGAACGATGACATTCGGAGGAGCATTTGCATATTCTCTAGATATGAACGGTGAAATACATTATAACGAAGAGATGAATATAGATAAGATGGATATCGATATGGATCTAAATATGGAAGTTTCTGCCGAATTCGAAAATATGCCGATTTCCGAGGACGTTTTAATTGACGCGTATAGAGGGCAAGAACCAGAGACCTTTACCATCGATTACACAGATTACGAAATAACATTGGATGTAGACATCTCTACTGATCTGGAGATCGATTTCGATCCAGCTCTGAATTTCTTAGATCATCAGGCCATAATGGAAGAAGAATCTTGGAACGCTGAGTCCGAGATAGATATGAGCGGTAATTATGAAGGCACGGTAGATGTGACTGGAGTCCCGGATGAAATCAAGGAAGATATAGAAATGATGGTCGGTCAGGAATTCCCGATAAATTTGGAAGATATACCTACCGGAGATCCCTATATCGGCAATGGTGAAATCGATCCGCCCAGTGAAACAATCAAACTACCCTTAGAATGTACTGGAACATCGACTACAGTGATCGATGGTGAGGAAGTAGAAGTCCACGAGATAGAATTCGCTCTTCCGCAAGATTATCCAGCTACCGCTCAACAGGAACCTGGCTTCCAGTTGCTTTACTCAGCGGATGACGGCTTTATCGTTGAACAGGAGATGTACCTTGGAGAAGAGATGGAAGAGTTCGGTATGGCCGATATGAGCATGCGCTCGATGGACCCCTCTGAGGCAGAAGAGAGTATGCAAGAGAAACAGCAGATAGATGATGAGGAAGATGATTGGGGTCTCATGCTACCTTTAATAGTGATAGTCATAATAGCAGTTGTTATAGCTATAGCTGTTCTAATGAGAAAAAAGGGCGGTAGAAGATCATCTAAAGATGAGTTTAATGAGAAGGAACCAGTCTATCCCCAACAAGGGCCTGCTGAAACCAGAACCCCTGAGGATAAAGTAACACAGCAGTTTGGTTATGAAGAGGAACAAAAAAATCCTCCTCCTAAAGAAGAATATTAGATTAGAGGGTCTTGGATTCGTTTCCTCCAAAAACTATTTTCTTCTTTTTTTTAATGTTCTACCCCTCATTGTGATGACCATTGACCTCATTTACGATTGCTAGTCGAGAAATATCATTCTTTGGGTTGTCAGTCGTAAGAAGGAAAAATTTATAAAAGAGTTTACTCTATGAGCAATCCCAGAAAAGGATCTGTATTTGGATTTAATTTTACGATCTTTAGAGCGGGGTAGGATAGCCAGGATATTCCGTCGGGCTCATAACCCGGAGATCAGTGGTTCAAATCCACTCCCCGCTATTCTTTCTCTATTTCTCAATCGATCATCGACCGTTCGTTTTATACTTTTGTTGAGGCAGAAAACCCTGCGGCTCTGCCGTGGGGATGAATGTCACTTCCACTCACCCCTCCCCCTGGTGAATACTTAAATACCCGGAGATGTATGTTTTAGGTAGAGGT
>PWHR01000074.1 GCA_003554965.1 Thermoplasmata archaeon | reverse complement strand
TGAGGGGTATTTTTGAAGCATTAAATGCGGCTGTAAGCTGGGATGTTGATACAAGAACAGTTACAGGAACGAAGAAAGATACTACTGTAATACTTACTATTGATTCAGTTAAAGCTACGGTAAATAGTGAAGAGGTAGAGCTTGATGTTCCGGCAACGATTGTTGAGGGGAGCACATTTGTTCCGGCAAGGTTTATAGGTGAGTCATTGGGAGCAATTGTTAACTGGGATGAAGAAAATAAAGTGGCGATAATTGTACAAGAAGAAAAAGTAATAAGAGTACATGCTCCGGACACAGAGGAAAGCATTTATAAACCCCAAGAAGTAACTTTGCCTAAAGAATCGTGGAGAGAGTTAAATCTATTTTTTAGTGCTTTTTCCACAGTAGATCTGCCCCCTGAGTTTTAAATGGGTAGCATTACTGACCAAAGTATGATTAAGTTTGCCATTCGATACTGCTTAGATTTTTATCCTAACTGGCAACAGGAGCGGGTAACCTATTCATCCGATCATCCGACGGAAAAGTGAAGATACATAAGCGCCATGTAGACGATTTAGCTGAGCGTTACTTCGGTCAAAAGGTACACGATGAATGGACCAACGCTCAACTGGAATATTTCTATTATATCGATCACATGATAGTATATGAAAGAAAAAATAATAAAGCCGAAAAAGAATATTTCTGCCTTAAAGGTGGGCACGGTTTATATCGGCTGTTGTAGGTGCAGGCTTTGCCTCAGGCCAGGAAATACTCCAGTTTTTCGGCTATTTTAGTTTGTGGGGAATTGCCGGCCTGGTTTTGGCTACATTTCTTTTTGGTTTTTTGGGAGTGAAGATCATGTTTATTGCTAACCGTATCAGGGTTATATTGTTATCATTAAACCTTTATTGATCACCTGAGTTGATATTGAAAGCCAGGTTGGCAACAGCATTAAGTATATATAAAGCTCTGCAGGGAAAACCCTAATGCCAAGCAGTGCTATCTCAGTAAACACCTACCCTATTTGATTTCCCACATAGATTGCCACTGTAGCCAATAACAAAAATAAAATGGCGCGTACTTTGTGGCACGTCCCACTTAAGTTGAGCCATTCTAATCATTTTTTACATCAACTATTCCGAAACGTTCAATAGATTCTAATACATCAGAATTCATAGGATGGTTAAAGAAAAATACTGTAGACACTTCTGCTGAGAAATACACATTAATCACTGTTATTGGCGCCAGCTTAATTTAATTATCGCTTAATGGCAGGGCATTGCTCACCTCCATCCATATTTTCTTTATATTACTAAATATATTCTTAGTTGCAATACGTGCATTTTTCAACAAACACTTTTTAGCATATCAACTTCCATTAGAAATGCAAAAATAGACACATCAAACGTGCCTATTTTTTACACCTGAACAGAAGTTGGAAAGAGAGAAGCAGCAAGAAATGTTTAGTTATTATATCCTTACCGTCTCAGGTATTTTATCGTACGAAGGAGGCTGTATGATCCACCCTTTATCTTTGTTTAGTTGAAGCAAGGATGCCCCGAACTGAGCATTTTTAAGGTGAAATTGGCCAAACATCATTGCTATGTCCTCACGAAGACATTTACCCATGATACTGCTGCATGAAAGAAGTCCTGCAGAAATATCAGATAAAAGGCCTGATGCAATTTCCGCATCGTTAAACCTTGCCCCTGCCGGAATATCTTCTAAACTGGCCACCGGACGTTCCGGTGGGGCAGGAGGCAATCCAATCCCGTTATTCTTTAATAAGGTTTCAATTTCTTCCATTTGTGGTTTTGCCAAATCGTTCATAAAGCCTTCCAACATATTTCCGAGTTCTTTATCACCTGTATGATTTATGAGAGTTTGATACTTTGCCATTGACCCTTTTAGGCCCAAAAGATAACTCCAGGCCCCAAATATTTCCCCGTAGTGCAGAGGCAATTTTTCTCTGCTTGGATTTGACCTTGCCATAAAAACCCTCCTTATTTTCATCATTACAAATTCCTTATAAAGATCAGGTGTCTTTATTATCTTTAATCATACCTAATTTTATACATGAGATTATGGAGTGATGAAAATGGACAGAAGATTTCAAGTAAAATTGTATTAAGTACTTCAAGATCGGAAACGCTAAAAAAAATTCAACAAGGCGTGATTTCTTTGGTAATAGAGAAAATGAACTGGTACCTTTGGGTTATGGTAAGTTCGCTCGCTCAGATAAAATAATCGCATTGGAACCTATAGAAAACAACCGGGGGCCTGCCCGCAGAACAAATGTTTATATTGATCAACTTCCCCATCCCATCGTTGCTTCCAGAACAGAGCATGCGATCATGACCAACATTGTGGAAATACCCAAAGAAGATCTAGCGGCTGCAGCTGCACTTGAGCTGCTCAAAGACTTATTAGATGACTCAGTCAGGTTGGGCCCATGCTAAGGAATAGCATCAAGAAAGAGGCTACCTTAGATTTAGATCAGTTTGAACAAAAAATAAAAGAAATCTTAGAACAAATAACTGAAGGCACACTTTGGATTAAGCTGGGCTTGATAGATAAAAAAAAACCCTTTGTCGCCCCTATTGAGCCTTGTCGACCATGTCATATTTGGCACTTTGCTCGGCTTGATTGCGCCAAGTCTTGCGGATCAGTCGATGTTCCCTAAAAAAGCATAAGCCTTCATAGAAGCTTTGTATGATAAAACAAATTTCTTTCTTAAAAATCTATATAAGCTTAGCCAGTAAGCCTGCAGCAGTTTCCGCATGCTTTAGTTCTAATTCTCCCAGCTCTGAGTCTTCGCTCATTGAACCTAAAATAACTGCTCCGACGAGAGGCTACTTTAGCTGACGTAAGGGTAAGTTCCCATGAGAGCACGGTCTTAGCATTAACAACCGCACATCAAAAGGGCAACCTTTGTACGTAGCCAGGTCAATGGCCTGTTTAAAATATACTTTCCTTTGGCCATCATGGCCTCAAGCGCTGGTAGGACACCTGACAATGCTATTTTTTGTGAGCAGTTATTATCAGAGAGCACACAACTTAATTCATCAACTTGTTTTACTCGAAATATGCCGTGACCCTGGAATCCGGTGATCGGTTTCAAGTAGACAGACTTAAAACGAGCCATCATTTCTTTAGTCTGGGAATTGTTCCACTCTGTTTCTGGGATGTGTTGTGATATTATCGGATGATCCTTTAAAACATGTGTTTATTTTTTTACTTCTGATATTTTTGTGAATCATCGTACCCACTTCCTATGAACATACAGGTGCTTTTAAAAATGGGACACGACCGCTTTGAAAAGTGTACTTTTCTTCACTGACCATGCCCCTTGTCGATCAAGTTTTTAATGCGGGTGTTTAGGTGGGATTCTTCTTATCACATCCAGTACAACCTCTTGCTGTACCGTTTCCGTTACTTTAGCAAAGATTTCAATGACAGAAGTTTGTTCTACAACCATCCCTTGTACATCAACAATCCGGTGCATAATATCGCCGATAATTTTGGCCTGAACCTGGACGTTCATGCCGGGACGTGCGCCCGGGGCGTTTTTAACAAACCTGAAGGGGATATCTTCCCTGGTGTGACGAATCAGATTGCTGGGATCGACGAAAAAGACCTGTTTATGAAGAACCCCCCTAACAATGACCTGGTCAAACTGGGCTTCTGCCTGCAGGTCGAGAATCTGAGCAAGAATTTCGAAGATCTTGATAGCCTGGACGGGTAATGTAACCGTGGCGCGTACCGTTTCCTGCTGGAAAACATCTACAACGACGCTTTCCACCTTTAAGAGTTTTTTCTCTACCTCGATGCCCGGCCCCCTGACATCTTTGACCACTTCAATCTGCAATATCTCGGTGACCTTGACAAAAACTTCGAGCACCAGGGTCTGCCTTAACCGCCGGCTGGGAGGATCTATCAGTTCAAAGTCGTCTAATCGCACCCGTACATCAACCTGGGCCCGCTGACCCGGTTCGGCCCCAGGTATGGGGATGGTTTTTGTAAAGGGGATATCTTCGGCAGCATGGCGTACCAGCTCCCCCTCGTCAACCAGGAAGATCTGCTTGTGGATGACTCCTCTTACAATGACGACACCGTCTTGAACTTCAGCGGTCACATTTCGGACCGTGGGTAAAATACGGAAAATCTTTCTGGCGGTAATGGGCAGGGTAACCACCGGAATCATCTGCCTAGCGGTATCTTCCCCAACCACGCTATCTACTTTTAACAACTCTTTGTCTACAATGATATCTTTGTTGCGTACGTCAACCACCACAAAGAGCTGTTGGGTAACGGTTACTTTAACAAAGATTTCCAGCACGATAACCTGCCGGACAACATCGGGCTCGATTAGTTCAGTATCGACACTGATTAATCGTACCTGTACTAGAGCGTTCATACCGGGACGGGCGCCTTGAACAGGTACGACGGCATGAAAGGGCACCTGTTCGGGGATATGCCGGACCAGATCCCCTTTATCTACAACAAAGAGCTGTTTATCGATCACGCCGGAAACCATCACGGCATCTTGACTTACATCAGCCTGGACATCAGTCACGTTTGCGATCATTCAAACACCTTGATTATCTTGAAAGGCAGCATCACCTGGGCTGGACAGTACGTTTGTATCCCAGGCATTACCAGGAAAACTGTTTGTTACTCTACAGGGCCTCTGGCTATTGATCCGTTGATTCAAAGCTTCATTGGGGTAATTGTGGAAAATAATTCAAGCTTTAATATTGAGGCAACGGTTCGATTGTTCGATAAAGACCCCTGCCCAAAAATCTTAGTGTTTGAATTAGTGCTTCATATTTCACCGGGTTGCGCTTTCACACCATTTTTTGATAACCCCGGCTTCTTCTACGAAGTAAAGATCGAAGTTCCAGATTTGCCAGAAATATTAATTGCAGTTTACGGATTAACCGAACAGTTTGGCGTTGTTGCTGCCAATACGCTTCGCCACTTAGAACTTACACTGTTAAGAGATCTGCCGGCAATTAAAGAAGTCGCACAAAACACTGCCACGTTAAATGTTTCATCTGAAACAAGACATTGGGTAAAGGTATATTGAATTGATAATCATTGCCTCCATGAATAGAAAAAAATAGATGGTGCGCCCGACAAGAATTCGAACCTGTGGCCTCCAACTTAGTTGCTGGTGCTCTTTCCGCCTGAGCTACGGGCGCATCTAACTATTTTTCCTA
>PWHR01000092.1 GCA_003554965.1 Thermoplasmata archaeon | reverse complement strand
ATCACCTTTCTCTTATCGGTGTTGCTGTACAGCTTCGTCTCTATGACGTATATGTTACCGTTCTTGTCTAGTCCTACAGCGTCTATAGGACCGCTGTTCGTAGGTACTTCTCTTGCGGCTAATGAACGGTATCTCTTCCTCGATCTCCTCTATCGGGAGTATTTCTGGGTTATTGTAGATGTATTCCTGTAGTTTGGTCTCTGCTTCGAATTTTGATTCCTCTATCTTTCTGGTTTCGTTATCTTTCGAGACTATTATGGGGATTTTGGTCACCTCTCTTTGTGGGTAAGGGAGTGTAGGTTAATATAATTTAAGAGGGAGGACTCCCAATTTTCTTGATAACTAGATTTGCATCTCCTATTCGTCCGGAGGTTTAACTGGGATGCCTAGAGATGAAAAACATACATCTTTGGATATCTAACTTGACAAAGTTAAATCTAGGAGTATTTACCAAAAAGTTTAGAATTCCAAAAAGAATATAGTTTACTAGGATGTGTCGAATCTGCGGTAGACGAGGATGAAGGATAAAGCTCACTCAAAAATGATACAAAAATATATCGAGTGGAAGAAAAAAATTTTAGAGTTGCGGTTAGAAAAACAGAAAAATAAAAAAACTAAATTCATTCCACCTTCTAGAAAATTAAAGTTCGATACAGAGGTTCCTTACAATCATTATGGAGACAGGGGATTCATCGACCTACTGATAACAACTAAGAGACGGGGGAAAATAGAAAGGAAACACATGATCGAATTTAAGACTGAGATAAGGGATCTAGGCGAAATGTTGAGACAGTTTAAAAAAATGGAAAAATATTATCCTGAAGCCGATGAAGATGGTAAAGATGAATGGTTTGATAGAAAGAAAAGGTATATTCCTCTATTGATGGTTAAAAAGACTTCGAAAAACAATAGAATTTTGATTGAGAATAGAGACTACATAGGATTAAAATCATTCAATAGCATTAGGCTTTGGAATCCGGATGATAAATCAGTCACCTATGGAAAACAACTTTTAGAGAATCATCAATGACGGTATTTGATTTTTCTTTGAGAATTTTTTTGAGTTTTACTTTCTTTTCCTTTATGGGTGATAAACCTCAACAAGGAAGTAAGGGTAAAGTATTGATATATCTAGTTCAGTATTTTTGCCGAGACCGATTCAAAATAGTTTTCTATACAGCTTTATTATCAGAGCACTTTAATATGATAAGATTCTTCCTCTATCAATGACCGGAATCATAGAATTTTTCCGTGGATTATTTTCTTCTTCTAAAGAGACATCAAAACCCGAGTCTCAGGTGGAGACAATAGATGGAGAAGAAATCATCAAGGGCACGGATTCGAAACAAGGGGTCGCGACTATCCGTGATAACCTCACTAGATGGCAGGCTAGATATACTGAAAACTACAAGGATTTTTTGACGGTCGAAGAAGCACTAAAAACCTACCAACGCGCACAAAATGCCTTGTATTGGTTATCCCCAATCCTAGAATATCCTGAGCAGTTTGATGCTAATATCGTCGATGCAGCTGAAATCCTGTACAAGGACATCACAAATGTGTGTGAGTTCATCCAAGCTAGAGATGCCTACAACGAGAAGTGGCTCGGCATCATGCGGGGAAGTCATGAAGATGAACTAAATAGCCCTTTTGCCGAGGATGGTTTAACGCTCACCGAGCAACAATTGCGAGCTATTTTTTCGAACGACAATTTCAACAGAGTGAACGCTGCAGCTGGTACTGGAAAGACGACGACATTTGGTCGTCGTGTAAATTTCATCCTCACACAATACGACAACTTGGCAGAGTCAGACTTACTCGCGATCACCTTCACGCGAAATGGTGTATCAGAAATGAAAGAAGAACTTGAGGAAACTTTTAATATCACTGGAGTAGAAGTTGCTACGATCAATTCCTACAGTAAATCTGTAGCTGAAGACCAGTACGAGGAGTTGGAATTTATTGTTGGTGAAGCAAAGAACACAGAAATTGCAGCTATTTGGCGCGACATCAAAGCCTCTGAAGAACATTTGGACACCTATAAAGATTTCCTCAAAGCATGGAAAAAAAGTGAATACGATCCGAATGACTTCGAAGTGGTAAATGGTGTCTACAAAGGACTCACAGAAAAATCAGACGTAACATTAGGCGGTGAAGAGGTTCCAATGGATCCCCTACCCGAGGAGGGGCTAGCTCATGAAGCAATCGCTCACTTTTTGATGGAACATGAGATAAAATATGACTATCAAGTGCACTTAGACTGGGCACACTCTGCATCAGGTGACTATGTCTTAGATTTTCGATTGATCGATACTCCAACCCCCGAGGAGATTTATATCGAATACTGCACATCGAAAACCACGCGAAAAGAACGCCCAGGATATCGTAATATAAATAGTGAACATCCTCAGACAGTAAGACGAATTTTCGAGCCGAACGAAAAACTCGACACTGACTCTAGTGACAAAACCGGAATCATCATCGATGGCGATGAAATTCTCGATCGGTCAAGCGATAAGATCAACTGGGACGATCCAGCTGTCTGCGAGCGATTCAAAGACACTGTCAAAAACAGCCTCTCAGAAAAATTACAGGCAACATCACTCGAACTCAAACACCCCATCTCTGGAAAGGATTTGATAGATTATGTGTATGATCATAAAGTGCTTACTCGCGACATCATTGAAAATGTCGAAGAGTTCATTTCTCAGGCTAGAGTTCGAGAATGGAGTCCTCAAAAGGCTGTAACGAAAGTCAAAGAATATATAGAAAAATCTGATGACATTGAAGAAGGTGTTCCAGAGTTTTGTGAACTGTGTTTGGCGGCTTACGAGGAGTTTTGCGAGGTCTTTGATAACCAGAAAAAGACTGATTTCCACGGTTCTATCGTTCTTACAAAAGATTTACTAGAAAAATCAGAGGTCGATGACCGGTTCTTGTATCAATATATTTTCATCGATGAAATGCAAGATCTCAACCAAGTCCAATTTGATGTGATCAGGGCGCTTGCCGAACAGCAAGACGATGTTCGAGTCTTTGGAGTCGGCGACGACTGGCAATCAATATTTGGATTCCAAGGGGCACGTCCCGATCTGTTCATAAACTATGGTGATGTTTTAGGAGCTGGTGACTACGACGGACTCCCAGATCCAATCACAGTCTTCACCAATGGCAATCCATATCTTTCAAAGTATGATTCGTATGCAGATAACCCATTAGAGGATAATTTTAGATGTCCACACACCGTCGTCGCGGCTAGCAATGCCATTATACGGAACAATAAAGTCCGAACTGAAAAGAACCCGACTGGACTATCCGGTGGTGATCCAATCAATGTCCACCATCTCGGCTGTGATACGTATGAGTACCAAAGGAATAAATCGATCCAACAGAGAATAGAACAGCTCATTCACAATTCTGACTATCCGCCAGAGGACATACAGATATTGCTCCGGCAACAGGATGGAGATCCGAAATTCTATTATAGCTTAAAAAAAGCAGTGCCCGATTCAGTTGATATCCGGACAGCTCACGATGCTAAGGGATCGGAAGCTGAACACGTGATTATTCCGAAGGTATCGAAGGTTGGAGTATACCCAAGCATGAAACCGAATCGCTGGTTAGCACCGGTTAAACAACCTCCTTCGATTTATGAGGAAAAAAATGCAACCTATCAACTAGAGGAGGAACGTCGATTATTTTATGTCGCCTTGACAAGAACAAAAACCCGACTTGATGTGTTGACTGTCCAAGGTGCAGAATCGATCTTCATTAGGGAACTTCCTGATCAACTGTGTAGGCACTACAGGCCGTTATCAGATGACGAGCTCAATGAAATCGAAACAAATTATGAATGTCGGAAAAATGTTACTGGAGTTATACATTCGAAACGCAGTAAAAACTACGCAACATTTGACTGGAAAGGACGTGGATTTATTGATATAAATCTCTACGATGCGACCGATAACCAAATCCAATGTATTGAAAATTTAAATGAAAGCGACGCAGAGGTTACGCTTCGAAACTGTGGGATCCAGTATCGAGATCCTCCGAAAGAGGACGATCCCTATTATAAACGGTTGCAACTTCAACTTGATGAAAAGGTGACCATCGAGATATGAGTACTAAAAAAGATGATCAAAAAGAGCACTGGAGAAGACAGTCTCTTGGTGAGATATCACAGAGGACAGGCTGTCGTGGAGGAGGCCGACAAGATGGATTCAGACGCGATGGGCACCGCTCTAACCGCATTGGGAGAGACCGGAAAGGATTTAGGAAGACGTCCTCTGCGAGAGTTGTCTTGCCGAGGAGTATGACGTGGACATGAGCAATTACAGGAGCTATGTCAAGGAGATAACTTTTGACTTCTGTGAGATATGTGGTTATCCGGAGAAATAGCGTTTAGTGGTGGCGAAGATCGGAAGCTCCTTTTTGTATATCAGTTGATGATCTGTGAGTAGATCAAAAGTTGTTCAGATTCTATCGGTGCGGATACCTTCTTAGGGCAATACTCATTAACGTCTTCTTGAGTAAAAAATCCGGATAAGTGGAAGAAGGATCGTTGAAAAATAAGAACCGATCTTTCAGATGGTCTAAAAGAGGAATGAACATGACCAAAGTAATCGCAGTCGACTTCGACGGAACGTTGTTCGAATACGATGGGTGGATAGATTCAAACCATTATGGAGAACCAATCGATGGAGCAAAAGAAGCCATAGAGGCTCTCAGGGAAAAAGGTTTCAAAATAATTATATTCACTACCAGGGGCAAGGAAGAAGTCGTTAAATAGGCACTGGAAAAATACGAAATACCGTTCGATCTCATCAACGAGAACCCACATGCTCCCGATGGGGCCGAGATATCAGATGTAAAACCTCCGGCGAACTACTACATCGACGATCGGGGAGTTCACTTTACCGGTGATTGGAGGGAAGTGATGGAAGAAATCGATAGACGTGAAAACAAAAAAGATTAGAGAAATTTAACACGTGTTAATTCAAAAAAACTAACAGGACGAGATTTATGAAAGCTAAATGTGAAGAGTGTGAAGGGACGGGGGAATGCAGTAACTGTGATGGAACCGGCGAAGTGGGAGACGGCCTGTTCGGGTTGGATCTTATAGAGGACTACTGTCCAGAGTGCAATGGGAGTGGGGAATGTCAATACTGTGACGGGACTGGGAAGGTAGATGAGGGGGGAGTCTGACCGATCAACTCCCCTTCTCGTACACGTCACCTACTCTGGTCAATCCGATCTTCAACTTTCTGTTATCCCTTTCAGTCTTTATCAACCCGATGTCTTTCAGCTTGTCGAGTCT
>PWHR01000077.1 GCA_003554965.1 Thermoplasmata archaeon | reverse complement strand
TCAGAGGATTCTGTATCCCAGTATGATTGGTTGACCACACCCGCATTGGCTCCAGGACCATCCAGGTTTCCTACTAAGCCGCCGACTTCCGTTGATGTTGGAGCATCCACCTTACCTGTCGAATAGGAATTGTTTATTTCTCCCCTGAAGTCAGCACAACCGCCAAGTCCTCCTATCCTTTCTCCATCTATAGTAACAGTTACTTCGCCCCTGGCATAACAGTTTGTTATTGTGCCTTTCTGAGTACAACCGACCAATCCGCCATATTTATCGCCATCACCACTACCTGAAGAGTTTACGGATACATCTGCGAAGCTTCTCAATAATAGAGGATTATCAGCTCCACCAGGAGTTTCTTGATGACTATTATGGGAGCCGATTAATCCACCAGTAGCACCATTACCGACAACGCTTCCATTAACGGAAGAACAATATTCTATTACAACATCGGCATTGCCTGTAATCCGTCCGATTAGTGTACCTATTCCCCGGGCTCCGGTAACATTGGCATTCATCAAGCCAAGGTTATTAATAGCTGTTGTAGCCTCTTCGTCTCCAACATGACCAAATAACCCCTGGTTATCACTATCTGCTCTATCTATAGTAAGATTGGCAATGCGGTGCCCCTGACCATCATAATTTCCAGTGAAACGAGTCTCATTATTGCCAATGGGCTCCCATCCTTCTCCATCGTTCCAGTTTGCCGTATCAGAAGCATCAATATACGCTGTCTGTTTATAATATTTATCCCATTCTTCGGGATTATTACTTACCCATTCTAAATTTTCCAGAGAAGCAATAATATAGGGATCTGTCTCAGTCCCCTCTCCATCAGGGGTGGCTCCATATAGAGGGTTTAACCCTATAACCAGAACAAATACCAATAAAGAAATGCTGATAAGCTTTCTTGTAGGTAAGAATACCCTGAACTTTTCACATGACACTAAAATTTTACTCATTAAATTCCTCCTTTATTATCTTCCAATTACAATTTATGAAATGCAGTTAAAAATAGCCTGCTTTCATGCTTATAATTTAAGTTCAAAACACTTAATAAGTTTATGCAAGTATATTAGCTTATATTATATTTAAATTTTGTGGAGAAGCAAATAATAAGGATGAAAATTGAGTTTATCAGCCTTTCGCAGCTTAAAATAAATCCAGTATTTTTGTTCCAAAAGTCAGGTCGACCTCTCCTGAGAAGTAATCTGATAAATTTTCTGAAGTATTTTGCTGTCAGTATCCAACGTTTCCTCTGTATCTTTCCGATTCGGGAGCTTTTCCGGAAGACTGCCCGTAAAGTGTCAGAATACCCGTTAGGCATAAAAAGGGTCCAGCGCCCGGAGAAATGTCTCTTTTGAGAGGACTGGAGCAAACCGAACAGATCGTTGAGCTGATGATTACGAAGCAGTTTTCTTGCCTGGAATGATAATATCCCCGTATAGAAACCGAAAGATATCGAAAAAAATATTTAAGATTAGTTTCCGGGAAAATATTTGTTAATTATAACAAATCTGCGCTTGAAGGGACTTCATTTAACGGTATAAAGAGCCAGAGCTGTATATAATCATCCGGATAATGTCCCTTTTTATACAGAGTCATATTTTTATGACAGGATCTTTTCTCATTCATAACAGTCAAGAAAAAGGCATTTTGCTTTGCCGAAGAAAAACCCCCATCATTGACTGTGAAAAATAATGTCACCGGTATTACTATTTATTTTGACAGTTTATTGAGCCAAGCTCTTTATTAATGGCAGAAAGAATATCCATGCCATGCTTTTTAAGGCAATTCATTGCCCACTCATATTGAACGCCCTGTATAAATACTGGTATATAAGGAATATTCAATATCATTGCCACTGCCAACCTTCTGTTTCCATGCTGCATGAGCCGCAAAAAATTCCCATTGCGATCAATGGCAACCCGTATTTCATCGTTTTTTCGCAGTGCTTTTTTCTGCATCTTCCTGGGAAGCTCTCTTTGCAGTTTGAACCCGTATTTTTTCATCGAATGATATAAATTACGACTTCTTTCTACCCATTGTTCAGCATTTTTCTTACCCTTCTTCTTTGCCTGTACCATATAATAGTCTGATTCATGATAAGGAAGTCCACAGTCAAATATTTGAAAAATAGTACGAAATCTTATCGACTGGGAGGTATCCTGCTCATAAAAATCAGGGAAAATCTTATGTACAGAACAGTCCCAGTCTCCTTTTCTTAAAAAACCTTTTTTAAAAAGCATGGCACCGCCTATGGGAATTTTCGAATCAGGGCTTTTTGTCAGATATAACCTCAAAGTGCTCGTTGGAATATAAACCATGCGGTGATAATCAAGCAAATGGCTCATGTGACGAGGCGGATATTTGAAGAGATAAGTGTATATGTTGTATTTTGCAATAGCAGCAAGTCGCCCCGGTCTATAAAACAACCTGGCAGAGACTCTTTTTATTTTATGAATTATTCTTCTGGTTCTGAAAACTGAATAATCGACAAGCCTGCCCCCTATATCGCCAGGTACTGTAAAAATGTAACGATTATGTTTCGCTTTCATTTATCAGAAAATATAGATACAATCACTCTCTGCCTGTACTATTTATATCAGTCTGCATTGCAAATCAGAGTTGATCTCAACAATCATACTTTATATTTATAACCGCTTTTAAAACAATGTCCGGGTTATATTGTATGTGGATATACTATACCATATTGAACCTCTGGTTCAAATGACATCTAAACGAGAGTAAGGGAACATTTCTGCCTTTCACTTTCAAAAGCAACAGGTATAGTAAAACGCATGTAAAAAACAGCGCTATTTATGCCCCGTCCTGCACTTATACATTAACAAGTCGCCGTATTCAGGTTGGTTAAAAAATACTTAAAACGCTTTCCCGGCGGTAAAATCAATTATAATAAAATGGGAAGTTTTGTCGGTATTGATATTGATAACGACGGCTTGATTATTTTTTCGCAACGGGAACCAAGACCTGTTTGCATCAAAACAAAGAGCATGCCCTTCGTTTCAATTTGTGAAACCATCTACATGGCTTTTTCGTTTCCACCCGGCTTTTAACGTGCCTTTTCACCATAATCAACATAAACTACGGCATTTTCAAGTTCAACAAACTTTTGCACCTCTTCGGGAGCATTGAGATCTCTCAATTTATAACGCCCTTTTTTAATAATATAAAAAGTTCGAAAAGGTACACTGGTTTTATTATTTATCTCCTGAGAAAGTGGATATTGCCACCTTGCAACCTCATCTGTTAACATTGGCACATTTTTTTGCCACCAGTAATAATGTAGAGGCCAGATAGCAGGGCCTTTTGCAATCACTTCTTCTCCTGGTTGCAATTCATTATATAGAATTTCTACCAGCACAGGTGCTTCAGGTAGGGAACCGGTACAGGTATAATTTCTAAGCATTTTGTGTTCCATTACGTACAATGCGCTAATTCCAGTAATCAAACAAATAAATACCGGGGAGGCTTTTTTCATTTTAGAAAAAAGAACTGAAGCACCTCCATCAACCAAAGCAAAAAAGAATGGAAATAAGTACAGCCATGTTCTGGGATAAGGAATTGATCGGCTAAAAAGGAGGACAATAACCAGTCCCAAAAAAAGAGAGGGTAGAAGCAAAAGGAAGTCCCAATTTTTCCTTTTTGCATGGAAACCAATACTCAACAAAACCACAAAGATAAGAAGTAATATAATTACGGGAGAAATACCTTTCATGAAAATTCTAAAAACATCTGAAAAATGACTATGCATCCCTGTTTTAAATTCCAGCCAGGGTAACGCCTTAACAAATTCATTGGCAATGACAGGACGTATCCCTCCACTAACAATAATTGTAGGGGTATAAAACAATAAGGTCATTATAATTATCATAATAATGCTGGGAATGAGAAAATACTTTAAAATAAAAAATAAAGACCTTTTCCTCACTAACATCATTCCTGTAGCCCAAAAATATAAACCCGCAGCTGAGAACAAAAAAGAAGGCATGACAAAATGTCCCATTGCAACAACCAAAGAGACAAGAAAGCATTGGGTTTTAGTGGGAGAATCAACGAAATGCAACAATAATATTGCTAAGAGCAAGCTTAAGAGGATTACTAAAGAATATCCCCTTGCCAGTGTGTCAAAGAGGATTAAATAAGGATATACTGCTACCATGCCACAAGTAAGCAGTCCAGCATATTTCTCCTGTATAAGGAGCCTGGGAAAAATAAAAGATACTGGTAAAACCAGTATGCCAGAAATAAAGGCAGGCAATCGAATAGCAATTGGCGAAGTGCCGAATAAAGCTATTGATAATCTGACTAATATAGTATGTAACACATGATTATTAGGATATGGATAATTAAAGAGGTTATATATTGTGGAATGTGCAAAGTTAAAAAAGGTGTCAACCTCATCAAAGCGCATAGTTTCGGAAAGAAAATAAAATCGGACCCCTCCACCCAGAAAAAGCAAAATGAAAAGACTCACCCAAACCTTATTTAATTTTGCTTTTTTGCAAATCCACTTCCCAATAAGCAGGAGTTCACACTTAATCATTTTTCAATTAACCTAAATTATATGCTTTGAGATTACGAATGAATAAAAATAAATAATTGATACCACCAGAATGACACCTCTATATTCTGCAAAAAAACGTATAACTGATAAGGTGTTTTTCCATATTTCAAGAAGCTTCCATTTTTCAAGTAAAATATATATAATTAAGATGCCACGTTAAACACAAAAATAGCACCTAAAATAAAAAAATTGTTTTTATTATATTCGTATAATCGCAACATATAATAACTTGATCATCTCTGATCTGCATCGCAATAATAATTTGATGAATGTGCTTGTTTTTAGAATAAGAATTTAGATTGGAATATTAAAACATCTTATATTTTTTTTGCCCTGGTTTTATTTTTCGGGGAGTTATTCACGCTGATGCGGACATCAGCCCCACCAATGATGAAAATAATACATGACTGATAGGACCAATATGAGCAATAGGAGATATAGGATTACGGAATCGAATCAGGCAGACCCTAATAGTTCTATTTTCAGAGGAGTTCCTCACGCCAACTCAGAGTTGGCGCCACCAATCATGAAAATATATGGGTTACTGAAGAAGATACCGGGAAGAGTGAATTCTTTTCTCCTGGTTTTCTTTGTTTTTCTCATTGTTTTTCTTTAAAATCTTTCTCTTGTGATTTTTTTCTGAGGTCTTTATCCTCTTTATCCTGTACATCGATGCAAATTTTCTGTATTCTTAATCTTTTTGTTCTTATCCTGTTTCATGTCGAGTAGAGAGGTTATCAATGCTGTTTAGGTCACATGGCTTCCGTTGTATCCAACCTTTCGGTCGTCGTGGCAAAGAGCCCGCAGACCTTGCATCATTGATAC
>PWHR01000094.1 GCA_003554965.1 Thermoplasmata archaeon | reverse complement strand
ATTATTGAGTTCAAAACTAGTACTAAACTAACCTAACTCGTCTTCCTTTCTCCGGTTAGCATTCTCAAAACCCCCTTTATTCGGAATGAAAGTAAATCCCGAATAAATTAAAAAGTCTCTCAAACTAATCCGAAAGATTAATTTACTTTGGTTTACATAATGAATAAGGAAGGCTAAAGAAAATATGCTGCTATGGTTGAAATCTAAATTCGCACTGATCGTTGCTGGCATAATCCTCATCTCCGCAGTCTCGGCTTTCTTCTACTTTCAGATGGGACAGGTCGACGGCCAGAGGATGCAGAACTATTCTGACCACATAGCGAACACTGTTCAAGAACTCTATACTTCCGGAGCAGACTCCGCCAGTCAGCAGATCACCTTTGAAGGCGGAAGAGGCATCGAGATGCCGAGAGATATCGGCGGAGATCCTTATAGTCTGGTCATTTCACAGAGCTCCGTAGCGGTGGAGATAGACGATCATAGGCGAGCATCGGAGTTCGGTTTAGATGTGCACCTGTGGAATCCAGACGAAAGGAACAACACAGATCATCTCCCAGAACAGGAAGTTGAGTGGAGGGATTCTATAAACGACAATCCACTAGTGATATCTTCTACCGATGAGAGCGAAATAAATATTTGGATGATGAGGTTGGATAATGGGACAGAAGAAGTAAGACGTGTATTTATATTTGAATAAGAAGCTACCTCTTGATCATTGAATATGGCATAAAAAATGTTAGATAGGAGGAAGATAAGTATGGGCCTGAAAAAAAGGATGGAATGGTTTGCTGCCTTTAAGGAAAAAGGGAGAAAGAAGTTGGTAGAAAATGAAAATGCCCAGATGTCTTTCGCTCTTGTGGCTATAGTAATAATCTTATTGAGTATAGTCGCTGCGGCTTATTTTGCCAGATTGGATCGGGAACAGAGGCAACAGAGTTTGGATGAAGCCGCTACCAGGGAGATGAAGGCTGAGATCGATAGTATAAAATCAGAATTGGAGGCTGGAGCAGAAGAGAGTGGTCATCAGGCCGTCGAGAGTGTGGAGAAAGAATTGATGAATAATCCCGGGATGGATTATTCTAAAGAAGAGATAATCAGTATGGTCGGAAGAGAAGCTAATGATAATTTTGAAGACTACTTTGAAGAGAAATATGGCGAACCCATCCACAAGGGAGATCAAACGATTCGAGCAAGTCTCCGACCTGTAGCTAACGACGAATCTCCGATCACCACTGAACCGATGTATATCGAATTACAGAACGGTACAGAGATGAGTTGGGTGGAAAAACCTACTTTCTTCAACATCAATCGAACTGCTCGTATCACGGTACAGGACGAAGAGACTAACAGCATGATATCCGAACAGATCTACATCAATGAGACCGTTAAGACAACGCTTTTCTTGATGATTGACCGGATGAACGAGTTCGAAGAATCCAATATTAGAGAATTAGCTAATACTATGAAGTTCACCTATCTGAATATAAAGCTGTTCGATTCTAATAATGATGATCTCGAGGAGAATTGGTTTGCAGAATCATTCTCTGATTTTATCGACGATATCAGTGATGGAGATTGGGAAGATGATGATTTTTGGAGGGAGGTATACGAGGATCCCGACAAGGACCTTGAGGACGAAGGAGATCGTGATGATCCTATAGATAGTGGTGACTATTCTAGTGAGGATGGAGAAGAAAATTTCATACAAGGATTCGTAAGAGACATAGGACGCCTCAGTAGTAATGATTTGCTATCTGAGGAGGAAATTGAATATATATACAAGCTAGGATTATTTTTAGAGCAGTTAAGGGTGTTTCGATCGTATGATGAGGAATTGTTGGTTGATTTGAGTGATTATTTCACAATCTCTGAAGAAGAATTCCTTAGTTACATCGGAGAGGGCGCAGAAAATCGAATAAATGTTCAAGCGTTGGTGATCCAATTATTTAAAGAAAAAGAAGAGATAAAAGGGCCTCTGTTTTACCCTGGGCCATTTGTAAATGAAATAACTAGCGGAGGAGTGATGGATCTAGTCGATGAGAGTTTTTGGAAGACAGGCTTTGAAATATTAAAAAACATAGCAAGCGGTTTACTAGAGTCCATTGTTGACGGACTCACAGGAGTGGGACGAGCTATCTTGGACCGCGACAGCCTCCCTTTAAAAAACGCAGCAGCAGAGATAGGTGCCAATTTTGGATTTCTACCCATGTTTATGACTTTATATGGTCTAGCGAAAGATCATGTTCATGAGTCCTTTCGTGTTGGGGAAGATGAATTTACAGATTTTGTAGAAATGGAAATGAAAAATGCTCCGCCTATTTCTTTGATCGGATCTATCCCATTAATAGGGAATTGGTCGGCTGAAAGGATAGTAGATGGTTTAATTGCGGCTGCTGATGGTTTGGGTGGTTTGTTGGGATTCAAAGAGGACGATTTTGATGAGGATGACAAATATGGTCACAGGTTTTATTATACTTTTTTCCTATCTAGTTGGGGGATGTATCGTGATTTACCCAATCCAAATAAGGTGGAAGATGATGAGTGGCCAGATGAAAATGAGGATGGGGGCTTAGCAATAAATTTGACCATGACCTCAATTGAAAATAAAAAAGAAGATTATGAGAGTTATCATGATAACAGGGTGAATATTATAGATGATATAGATAACTTTGATCCTGATCATGATGCTAGTGATATACTCAATGAGACAAGAGATGATTATTTGGGTTATCATGACGATCTTTTTGATAATAACAATTATGAGACTAGTAAACATGAGGGGTTAAAAGAGAATATGGTCGAGATTGAAAACGAGGATGAGGACGGCGAAACCGAAGGTATTCTTGACAAGTTAGATAATTATATAGAAGATAGATGGAAATTTGAAGCCTTGGAATATATTGAGGGCAAATTAGAAGATGTCGCGGATAATTTTGATGCTTTTGTGGATGAAAGTAAATACCTTTACGATGAATTCCATTATGAAGATAACGATCTGCCCCATGATTTAGATTTAGAAATCATGGTAGGAGAGAGTGATGCAGAAGAAGAAGGAAAAGGTTGGTTGGAAGGTATTATTGAAACCTTGGGTGAAGCGAATAATACTGTAAGGGGTGTGCTTTCTCGTTTAAGCCCGTTTAATTTATACCACCGAATAAACCAAAATCTGTGGGATTTAAAGGAACCAAGAGAGGGTTATGATGAGAGCAGATTGATAGAAATATTGAAAGGAGATGGGGATCCATTTAAGGGAAGGGAAGGAGATACTCTAAATCCAAGTATTAGGGATAGAGATGAATATTGGCGAGATTGGCCGAGTCTTGATAGTGGAGATTATGGCATAGACACAACAATAGACCTGGATGATATAGATAATAACATCCATTCTTCAGATGTGAACGAGATAAACGAGAATTGGATATCTGGATATTTGTCCAAATCTATAGATAGGATGGACGAAGCAAGAGAAAATCTACTAGGTATATCTGAGGAGCTATCTTCTGAGGAATTACCTACTGATGACCCTGATGCCCCGGTAGATTACCCCGCGTATGGAGGGGCAAGTTTTTACTCTCTCGCAGCAGATGTTTTAGATCCCATACAGTGGCGCATGGAAAGGTACAAGGAGAGTATCTCGAACGTTGAAAACCGGCACACAACTATCTATCCCCTCGAGGGAACCTTCGACGAAGGAAAATTGGAAGCGGAATCCGATAAGATCAACGGTGGAGAAGGTGATCCGGATTTTGATAGCGAGATCCAGCAGATACCGGTAACGGGAGCTCCTAGAGGGGAATTCGTCATCAGAGATGCTAAAGAAGACGAAGATGTCACTACACAATATAAATTCAGCCTTGACGTTGATATGACGGTAGGAAATGGATGGAATGATGATCTTGATGATTTGGTAGAAGAGGTACGGTTGGACGATGGAGAGGAAGATGAAGAAACCGAGGGAACTGTCGAGGCCATCCGCACTTACGAAGGTGGAGGAGAAGTGGCGTTGGAATGGATGAATCCGTTTTCCACCGAATGGATAGATTATTATCACACTATTATCAGTCCTTCTTTTGACACGACTGAATTCTCTATCCAGCTTACCACCAACAATCCAGAGATCGTGGGTTTGGAAAGATATTCTAAAGAGAGATACGGTGATTATTTTGCTGCCCGAGAAAACCAAACACTTTCTACAGAATTGTACACACCAATGCCAGTTGTCAATCAGATGTATAATCCTCAGTCACCTTTAGAGACAAAGATACAGGACGTTTCGATGGACAGGAATGTGTTCAATGAAAACAGCTATGAATTCAATGTTACTTTCAGTGATCCCACGATGGTAAATACTGGTGATGATATAAGAGACTACCATGTTGAAGTCATAGGGATGCGAGATAACAGATATGTTCCAACCTGGATCCAGGGACCTATAAATTTCTTTTCTGGATTGCTGGGAAGTGAAAGATACTCCAATTATTACACCGTGGCGAGTACCAAGGTTAGACATAATAACGAAGGTTTAGAAGGAGAAGATGATTTTGAAGGGGAGTACACTAAGGATATGAAAGACGAGACACCGGGCGAAATAAAAGTGAATTTTGATGATTGGGGAGATGATTTCAATGAATGGCCGGATGATGAGGAGGAGGAAAACACCCTTTTCATTTTGAAAGTGAGGACCAATATCTCGTTTGGGTACATGTTGAGTGCGAGGGCTCTCGAACAGGAGATAGAACGCTCAGATTGTACGGATCAACAAAATTTCTCTTTCGTTCCATACAGCTCAACAAACGAGCAGGCTTATCTGATGGGAGAAAACAGAAGCCCTGTGATAGGAGTTTACGAAGTAGGGTATGGCGATGAGGAAGTATATGAGGGAGATAACGGATGGCAAGGAAAAACTTATCATAGAACTGATAAGCCGGCTACAACATGCAAGTTTAGATTCATAGAAAACATATCAGAGGATTATTGGGTGGTAGAAAGAGATAATATCCCTTTCTTGGTGAACTTCGAAGAGAACCAAAACTACAGGGATCGATTGGCGCTCTATCATCGTATTGGCATGGTAGCTTCGAGCTGGGAAAAAGCGATAGCTCAATCGGTATGGCCTTCAACAATAGCCAATAGAGTGCGACAGCGATTCACTGCTAACAGTGAACTAAGATTCATCCGGAATTTTGACTTTGTCCCCGTTTACATGTCTACAGAAGATACTACCGAAAATTCAGAGAAGCTACATTTCTTTCCCAATAGGGTCTTACCTTTGCCTAGAGGTATATGGGCTCCTGATTTAACCACTACCTGGCAACCTTTCAAGGAATATTTGAGTGAGGATGGATATCACCCTGTTGGAGGGAGAGTCGACGTTGAACAGCTCTTTGAAGATCTTTTAGGAGATATAATTGACACATTCAGCATGCCCGGTCCCTCGGGAGGGGACTTCTTACGCCTAATGGCTCAACAGGTAGGTATGCAGGGCTTTGGATATGAGTTGAATCCAGAAGCAATAGGGTATGATGAAGAGAGTCTTCATTTTGGTTTAGGAGCATATTTGTTCTTTAGGAAAGATATCACGGTCAGTGAAAACGAATTTGAGAGGCACTGGGAAAGAGTCAAATTTATTTCGACTGCAATTGGGGCAGTAAAACTAGCTACGGAATTCAAAGAGATGGGTAAAGAAGCAGTTGAGGTCGCATTACTAGTAAAGGGAGCGGCTGCTAATATAGCTAAAAGAGGTTCTCTAACTCTTAAAGGATTGGCAAGAGACGGGATAGAATGGTATGCTAAGGAGAGCATAAAAGAACTCAGTAAGTTAGCGATTGAGGATATGGAGCAAGAATACGAAAAGTTATACCATGAAATCGTAGCACTCTCAAAAACTGAGGCAGAAATAATTTTTGATTTGACTGATGAAGTGGATTTCTCGCATCAGCCTATAGCCGAATCTATAGAAGTGATAGGCGAGGATAATATAGGTGATGCAATCGAATGGTTCGATGATAACTACGATGAGGAAAATCTCACTTCTTTCGCCTCTTTCGACGAAGATTTCGTAAGAAATCTACCCGAAGAGTTAGACGAAGCTGACTACTCTTCCGCACTAGATGAATTGGACAATACCTTTAGTGAGATAGACATGGACTTTAGCAAAGCGTTGAATTGGGATATTAGGAGAAAGGAACATATCCAACAGTTACAAGAACTAAGAGGCGAATATGGACCTGGACTACTCACGCAGTATTATGATTATAATGTATCTCTTGATGCTATAGTGAATTTAAATGAAAGCGGGTACGATCTAGTAGACCTTAACGAAAATATAGAGAATTTTGAAGAATCTCCGTATATAAGTAACTTTACAGAAGAATTGAACGCTCATGATTTAAGCAGTATTCCAAGCCTTTACTTTGCCAATAGGGCTAAAGAAGAAGGAAGTAATGTCAGATGGAAAGTTTATGGAGAAGACGGTTCTCCCTTAGTCTTGAACGAAACATTAGCATACTATAATGAAACAGAAGCAAATGAAATGCAAATCATTGAGACATTTATCGAGGATAGCATCAAAGAAGGCAGTCAATCCGTCGATGAAAGAGGAAGAGTGATTCTATCTATAAATAAATCCATGGAAGATTACAATAATTTGGAGGATACTGTAGTATCTTCGTTAAATGACTATTCTCCTCACTACCATAAAATCGGTATAGTAGAGCTAAGATATGAAGGTGAAACTGTATTGAGAGTGACCAACTTACCGAGCTAGTAGGAGCAAATAGATTAAGTTATACAACAAAAAATCTTCTTACAACCTGCTACAAATCTAAGAGAAGTAAAGTTGATACAGTCGAACGTGAAAAAGGATATCCGAGCGGTCTCAGATGATTATTGCAAGATAAATGATGAAAGCTCAATACTTGAAAGGTGATAATGATGCCTAAAAGTGTTTGAAGATAATAAGATGGAATTCATAGTACTAAACGGAAACAAGGCGGAAAAGGAGTGAGGAAAGGCTTCACCCTAGCGGCGGTCGTGCTTGTATCAGTGAGGTTTTTCAGAGTCGGTATTGGATTGGAGAAACGTGTTGACGGAGGTAAAAGCGTAGACGAAATGTGTGCTGGTAAAAGTAGAACTGAATACAATCCTTACTCCATCAAGAACTGGACTCATCTAGACAATGTGTGGGATGATCAGAGTGCCTGTCAAGGAAGAAGAACTCATCATCTGAATGTTTGATGTTATGTATAGGTAAAAAATGCTTTGTTAGGAGAACAAAAATAGAGAAGCAAATTTTTTATAAATCAGGTTTACTTAAATCGATATGCTCAAAGAAAAAGATGATTCGGCTTGAGGTGCAATGTTTGATAGAGTTAATATGAAGATGTTAGGTCCTAAAGATGACATTGGTTTGGATGGTGGCTCTGAAGTGTTAGAGAAGAACAAGGCAGGGATCACCCTATGGGTGATTGGAGTGTTAGTGCTGAGTTCGATCGGTACAGGAGTTGTCTTTGGCGCTGAAGCCAGAATGATTGGTGAAAAGTGTGGTGAGGCGGAGGTGATAGATCATGCTAAAGGGATCGCGGAGAGAAGAGAGATAACGTTCGGCTATGCAGTGAACAATACGGGAGAAAGGGAAGATACGCAGGAGGTGGAATTCAAACAGGAGAGGGGAGAAGAAGGAGAAAGTCCCCGAGTTCTTAACTACACTCTTGAAGTCGGAGAAGTTAGAGATGAATATACTTTGGAGATAGAAGATATAACAGGAGAGGGAACGGTCTATGTCGATGATGACGAAGTAATGGGTACACCGTTCGAGAGGAATTACAAGCAGGGGGAAGTAGCAAACCTCTCGGTAGGTCCAGCAGATGGCTGGTATTTCGAAGACTGGGATGGCATAACTGAGGTAGAGGCAGACATCGAACTGACGATGGATGATGATGTCATGATAACTAACGTATTATTCGAAGAGTATGCGACCTTAGAGATAGAGGATATAGAAGGACAGGGTACTGTTGAAGTAGACGGGGATGAAGTTATTGACACACCGTTTGTGAGAGATTATGAAGAGGAAGAAACAGTAGACCTGTTTGCTGATCCAGCAGAAGACTGGTACTTTGAAGACTGGCAAGGAATTGATGAATCAAAGGCAGATACAACTCTGACGATGAATGATGATAAAGAAATAACAGCAGTATTTGGAGAAGAAAAGATCGTTGAATACGAGCTGACGATAAACATAGATGGAGAAAGTACGGTAGAAGTTGACGGTGAAAATGTTGAAGACAGATGGGCAAGAATCTATGAAGATGGCACGGTTGTAGACCTAAAAGCTATCCCTGAGGAAGGATGGGAGTTCGTCGACTGGACGGGAGATGTTCCAGAGCGGAAGGAAAAAAACGAAACTATAACGATAAATATAGTTGAAAACAAGACTATCACAGCAAATTTTGAAAGAGAAGTGGAAGAATATCATCTAAAGTTCATAATCACGGACGAAAATGGAGATGCTTTGAAGGGCGCAAAGGCGACCTTGGAAAATGAAGAATACAATGATACCGACGAAGACGGAGAAACAAGGTTTGAAAATTTAGATCCTGGGATTTACAATTATACTGTCGAAAAAGAAGGCTACGAGACGATAAATGATAATATCAATATATCCGGTGATGAAGGAGAAACAACAGTGGAAGAATTGACTTTGGAAGCAGAAAAAGATGATGGGGAGGAAGACATTTTACCAGCGTGGTTCTCATGGTGGCTCACGCCGTCGATTTTGGCTCTTTTGATCCTGTTGATCTTTATCCAAAGAAAATCAGATTACTTCTCTTCTAAAGATGGTAAGGAGGGACCACCAGGCCTGGGGGAAGCGAGTAGGCAAAGGATGGTACTCCAAAAACAGAGTGTCGAAAATGAAAAGACATCCCCGCCTGAAGAGGAGAAATCTTCTTGGAAAGAGGAAAAAACATCTGAAACAGTAGATGATACTAAAGGTGACTTTGAACAAAGTTCTACCTCCAAAGTAGGAACTGCTGAGACAACTCCCTCACATGAACGGGAAGCTCCCCCGGAGTCACCATCCCGGGAAGAAACGTCGAAGATAGAGGCAGCTCCTGTTGGAGAAGTAGAGGCTGAAACTCGCAAGAAAGAAGAACCGACCCGAGAAGCTATAGAAGAATCTACCCCGGCAGAGATAGAAGAAGAAGATATATCGTCCATCTTTCAGACCTCTCCGAGGATAAGTGCCGAGCATCTTGATTTCTCTTCTAAAGAGCTAGTACTGTTACATCCTAATCTATCCGAGGATGATTATCATTTCATAGCCAAAAAGGAGAAATTGGATTCCGTTATAGCCTGGACAGACTATTCTGAAGAGGACATCTTGCCTTTCTCGAAAGGATTGAAGAGGTACAAAGAATCTGTAGGGTTGGACAGACTGATCCTATTGGATGCTATCGATCTGGAAAACCAAGAAGAGTTGATTTTATTCTCCAATGTGGGAAAAGAACAGCTTCAAGAGATGTTGTCTCCCGCTGTTAGAGAGAAGTCATATATAGATCGATCTGGAGAACTTCAGTCATCTCTTCACTGGGAGCTCTCCGAGAAAACAGGCGCCACTATCATCGACGTCACCGTTAACGCAGGTGCTGAAAACAACAATATCTACGAACGACTGATAGAGGACCTTATCGGTTGAACGTTTTCAACCCTCTCTCATCTCCAGATATACAGCACGATCCTTATCCTTTCTATATCCTCTCTAGCGAGCGTCGTCACACGGGACGCGGCGCTCCATTCCCGCGGTTCTTCACCCGGATCGTCCAACGGATCGGTATCTTCTAACACATCAGAGATGAAGAATTCTGCCTCCTCATATTCCGCTATCACCGCGAAGTGATAGTGTGAGATATTAAATGCTGCTCGTTCGTAAACCGATTCTATATCGCGGTTCAATCGCGATAGATTGTACGTACATTCCGTATTTTCCTCCAGATACTGCAAGTAAAGGCTGTTCCGGATCGCTTTTTCGACCGTTATATTCCTGTAGATGTGATCCTCGCCGCTAGTCTCGTTCGTATACCCGGTCTCGTTTATCACGTAACTCACGGCGTGGTTCTGCGTGTTCAATGCCACTTCGTCCCTTATCCTGGTCATCTCCAAGTCCTGGGTCCTCGAAATACTCGTAGAATAAAGATGAAAAAAGAAGATGGACACGAACATCAGCGATAAGATGAAGACCAAAGCGTCCATCACGGTGAGAATACCTCTTTCATCATCCCTTATCTTTCTCTTCTTCAAACCTCCCATAATATCACCGTCAATTGACCTATGTACCTGTCCTCTTCACCCTCTCCTATCAACGTCACGGCAGATGTGAAATAGTTCAGATCTCTCCTCTCCGGTATATCATATTCTCCATTCACGAATTCCCACTCCTCACTCCTTTCATGATTTCTGATATAGACAGAGTAATTGTATCTTGTATCGGTGGTGATGTCCTCCTCGAAAGTTTCGTTGTCCATATTCTCTAATCTATCTATCGAGAAGTGTCCTATCTCAAACCCGCCTTCGAACTCATATAATAGCTTGTCGTACATCTGGACATCTTGATGCAGATCGATAGCGGATTTATACTTCTGCTGATTTTCGACCTCATCAATGTAGACAAAATAAAGATTGGTGAACGTTACGATGAATAAAGTTAATCCGAGTATCACGATCAAAAGTACGGGTAGATCGAGGAAGAATCCCGCTACACCTTTTTCGTCCACTCTTCTCTTTATCATCATCACCTCGACTGAGACTCAACTACTCCCACGGCTAGGGATTTTGGGAGGTTTTTTCTTCTTAAAGCTTTCCTTCCGGCTCTCTTCAGGCATCGCACTCGCATCCATACCAGTGTGTAGACTCATCCGCGGTCTGATCCTGCACATTTCCATCTTCCTAGTCTTGTCGTCGAAAAGGACAGCTAGCCCTCTCTTAAATTCCATCTTTGACACGATAGATTGTATGTCCTTTCCTTCTTTCATGTATGATTGTCTAGCTTTCCCGAGTGCCTCTATATCATCGTGTGCTGTCAAGTTATGAGCTAGGATCATATCGGACTGCCTGATGGCGCTTTCGTGAAGCGCTCCAGGTTCCTGTGTAGCCAATATCAATGATAGACCGGGATGCCTTCCGAGCTTCACCCAATCCAATAAGATCTCGGAAGAGATGGTATCGCCCTTCTTTGGCAGAAAGAGGTGTCCTTCGTCGATAACCATGTAAACTACAGGATTTTCTGTCACTTTCTTTTTCAAGTCCGAATCCAACATACCCGCTTTAGCCTGCATTTCCAAGGTTGAAAAGAGAGTCCTTTTCTTCAACAGTTTTTCAGCTATGATAGATACTAAAAGGTTCCGAACATCGTAACCTTTCAACCTTCCAAGATAGCTCATATCTAAGATGTTGATGTTTCCTCCACTCGTTATCTGGTCGAAAGACGAACTTTTCCTGGTAAAGATCTTCAAGGATTCCATCTGCTCGAAAAAATTCTTCAACGATTCTCTCGTTTTTCCTTCCGTCTGCCGGTCAAGCTCATCATAAAGTTCAGAGAAACCGTAATGTTCTTTCTTCTTCTCCATCTCACGTACCGTCTTCATCAGGGCTATCCCCTCAGGATCCGTAGTATCAAGATCAAAGAGAGACAACCATTCATTCGCCCCGACTTCTTTCAACGGAAACTGCAAAAGGTGATCGTAGTCGGGTCTTTCCCCTTTATCGTATTTTTCCAAGGCCAACTTAGGCATGAATGTTTTTATGTCCTTACCGAACCCCTTAGGAGAAAGGCCTTTGAAATCTTTTAATCTATTTACTTCATAGTCGTTAACATTTTTGGTTTTTAGACCGTGGAAAACGGACATTGTGTCTATCATGACCACGGATATGTTCTCTTTTACTTCTGGTTCAAGCTTTGCAAAATTTTCTGCCATCACTCCTAGCGAGTAGGACTTCCCGGTTCCTCTCTTCCCCAGTACCAGCATACAGTGGGGAGATGTCAGATCCATATATATCGAACCCACCTCTTCGTATTTACCCCCAGGATAGCTCACTATTTTACCCATATAGCCACATCCTTTTTTACCTTCTTCTTCGACCAATTTTTCTTCTCTTCCAAAGATCTCTTCCCTGCTCATGTTTTCACCTTTTATGCAACTCCAATAGCAATTTGAGTCACCGCCACTGTTATCGAATAAAGTATCATAGCGACAGGAAGCATAGTCCCGATGGAGTAGTTCCTTTCGATCCTATCCCCGCCATGTTGGATGCCGACCGAGAAATATATGATGACTATCAATATCTGGATGAGATACAATCCAACCACGAAAGTGAAGATGTGGGAGTCTACCATCTCAGCTCCTCCCGCCGCTATATCCTCGAACAGATCAGATAGGAAAATGTAAAGAGAGGATGTTATTCCCATCACCAAAGGGGCGAAGATTATACCAGTAGCGTTCATGGTATCGATTGTAGAAGAGAGCTCGTTCTTGATATCTCTCTCCATCTTAGCCATCTCTTTTTGGTAAGAGGAAACTTCGATTATGGTCTTTCCGGCGTGCTCTGGATTTTTCTCAGAAGTCCTGGCTAACGCTTTCAAAGAGACCCTTACCATCCTAGAAGGTATCTCTTTCAATAAACCCTCTTTACCGAAGAGGGTCTTCTCTATCGATTCGCCTTTCACGTTCATCCTGGTCACTATCTTACTGAACGTATCTGCGGCTTTTGACTCATCTAGCGATTCACTGATGCTTTTCAGCGCATTTTCTAAAGATTTTCCCTGCA
Organism: Thermoplasmata archaeon; assembly: GCA_003554965.1. Lineage (GTDB taxonomy): Archaea > Thermoplasmatota > Thermoplasmata > Halarchaeoplasmatales > Halarchaeoplasmataceae > Natronoplasma. Next base: position 9,210 of record PWHR01000094.1, on the reverse strand, counting down.
CCATCTGGCTACCGAGTTGGAAAAGTGCATCGGGGAACTGCCTTTCGAGCTCAAGTATCTCTTTTCTTTTCTTCTTCATCTCTCTAGAAGAGAAGTAAAAGTAGATGCTGATAGGAGCTGCTATACCCCAAAGAACGGGAAGAGAGTACAATGCCATCGTGTAAGTATCTCCCCCGATGCCTATCATGAGGTAGATACCGCTAGCTATCAGCAGCGCACCGACGCTGAGAGAGAGGCCCAACACTCTTTTTTTCTCTGAGATAGAAAGAGTTGGGTCTATATTCGGAGGGGATGAAGTCCCGGGTCTCTTCCCTAAGATCCTATAGGAATAAGCGAAAGCAACTAGGGGAAAGATCACGTTCATCATCAGTATTATCAGAGGAGCTCGTGAAACCCCGGTGCCTCCTTCCATCGCACCATTATCCGGCAATGTCCCGGGATTGAACCCCATCGTACCTATCGAGAGCATGGGTAGAAGTGCTCCGATCACCAATGGCATCAGGATCCCGAGAGCGAAAAGTACTGTGGTGGGTGTGGTGAGCGAAGCAGCAAATTCTTCTACCTTACTCATGGTCCCTTCTCTTATTATCCTGTTCGCTCGATCGAGGCTCCTGTTCAACCTCTCCTGACTCTTTTCTAGCGTAGCCTGCCTGACCGAGTAGAGGGAGAGTTTGAAATCTTCGTTCCACTCTCCCCAACGTCTAGCGAAGCCAAGCATCGAATCCTCTATGGTGGAGTATTTTTTCAAGTAAACGTTCCACAATATCTTCCTGAAGCCTGAGGCGACCGGTTCGTCCGAATTCTCAGCTGTAAAACTGATAGCTTTCTCCAAAGAGGGATTCAACCTCATAGATATACTGAGATAATTTATCGCCTCAGGGGTTTTTGCAAGGGTTTTTACTTTTTTTCGCTCCGCTAGAATTTCAGGGTAATTGGAAAGGAAAGTGAAGGAGATTATAGGAACCACGATTGTCGCCACCAAAAATATCCTGAAAGTTATCGCCGAAAGAAACAAAAAGGAGAATATTGTCAATCCCAAAAATATGAACAAGGTCAGGAGTGTAACAGTTGTAGAGAAGTAGATGGTTTCCTCTACCGTCAAGTCCATACCTACAAAATTCACCGCATCATAGAAGTCCTTCTGTTCAAAGACCCTTTTCTTCTTTTCATAATCCTCTTTCAACTCTTCATATTTCTTTTTTACCTTCTTTCTTTTCTCGCTGTCTCCGGAATAAAGTGTCTTCGCTTTTTCCCATTTTGCTTTCTGCTCTTGGTATCCTTCCTTTGCTTTTTCCAGCTCTTTTCTTTTCTTTCTCTTTTTTTCTCTTTCCTTTTTTTCGGAAAGTCCAAAAAGATCGTAGACGGATTTAGCTGCACGAGTATATAGCTCTCCAGGATCTGGATTTTGCACCATCAATTTTTCAAGCATATTCTGCACTCTCTTCAAACCAATCTTTCCACTCTCTAAGCACTTTATCGTAATTTATTCCTCCTCCTCTTCTCTGTTCCTCGTCCAATCTTTTCCAAAACACGGAATTGGTTTTCTTCACCCATTCCGCACTCAGAAGTTCTGGAAGATTATCCTGCTTAGCTCGTTGAACGACCATCTCCCTGTATCTAGCTCTAGCCCTTATATTATCGTAGGCCTCGTCAAGGCTCATATCCCACTGTCTAGCAATCCTGCCGATAATCTGTGAACTGTACTTCATCACGTCGGTTTCTACAATCTTGTTCTTATCGCTGTCATACATCATGAGATCTCTGAATGAACCTTCTTCATCCGCCTCTTTATCCAGCTCTGATATCTGACTGAGTTTTCTCACCGGTTTCTGTCTCCCCCCGGGCCTTTTAAGATTTGCAACAGCAACGACATCGGTAGCCAAAAAAGATTTAGAAGGTACGCCGATATCGTAAACAGCTCTCTCATAAACCGAGTTTGGACTGTTAGCATGGAATGTACCCAAAACCGAGCTTCCTGCGGTTCCGGCCCTCATCGCCTCATAGAGAGTCTTCGCTTCCTCTCCCCTCACCTCGCCCATGATGATGGCAGACTCTCCCAGTCTTAAAGAAACACGGAGAGCTTCTTTAGGGCTCTTTTCATACCCGGTCTCAGATGTCTCTGATCCGACCAATATGTTCTGGACTTTGTATCCTTTCTCCTGCATCGCTCTAGTAGGGAGTTCCTGTGTATCTTCGATGGCTAAAAGGCGCTGGGAGGTTGGAAATTCAAGCATAAGAGCACTCAATAAACTGGTCTTGCCGGCGCCTCTACTGCCCGCTACGAGGATAGTCGAGCGGCCCCCTATCAAAAAAGAAAAAAGGCCGGCGGCGAGCGGTGTTAAAGTGTTGTTAGCGATCAATCTCAATAGAGTCCATGGATCCTCTGAATGCCTCCTCAGAGCCAAGGCTGCCCCTTGAGGACTCAAAGGTTCGCCTATGATAGTGACTCTGATGTCGAATTCTTCCATATTGTATTCCAAAACAGGATCGCTTTCCGAGAAGGGTCTTCCACTCTCCATCCTGAATCGGGAGAGTAAACTGTCTATATCGTCTTTACCTAGGATCAGATTTGTCCTGCAGGTTTGATCCATCTTTTCATCGGATATCTCGCTCAGCTCCACGTAAAGAGGATTAGCAGGGGCTGGAGCGTCCACATAGACATCTTCGACTTTTTTATCTTTCAAAAGAGGTTCCAATATCCCGAGCCCGGCCGTATGTTTGGCGAGTATATTGGATAGCTTTCTTAATTTTTTATTGACTGCATCTCTAGTCCCTCCTAGGTCAAATCCTTTCCTTCGGGCTAGCTTTCTCATGATATCCCTGCTAGCGGAAATGATGTATTCTTTAGTTTCAGTTCTATCTTCCATAGATATCTTTTCAGGATATTTTTCTGACATCTCTTGTACGGTCAGTTCTATCAGCCTAGCTTCTTCTTCGCTTACTTCGTAATCCTCAGAAGATACATAGTAAATACTTTCCATGCTGTCTTTGACATAGTAGTGCTCTACGGTTGTGTTGCCAGTTTTGTAGGCTTCGACTTTGCTGCTGTTGGGTGGTAGTTTTTTACGGAGCCAAGAAGATGAGAAAGAAGGCCTGATATACTTATTACTCTCAAGGATTTTGTCTACGCCTTTACTGAGGATACGGTAATTTACTGAATCGTAAAAAGCCTGCGGAGAATCATATCTTGAACTACTTTTCTCGGCTTGAGGTGTTTTATCAGGAGGATGGTCCGGTTTTATTTTAGGCGGAGGATCAAGGGTAGATGATGGGTTATCGTGTTTATCCGGTTTGACTATTTTCGGAGGCCCGTCAGGGGTTAGCACGATCTCTCCTTCGTCATCTCTTTCCAAACCGTAGTCCACTTTTTTCTTCTTTTCCTTCGATTCATCTTCTCTCACCACTATATTGAATGCGGAATACAAAATAAAATCTGAGAGAGCCATGCTCTCTTTTAAAACATACTCACAGTCTTCTTTTGTGTCTTTCCTGCAGTCAAGACAAAAAGCTTTTCCCTTGCCGTTGTGAGAACTGTTCATCTCTTTTCGAAGTTCTCGGACGAACTGACCGTAATCTAATTTAAATTCTTTTTCCAATCTGCTGAACACAGTTGTAGGTTTTTTTTCGCATTTTTGACATAGCTTTTTTACGTCCTTCTTCGATAGATCTGATTTTTTTACAATTCTAGCAACTGGATCTTTTTGACCTAGGTCTCTCAACTCTGTGATCATCTCACTGAGGTTCTCGATCAGGTCCACACCCTCTCCACCATACTGTTTTTCTATCGGGCCCGACAACATGATCTCGTTCACATTGTACTCATCCATCATCATATTGGTCAGGGAAGCTCGACAAGTTTTTCCGGTCAATCTTTTTTCACCCTTTTTACATCCTTCACAATCTACCAAAATCTTCTTCTTCCCGTATTCTACTTTCGTTTCATAGTCACAGGCTACCTGAGTGAGCTTCTTGTCTTTCGCCATTTCATTCGACCCTAACAGGGTAAAAGTATTAAAAAGTTAATAAGATTTTCCCAGCAGATCGTTCGGTTTTGAGGATCGAAGATCGTCTGATCAACCAACAAAAAAAATTTATATCAATAACCTATTTTATCTTTAGTAGGTGAAAAAGCTTGAAGAATAGGAAACTAAAGGAGAGGCGATTCAGCGAGGACATAAGAGGGATAGAAGGGCTTCCGATGAAACTAGTGATCATATCAGTCGTGGCTGTGGCCGCACTTGCGATAATTTGGGTTTGGATAGGAGGACTCGGTGGCCCCCAATTATCTCGTGTAGAAGCCGATCCAAGTTCGATAAATTTAAATGAATGGGACGCTGGCGATACTGTAACGATTACAGCGTACGATGGAGACGATGTTGAAATGGATGATGTAGCGATTTCTTTGGATGGGAGTGGAGTTCGATGGGGCCCTCGGAATACAGGTGATGAGAATGAAGGTTGGGATGACGGCGAAGTAGTAGCATCTATCGAACCAACCACTAGAGGCACAATTACTATTACTGCAGAACACGAAGGGAATCAAGTCACTGGCAGTATATCCGTTTATGAGGAATAGTCAAGATGGAATGATAGATGATCAAAAGAGACATTTCGGCTCTGGAAGGATTCCCCTATCGCCTCCTGATAATCTCTGCGGTCCTCGCTTTGACTTTACCGGTCATATACTCCACTTGGGAATACTACGATAGGGAAAGCACCATCCAAGAGGTTCGAGAAGAGGTGGGATTTATCGGTCAAAAAGCTGAACAACTTTTCATACGAGGAGAAAACAATATTGCTGTACATGAAGTAAATCTTGACGATGGTTTACTCATGAATATTCACTTTGTCGAGTTGGGTGGCCAGAATAAAAGTTGGATAAAGTGGCGAGTAGGTGATTACGAAGAAAAATATCCTGTCCCAAGAAATATCTCATTAGTTCCTGTCGAGGGCGAAGAGGATCCGATCCAATTGACCAGCGGAATCCATACATTGCAGATGGAAGCAGTCCTTGGAAGGCTAGAAGATGGAGAAAAAACCCTTTATATAGAGGTAGAAAAAATATAGGAGGATCATAATCATGCCGGCTAGGATAGAATTAAAGTATATCAAAAAAGATGGAGAAGAAGATTCAGTCAAGATGGATGTGAGACCAGAACATCAAATCGAAGATCTATTGAGTACAGCGATCGATTTTTGGGAAGATGGAGAGGATGTGGGAGATTTTGTGTTTGTGAAAGATGGGGATCCTATCGAGACATCCTCCACAGTCAAAGAAGAAGGGATAGGAAAAGATGACACATTGGAATTGAAAAGTAAAGACGAATTATCCTCTACTCAAAGCAGAACTGATAGCAAAATTGAAGGACAATACCGTGCTGATAGATCTACTACCAAAACTTATACGGATCACGGACAACTCAGCCAGAAGAGAGAAAGAACTCGGGAACCCACCACTGATTTACAACAGGATCAACATCGCCCCTCCATCGAAGGAGACGATGATGTCAAACTCTGGATAGAAGAAGAAGTCGGAGTTTCGAGGACTTCTTTGGAGATAACGACGAAGGAAAAACTGGAGGAAGATAAGAACAGATTTGAACTAACAGACGGTGATGGACACAGATTCGAGGTCGTCACGGAGGGGAAGAGAGTGATCCACTATAGGCCTATTCTCCAAAGTTAGGGGAAGACAATACTGATGCTATGGAACTCAAAGAAGCTCTCTCCTGTGGATCGTTTGGTAATTCTCTAGGATTGCTCTTGTTAAAAATATAAGGATACTTCTCCTTCATCTCTTCGAGGCTGTAGAGTTCGTTTTCCTCTATTTTCTCTTTACCTTCACTGATCGGACAGAGTTCGATCTTTTTGTGAAAGAGATCAATAGTCCTCTCTTCATCGTGTTTTTCAAACCCGTTTTTGTTCATCACTCTGACAAAGTTAGTATGAGTGTCGACTCCCCCACCTATGATCGGTTCCACAAAGGGATTTATTTCCAGTAGCTTTATGTCTTCCCGAAACAAGAAATTAAAACCTTCTTTGTGTGAACAGGTCTGACCCGATTCTAATCGTGGAGGAAGCAACCTCAAGAGATTGGCCGATAAAATGTTCTGTATGCACCTACCATCGAGATCTGCATCTTTGGAAAAAAGAGCTTTCAGCAGATCGACCAATTTGACGACGGGCATGTAAGGATTATCAGTTCCCATCATCACTTTGTTGTGCCATTCGAAAGAAGTGACACTAAGACCAAAGATATCTTTTATATCCTCTTTCTCTATTTTGTCGTTGATCTCATTTAGATGAGGAAAAGATTTTTCGAAATAGCGGCGCGGTTCGACATTGTCAGAGAGGATATCAAAGTAATCTTTCGGATTTCCCAGTGTAGATAGTTCTCCGTAGATGCAGGGGTGTGACAAAGCGGTGAAAACCTTTTCGGACTGGTAAGTACAATGCCCTATTATAATCTTTAACTGTTTGATTTTACTCTTCAACCCTTTTTCGTAGAACTCAGCGATGATTTCATTACAGACATCATGTAATTTCTTAACTTCAACCCCAAAGCTGGTATGAAATATGACAGGAATATTCTGGTAGGCTGCCTTCTTTAATATCTTTTTCACCTCTAAGTCCCCTACATCGAAATCTTCGGACTGAGGATGGAGTTTTAGCCCTTTAAGGCCGCATTCATTCACCATTCTATTTATTTCCTCCATATTTTCTCCTAAGGGTTCGTTCGGATCGATCCTCCCAAAACCTACCAGCCGTCTTGAATGAGGGGGTATCTTTGTCCATCTCTCGATAAAATTATTACTAGTTTGATACATGATGTCTCCTTTATCTCTAAACACGTCTTGCATCGGGAAAACGACGATCTGATCTATAGAGTGTGTTTCTAATTCTTTTCTTTTTATTTCTTTTGGATCGAACTCTTCGATCAAAGGATGAGGTCTGATCAATCCGTCTTCCGGGATTGTCCATCTATAGTTCTCAGGATGGTTTTCCAATTCGTTTCGGATACCGTCAGTTTCGCTGTCACCATTTATGACTTTCTTACAGAATGAATAGGAATTATTAACCCCGGTCGGCTTTACTTCCCTCCCATCTTCATCTTCTCCCAGATGATGATGAGAATCCATAACGTAAAAATTCATCACGCGATCAGATTTTGCATCTCTTAATCTTAACATTTTCTAACCTCCTTTTGATTCCAATATGTCTACCTGGGTCAATTTTTATTGGGATTGTTCTTCTTCCACTTTACTATGAATCGTCCTTATCAACTTTTTTGTTTTGTCCTTACTTACGTGCTTACCTAGTTCGATTTCCCATCTACTGCTATTTTTAAGTAGAAGGGTCGGGTCATTGACTTCAAATTTTAGAAATACTGAAGATCTCTCGACCATGAGACCGGCAAGGAAGAATACGAAACCTACTATATATAAACCTATCAAGAGGAGATATGGAATACCAGAAACTGAAATGATGTTGGGTAAATCAGGTAGGGCCATTAGATAGACAACCAGTACAAAACCCAATACAGAGAGCCAACGATAGGTCTTGATCTCTTCTTGTTTCTTTACATATGATATATCTTCATAGGACAGATCGATCAATTCCTCTTTTTCCCCCTGAGATTGTACAACTCGCTCATTGGTCGCAACGATTTTTCTTTTAGATGGTGGCAAATCATCTATTTCTAAAGTAATCAATATCTCTTCATCAGGCCCCAACTCCTCTTCTAATTCTCCTTCTGACGGAGTGTCTTTTAACGATGTTTGCTTTTGCTTCTTAGAGGGAGACGGAGGAGGCGGAGGAGGCGGAGGTGGTTTTTGGTTCTTCTTTTTTTCTTCTTCATCCTCCTTGAACGGATCTTTTTTCTGAAGTATTTTACCACAATCTAAACATCTTCCAATTTCGTCAGAATAAAATTCGATATTTTCAGAACCACACTCTTCACAATATTTCTCAGAGGAGTGATTATCCATACGAGTTTATTTTTAGGGTCGGTTATATAACTTTCCCATTCTGTGAACCTGTTATGTTTTTAGTGATTTCAGTCTTTTCACATTGTTTTTTTCAATATCAGGTAATAAACTATAGTGGAACTCGTAACTTTTTGAACTAAGTTACGAGCTCCACTGATAGTCAAAGCCCCTCCATGGGAACAAAATTCATTTTGTGACCAAGAGGAATTTGTCTGATTCCTTGTGGGAACAAAATTCATTTTGTGACCAAGAGGAATTTATCTAATTCCTCGTGAGTACAAAAAGTCGGGTCATTGACTATAGGTAGAGATCACATGTTTGTTGAAATATATGATATCACTAAAGTTTTGACAGCCTCCCATTCTGTAGCATTACGTCCTCAATTAGATGCTTATCAAATTATGATTAGATGTAGATGATGTTGGTGAATATTTAACCAATTTTTACCCCAACCTTTGTCCAAAAACAACCATCTTTTCTAAAATTAGAGGGATATTTAACCACTTTCTCAGATGTTGAGCTATAGTTACGGTTATAACTATTTATTATAGTCAAGGACACGACTTTTCTTTGCTTTTTTAGTGTCCTTGTCTTCCACTATAATTAATGGATAGAATTTTTGAATCCAACCTTTTGCGAAACTCAATTTACTGCTAAATTTTTTGAACCAATATTTCACGATCTCTTTCAGGTCATTCTCAGATTTGATCAAAAGAGAATTATCACCCCTTCTTATTGAATCTGTAGTAGATATGTTTGAAAGTGTGATCGAAGAGTATTATGGTCTATTTGCTCAAAAAGCTAGTTATGCTAAAAGTTGGATCGGAAAATTTTTGCTCAATAAGATCAAAAAGTTATGTCAATGGCTATAAATCATTCCGATCCTTAGGGTCTGATCATCTACTACGATGGTCAAGAACACTATCAAATACCAACCTACAAAATATAGAATAGGAACATAGAAAAACCTTCTGATGAATTCGTTTCGTTTAGTTAAATAGAGGAAAAGTTCGTTTGGTGAAGGGTTTTGATGTAGAACTTTTTTTCTGTACCTTGAATCCGTAAAAAAATAAAAAAAAAGAAAAAATTTTGTTATCCGCTTTTAAGTAAGAAAGATCTACTTAATCGAGCTTCTTGACGTTAACAGCTCTAGGGCCTCTTTCTCCCTGCTCCGATTCAAACTCTACTTCATCGTCCTCTTTCAGATAATTACCTTCTATAT
>PWHR01000067.1 GCA_003554965.1 Thermoplasmata archaeon | reverse complement strand
GTACCAGACTTCCAGGGAGTCCCCGGCCTTCACAGGTACATCGACGGAAAGGTCTCGCTCCACGCCATCACCCGCAAGAAAAACATCCCCAGGATAATGCAGGAGATCCTTTACACGGCCTTTACCTGTGACTATCACCGGACGAAGGCGGAGGGAGCCAGCTTGACCCGCCGCGAACACGGCACGCACCCTCCGCACCTTCCCAGTGTAACGCACCCCCTGCTGCAGCTCTCCTTCTTCGCCCGGATCTGTTACATATCGAAACACATAAGGTTCGCGCAGAGTCATGCGGAATCACTCCCGCACGTCATGTATGGTAATGTCCATACTCAGGTTTGTGTTATCTTCGCTGTACGTGAATGCATCATCCGGCCTTACCGTGATCACTATTTTATAATCGGTGGTAACCGCGTCCCCCACCTTCGGGAATGCGAGCTGCTGCCGCCTATCGGCAGCCGACGTGCGCAGGGTTTCCGTCCTAGACTCGAAAACCGTCATGCGGTGGCGATCCCGTGGATTATGGATCTCCACCCGCACAAGCCCGTTAACTTCATCGGCAGCATCATCCTGAAGATCAAGGTACACGCGTCCCTCTGCGGAGTGCTGGCCACTAGAAGCACCGAACCCCACCTGCACTGCCTCGCCCGCAACCACCACGTACTCCCCAATTTTCTGGAAGGTCTCTGCAACGAAGTCTACACCGTCCCAGTCCGTGGTAATCCTCTCGTCAAACTGACTGCGATATGTCGCTTGTGGCTGTATTCGCTTATTCACAATACCCCTCCTTAGGGTTTTAAAATTACGTTACTACACGGATACCTGCTGGCTCTTCTCCCTCAGGTTCCTCATATTCGCCCAGATCAAAGAACCTTACACGCCTATCCACCTCGGCAGCGACCATCCGCCCAAAATGCGCCACCACGCCAAAAACTGCTGCACCCAGCACTAGACGGTATATACCCTGCACGTCATAAAGCTTCATCCGCCGGCCCGAATAAGGAATTTCCAACTCAAATATATTATCCATTGCTTTCACCTCCTCTCTCCCACGTTACTACATGCCTCAACAACACCGTCAAGCAAAGATCAAAGATCCAGCCTATGCGGCCCATCCAGCTCTAGGCCGTCCCAGACAGCATAACTGTAATCGCCACCCCGCCGCAGCAATTCGTGCAAATCGCCCGAGGGTATGTGCTGCATTTTCAGGTAACGATCCGAGTAAGGTAACTCAAACAGGTACACCGCAGACATCTGCCGCAGCACCGACTTCGATAGGTCGGCGGGGTGCTGAGAGACCACCCACAACTCCACCTGGTGCCGCCTTCCCCGACGTGCGACCCTCTCCAGAGGCCCGGGAGCTCCCCCCTCCGGAGCAAACTCCTGCGCCTCATCAACGATAAGGATGTTCACGCGATCACGCCTACGAAACATTTCACGCACAATCACATCTAGCTCCATTCGCGCATGGTCATCTTCTGCGGCAGGGACATAATCCACCCTGCCGGCAGACAACAATTCAACAAGATCACCCCTGCCGGCACGTGCGAAACCCGGAAGGATACCCTCTTCATCCTGCGTATTGAAAAACAACACATTAGCTCCCGCCTCCGCAGCATGATACGCAGCCAGGGTGCTCTTCCCCGTCCCTGATTGCCCAAAATAAGCTCTATGCTTCACCATCGCCACCACCTGCCTCCTTCAACACGAATTCTGCGACCCCAACAACAAGGTCAAGGACAGCATACCGCAATGACCCCACAAGCCCCTCGGCACCACGCAGCGCTCGTGCTAGGCCACGGGATTCAGCCCAGTTCAAGGGGTGGTGGATATATTCTTCAACAGGGACGTCGGGAGACTCAGCCAGATACCAAGGCGGCGAAGGCTCTCTAGGCTCCTCGGCCTCAACGCCACCAGCCACCTCCGGCCCCTCAGCCTCCCCCATTCCCTGCTGTATTGCCTCCTCTACCGTAACTTGCCGCATTTTTTACACCACTCCCTCTTCCCAGCGTCCAGAGCGATCTGCCCACGTCCTTCCGCATCGCCCGGTTTCAATAAACGCCAGGAGTGTTCACACTCTCCGCCGCGATTCTGATTAGACGAGTCAGTGCCTCGAAAACCCCGACCCGCCTTTGTCTGCTCATTGTGGTAATTATTCCAGTGAGCAAGGGCAACTGCATGCGGCCCCGGCCCGAGATCCTTACCACAGACCCGGCAAACCCAACTCCCCTCTTCATTCTGCTCGGCAATATCACTTATTTTCACCCTTCGTCTCTCCCTTCAAAACCTCGGATGCTCCCCGGATCAGCAACAACCAGAAGGCCAGCCTCGCCACCAGGGAGGCCCCCTGCCAGATCAGCAGGAGGCCCCCGGCAATCATAAAGTCAGTCCACGTCAGCATTGAACACCAACACCGCAGAGAAAATGCAATAACTACCACTACCACGGCCCACCGAGTGCCTCACTTCACAGAGGACATAATTCTGTTCCCGCATCTTATCCGTCACCCGATTCAATTCAGATTCAAACTTAACAGCCACATCCTGGGCAACATGCCGTATTCGCGTTTTCATAGAATCCTCACACCGCACCGCATGCACTCAACCCGCACGTCGCCACACTCGCGCAAAAAAGCAACCTCAGATTCAGTCACCCTCCGAGCACTTGGAGTCGAATGCTTTTCACAGAACCAGTAACCATGTTGCCTCCGGTACACCCCTGCTCCCTTCGTCATCGTCTGCACCCCTTTCACTTTTACGCCTCTATTGCCTCTATTCGCCAATAGGGAGGCAACTCCTTCTTTATGGCCAAAATCCTTTGCTGTGAAAATGTTGTGATGCTAACAAGAACCCTACCGCCCGAGAGAGACTCTGAAAAAGACCAGGAGCATATCCATCCCGCAGCACCTCATAAAAAAAACCATAAACGGCCCGAAACACCGCCTATGGAAGGTATTTAAGCACACTCCACCCTGGCCTATACCGCAGGAATACGCAGCTGGACTGGCCCGACTTCGTAGGGGAGGGGAGAGACCCCGCCCGCACTCGGAGGGATTGCATTCTTTTTCATGCGCCGCATCTCAAATTCAGAGATCCAAGATTCCAGAGCTCCACACTCTGGACACTCGCTCAGATCCGTGCGATCACGCTTGAACCTGTAATCACTGTGCGCAGCATGCCAAGTGCCGAAAGCATGGACGACCCGCACGCCGCCCAGTGCATCATTATATTCTACAGCTCGCTCCCCCCGTCCCCTGGTCGGCCCCATATCTGCATCCTTCGACAGATATTTAAGAAGGTAACTTACAGCCCCCTGCCCCCCGCCGCGATCTGCACGCACTGGCATGATATTCGTAATCCTGCTGTCCCCCGTAATGTCATGCCATATCGAATCCAGATCCCAGGTAGACATCCGGGAACCTTCGCCAATTAGATCACATTGTCGGATTGACCCAGACCCACGGCACCGCACGCACGCACGCCCGCCCGATTCACCAGTGCCGCCGCATAAGGTGCAACGTGCTCCGAACCTGTGCACAGGGTGACGCGATTCTACCAGCGCATGCACATGCACATTCCATCCCTCCGCCGCACGCGACCATTTAACCTCTATGGAATAGAATCCTCCGGACACCACGGCCTCCCAGATCTCACGCCGCCTTAGCCTCCCGAAGTCAGAACGCAGCTTCTCCAGCTTCTTTCCCAGAGGCTGATCACGCGCCACCAGGGTAGTCAGTGTCACGAGCGCAAGATTTTTACGAGGGATCTTCTTCACCAGGGGAGCATATTTCGCCTTTAATCGCTGATACATCCGTCTGCGGCAATGTGGGCAAGTACGAAACCCGCAGGATACCACAGGAGTGATCTCGTACCCACAGTGCCCACAGTACATCGTAATAAACTGCTCACCATCGCACCCTGGGAGTTTCGCTTGACCCTTTCCGGACATATGTTCTATACTCAAGGTGCGTTTGACTCCTTTCACTCGGCCGTCGGCTTGGCACCGACGGCCTTTCTCTTTTCAGTCCCGAGCCAGCCCAGTCAAGAGAAGAATCCCGGCACCTATCATGACCACAGGGAGCAAACCCTGCGTATCCGGGATCACTACTGCGCGATCTCGCTCTGTAAGTAGACGTCCGCCCGGCACCTCCACCTCTGCCTCCTCAGGTTCCATCATGCTCAGCACGTTATCATATACCCTCTCCAGCTTTTCCCCATATGCGGGATCTTCCGCGTACGGACTATCACCCAGTGCCGCGATCTGCTGCCGGGGAGCATCTGCACCCCGCACCTCATCGTAATACGGCAGCCGCAGCACCCGGATATAATCCTGCACGAACCCATCACGATCAGGGTAACCAGCATGCCCGGCCCCGTCGGCGCGATATGCCCCCCCCTTGCTGTGCTGCACCTTTTTGACCCCCGCCAGGTTATTGTGGTTCCGCGCCAGGTTACTGCCTCCCCATCCCGTTTCATGCGCCCATTGCGCAAGCACGACATAGGGATCCAATCCGAGCCTACCTGCAGCTATTTTCGCCTCAGGTTCCACGGACTCTAGCCAGTCTTTCCTGCTCACTGCTCCCACCTCTCCAGCTTCGTTGCGATCCTCTCAAGCAGTCCCAACATCTTTTTCATGATCACGGAATCCCGATAGATAAGCCAGACTGCCACCGCGATAGGAAACCCGAGACTTCCGATTAATTCTGCAACTTCCTGCACGCCCATAGTCCACCCTCCTGCCTATGCCTTAACCTCTAGTCTGATAATTTTCCCGATTGCAGCGAACACCTGCGCCAGCGCACCCAGGGTAAGAACCATCATAGCCATAGCAACTATATCCTGCTCGATGCCCAAAAAATCTTTTACCCATCGCGTCATATCTCTAAGCATAGCAGCCTCCCTCCTTACCGCCGCAGCACCAGGAGCAGCACTGCTGCAGCTATCGCAATTACAACATAATCCCTTCGCAGGTACTCTTCTACATCGATGCCCAGCACCGATTGCTGCAGCCTACTCCGCAACCTATCCAGCATGTTCCCCTCCTTCTATCTCCGAAACATCAGGATCAGCAGCAACACAAAACCCGCGATCCCAGCATAATCCGCCAGCTCGAAGTCGCGCACAGTGTACTCTCCCGGATCAAAATCCTCCATATGAGGCTCCTCCGTAGCCGATATATCCCGCCGAGGATCACGGTTGCGCTCCTGCTCCTCATCGGTATTCGCCAGATCTGCAATTGCCTCTTCAACCTCGCTTATTGTGCGATCCGGCCCCACCAGCGATCGATAAGGCTCCGGGATTCGCCGCCTTATTCGCTCTGCATTCTGTTCCGCAGACCATCGCTGTGATGTTGTCTGCGCAGCTTCCCATTGCATTTTGATCCGCCTTACCGCACGCATATCGCGAATAATGGTTTCCATTATTCGCCATCCCCTTCGCGCGACCGTCGCTGGACATTCTCTATGACTTCCTGTGGTCGCTCCGACAGAGCCTCTTCGATGCGCTCTGAATCAACCAGATCCGCATCCTCCAGCATCCATAGCACCAAGTTCAAACGTCTGCCCAGGGTTCGCATGCGGCGGCGCAAAAATGCCGTACTCATACACGTTCACCCCAGAACACGATGCGCACCCAGTCTTCCGGTTGAAACTCTACCCATTCGCTCGGAGCGCCCCAGACATATGC